>DASQIK010000024.1:0-2410 GCA_035631615.1 Candidatus Dormiibacterota bacterium | reverse complement strand
ATGCTCGATCTCGGGAGAGATCCTCGGCACGCCGAGTGCAGAGCTGGGGAAGGCACTCGAAGGAGCGGACGTGCAGGTCTACACGCCGTATCAGTCGATGTAGTCCGGGTTGTTAGCGGCGACTTCAAATTGCACACTTTCGGCGGCGAAACTGGCACACTCGCCGTGACCCGGCCGACGGGTGGAGGTGTGCAGAGAGGCGCGACCGGGGGTAGTCCCTGGTCCCTCCCCACCTCGCGATCGTTGCTCCTGGGGCAAATGCGCGCGACGCTTTCGTGCTCGCCGTCGTGCCCTCCCCTTGAGCCCGCTGCTCCCGCTCGGCCACCGCTCTAAACTGGCGTCTCCTGCGTTCGCGAGGAGACGGCGATGTACAGCTGGGAGCCGCGGGTGCTACTCCGACACTACCTCGAGCAAGGTCTCTCGAAGACTGCCATCGCGGCGCGCGTGGGCTTGAGTCGCCGCACCCTCTATCGCTGGCTCGCCCAGGGCAAACTCGACGGCGATCTCGACGCGACCACGGTCCGCTACCCCGCGCGCCGGACGAAACTCGATCCCTACAAGCCGCTCATCGCGGAGCGGCTCACCACCTATCCCGAGCTCACCGCGGTCCGGCTCTTCGACGAGGTGCAGGCCGCGGGCTACGCCGGCCGGCTCACGCAGCTCCGGGACTTCGTCCGCCAGATCCGCCCGCGTCCCGCGCCCGAGCCGCTCGTCCGCTTCGAGACGCCGCCGGGCCACCAAGCGCAGGTCGACTGGGCCCGCTGCCCCCTCCCGTGGGGCGTGCGCTGGGGCCTGTTCGTCGTGCTCGGCTACTCGCGCCTCCTGTGGCTCCAGTTCTTTGCGCGCCAGACGCTGCGCACCCTGCTGAGCGGGCTCGAAGCCGCCTTTCACTACGTCGGCGGCGTCCCCGCCGAGCTCCTCTTCGATCAGCTGAAGGCCGTGATCCTGGAGGACCGCCGCCCCGGGGGCGGGCGCGTGCTCGAGAATCCCGAGTTCCTGCGCTTCGCCGCGCACTGGGGCTTCCGCATCCGCGCCTGCCGGCCGTATCGCGCGCAGACCAAGGGGAAGGTCGAGCGGCCGGTGCGCTACGTGCGCCAGAGCTTCCTCTACGGCCGCAGCTTCGCCGGCGACGCCGATCTCAATGCCCAAGCCCTCCAGTGGCTCGACCAGGTGGCAAATGGGCGCGTCCACGCGACCACCCGCGAGGCGCCCCGGGCCCGCTTCGAGCGCGACGAGCGCGCCGTCCTGCGGCCGCTCGCGCCGCGGCCCTACCAGTCGCTCGTGCTCCTGCCCGACGCGCCCGCGCCGGTGTCGCGGTCGCCCGTGCCCCACGTCGCCGTGGAGCGGCGCTCCCTGGCCGTATACGCGGCCCTCGCGGGCGGCGACCGATGAAGGCGACGCCCTCGCTGCGCGATCGGATCCGCAGTCAGCTCGCCGACCTCCGCATGCCCGGCGGCTTGGAGGCCCTCGACGGCATCCTCGCCCAGGTCGATGGCGGCCGGCTCGGGCCCGGCGAAGCGATCGAAGCGCTCCTCGGGGCGCAGATCACGCTGCGCAATACCCGCCGGCTCGCCGCCGCCATGCGCTCCTCGCGTCTGCCGGCCGTAAAGACGCTCGCCGACTTCGACTTCAGCTTCCAGCCGTCGATCAAACGCGAGCAGCTCGACAGCCTCCACACGCTCGGCTTCGTCGAGCGCAAAGAAAACGTCATCTTCCTCGGGCCGCCCGGTGTGGGGAAGACCCACCTCGCGATCAGCCTCGCGATCGCCACCGCCCAAAGTGGCCGCCGCGTCTACTACGGCACCCTCGCCGATCTCATCACGTCGCTCGAGGAAGCCCAGGCCGCGAGTCGGCTCGGCCAGCGGCTCAAGACGCTCGTCTTCCCCGCGCTCCTGGTCGTCGACGAGCTCGGCTACCTCCCGATCACGCGCACCGGCGCCATGCTCTTCTTCCAGCTCATGAGCCGCCGCTACGAGCGGGCCTCCACCGTGCTCACGAGCAACAAAGGCTTCGAGGATTGGGGCGAGGTCTTCGGCGACGACGTCATGGCCAGCGCCCTGATCGACCGCCTCGTGCACCACTGCCATATCGTCAACATCCGGGGCAACAGCTTCCGCATGCGGCAGCACGCTGACCTCCAACAGCTGCTCCAGCGCCCCGACCCCACCCCCACCCGCCGCGGCCGCCGCCGCGAGGAGGCCCGGGCGTCCTAGGCTCGCCCCCCCGGAGTGTGACATTTTCCCCGTCGTTTTTGTGCCATTCCAAACCGTTGTTGACACCCACCGCACTCTCGCGCGTACCGGTTGGTCCGACTTTGTGTTCGCCTTCCACGACGATAATGAGATTGGCCCAAAGATGATGGCGCGCATTGCCAAGCACACCGGGCTTCGACCGGAAGATCTCTAGCTTC
>DASQIK010000023.1:0-74064 GCA_035631615.1 Candidatus Dormiibacterota bacterium | reverse complement strand
GCCGGCCATGGCGCCCGTATCACCGAGGCACAGGTCGACGTACTCGTGCCCGTCGGCGCAGGTTGCGTGGGCTCCCGTCGCGGACTCGAGGAAGAGCGGGAACGGGCCGGCCCACTTCACCATCCAGTTCATGGGCACGCCGTCGAGGAGGCTCCCGCGGGCGCGCTCGTGCAGCGAGCGGGTCCGAGGATGGCGCTCGGCGAATGCGTCCAGCTCGCGCTGGAGGAGGCCGGCGACGCGGTCGCGGTCGACCGTGGGCGAGGTGGTCACGTCCGTCAGTGTGACGGCCACGGGGTCAGCGGGTCAGGCGACCCGCGACCCGGCTAGTTGTGATTCACGGCTAGTTGAGCCGGAGCGTGTAGTCGCAGACCGGGCAGACGGCGACGCCGCGCTCCGGCCGAACTTCGAGGAAGCTGGTGCAGCCGTTCGTTCGGCAGTACAGCTTGCTGCTTGCCATCGAGCGCCGGCGCATGCGCCGGATCGAGGCCGAGCGTCCGACGACGGACGATTGATGGGTACGCGTGAGCATGTGGTTGTTCGATTTCCTCTGGTCGCGACCCCGGGCGGTGTGGGCCCTGGGTGACGATCGTGGTGCTCGTCGCGGGTTGGGCGACCGAGCGATGCAGGTGCCTCGTGGACGCGGGAGCGAGTCGGTCGAGTTCCTTGACTCGGGCGATGCTCAGACCTGCTGTCCGTTGTTCGGCATTCAGTTGACGACATCGAGGATGGGGTCAATCTCGTGCCATGTCAAATCGTGGCAGCGCGACCCGGCAGCTCACAGCCGCCCATTCGACGATTCGAAGGCCGCTGAAGGTCCCTGCCGGAGTCGGGTTCACGAGTCATAACCTCGCCTCATCCGGGGCTAGGTTGCAGGTTCCTGTCATTGCTGCAAGATTCGGCGCCGCAGAACCGTCCGTGTTTCGGCGCGACCTGGAGGCGCGCCCGCGTGTCGAGCCCCCGCCCTGAGCATGGGCCGCGCGAGGACATCACACAGGAGGCTTTGACGACCTTGATCTCACGACGGCTCCGGGGAGTGCTATCGATCGCCCTCGCCCTGTGGGTGCTGCCGCTTGGCGCTTCGAGCGCGCTCGCGGCGGACGGGCTCGCGCTGACGACGCCCTTCCCGGACATCACGGTGAGCCCGGGGACCCAGGCGTCGTTCACGATCTCCGTGAAGACGACGACCCCCGAGCGCGTGGCTCTGGCGCTGACGGGAGCGCCGGCGAATTGGAACGCCGGGCTCCATGGCGGCGGGTTCGTCGTCAACGCGGTGGAGACGAATGGCAAGGATTCCACCGACGTTCGCCTGGACGTCAACATCCCGACCGACGCGTCGGGCACGACGAACATGACCGTTACCGCGACGACTGCCGGCGGCTCCGTGACGCTGCCGCTCTCCGTCAAGGTCGAGGCGAATGCAGGCGGAACGGTCACCGTCACCCCCGACTACACGCAGCTCAAGGGTGCGGCCAACAGCTCGTTCACCTTCAACCTGACGATCGCGAACCAGAAGCCCCAGGACCTGACCTATACGGCGACCGGCGAAGGCCCCGCCGGCTGGACGGTCAACGTCACGCTGACCGGCCAGTCGCAGGCCGTGAGCGGCACGGTCAAGGCGAACAGCAACTCGAACGTCGCGGTCCAGGTGACGCCGGCGGCGAATGCACAGGCGGGTCCGTTCAACATCGCCGTGGTGGCGACCGTTGGCGGCACCCAGTTCCCGGTTCCCCTCGAGGTCGACATCACCGGCAGCTACTCGCTGGTGCTCTCGACGCCGACGCAGCTGCTGTCGGGCCACGGCCCGTCCGGCAACGTCACCGACCAGAGCTTCACCGTCACCAACACCGGCACGGCGCCGATCACCGCGGTCGCCATGAGCGTGACGCCGCCGACGAACTGGAAGGTCACGTTCGATCCCGCCACGATCGACACGCTCCAGCCGAATGTGCCCTCCACCGTCATCGCCCACATCACGCCCTCGGGCGACGCGATCGCCGGTGACTATTCGCTGTCGTTCTCGGCCCGCGGCAAGGAGGCGAACGCCTCCGCGGACTTCCGGTTCACCGTCGAGACCTCGCTCGTCGGCGGGATCATCGGGGCGGTGCTCATCGTGGCCGCCGTCGGCGGCCTGCTGTGGGTCTTCCGTCGCTACGGGCGGCGCTGAGCCATGCCCGCCGCATCGAGCAGATCGAGCGATCGCCGCATGGCTCGCAAGGGCCGCCTGCGCGAACGCGACCGTGCTCGCGCACCGATCGAGGACATCGCCTCGCCCATCATCACGCGCCGGCTGAGCAAGCGCTACGGCGATCTCATCGCCGTCGACAACCTGGACCTCGAGGTCCACGCAGGCGAGATTTTCGGGCTGCTGGGTCAGAACGGCGCCGGCAAGACGACCACGATCCTGATGCTCCTGGGCCTCACCGAGCCATCTGCCGGCGGCGCGCGTGTCATGGGCCTCGACCCGACGCGCAAGCCGCTCGAGGTCAAGCGCCGGGTGGGCTACCTGCCCGACAACGTGGGCTTCTACGACGGCATGTCCGGTCGCGAGAACCTGCGCTACACGGCCAGGCTCAACGGGCTCTCCGGACCTGACGCCGAGCGCAAGATCAGCGAGGCCATCGAGCACGTCGGGATGACCGCGCGGGCCGATACCAGGACCGAAACGTATTCGCGGGGCATGCTCCAGCGGCTCGGGATTGCGGACGCTCTCGTGAAGGACCCATCCGTGCTCATCCTCGATGAGCCGACGACCGCCATCGATCCGATCGGCGTCGTGGAGATCCTCGACATGCTGCGCGAGCTGGTCCGCGAGCGCGGCCTCGCGGTGCTGCTCTCGAGCCATCTGCTCGCGCAGGTCCAGTCCGTGTGCGACCGGGTCGGCATCTTCGCCGCCGGCAAGCTCATTGGCGTGGGCACCGTGCCCGAGCTGGCCGAGCGCTTCGGCGACGGCGGCGCTCGCATCGAGGTCGGCTTCGAGGGGCTCCAGAAGTCCAGCTTCGCCGACACGGCCAGGCTGCTCCAGACGGTCGCCGGCGTGACCGAGGTCCATGCGCCGATGGTCGCCTCGGACGCGTTCGTCGTCCTCGTGAAGCCGGCGAGCATCGCGCCCGCTGCGCGCGAGGCGATCCTGGCGCTCGCATCCGCGAAGGGCCTTCGCCTCAGCTCCATCCGCGAGGAGCAGGCCTCGCTCGACGAGATCTACCGAACCGCGGTCCGGGTACGGTCGCAGGTCGGCGGCACGGAGGTCGCGGCATGACGGCAGAAGCAGCAGCCCGGCCCGCAGAGCCCGTTTCCAGGGCTGCCGCGGACCGGCAGCTCCCGCGGCTCCGGCCGGGCTGGATCACGATCGCCGGCAAGGAGTTCACCGACCACCTGCTGAGCGTGCGCCTGTACGTCCTGCTGATCGTGCTCGGCATTGCGGCGCTGATCCCGCTGTACTTCGCGGCGGAGACGATCCGCGGCTTGGCGCAGGCGGCGAGCGGAAAGTCGGCCGTCTTCCTCGCCCTGTTCACGCTGGCGCCGCAGAACGTCGACATCCTGCGGGTGGATTCGTTCGTGGGCATCGTCGCGCCGCTTCTCGGCGTCGGCTTCGCGTTCGACGCCGTCAACGGCGAGCGGCACCAGGGCACCCTCCCGCGCCTCCTCTCGCAGCCGATCCACCGCGACGACGTCATCAACGGCAAGTTCGCGGCCGGGCTCGGGATCATCTCGCTCGTGCTCGTGTGCATGCTCCTCGTCATCGCCGGCTTCGGGATGCTCCGGCTCGGGATCGAGCCGGCGGTCAGCGAGGTCGTCCGCCTCGTCGCCTGGATCCTGCTCACGATCCTGTACGTCGCGCTGTGGCTCGCCTTCGGGATGCTGCTGTCGGTGGCCATCCGGAGGGCGGCGACGTCGGCGCTCGTCGGCCTCGGCGTCTGGTTCTTCGTTGCGGTCCCGCAGTTCGGCCAGTTCCTCGTGTCCCTGGTCGGGGCCGTCGTCGCCCCGGGGGGCACGACAGCCCAGGACCAGCTCGCAGCCGCCGGCACCCAGCAGTTCCTGCTGCGCCTCCTCCCGAGCACCCTCTACCGCGAGGCCTCGGTCGTCCTGCTCAACCCGACCGTCAGCGCGGTGACGACCCCCGCGACCCTGGATCAGTACACGCAATACCAGCAGCAGATCGGTTCCCTGCTGTCCCTGGACCAGAGCGTGCTGCTGGTCTGGCCGCACGTGGTCGTGCTGTTTGCACTCACGATCGGCTGCTTTGCGCTGGCATACGCGAGGTTCATGCGGCAGGAGGTCCGCGCCTAGGCAGGCGGATAGCCGGTGATTCGGCGAATCTCGCGGTAGAGGGGCTTGAGCCTGTCGTACATCGGCAGGTAGACGGACCGGTAGAGGTCGTCGTAGGTGCGGTGGGCGGAGGGGTCGGGGTCGAAGCGGTCGGCCACTCGGACCATCGCGGCGACCGCGTCGACCGGATCGGCGTGGATGCCGAGGCCGAGCATGACGTCGATCGCCGCGCCAAGGCCGGCGGCCTCGTGGGTGTGCGGGCGTGACGCGGGCAGGCCGAAGACGTCGGCGAAGAGCTGGACGGCCGCCCTCGATTGCGAGCCGCCCCCGGAGACGCGCAGCTCCCGGATCGGGACCCTGCTGCGCTTGACCGTGCGTTCGGCGCCCTCGCGCAGCGCGTTGGCCAGGCCCTCGAGGATCGCCCGGTAGACGTGCGCGCGGCCGTGGACGTCGCCGAACCCGATCACGGCGCCCTTCGCCTCCGGGCCCGGGTAGCGGACGCCGGGCATCCAGTACGGCTGGAGCAGCAGGCCCATCGATCCGGGCGAGGACGCCTGGAGCAGCTCCTCGAACAGGGCCTCGGGCGGGATGTCGAGGCCGGCCGCCCGGTTGATCTCCGACGCACCGAACTCGCGCTTGAACCACTCGACCATCCAGAACCCGCGCAGCACCTGGAGCTCGACGAACCAGGCGTCCGGGATCGCCGCGGGGTAGGGCGGGACCAGCGGGATCGCCTCGATGTAGCGGCGGTGGGTCGTTCCGAGGGACGCCGTCGTCCCGAACGACAGCGCAGCCACATCCGGCTGGACCGCGCCCGCACCGAGCGCCTCGCACTGCTTGTCGCCGGCGGCGGCGATCAGCGGCGTCGCCGCCGCGACGCCCAGGTGCTCGCCCGCGGCGGCCGTCAGGTCGCCGAGCCGCCCGGTCGGCGGCACCAACGCCGGCAGCCACGAGCGCTCGAACGGGGCGACCTGCCATTTCCAGTCGAGCCGGCCGGCCCAACGGCTGTGCTTGAAGTCGAACGGGAGATAGCCGACCTGGCTCGCCGTCGAGTCGACCCACTCGCCGGTGAGTCGCGCGGTGAGCCACGACGACAGCACGCCGTAGCGGCGGATGCGCTTCCAGACGGCAGGCTCGAACCGCTCGATCCAGTTCGCCTCCGCGTCGGCCTGGAACCGGGCGACGGTCTCGCGAACGCCGGTGACCCGGAACGCCGCGCCCCAGAAGCCGCCGAGCGGCTTGAGCCCCGCGGTGCGGCGCTGGTCCAGCCAGACGATCGCGGGGCGAAGCGGCGTGCCTGCCTCGTCGGCGACGACGAGCGTGACCCGCTGCGTCGTGAGCGCGACGCCCGCCACCGCGCTCGCATCGGCGCCCGGCTGGGCCCACAGGCGCCGGCACGCCTCGCCGATCGCCGTCCACCAGACCTCGGGGTCCTGCTCGGCCCAACCGGGCTGCGGCGAGACGTACGGCTCGATCGCCACCCGGCCCATCGCGACGAGGTTCCCGGACGGGTCGAACAGGATCGCCCGGACGCTCTGTGTCCCGACGTCGATCGCGAGCGCGTGGTCCGCCACGCGCCCATGGTGCAGCACCGATCCACGCGCAATCTGGTCCAGGCGTCGACCTCGAGCGGCGGTCGCACCACCTGGCCGCATCGAATTCGAGTCAATCGTCGACCATCGCAATCGGAACCGCCCTTCGCCGAGCGCTCAGGGCCAGGTTGACTCGTCTGTGGAGCTACCAAGAGCTGCGAGGCAATGCGGATGCGATTCGGTGCGACGCGGCTGGCGTCGTTCGTCGAGTGACTCGCTCACGAGTCACCAGCCTCGACGGGCCAGACAGCAGCGGAGCATCCCGACCCGGGCCGCAGGACGCGAGGCCTCAGTACGGGGGCCAGGGGATCGCCGGCCACTCGGGATTCGGGCTCGGGAAACGACCCGACGCGAGGAGATCGCCGATTCTCGCTCGCGTGGCCTCGATCTCGTCGACGAGCAGCAGCTCGCCGAGCGCGGCGGCCAGCGGCCCCGGCGCCGCGGCGGTGCCGAGCGCGTCGCGCACCCGCGTGAGACCCGCAATCTCCTCGGCGTCGAACGGCTCGCCCTCCCACGCCCACAGCACGGTTCGGAGCTTCGGCTCTGCCGAGAACGTCACCCCGTGGTCGACGGCATGGAGGTGGCCGCCCGCGATCGGCAGCAGATGACCGGCCTTGCGGTCGGTGTTGTTGAGGATCGCGTCCAGAACCGCGACCCGGCGCAGCCGTGGGTCATCGCCGTTGACCATGTCCACGACGTCGGCCTCGGGATCCGTGTCGATCCAGTGCTGGAGCATGCCCTCGCCATATGGACCGTCGCGCAGGAGCGTCGGCGGCACGATGCCCCAGCCGACCGCCTCCGAGACGAGATAGGCGGCAACCTCGCGCCGGGTCAGGGTTCCGATCGGGAAGTCGAAGAGCGGCCGCTCGCCGATCGTCGGCTTCCAGACCGCGAGGAGATCGCCCTCGACGAGCTCGCCGCCGAACGCCTCCGACGCGGTGCCTGCCGGCCAGACCCGGACCACCATCGCGTTGTTCGACGAGCCGATCAGCCCGCCGAGGACCTCGAGCTCGCCGGTTCGCAGGCGATCGAGCGTTGCCTGGGGCGCCGCGGGCTCAGTTGACGTAGTGGCCGTTCTTGCGCGGGCAGATGTGGCCGGTCGCATCGAGCGGGTTCCCGCACAGCGGGCACGGCGGCCGTCCTGACCGGATGACCCGGAACGCGCGCTCGACGAACGTCCGCGCCGCATCCGCGGTCAGGCGCACCCGCAGGAGGTCCGGCCCGTCCTCGTCGTCATCGTCCTCGAGCTCGACGATGCCCTCCGCCTCCGATTCCGCCTCGGCGTCGTCGTCCTCGCCGGGGGCGCGGGCCTCGATCAGGACCTGCTCGGCGTCGACGTCCCAGCCGAGCGTCAGGGTCGTCGCCCGGAACGCCTCGTTGAGCGGCTCGTCGAGGGGCTTCTCGTCCGGCTCGATCGGCGTCGGCGGGTCCTTGACGATGCCGCGCTTGTCGAGCTCCACGAGCAGCCTGCCGAGGCGCTCGGCGAGCACCGCTACCTGGGCCTTCTCCAGCCCGACGCTGATCACCCGCCTGCCCTCGCGAGCCTGCAGGAAGAACGCCCGGTTGCCGGGCTCGCCGATGGTGCCCGTGGCGAACCGGTCCGGAAGCTCGAAGACGAAGAGGCGACGTGGCATGCGGCGATCGTACCGCGAAGGTCGGCCGGGGTCGGTCAGGCCACCGAGACCTGGACCTGGTGGTGGCCGCGGGCGCCATCGGGCGCGGGTGGCGTCTGCTGGTCTGTCTGGACGTCGCCGGTGCCGTCGGTCGCCCGGACCTCGATGACATGGGTGCCGGGCGACGCGGTCCAGTCGTACAGCCACTGGACCCAGGTCGCCTTCGAGATCGGCGTGGACAGCTTCGTCGGCGACCAGTCGCCGCCATCGACGCTGACCTCGACGCGCGTGATGCCGCGGTCCGGCGCCCAGGCGACGCCGGCGACCGCCACATGGCCGGCCTTGACGGTCGCGCCCGACTGCGGGACATCGATCCGCGACTGGGTCAGGATCGGCGCCTTCTGGGCCCAGCCGCGCGGCACCCAGAACGCCTGGAACCGGTCGAACGTGGTCAGCTCCAGCTCGGTCACCCACTTCGTGGCGGAGACGTAGCCGTACAGGCCCGGGACGATGAGCCGCGCCGGGTAGCCGTGCTCGGGCGGCAGCGGAGCGCCGTTCATCCCGACCGCGATCATCGGGACCCTGGACTGGTCCATCACCCACTCGACGGGCATGCCGACGGTGAACCCGTCGACGGATCGGCCGACGAGCTGGTCCGAGGTCGACTGGACCCCGGCCAGGTCGAGCACCGTCCGGAGCGGGACGCCGGTCCACTTCGCGTTGCCGACGAGATTCCCGCCGACCTCGTTCGAGACGCACGCGATGGTCACGTACTGCTCGATGATCGGGAGCGCAACGAGCTCGTCGTAGGTCAGCGTGATCTCGCGGTCCACGAGCCCGAAGATGCGCAGCTTCCACGTCGCCCGGTCGACGTTCGGCACGATGAGCGCAGTGTCGATGCGATAGAAGAGGGTGTTCGGCTCCACGATCGGGGTCAGGCCCGCGGTGGTCAGGTCCGCCGTCGCGATGTCCGCGCCGGGCGGCAGCGAGACGGGCTGCGGGGCGACCGGGATGTCGCCGGCAGCCGGGGCAGGACCGCGCGTCTGCGCGAGGAGCATCCGGCCGATGGCGCCGGCGAACACGGAGCCGATGGCGATGGCACCCCCTGCCTGGAGCAGCGCCCGGCGGCTCCAATCCGGCATGGAGCCGCGCCGCGCCGCATTGGCCCCACGTTGCTGGCCCTCGACTCGCGGCCGGCCGTCGGCCGGCTGCGGAGGGCGAACCACGCGGCCTGGCGTGGCGGGCTCGATCGCCAGGGCAACGAGCCGGCGCAGGACGAAGATCCCGACCAGCGCCTCGACGGCCGCGGCGGAGGCAACGAGCACAGCGCTCGCCGCCGGGAGGCGCAGGGACGCGGCAAAGCCGGCGGCGACGAAGGCAACAACGACTGCAGCGGCGACGTCCGGCCGCTTCGAGGCCACCCGCCCCAGGAGGGCGCCGACGACCAGCGCGACCAGCACGATGAACACCTGGAACGCGAGCTTGTCGGAGGTTCCGAACAGCCCGACCACGATCTCCTTCGCGCCGGCGGGCTGGACGTCGACGATGAACTGCGCGACCGCGACGAGCGGCGACGGCACGTCCGGAAGGACGCCGGCCAGCAGCTCCCCGGTGGCGAGGGCCGCGCCGATCGCGACGGCCCCCGCGAACGCCAGGCGCGAGCCGGGCCCAAAGCTCCTCATGAGCGCAAGCCTAGGCGCGGCTCCATGACGGCACGCTGACTGGCGCGAGCATCGGCGAAGGGCGGCGTCGGGCCTACGCCTGCGGCTTGCCGTCGAGGCGGGCGAGAATGTTCGTTTCGAGGTCCAGGATGCGCTGCTCGAGCGACTCGACCTGCTTGAGAATCGCCTGGTTGCTCTCCGACAGCTCCTTGTTGCCCTTCAGGAGCTCGACGTTCTGCCGTTCCTCGATGTCCGCCTCGGACGCCGTGTGCTCGAGCGTCAGGCGATCGCGAAGCGCCTGCCGGTTCCCGGCGAGGAGGATCAGCGGGGCGGCATAGGCCGCCTGCGTCGAGAAGGCCAGGTTCAGGAGGATGAACGGGTACGGATCGAATGGGATGCTCAGCAGGTATACGTTCGCGCCGATCCAGATGAAGACGATGACTGTCTGGACGATGATGAACTTCCAGCTGCCCATGAAGCCGGTCACGGCATCGGCGATCCGCGCGCCGAGCGGCGCCTCGTCGAGTATCGCCCGGTTGACGGGGTGGAGGCTGGGCGGTCGTCGCACTCGCCTGCCGCGCGGCGTGGACGTGGCTGCTTCGCTCGGAGCGGTCATCGCTGCCTTCCTCTGGTGCGGGGGAGCATTGCTCGACGCGCTCATCATGCACCGAGCGTGACGGCGCGACCCGCGCTCCGGGGATCGCCGCGAGTACCCTTCCGCGATGATCGACGTGGCGCTCCAGGTGGACCTCTCGGTGCGGCTGCTCGTGGCCGCCGGGCTGGGCCTCGCGATCGGGTTCGAGCGGGAGATCCACGGCCACCCGGCCGGGCTGCGGACCCACATGCTGGTGGCCCTCGGATCGGCGCTGTTCACGGTGCTCTCGATCGACGGCTTCCTCGACAAGGCGACCGGGGCGGGGCCGGTCGACCCGACGCGCATCGCGGCCCAGATCGTGTCGGGCATCGGCTTCCTCGGCGCGGGCGCGATCCTCAAGGACGGCATCGTCATCCGCGGCCTGACGACGGCTGCGAGCCTGTGGGCGACCTCCGCGGTGGGCATGGCCACGGGCGCCGGCGAATACGTGATCGGTGCGGTCGCGGCGGCCGTGATCCTGGTCAGCCTGTGGCCGATCAACGCCATCGCGGATCGGCTGCACGGCACGAGCATCCCCGAGTCGCAGCTGCGGCTGGCGATGAAGCGGGTCGACTCGCTCGGCCAGGTGTCCGAGGTCCTGGTGCTCCACAAGCTCGAGATCGGCCAGATTGCGACGCAGCGCCTCGCACAGGACAGCTACCAGGCCGACGTGACCGTCCGCGGCCGCAACGCGAGCACGATCGCAGCGGCGATCGACGACATCTCGCACATCGACGGCGTCGACATCGTGTCGACGACCCAGGCCGACTGAGAACCCGCGGTGCACACGCGCGCCCGCGACCTCGGCATCGTCATCGGCGAGGGCCAGCCCGGCCCGCACAATGCGATCACCGACGTCGCTGGGGTCCGTGTCGGCCACACGACGCTGATCTCCGGCGACGGCCGGCTCGTGATGGGCACGGGTCCCGTCCGGACCGGGGTGACCGTGATCCTGCCCCACGACGGCGACGTCTGGGTGGAGCCGCTCTTCGCGGGCGCCGCCACGCTGAACGGCAACGGCGAGCTGACCGGCCTCGAGTGGATCCGGGAGGCGGGCCTCCTCACCGGCCCGATCGGGATCACGAACACGAACCAGGTCGGCACGGTGCGCGACGCGCTCGTCGCCTCGGCGGCCGCGTCGCACGAGCCGGACGCGGTTCATTGGACCCTGCCGGTCGCCGGCGAGACGTGGGACGGCCTGCTGAACGACATCGCGGGTGACCACGTGCGACGCGAGCACGTCCTGGCCGCGCTCGCGGGGGCGAGCGGCGGACATGTCGATGAGGGCAACGTCGGCGGCGGGACGGGCATGATCTGCCACGAGTTCAAGGGCGGCATCGGGACCGCGTCGCGACGAATCGCCACCGAGCTCGGCGGCTGGACCGTGGGGGTGCTCGTCCAGGCCAACTACGGCCGGCGCGAGCTGCTGCGCATCGACGGCGTGCCGGTCGGAGCGGCGATTCCCACCTCCGAGGTCGCGTCGCCGTACGGCGCCGAACGCCGTGCCCCCGCCGACCGCGGCCCGGGCGCCGGCTCGATCATCGGCATCGTCGCGACGAACGCGCCCCTGATGCCCCACCAGTGCGCCCGACTCGCGCGCCGGGCGCCGCTCGGCGTGGCGCGAACCGGCGGCCTCGGCTCGACCACCTCGGGCGACCTGTTCCTGTGCTTCTCGACAGGCAATCGCGGCATGCCCGCCACCGAGCACGACGCCGACGGCGACGGCGTCATCGCGATCCGCGGCCTCGTCGATCGCGCCCTCGACCCGCTCATCGAGGCGACCGTCGAGGCGACGGAGGAGGCCATCGTCAACGCCCTCGTCGCCGCGGAGACGATGACCGGACGCGACGGCATCACCGCCAACCGGCTGCCGCACGACCGGCTCGTGGAGGTCATGCGCGCCAACGGGCGCCTACGGGTCTGAGGTCACTTCTCGCGGCGGTACGGGACCTCGGCGATCAGGATGTTTGCCCTGCCGAGCAGCCCGTCGCGGATCCGCTCGCCGTTGTCGTTGTAGAGGTAGCGCTCCCAGAAGTGGCGGGGGACGTATTCAGGCAGAAGCACGACCACGATGTCCTCCTCCGCCTGACCGGCCACGAAGTCCAGGTACCGGATCAGCGGGGTCACGAGCTGCCGGTACGGCGACTCGATGACCACGAACGGGACGTCCGGGATCTGGCGCTCGAACCGCGCCCGCAGCGCCTCGCCCCGCTCGAGATCGTCGGTGATATGGACCGCCGCGACGTCGTTCGACATCGTCCGACCGAACTTGATCGCCTGGACCACCTCGCGGGTCACCTCCGGCACGGGCACGACCACGTGCTGCCGCCGGCTCGGCGCGCCGATGATCGCTTCCGGTCGGACCAGGGTCTCCAGGCGTCGCCGCTCGTATTGGCGCTGCACGAACAGCATCAGGGCCACGAGGATCGGGATGATCACGATGATCAGCCAGGCACCGAGCGCGAACTTCGCGACCGCGAAGATGATCGAGACGATCCCGGTCGAGACCGCACCGACGCCGTTGATCAGGGCGCTTCGCCGCCAACCGGGTTCGCGGATCCGCAGCCAGTGCCGGACCATGCCTGCCTGTGACAGGGTGATCGAGGTGAACACGCCGATGGCGTACAGCGGGATCAGGGCGTCGACGAACCCGCCGAACGCGACGACCACGGCGATCGCCGAGATCGCCAGCACGATGATCCCCGCGTTGAACGACAGGCGCTCGCCGCGGAACGCGAACCGGTGGGGCATGAAGCCGTCCCGCGCCAGGATCGAGGAGAGGCGCGGGAAGTCGGCGTAGCTCGTGTTCGCGGCGAGCACGAGGATGCCGGTCGTCGCGAGCTGGAAGACGTAGTAGATCGGGCCCGTGCCGTACACCGACCGTCCGATCTGGGAGATGATCGTCTCGGTGTGCGACGGCTGCGCACCGACCACGCCGGCCAGGTAGGAGAGACCGAGGAACATCACGGCGACCAGGACGCCCATGATCGTCAGCGTGGTCCGGGCGTTGCGCCACTCCGGCGGCTTGAACGCGGGCACCCCGTTCGAGACGGCTTCCACGCCGGTGATCGCGCTGCAGCCGTCGGCGAAGGCGCGCATGAGCAGCAGCACGCCGAGCCCCTCTACCGGCGTGGTGAACGTCGTGACCCCGGTCACATGCGGCGTATCGCCCAGCAGCGTTCGGCCGATGCCGATCGCGATCAGGGCGAGGGTCGTCGCCAGGAAGAGATAGGTCGGCAGCGCGAAGACGGTGCCGCTCTCGCGGACGCCGCGCAGATTGATCAGCGTCACGAAGACGATCGCGCCGACGCAGAGTGGGACGCGCAGGCTGTCGAGCTGGCCCGGAAAGGCCGACAGGATCGCCGCGATCCCGGCAGCCACGCTCACCGAGACGGTGAGCACGTAGTCGGTCAGCAGCGCCGCAGCGGCGAGCAGCGCGGGCGGCGTGCCGAGGTTGTCCTTCGCGACGATGTAGCTGCCGCCGCCACTCGGGTAGGCCCGGATCGTCTGGCGGTAGCTGATCACGATGATGATGAAGATCGTGATGATCAGGCCGGAGATCGGCATCACCAGCCAGAACGCGCCGGTTCCGGCGGCGAGGAGCGTGAACATGATCGCCTCGGTGGCGTAGGCCACCGAGGAGAGGTTGTCGCTGGAGAACGTCGCCAGCGCCTTCCAGATCGGCAGGCGCTCCTCGATCTCCTGCTCGGAGGCGAGCGCGCGCCCGAACAGCGCATGGCGCGTCCCTGCGATCAGCCGATCGATCGGTCTCGTCGGCGCCGTCGCGGCGGGCTTGGCGCTCAGGATCCCCGGCGCGACGTACCGGAAGTAGGTGGTATGCGGCCGTGCCACCCGGACCCGCCGGTCGCCGATCCGCCGCCCACGCAGGCCCCGCGAACCGGTGCCAGGTTCGCGATCGGTCATGTGGCGCCGGCCACCTGGCTAGGTGCCTCGCGCCGTCGGGCCGACGAGGTGGATCTCGACCTCCGGCAGCCGCTCGATCAGGCGATCGAGGACCGGCCGTTCGAGCACGCGACGCAGCCCGCCGGCCGGCCGATGCGGCAGCACGAGATGGGTCGCACGGCGGGCCTTCGCGACCTGCTCGAGTCCAGCGACGACGTCGGTCGCCTCCACCCTGACGATGTCTGCCCCGAGATCGACGGCGTCGTCGATCACCTCCTGGAGGTTTCGTCGCTCGTCGAAGGGCTGCCGCTCCAGGGCCGGCGTCTCGATCACGACCGCGACGAGCGCCGCATGGATCGCGCCCGCCAGCCGGGCGCCGCGCCGGATGGCCCGGAGGGACGCAGGGCTCCCGTCGACGAGGACGACGACGCGCTCGGTGACGAGGGGCAGCTGCTGCCCCGCAATGCTGCCCTCCAGCTGGCCCTCGACGCGTTCGGCGACGAAGCGAAGGGCCAGCTCGCGGAGGGCCGTCAGGTTGGCCTCGGTGAAAAACTTCTCGAGCGCGACTGCGACGCGGTCGGGCGGGTACACGTTCCCGTGCTTCATCCGCTGGCGCAGGGCGTGCGGGCTCATGTCCACGAGCTCGATCTCATCGGCGCCTAGGAGCACGTCGTCCGGGAGCCGCTCGTTGACCGGTGCGCCGGTGATCGTCGCGACTGCGTCGGCGACGCTCTCGAGGTGCTGGACGTTCATCGTGCTCACGACGTGGATGCCGGCATCGCGGAGGACCTCGACATCCTCCCAACGCTTCGCTCGCGCGGACCCCGGGACGTTGGTGTGGGCCAGCTCATCGACGAGCGCCACGGTCGGATTGCGCTCCAGGATCGCGTCCGTGTCCATCTCCTCGATCACGACGCCGCGGTATTCGATGTGCCGGCGGGGAACGAGCTCGAGGCCGTCGAGGAGCTCGGCCGTCCTCGGCCGCCCGTGCGCCTCGACGAACCCGACCGCGAGATCGGTGCCGCGGGCGAGGCGGCGATGGCCCTCCTCGAGCATCTTCCACGTCTTGCCGACCCCCGGAGCCATGCCCAGGTAGACGCGTAGCCGTCCCCGCCCGCCGGCGCCGCCTTCCTCCTGGACGCGAGCCAGCATCTCGTCCGCCGACGGGCGGACGTCGAGTGCATCGCGCTCGGGATCGGGGATCACGGCAGTGCCCTCAGTGTTGCAGCAGGCCGTCGAGATCGAGGTTGAGCAGCAGGACGTTGACCCGCGGCTCACCGAGGAACCCGAACGTCGGCTGTTCCGTGTGGCGCGCGACGGCCGCGCGGACGTCGGCCTCGGACATATTGCGGGCGTGTGCGACGCGTGCGACCTGGGAATCTGCCCCAGCGGGGCTGATGTCCGGGTCGAGGCCAGAGGCAGACGTCGTGATCACGTCCACCGGGACACTTGCGTTCGCCGGGAGCCCGTTTGCCTGGCGCCAGGCGATCGCCCGCTCCGGAATGGTGTTCGAGTAGCAGGCATACGTCCCATCCGGGTTCTTCGCGTAGGCCGTATCGCTGGCCGGGCTGAGGACGGGATTGCCATTCGCATCGGTCGGCACGCAGAACGGGTCGGCCGGGGTCGCAAACGGGTTCGTTGCCGACTTCGAGCCGTCAAGGCCCACGGTGTTCACGCCCGGGATGAAACCGACGAGGCGGGCGTCGGTCGGGCCGAGGTTCGTGCCCGCCGAGCCGCTTGCGTCGTAGCCCTTGCCGGCCGCGGATGGGCGGCCCCAGAAGTACTTCGGGTCGCTGAAGGCCTGGCCGATCAGGCTCGACCCGATGGTTCGACCGTCCGCGGTCACGATGAACGACCCGTTGGCCTGCCTCGGGAAGGCGATCTGGGCGACCGCGGTCACGAGGGCTGGGTAGATGACCCCGGTGATCAGCGTGAGGACCACCAGGAGCGCGAACGCCGGCCAGAGCCGGTTGCGAAGGAAGGTCGTCATCGAAGGAGTCCTATGCGAGGTGGAGGGCGGACACGATGAGATCGATCAGCTTGATCCCGAGGAACGGGGCGACGATCCCACCGAGGCCGTAGATGAGGAGGTTGCGCTGAAGCAGGACGCTCGCCGGCGCAGGCTTGAAGGACACGCCACGAAGGGCGAGCGGGATGAGCGCAATGATGATCAAGGCGTTGAAGATCACCGCCGAGAGGATGGCGCTCTGGGGGGTAGCGAGACCCATGATGTTCAGGGCGTTCAGCTGCGGATAGACCGTCACGAACATTGCCGGGACGATCGCGAAATACTTCGCCACGTCGTTCGCGATCGAGAACGTGGTGATCGAGCCGCGGGTGATGAGCAGCTGCTTGCCGATGGCGATGACCTCGAGCAGCTTCGTCGGATCCGAGTCGAGGTCGACCATGTTGGCCGCCTCCTTCGCCGCCGAGGTTCCGCTGTTCATCGCCAGCCCGACGTCGGACTGGGCGAGCGCCGGGGCGTCGTTGGTGCCGTCCCCGGTCATCGCGACGAGGTGGCCGTCGGCCTGCTGGGCTCGGATGAACGCGATCTTGTTCTCCGGCGTGGCCTGGGCGATGAAGTCGTCCACCCCGGCTTCCTTCGCGATCGTCGCCGCTGTCCGCGGGTTGTCGCCGGTGATCATCACGGTGCGGATGCCCATCTTGCGGAACTCTGCGAACCGCACGACGAGGCCTTCCTTGACGGTGTCCTTGAGCTCGATGAGCCCGATCGGCGCCCCGTCGCGGCGGATGGCGAGCGGGGTCGCCCCGGCGTCCGCGCTGGCGTCGGCGGCCGCGAGCAGCTCGGCCGGCATGGGGCCGTCGAGCGCCTCCGCGATGGCGTCCACCGCGCCCTTGAGGACCAACTCGCCTGTAGTCGTCCTCACGCCGCTCGTCCGTGTCTCAGCCTTGAACGCGATCTCCTCGGCGATGGTTGCCGAGAGGGCGTCGAACCCGGCGGCGTCATCCTTGCCGGCCGGCTGGCCGAGCTCGGCGAGACGCTCACGGGCAAGCTCCACGATCGAGCGCCCCTCCGGCGTCTCGTCCTGGATGGAGGCCACCAGGGCCGCGGTGACGGCCTCGGCTTCGGTGACACCCGGCGCCGCGACGATCGACGATGCGAGGCGATTCCCATAGGTGATCGTGCCGGTCTTGTCGAGCAGGATCACGTCCACGTCACCGGACGCCTCGACCGCGCGGCCGCTCATGGCGAGCACGTTGAACCGCGCAACGCGGTCCATGCCGGCAATGCCGATCGCGGACAGCAGGCCGCCGATCGTAGTCGGGATGAGGCACACCAGGAGGGCGACGAGCGCGACCGTGTCGACGACCGTCCCGGCGAAGCCGCCGAACGGGCGCAGCGTCACGACCGCCATGAGGAAGATGATCGTGAGGCCGGCGAGGAGGATGGCCAGGGCGATCTCGTTCGGGGTCCGCTGGCGCTTGGCGCCCTCGACGAGGGCGATCATCCGGTCGAGGAACGTCTCGCCAGGGTCGGCGGTCACGCGAATGACGAGCCGGTCGCTGACGAGCGTCGTGCCGCCGGTCACGGAGCTGCGGATGTCCGTGCCCGGCTCCTTGAGGACCGGTGCGGACTCGCCGGTGATCGCGGCCTCGTTGACGAAGCCGATGCCCTCGATCACGTCGCCATCGCCGGCGATCGTCTCGTTCTGCTCGACCACGATGGTGTCCCCGCGGCGGAGCTCCGAAGAGCCGACGTTCTCCATGGTCCCGTCGGCACGACGGCGATGGGCCGTGGTCTCCGAGCGGGTCTTGCGGAGCGTGGCCGCCTGCGCGCGGCCGCGGGCCTCGGCGACCGCCTCGGCATACGTCGCGAACAGGACCGTGAACCACAGCCAGACGGCGATCTGGACCTGGAAGCCGAGTCCGGCGGCGCCGGTCGTCGTCTGGATGCCGGTGGCATTGGCGATCGCGATCAGGGTGACCAGGACCGCGGTGATCTCGACGACGAACATCACCGGGTTCTTGATCAGCTTGCGCGGGTCGAGCTTCCGGAATGCCTCGGGGAGGGCAGCTCGGAGGAGGTCCGGATCGAGGACGCCACGCGGCCGTGGCGGCTCGCCGCCACCGGGCTTCGAGCCGCGGAGGGTGACGAAGCGCTGGAAGCGGCGCGTGCCGCGACCAAGGTCGACCGTGAGGCTGGTCATGATCCGAATACCTTTCCGGCGTTCTGGATGAGCTGTTCGACGATCGGCCCGAGGGCGAGCGCCGGGAAGAACGTCAGCGCACCGACGATGACGACGACGCCGACGAGCAGGACGGTCCACAGGACACCGGTGGTCGGGAACGTGCCGAGCGAAGGCGCGACCCGCCGCTTTACCGCCATCGAGCCGGCCAGGGCGAGGATCGGCACGATCATCCCGTACCGGCCGATGAGCATGGCCAGGCCGCCCGTGATGTTGTAGAAGGGCGTGTTGCCGGTCAGGCCCGCGAAGGCGGACCCGTTGTTCCCGGTCTGGCTGGAGTACGCGTACAGGATCTCGCTGAAGCCATGCGGACCGGTATTCAAGGGGCCCTTGAGGCCGTCCGGCAGGACGCTCGCCAACGCGGTGAAGCCCAGGATGCTGGCGCCCAGCACGAGCGCCGTGATCATCGCCATCTTGATCTCGTAGCTCTCGACCTTCTTGCCGAGGAACTCCGGGGTCCGCCCGACCATGAGGCCGGCGATGAACACCGCCAGGATCGCCCCGATCACGAGCATTCCGTAGATGCCGGCGCCAATGCCGCCGGGCGTGATCTCGCCGAGCTCGATGTTGAACATGGGGACGAGGCCGGCGATCGGCTGGGCACTGTCGTGCCACATGTTGATCGCGCCCGTGCTGGTGCCAGTGGTGATTGCCATGAACAGGCCGCCGATGGCCGAGCCGAAGCGCGTTTCCTTGCCTTCCATGTTGCCGAGCCCAGCGGTGTCGACGCCCGGCGCGAAGAGCGGATTGCCGGCGTGCTCGGATGTCATCGCGACGACGGCGCCGACGACGAGAATCCCGGCCATCGCCGCGAAGATGGTCCAGCCCTGGCGCTGGTTGCCCGCGTACCTCCCGAAGGTGTAGGTCAGCGCGAAGGACGCGGCCAGGAGGGCGAACATCTCGAGCCAGTTGGTGAGGCCCGTAGGGTTCTCGAATGGGTGGGCGGAGTTGGCGTTCATGAAGCCGCCGCCGTTGTTGCCGAGCTCCTTGATCCACTCCTGCGAGGCGATCGGCCCGAGGGCGATGTTCTGCGTCGCGCCCTGGAGCGTCGTGACGACCTGGGTCGGGTTCCACGTCTGCGGAACGCCCTGCCAGACGAGCACCAGCGCTCCGATGACGGAGATCGGGAGGAGGATGTACAGGATCCCGCGCGTAAGGTCGACCCAGTAGTTGCCGAGGGTCTTCGTGCTGCGGCGGGTGAGGCCGCGAATGAGGGCGATCGCAACGGCCAGCCCCGTCGCCGCCGAGGTGAAGTTGCGCACCGCAAGCATGCCGGCCTGCGTGAGGTACGTCGCGCCCGATTCGCCGGAGTAGTTCTGCCAGTTCGTGTTGGTCTCGAAGCTGACGGACGTGTTGAAGGCGAGGTCGGGCGTCATCGGGGGAATGCCACCCTGGTTGAGCGGCAGCACATCCTGCAGGCGGAGCACGATGTACCCCAGAACGATCGCGACGACCGCCATCGCCAGCACGGAGACCGTATAGCCCTTCCAACCCTGCTCGGCCGCTGCGTCCACGCCGCAGGCGCGGTAGACGAGGCGCTCGACCGGGAGGAGCACGGGGCTGAGGAGCGTCCGCTCGCCCTCCATGACCCGGAAGATGTACCGGCCAAGGACCGGAGTGGCCACGAGGATCGCAAGCGCCAGCGCCACGAGCGTCAGGAGCTCCGAGATCGACATCTAGAAGTCCTCCGGGCGGAGCAGCGCCCACAGGAGGTACACGAACGAGAACGCGGCGGCCAATCCCGCGATGAGATCGAGGAGGTTCATTCGCGCACCCACTCGCACAGCGCGAGGTAGCCCGCGAGCGCGAGCACGCACACCAACCCGATGATTGCGATGAGCAGGTCCGTCATGACTCCTGGGTGCTCCCGACGCCGCTGAGAAGGCGCTCGACGGTCGCCACGAGCGTCTCGATGGGGAATGGCTTGGGCAGGTAGCCGGCCACGTTGAACTCGGCCAGCCGGCGCGGGCTGACGGTGATGGCGCTGGCCACCACGACTGCGGGCGAGCCGGCTGCGGCAAGCGCGGGGCCGCGGAGCAGGTCCCAGCCGTTGTCGCCGGGCAGGTTGAGGTCGAGGATCACGACACCCGGGCGGACGCCGCCGTCGAGGAGGCTCACGGCTTCCTCGGCGGATGCGGCCTCGTGCACGTGATAGCCGTGGCTCCGGAGATGCCGGGCGAGGATTCGCCGCAGGCTCTCGTCGTCCTCGACGATCAGGACTCCGCCAGGCGCGTCAGGCATCGACGAGTGGCTCCACGGTGATGCTCGCCCCGCCCTCGTCGGACGTCCAGGCAGGGATGATGCGGACGCCGGCGCTGATCGCCATCAGCCGCGCCGGCTCGAGGAGCTGCTCGCCGAACGAGAGGCTCGCGAGGCGGACGCGGGGCGCGCCGCCCGAGGCAACAAGATCGATCGCGCCCCGAACGAGCTCCAGCTCGTAGTCGAGCGTGCGCAGGGCGCGGCGCTCGGCGCTGATCTCGAACCTGTTCATGTCCGGACTCTCGCACCGGGGTCCAAGAGGGGAACGCCCGGAACGCGCCTGCGGGCCTAAAGATCGCCTAAGGTCGAAGAGCCTTCTCGTCGCGGATGCGATATCCGACACCCGGCTCGGTCACGATCAGGTCGCGCAGCAGCCCGCCGGGGTCCGCTGCGGCGAGCTTGCGGCGCAGCTGGCTGACGTGCACGTACACGTAGCTGTCCTCGTCCTGGTAGGCGGCGCCCCACACCGTTCGCAGCAGCCGGCCCTTGGTGATGAGCCGGCCCGGATTTGCGAGCAGGACGCGCAGGATTTCGAACTCCCGCGGCGTCAGCACCACTGGCGCCCCGCTGACCCGCACCTCGTGCCGCGGGCCGTCGAACTCGAGCGGGCCGACGGTGATCCGGCCGCCGGCGTCCGCCGCAGGCCCGACGGCGTGCCGCAACGCGACGCGTAGGCGGGCGTTGAGCTCGTCGACGCCGAACGGCTTCGTCACGTAGTCGTCGGCGCCCTGCTCGAGCGCCACGACCTTCTCGCGCTCGTCGTAGTGGCCGGACAGGATCACGATTGGCGTCGTGGCGGAGTCGCGACGGATGCGACGGATGACCTGGAGGCCGTCGACATCAGGCAGTCCAAGATCGAGCAGCACCAGGTCTGGGCGGCGGATCTCCCAGCGCCGGAGCGCGGTCTTCCCGTCGGCGGCCTCCTCGACCCGAAAGCCGCGGGTGCCCAGGTCCCTCGCGACTGCCCGGCGGGTCTCATCATCGTCCTCGACGATCAGGATGGTCGGGCCTGGCGGTAGGCCGGCCGAGGTCCTCGCCATGGAACCTACGCGGCGTGGGTGTCGGTCGCGGCGCTCGCGACCGGCAGATCGAGGTCGAGCGCGAGGCCGCCAAGCGCGCTCCGCCGGGCGGCGACCCTGCCGCCCATCGCCTCGACGAGCCCACGCACGACCGCAAGGCCGATGCCGGTGCCGGAACGCGAGCTGCGCCTGACGCTGGGCACGCGGTAGAACTTCTCGAAGACGCGCTCGAGGTGCTCCTCGGGCACACCCGGCCCGCCATCCTCGATCGTGAGCCTGACGAAGGGCTCGCCGCCGATCGCCGTCGCGCCGAGCCGGATCTCGGCATCGGCGGGCGTGTACTTGATTGCGTTCTCGAGGGCGTTCGTCACGGCCTCGTCGACGAAGATCGCGTCGACCTCGACGGACGGCGCATCGAGCGAGACGACCATGGGATGTCCCGCCAGCCTCGGCCGCAGGCGGTCAACCGTGCGTCCCACGAGGTCCTCGAGCTCGAAGACGTCGCGCTCCGCCCGCAGGGCCCCGGCCTCGATCCGGCTCAGGTCGAGGAGGTTGGTCACCAGGCGATTCAGGTACTCGACCTCGCGATCGATGGCATCTGCACTCTCGGCCTGGTCCGCGACGCTCAGGCCACTCCCAGGGCGAAGGGTGCCGGCGGCCGCGCGGATCGTGGCCAGCGGCGTCCGCAGGTCGTGTGACACGGACTGCAGCAGCGCCGATTTCAACGCGTCCGCCTGCCGGGCAATCTCGGCGGCCTGGGCATCTGCCTCGAGACGCTCATGCGCGAGCGCCTGCCCGAGCTGGTCAGCGGACGCCGCTAACAGGCGGGTCTCGGTGCGGCCCGGCAGCCCGAGGGCGCGATCTCGTTGCGCCCAGATCGAACCGAATGTGACGCTGCCCGCTTCCACGCGCACGCGGTACGTCTCGAACCCGGGTTGGGCGCGTGCCTTGGGGGACGCCTGGCGCAGGCGGACCCACTGGGCCGGCTGATCGCCGGGCGTGCGCCGGAGCGAGCACACGATCGCCGGCACGGCCGGCCGGGCGCCGTCGCCGGTGTCCGCGGCCACACGCTCGGCGGCCGCGTCCGCGCCCAGCGCGATCCAGACGCGGCTCATGCCCGCCTCTGTCCGCAGGATGGCGGTCAGCTCCGGCAGGACGCCCGGCGTCGTCGCGCGGGTCGCGAGGGCCCGGCTGACCCTGAACAGCGCCTGGGCCTCGCGTTCCCGAGCCCGGGCGACGTCGGCCCGCGATCGCTGGAGCGCGGCGAGCTCGCCGACGACGACGCCGACGAAGAGCAGCAGCAGGACCCCGACCCATTCCGCGGGTTCACTGATCGAGAAGGTGAACCGTGGCTCGGTGAAGAAGAAGTCGTACAGGAGGAAGGCCGCGATCGAGACGACGATGCCGCCCGCGGACCCCGATGCGAACGCCGTCGCGACGACCGCGACGATGTACACGGCCGATGGATTGGGCACGCCGAGCCTGTCCTGGAGGATCCACACGATCACGCTGGCGATCGCCAGGGACGGGGTGCCGATCGCGACGAGTCGGGCGAGATCGCGTCGGGTCAAGCGCTGCACCCGAAGATCGTATGCGTATTCGCCCGCCCGGTTGTTGCAACCTGTTGCGTTAACCGACATCATCGGTGGATGGCCGATGCCGGCGCCCTCGGGCTGATCGCAACCGCGCTCGTGCTCGGCTTCCGGCACGGGTCCGACTGGGATCACCTCGCAGCGATCACGGACGTGACCTCGACGACCGCGACCGCCGACGCTGCCGAGCTCGGTCACGAGGCGGTCCACGAGCACTCGGCCGAGCACGAGATCGAGCATCGCCACGACCACGGCGGCACCGCCGAGCTCGCGGCCCACGAGCAGCCGGCCGCATCGGACCCGGCGCCCCACTCGCATCCGGACGCGGAGCCTCGCGTCCAGTTCGTCCCTGAGCAACGGCGCGCACTGCTCCTCGGCTCGATGTACGCCCTCGGGCACGCCGCGGTCGTCGCCGCGCTGGGCACCCTCGCACTGCTGTTCGGCGCCGTGCTGCCGGGCTGGGTCGACCAGGTGATGGGGCCGGTCGTGGGCGCGACCCTGCTGTTCCTCGGCATCTGGGTCTTCGTGTCGCTGTACCAGTACGCCCGTCACGGCGTCGAGTTCCGCCTGCGCAGCCGGTGGATGCTCGTCTTCGACTCGGTGCGCTACGCGTGGCGGCGATTCCAGGCGCGACTGCACGGGCATGAGCACGTCGACCCGATCGAGATGTCGTCGTATGGCATCCGGACCGCGTTCGGGGTCGGGATGATCCACGGCATCGGTGCCGAGACCGGCACCCAGGTGCTCCTGATCGCGGCCATCGGCGGCGCGTCGAGCCGGGGCCTCGGCTTCCCGATGATGGCCGCGTTCATCGTCGGGCTGCTGCTCGCGAACTCGATCGTCGTGCTCATCACGTCGACCGGCTTCATCGCCAGCCGCTTTCGCCAGCGCCTGTACGTCGCGATCGGCGTCGTGGCCGGCACCTTCAGCCTCGTCGTCGGCTCGATCTTCCTGCTCGGCCTCCAGGACAAGCTGCCGTCGATCCAGGCGTGGCTGTTCGGCGGTGGCTCGTGACGACCGAGCGCTGGGCCGATGTCCGCCGCGGCCTCCGGGCCCGCGGCCTGCGCTGGACACCGCAGCGGAGCGCCATCCTCGAGGTCCTGTCAAGCATCGACGGCCACGTGACGGGCGCCGAGCTCGTCGAGCGAAGCCGGGCGCTCGATCCGACGACCACGCCATCCACGGTCTATCGAACGCTCGACGTGCTCGAGGAGATCGGCCTCGTCAGCCACAGCCACGGGCGCGAGGGCCGCCAGGAGTTCCACGTGAACCCGGCAGCCGACCACGGCCATCTGGTCTGCGCGAGCTGCGGTCGGAGCTGGGAGCTCGATCCCGCGGAGGCTCGGCCGATCGTCGACGCCCTGCGCGCCAAGCGCGGCTTCGCGGTCGACATCGCCCACCTGTCAATCGAGGGTCGGTGCGCCGACTGCTCCCGCGCGGCTCGCCAGCCCAGGACATGACCCGCGAGGCCGCACCAGCCTTGTCTCCCGCATGCGATCCTCTGCGGATGCACCCGGAACGAACTCCTCACCCGTGACGCAGGGTCCGCGACAGCTCAAGGGTCGCAAGCTCGGCGACCGTCGCGTCCGCGTCGAGCGGCCCCACTCCGCCTACTTCCGGTACACGGGAGAAGGCACGCTCGTTGCCAAGGAGGCGGCGTCTGCCCCGCGGACCCCGATCGGTCGTGGGATCGCGAAGGCGCGCGCGGTCATCTTCGGCCGCCCGCTCTCGATGCACGAGGAGATCGGGGAGCGCCTCTCGAAGAAGAAGGCGCTGGCGATCTTCAGCTCGGACGCAATCAGCTCGTCGGCGTACGCGACCGAGGAGATCCTGCGGGTCCTGATCCTCGCCGGCGCCACGGCGCTGTTCGCCTCGATCGGGGTCTCGGTTGCCATCGCGCTGCTCCTGGCCGTCGTCGCGATCAGCTACCGGCAGGTGTGCCTCGCGTTCCCGAATGGCGGCGGCGCCTACGCCGTGGCTCGATCGGAGCTGACGCCCCTGCTCGGCCTGATCGCCGCCGCCGCACTCCTGATCGACTACGTGATGACCGTGGCCGTGTCCACGTCCTCCGCGCTCGATCAGCTGGCCTCGCTGGTCCCGGTGGCCGGGCAGTACAAGGTCCTCATCGCCGTCGTCGTGATCAGCCTGATCACGATCGCGAACCTGCGCGGTCTCCGCGAGTCCGGCAACATCTTTGCCGTCCCAACATACGTCTTCGTGACCCTCGCCCTGGGGATCGTGGGCTTCGGCTTCATCAACATGCTCACGGGCCGTGTGGTCCCGGTTCCCCAGCAGTCGAACCCCGAGGCGTTCGGCCTTGGGGCGCTCACGTTGTTCCTGCTCCTACGGTCATTCGCGAGCGGCTCGGTCGCCCTGACCGGTGTCGAGGCGATCGCGAACGGCGTACCCGCGTTCAAGCCGCCCGAGGCGCGCAACGCCGCGTTCACGATGGTGGCGATGGCGACCCTCCTGGGGGTCATCTTCATCGGCGTCTCCATCGTCGCCAACGCCTACGGCGTCGTGCCATCGGTGGGTGGCTTCCCGTCGGTCATCTCCCTGGTCTCCGGTGCGATCTACGGCAACGGCACGATCCTGCAGGCGCTGTTCCTGATCGCCACGATGCTGATCCTGTTCCTGGCCGCGAACACGTCCTACAACGCCTTTCCCCGGCTCGCCGCGATCCTGGCGGAGGACGGCTACATGCCCCGCCAGTTCGCGTTCCGCGGCGACCGCCTCGCCTACTCCTGGGGGATCGTGCTGCTGGCTGCGGTGGCCGCGGGCCTGGTGGCGGTGTTCGGCGGGACGACAACGCTCCTCATCCCGCTGTACTCGGTCGGCGTCTTCGTCTGCTTCTCGCTGTCGCAGGCCGGGATGGTGAGGCACTGGCTCCGGCTCCGGTCGCCCCAGTGGCGCATTCGGCTGCTGATCAACGGCTTCGGGGCGATCCTGACGACTGTCGTCCTGGTCATCGTCGTGTACGAGAAGTTCTTCGGCGGCGCCTACCTCGTGGTGATCCTCATCCCGCTCCTCGTGGCGATGATGCTGTTCATTCGCCGGCAGTACGCGGCCTCGGCGAACGAGCTGGCGGTATCGCCGAGCAAGGTGTTCACCGGCCCCCTTCGCGAGGAGCGGGTCATCATCCCGATCCCGGCCATCAATCGCGCGGTCATCCAGGCCGTGAACGTCGGTCGCTCGATCGACGCCAGTGTCACCGCCGTCCTGATCTCCGATGAACCGGAGAAGGCAGCGGCAATCCGCGAGCGCTGGGAGCGCCAGCTGCCGGACGTGCCGCTCGTGATCGTCGAATCGCCGTATCGGGCCCTCGTTGCGCCGCTGATCTCGTACCTCGACGTCCTCGACCGCGGTTCGCCACAGGGCAAGCAGGCGCCGATCACGTTCGTGGTCGTCCCCGAATACGTCGCCAAGAGCTGGTGGGAGCGGATCCTGTTCAACCAGTCCGCGAAGCGACTCCGCGCGGCGCTCCTCGGGCGGCCGCACACGGTCGTCGTGAACGTGCCGTACCGGCGCGAGCAGGAGCCGAGCGAGCACAAGCCGGACGTTCCGCCGCCGGCATGACCGCCCCTGCGGCTGAAGCGCGGTCGGCGCCGGCCGATGGCCGGGGCTCGCTGATCCCGCTGCTGGTGCTCGCGGCGCTGATCCGCTTCGCCGGCCTCTTCGGGCCGGGCCACTACGGCGACCTCACCGCGTTCGTTCAGTGGGCGGAAGGGATGGCGCGCTACGGGCTCGGGGGCTACTACGCGAACGGCGGCGACGCGAACTACCCCCCGATGCTGTACCTGCTGTGGCCCCTGGGCGTGTTCCTGGACCGGCCGGACCTGATGGTCGCGATCCGAACCCTCTCGATCCCGTTCGACCTCGGCCTCGGCGCGCTGCTGTTCTGGGTCGTCCGGTCGCATGCCGGGCGAGAGCGCGCCGGCACGCTCGCGGCCGCGTTCTACCTGCTCAATCCCGCCGTGATCCTCACCGGCCCGATGTGGGGCCAGATCGACGGCATGGGTGCGCTGCCGATGGTCGCCTCGATCGTCGTCGCAGCCCGGGGCAGGTTTGCCTGGGCGGCCGTTCTCGCCGTGCTGGCGGGGCTCGTCAAGCCGCAGTTCGGCGTCGCCGCATTCGTCCTCCTCGGCCTTGCCGGGTTCTGGCTCCGATCGCCGGACGGTCCCCGCCGGCTCCTGCTCGTGGCGTTCGCGGCGCTGCTCACCTTCGCGGTCGTGCTGCTGCCGCTGGGCCTAGGGCCGGCGGGCTACCTCGAGGTCATGAGCAAGACCTTCACCCAGTACAAGGTCGAATCCGGGTTTGCGTTCAATCCCTGGGGCGCCGTGTTCGGGTTCAACCACTCCGACGCGGGGTGGTTCTTCCTCGGGACGACGCTCGAGATCGCGGCGATCGCCGGCAGCCTGTGGCTGCTCCGGTGGCGGCGCGACCTGATCGGGCTGCTGGCGGTCGGGTCGCTGATCGCCCTGACGCTGTACTTCGTGCCGACGCGCGCCCACGAGCGCTACCTGTACGGCGCCATCGCGCTGCTCGCGCCGTTGGCCGTCCTCGAGCCATCGATCCGGCGGCCGTTCTTCGCGTTGAGCGCGATGTTCTTCCTCACCCTCGCCTACGTGCTGGCGAACTCCCCCTACCGGATCCTGCCCGGCCCCAAGATCGACGACTTCCCGGGCTGGGCGATCACGCTGATGTCGGTCGTGATGACTGCGTTCGGCGCGTGGACCGCGGTCCGCCTGATCGGCCTCCAGCGTGACGGCCCGCCGAGCCAGTGGCGTGAGCCCAGCTGGGGGGTGCCGGCAGCCGCCCCGGCGAGATCGGGGTAGGGTGGACCCCGACACCACAGGAGGGCACGCCATGGCAACGGACTACGAGAACGCGCCGGACGGTGCGTCGTTCGTGGCCGGGACCTCGCCCTCGCCGCCGCGCATCGAGCCCGGACCGGGCCAGGAATCGGTCTGGGACTACCCGCGCCCGCCGCGCGTCGAGCCCGTGCCGGAGCGCATCCGGGTGGTGGTCGAGGGGATCGAGCTGGCGTCATCCACGTCCGCGTTGCGCGTGCTCGAGACCGCGGGCGCGCCGGTCTACTACCTGCCGCCCGGTGACGTCCGGCGCGACCTGCTGATCGCGGCGGAACGGACCACGACCTGCGAGTGGAAGGGTGACGCGCGCTACTGGTCGATCTCGACGCCCGGCGGCCGCGTGATCCCGAACGCGGCCTGGTCGTACCACGTGCCGCTGCCCGGCTTCGATGCCATCGCCGGCCACTTCGCGTTCTACGCGTGGGCGGTCGACGAGGCGTGGGTCGGCGACGAGCGCGCGGCGCCGCAGCCGGGCCACTTCTACGGCGGCTGGGTGACGTCGAGGATCGTCGGGCCGTTCAAGGGCGGCCCGGGCTCGTTCGGCTGGTAGCGCCGCTACGTCCCGGCCGTCCGCTCGATCCGCAGGTACGACACGCCGCTGACATCGACGATCGTCGCGCTCGGCGTCTGGGCGAGTCGAATGACGACCTCGGCGCAGGCCGGGCAGCGAAGGACGACGCCGGGCCCGCGCACGTACGCGCGCATCGTCCCGACGACGCTGACGGTGTTGCAGTGGGCGCACTGCCCCGGTACCGCGGTCATCTCGCCCCCGAACACCGATGCGAGCAGGCCGCCCACCCCGCTGCCGTCGACCGTGAGATCGACCGCCGGGTCGTCCCGCATCATCGCGATCCGCTCTTCCATCGATCGTCCTCTCAGGTCCCGGTCGGGCCGAAGCGCTCGGTCCGGATGCGATCAGGCGGGAGGCCAAGGCGGACCAGCCCATTGGCCACGGTCTCGACGAGGGCCGTCGGCCCGCATGCGTAGGCGCGGGTCGCCGCTCCCAACGGCTCGACGACCTCGGCCAGCATCTGCTCGTCGATCCGGCGCGCGTAGCCGGTCCAGTCCGGCGGCTGCTGGCGGGTCAGCGTGTGCGCGACCGCGAAGCCGTCGCCCGCGGCCGCGAGCCCGTCGAGCTCCGCGCGATAGATGATCTCATCGGGTCCGCGCGAGCTGACCAGGAGGCGCGCCGGCACGTGAGAGCCGGCCCGGGCCCGATGGCGCGCCATCGCCATCAGTGGCACGACGCCCGACCCGCCGGCGACGAGGAGCAACGGCCCGCCGAACGCTGCCTCCCAGACGAAATAGCCGCCGATCGGGCCGCGGACCTCGAGCCGGTCGCCGGGTACCACGACCTCGTGCAGGAACGGCGAAACTTCGCCGCCCGGGATCCGCTCCACCGTGATGTCGACCTCACCGGCCCGCTCCGGCTCGGACGCGATCGAGTACGAGCGCTCGACGCTGTAGCCGTCCGCGGCGGTGAGCCGCAGGTCAACGTGCTGGCCGGGTCGATGGCCGGCCCAGTCCGGCAGCCCCAGCGTGAAGGATCGAACCGACGGCGTCTCGTCGCGCACCGCCGTGACCGTCGCCAACTGCCATTCGAGTGCCATCAGCCTGCCCCGACTCGGGCGGGCTGAGGCGGCCGCAGCACAAGGCGGCGACGAGCACCGAGAGCGAACGCACTCATGGTGCGTGAGCGCGGAGCACAGGCGCCAGCGCGGCGATGGGGTCGCATCAGTCGCCCGAGTACCGTTCCTCGGCCCACTGGTCGCCGCGGTTGTTGTACCCGAGGGACTCCCAGAAGCCGGGCTCGTCGTTGGCCTGGATGCGCAGGCCGCGTACCCACTTGGCGCTCTTCCAGAAATAGCGCCCCGGCACGACCAGCCGCGCGGGGCCGCCGTGCTCCGGCGCGAGCGGCCTGCCGTCGTACTCCCACGCGACGAAGGCCTGGTTGTTGAGGACGTCGGCGAGCGGCAGGTTCGTGGTGTAGCCGCCGTCGGAGTACGCGACGACGAAGGCGGCCTTCGGGTCGAGCTCGATGCCCTCCAGGAGCGTATCGACGCTCACACCCTTCCAGCGCATGTCCAGGTGAGTCCATTTCGTCACGCAGCTGATGTCGACGACCCAGTCCCGGTTCGGGAGCGCGAGGAGCTGCTCCCACGTCCAGGTCACCGGGTTCGCGACGAGGCCTCCGACGCTGAGCGACCAGCGATCGAGCGGGGTTCGCGGCGTCGGCCCCGCGGAAAGCACGGGAAAGTCGGTGGTCAGATACTGGCCCGGCGGCGTGCGCTTCCGACGCTCGTCGCCGCTCATCGGCCCCGCGGCGCCATCGTCGCGCCGGCCGACGAACCCGCGGGTCACGAACCGCTCGCCCATGGCCACCTCCGTCCGCGCGATTGTGGCACTCCCCGGATGTCCGATTCGTGACCGCGCCCGGTGCCAATTCGAACCGGGGCCCTAACGCCACGTCGTGGGATTCGTTATCCACGGTTGCAGGCCTCGAGGCTGCGACGTCGTTCCCCCGGCGACGGCGCGCTTCGGGGCTGCTTCCTTTCCGTCGGCGCCGGCGGCGAATCGCCCGCCGCCGAGCGTCAGCGCTGGACGTCGTCCCCGGGCCAGGTGTCGGACAGCAGGTAGCCCTCGGGGAACGGGTCCGTCGGGTCGACGAGGACCTGTGTCACACCGGTGATCCAGGCGCTGCCACGGATCGCCGGCACGATCGCCCTGGTGCCGGCAAGAGCGACCTCGCGCACGATCCGCCCGTCGAACCGCGAGCCGATGACCGAGGCATGGGTCATCGAGTCGCCCGCGCCCATCAGCCCGCGCTCGTGGAGCGCCGCGATCCGCGCCGACAGCCCCGTGCCCGTCGCCGATCGGTCCAGCCTGCCCGGTGCGACCACGACGGCGTTCTTCGAAACAGCGCCGACACCCTGCCACGGCTCCGCGATCTGGACGATGCTCACGCCCTCGATGGCCGGGTTCATCGGGTGGACGCACGGCAGCTGCTCGCGCGCCGCGACGCGGATCAGCTCGCCGACGCGGGACAGGTCGCGCGCCTCCGACGGCTCGAGCGCGAAGCCGAGCGCCCGAGCATCCGCGATCGCGTACCACATGCCCCCGAACGCGACGTCGACGGCGAGGGTGCCGAGCCCGTCGACGTCGAGCGGCGCGTCGATGCGCGTGGCGAAGCACGGCACGTTCTCGAACTCGACCCACTCCACCTTGCCTGAGCGGCAGCCGGCGGTGACGTCGATCGGGCCGCCGGGCGCCTCGAGGCGGACGGTCGTGACCGGCTCACGCATCTCGACCATGCCGGTCTCGAGCAGGACGGTGGCGACGCAGATCGTGTTCGAGCCGGACATCGCCGGATACTCGGTCGGCTCCATGATGATGTAGCCGAAGGCACAGTCCGGACGTGTCGACGGGACGACCAGGTTCGAGTGGACCGCGACGCTCCCGCGCGGCTCGTGGAGGAGCAGCTTCCGCACCGAGTCGTCGGCGGCCATCGCCTGCATCTGCTCGAAGACGGTCGCGCCGCGCGGCGCCTCCACGCCGCCGACGATCACGTTGCCGATCTCGCCCCCCGCGTGACACCCGACCACGGTCATGATCGGCCGCGCGGGCGCCCAGCGGATCGCCGCAAGCGGGTCGGGAATGGCAGCCATGACCCTGCCATGATGCCGGAACCCGGTGGCTGCCTCAGGCGCAGGTGGTCGCCGTCGTGACGGTCGCGCGGCCGGGGCAGCCGGCCATCTCGATCAGGTACAGGACCGCCGATCGGTTCCGGGCAGTCTCGGTCGCGATCACGCTGGACCGCTGGTACGTGCCGGTGCCGAGCTCGAACGTGAAGGCGAAGATGCCCTCGGCCCCGTAGTCCCAGTCGCGCTCGGTGCCGCTGTCGATGTACAGCGAGCTCGCCTGCTCCGGCGTGTAGCCGTTCAGGCTCGCCATATGCTTCGCGAGCGCGACGAAGATGTCGTGGTCGGTCGGGTTCATGCCGTGGGGAATAGCCGTCCGCGTGTAGCCGTACGGCCACAGGACCAGCCGCCCGGATGCGTGGAAGGTGATTGCGGCGCGGATCTCCTGGCGGCCGTCGAAGACGTGTGCTTCGATGAAGTCGCGCAGGGCCCGGGTCTCGGGCGCAGAGAACGGCGCAGCGCCGCGGTAGTACGAGCTTCGTGGCGTGGAGCTGACCAGCCCGCAACAGCCCCAGTGGTCGGCGTAGTTGCGATTGAGGTCCGTGCCGATCGAGCCGTCGGCGTTCGGCTGCCGGTTCTTGCGCCACTGGTGGAACCGCCCGCCCGCGAGGTCGAAGGCGGCTCCGTCCGGGTTGACGTCGAACACGAGGAAGATGGCGCGCGTCTGGACGAGGCGGGTGACGGTCGCGTCCTTGCCGTAGCCGTCGAGGAGCCAGGCCATGACCGCGAGCGGCATCTCGACCGACAGATGCTCGAGCCCGTGGGTGCCGCCGTCGAACAGCACGCCCGGCGGATGAGACCCATCGGCCACGTGCGTGCCGATCTCCATCGCGAGAATCTGGCGTCCCTCCCAGCTCGTGCCGATCGACTCGAGCCGCGCGATGTCTGGATGCGCCGCGGCGGCCGCGACCACCGCTCGGCAGAGCCCGGCGTACGTGTGGTACGCGCCGAAGCCGGTCGGAAAATGGTTGGTCTCGGACGGACAGGCGGGCATGGCGGGCGGATGCGGGGACCCGGGCGCGGGGCTCGCCGTCGGACCGGGGGTCGGAGCGGCGGGCAGGGTCGGTGCCGGCGTCCCCGATGGCAGCGAAGAGGTCGGCACGAGCGCAATTGGCGCCGTCGGTGCCTGGGTGGCCCTTGGTCCGGTTCCCGGCCAGAGTGCAATCGCGACGGCGAGGGCCGCGATGGCACCGACGGCGAGCGTCGCCAGCATGCGCGTGCCGCCGCCGATGCGCGCCATGACTGCGCCGCTCGCGCTACGCCGCCGGTGCGCCCGATCGCAGGTCGGCGACGAGGCGGGCGGTCCCGAGGACGGTCTGCGTGGCACGCGCCCACAGGTCGCACGCTCGGCAGCCCGCCGCGGCCGCGCGAACCTCGGCCAGGTGGGCGCGCCCCTCGCCCGCGAGCGCTCGGATCTCCTTCGGAACAGCGGGCTTCACGGCGTTCCGCGCCATGGCGGAAGGGTATCGCCACAGCGCGACGCGCTGGTTTCACCGCATGGACCGTCTTCATCTTGGGGCAGGTTCAGAACAAGCGGCCACGCCAGTAGCAGTAGGCTGATCGCATGGACAACTTGCCGATTGGCGCTCTGGTCGCTGTGTTCGTCTCGGTGTTCGTGGCCTGGTTCGTCGTCCGCCGCAGAAAGTAGCTCGGGCCTCGACAGGGGTGGCCGCCCGGTCCGTGAGGCTCCGGTCGGCCGCATGACTGACTCCGGCACTATCCTGCGACCGGAGGGGCGGCCAATGAGACTCCGAGTGACCTGACCAAGGTGCGGTTTCCGTCGCCATCGAGTCGCCTCGTCATCGTTGCGGTCGTGGTCGCGGTCCTCGCCGTGACGTTCGCCGCCAAGGGGCCTGCCGGGGCAAAGGGCCCGTCGCCGACCGTCCCGTTGGCCGCTGTCGCGACTGAGCCCGGCAGTCAGAGCACGTTCACGGGCGAGACCGCTGCCCCAACAAACGGCGTCGACACGGCGACGCCGACGACGGCGACCGCTCCCACATCGCCGACCAAGGCTCCAGCACCAACCCCTCGCCCGACCGCGCAGCCAGTTGCGTGTCAGCCCACCGATCAGGACAAGCACGTCTACAACCCCAGCCGCCTCGAGGTCGTGGCGTCATGCATCTACGTGACCGGCAGCATCCAGGCGGTGCGCAGGGAGGCCGACGGGGACCTGCACCTGCTGTTGCGCCTGGACCCCGCTTACACCCACTACCTCACGGCTGCGAACCAGGGCGAGGAGCTGGGTGACCTTGTCATCGAGCCGGTTTGCGTGAAGTCCGTGACCCAGCTCGACGCCGAGTCGACCTGTGCGGTTGATCCCGATCCAATGGCGCCGCCGTTCCCCGTCGCGGGCGAACGGGTCTGGATGGAGGGGCGGTATGTGCTCGACCTCCAACACGGCGGGTGGGCCGAGTTGCACCCGTTATTTCGGTGGGGCGACATGTAGGGCGGGGAGGATGGATGAACTGGCTGGCGAACGCCTGGCGAGCCGGGTCCCGCAACCAGAAGATCGTCATCGTCATCGCCGCGCTTGTGACGCTCGGCGCCATCGGCGGCGGCCTCTCGCCGCGCGGGAGCGAGACCACGGCGACCGCCCTCGCGACCCCGACCGCCGCGCCCGGCAGCGCGGCGCCCACCAAGGCTGCGACAACTTCCTCCGCAGAGCCAACGCCTTTCGCGATCAGCGCGACTTCGACCCCGCTGTCCGAACCGACTGTCGAACCTGCCGTCGCGCCGACACCCGTGCCGACGCCGAAACCGACCCCGAAGCCAACTCCGGCGAGCCTGGCGCTGGCGTTCACGTCGCTGACCTCGCCCATCAGTCCTGGGTCGCTCGCCACCGCTGCGGTCAAGACCAGTGCGGGCGCCTACTGCACCATCGTCGTCGAGTACAAGTCAGGGCCGTCGACTGCCGCAGGCCTCGGGCCGACAGACGCGAGCAGCTCCGGCGTCGCCTCGTGGACGTGGAAGGTCGGCAGCCGCACGGCCGCCGGGAGCTGGCCGGTAACCGTGAGCTGCTCCAAAGGCGGGGCGCACAAGTCGGTCACCAAGGACCTCACGGTCCTTTGATCGGACGATCGGCGGCGAAGGGGATCTGCATGTCCCGTGCGGTACACGGCCCTTGTCGAGCGCCGTGAGGTCGCCTGCGAGTTGGCGATGGCGGCGCGCGCGCTCGTGTGGGTGGCGATCGGGTTCGTGATCGACCAACTCGGCGTGTGCGTGCGTCCGGACCTGGAGGCGGCCGAGGTCGCGACCTCCCTAGCTGCCGCCCGACACCGCCAGACGGCAGGATTTGTGATCGGGGAGTTGGCTGGCGAGGAAGGATTCGAACCTTCAATCCCCTGATCCAGAGTCAGGTGCCTTACCGTTTGGCCACTCGCCAGCGGCGCCCGCGGATTTTACCCCGGCACCCTCCCGCGGTCGAGGATCGGCCGGGAGCCCCGCGACCGACCTGCGGAAGGGCCACCTGCATCTAGAGGACTCTCGGCTACAATCCCTCTGATTCCCACGCTCTGGAGGTGATTGTTTCTCGCTATGACCCTGACCGCGACTCGCCCCGAATCGACCATCCGGATGGGCCAGGCCGCCGAGATGCTGCAGATCTCGGTCGAGACGCTGCGCCGCTGGGAAGGCGACGGGCGGCTCCGAACGATCCGCTCGAGCGGCGGCCAGCGCATGGTGCCGATCGGCGAGATCACCCGGCTCCTGGCCGAGCGGCGCGCCCAGTCGGTCGATCGGTCGATCGTGTCCGGATCGGCACGCAACCGCTTCCCCGGGATCGTCACCCGCATCGAGAAGGACCTCGTCGCGGCGGTGGTGGAGGTGATCGCGGGACCGCACCGGATGGTCAGCCTCATGACCGCCGAGGCGGTCGACGAGCTGCAGCTCCAGGTCGGCGACGAGGCGGTCTGCGTCGTCAAGGCGACCAACGTGATCGTGGAGAAGGCGATGAAGAAGGAGCCCCGCGCTTGAGGGCCGGCCTCGCGTCGATCCTCGCCGTGGTGCTCGTGGTCGCGGCGTGCACCGACAGCGGTACCGGCGCGACGCCGCCGACCAGCGCGTCACCCGCACCCACCGAGACGGCCACCCTAGCGCCGGTCGAGCTGACGATTCTCGGTGCCGCCTCGCTCAGCGGCGGCCTGGCCGCCGCGAAGACCGCCTACCAAGCGGCGAACCCGGGCGTGACGCTCGTGATCTCGACCGACTCGTCGCCCGCGCTCGAGACCAAGATCGAGCAGGGCGCGCCCGCCGACATCTTCCTCTCGGCTGACACCACGAACCCGGCGAAGCTTGTCACCGCCGGTCTGGCGAACGGCGCGCCGGTCGTGTTTGCCGGCAACAAGCTCACCGTGATCGTGCCCACCGACAACCCGGCCGGGATCGCGTCGCCAAAGGACCTCGCCAGGATGGGCGTCAAGGTCATCGCCGCCGGCGCCACGGTGCCGATCACGAAGTACGCGACCATGCTCGTCGCGAACCTCGCCAGGGAGGCCGGCTACCCGGCCGGCTTCGTGGCCGCCTACAACGCGAACGTCGTGTCCATGGAGGAGAACGTCAAGGCTGTCGTGGCAAAGATCGAGCTCGGCCAGGGTGACGCGGCGATCGTCTACGTGACCGACGCGAGGGCGTCGACCAAGGTCAAGACGATCGACGTCCCGGCGACGGCGAACGTCCCCGCGAGCTACGCCGGGGTCGTGGTGAAGGCCTCCGCCAATGCGGCGGCGGCGCAGGCATTCCTGTCGTGGCTCGCCGGTCCGGATGGCCAGGCGGTCCTCGCGCCCTTCGGGTTCCTGGCGCCCGGATCGTGACCCCCCTGGGCCGCGCAACTACCGGAGGGCCGCTCCTCGTCCCCGCGATCCTGTTTGCAGCGTTCCTGGCGCTGCCGGTCCTCACCCTCGTTGGTCGGGCGGTGGCCAGCGGCGCGGCGTTCGCGGGCGGCGAGGCGTCGGCGGTGATCGGCGCTCTCGGGCTCAGCCTGCTCACGACCGCGCTGAGCCTCGTTCTCACCATCGCCCTTGGTCTGCCGCTCGCGGTGGTGCTTGCGAGGCGGGCGTTTCGCGGCAAGTGGCTGCTCGAGGCGTTCGTGGACCTCCCGATCGTGCTGCCCCCGGCGGTGGCGGGGCTCGCGCTCCTCCTCGTGCTCGGCCGGCGAGGACTGCTTGGCGGGGCGCTGGCGGCGAGCGGCATCGATATCGCTTTCACCACGATCGCCGTCGTCATCGCACAGACGTTCGTCTCCGCACCATTCTTCGTCCGGGCAGCGAAGGCGGGCATCGCGGGCGTGGACCGGGACATGGAGGACGCGGCGCGGGTCGACGGGGCCAGCGAGCGCCGCTTGTTCTGGGCGGTCACCGCCCAGCTCGCCGGACCGACCCTCGCGGCCGGCCTGGTGATGACCTGGGCGCGGGCGCTCGGCGAGTTCGGGGCGACGATCATGTTCGCCGGTAACGTCGTCGGCCGGACGCAGACGCTGCCGCTCGTCGTGTACTCGGAGTTCCAGGGCGGCGATCTCGACGCGTCGATCGCGGCGGCGGCGATCCTCGTCGTAGCGGCACTCGGCGTCCTGCTTGCAGTCCGCTTCTTCCACTGGGGCCGCGTGCTCGATGTTCGAAGCATCGGCTGATGTGCGCGGGGTCTACGATGCAGCGGCACCGCCTCGCGCGACCTTCGCGCTTCCAGGCCCGGTACCGGAGGGACGCACCGTGATGGGAGAGTTCCGGAGCTTTCTGCTCAAGACCAACGCCCTCGCGCTGGCTGTCGGCGTGATCATCGGCACCGCGCTGGGCACGGTCGTCACCTCGCTCGTGAACGACATCATCATGCCGCCGATCGGGCTCCTACTTGGCGGGGTCGACTTCTCGACGTTCGTGATCAAGCTGAAGGACGCCACCGTTGACGCGACCGGCAAGGCCGTGCCCGAGGTCGACATTCGGCTGGGCCTGTTCATCAACGCGATCATCGCCTTCGTGATCATCGCGTTCGTCGTCTGGCGGATCTCGAAGCTGTTCATCAAGGAAGAGGAGGCCGCGCCGGCCGCGCCGACGAAGACCTGCCCGTACTGCAAGGAGTCGAACGCGATCGACGCGACCAAGTGCCGCGCCTGCGCGAGCAGCATCGGAGCCTGAGGCGGAATCCGCGGGGCCGCGCCGGGCCCGCGGATTGCTACGATTGCGGCGTCCCGGAATCTCGGTGACTCGTACGGGGCCCGTCGACGGCGCGATTCGGTCGCGTCGAGATGCAAGGGCCCGCGGTGTCCCCACCACCGGGCGGGAGCTGCTGTATGGCCACCGTGACGTTCGATCACGTCTGGAAGCGCTACGGCGAGTTCGCCGCGGTCAAGGACCTCAGCCTCGAGATCGGTGACGGGGAGTTCATGGTCCTCGTCGGCCCATCCGGCTGCGGCAAGACGACCAGCCTGCGCATGATCGCCGGCCTCGAGGAGGTCACCGAGGGCGCGCTCAAGATCGGCGACCGCGTCGTCAACGACGTCGCCCCGAAGGATCGCGACATCGCGATGGTCTTCCAGAGCTACGCGCTGTACCCGCACATGTCGATCTACGACAACATGGCCTTCGGGCTCAAGCTCCGCAAGGTGCCCAAGGCCCAGATCGACGAGCGGGTCAAGGAAGCCGCCCGGATCCTCAACCTCGAGAACCTGCAGAAGAAGCCGCGCGAGCTGTCCGGCGGCCAGCGCCAGCGCGTGGCGCTCGGCCGGGCAATCGTGCGCGAGCCTGCGGTGTTCCTCATGGACGAGCCGCTGTCCAACCTCGACGCCAAGCTGCGCGTCCAGACCCGCGCCGAGATCGCGCTCCTCCACCAGCGCCTGCGCACCACGACCGTGTACGTCACCCACGATCAGGTCGAGGCGATGACGATGGGCACGCGCATCGCGGTGATGGACAAGGGCGAGCTGCAGCAGGTCGGCACCCCGCAGGACCTGTACGACAAGCCGACCAAGCTGTTCGTCGCGGGCTTCATCGGCAGCCCGTCGATGAACTTCGTGAACGTGACGGCTGACGGCACGAACGTGTCCGGCGACGGCATGTCGTTCCCGGTCCCGACCCGGTACCGATCCGGGCTCACCGGCGCGAAGGACCTCGTGGCCGGCTTCCGGCCCGAGCACCTGGACCTCGGCGAGGTCCCGAACTCGGCCACCATCCGCGCCAAGGCGAACGTCGTCGAGTTCCTCGGCGACGAGGAGTTGCTCCACGTGTCGGTTGGCGGGCACGACGCCGACGTCGTGGCGGTCGTGAGCTCGGAGCACCGGGTCAAGCCGGGCGACATCGTCGACCTCAAGCTGCCGCTGGAGAAGCTCCACCTGTTCGATCGGGCAACGGGCGACTCGCTGGCGTGGTCAACCGCGACGGCAGCCGCGTAGGCGCGTCCGGCTAGGCCAGCTCGCCCCTGAGCTCGGCCAGCGCGCGATCGAAGGCGTCCCGCGGCGTCTGCGGACCGAACGGGGAACCAGCGAGGGCAGCCTCCATGTCGAGGCTCCCGTCCCGGACCTCGCGCGCCAGGTCGGCCAGGCCGCGGAACGCGGCGAGCTGTGATTCGACGAAGGCCCGGTCGCCGACGGCGCCGTGGCCAGGTATCACCGCGCCCGTCGCGAGTGGCAGCAGCTGCTCGACCGCGGCCGGCCAGGACATCGGGTAGCCGTCACCGAAGCTCGGCGGTGCGCCGTTCTCGATGAGGTCACCGGCGAACAGGACGGCGGCGTCCGGGACGGACACGGAGATGTCCGCATCCGTGTGGGCGCGGCCGTGGAACGCGAGCTCCACCGTCCGCCCGCCGACCTCGATCGTCGCGCGGTCCGTGAAGGTGTGGTCCGGCGGGTCGATCACCAGGGCCCGCAGATCGTCGGTGAGGTCCGGGAGGTACTGGATGAGCTCCATTCGGCGGGCGTCACCCTCGCTGCGCAGCCGCTCCGCGGTTCGCACGTGGCCCCAGATCGGCGCCGGCCGGAACGCGTTGTTGCCGAACGCGTGGTCCCAGTGCCAGTGCGTGTCGACGACGATCGAGATCGGGTTGCGGGTCAGCTCGAGGAGGTCGTTCGCGATCTCGCGAGCGTGAGCGGGTGTCGCTCGGGTGTCGACGACGAGGACCTCGTCACCGCCGAGCACGACCCCGATCTGCTGGTCGAGGAAGTCGAAGTGGCGCGTGAAGACGCGATCGCCGACCTCCTGCCAGTGCATCGGCCGATGGTAGGCGTAGGCTCCGGGCGATGACCGCGGTGTCGCAGGTCGATGAGGTCGGAGCGCGCGACGGCACGGCGCTCCGGATCCGCCACTGGCCGGTGACGTCGGGCGAGCCGTGGGCCTCGATGCTGCTCGTGCACGGCCTCGCCGAACACTCCGGCCGCTATGAGCACGTCGGCGCGCAGCTGGCGGGGGCGGGCATCGACGCGTACGCGTTCGACCTGCGCGGGTTCGGGGCGTCCGGCGGGCCGCGGGCCTCGGTGGAGCGCTGGTCGCAGCTCCACGACGATCTCGAGGAGCGCCTCGTCGCCGTCCGCTCGATCGCGCCGAAGCGTCCGCTGGTGCTGTACGGGCACTCGCTGGGCGGGCTGATCGCGCTCGGCTACGTGCTCGACGGGCGCGCCCTGCCGGACCTGCTCGTGGTGTCGGCGCCCGCGATCGGCGCGACGGTCCCGGTGTGGCAGCGCGCCCTCGTGAGCTCGCTGCGGCACATGGCACCGGGGATGCAGCTCTCGAACCGGCTGAAGGGCGAGGTCCTGGCGCGAGATCCCGCGGTCTCCGCCAGGTATTTCGCGGATCCGCTCAACCAGCACAAGACGACGGTTCGCTTCGCGCACGCCGCCTTCGCGGAGCAGCGGCGCGTCGCGGCCGCGCTCGATCGGCTGTCGATCCAGACGCTCGTGGTCCATGGTGGCGCGGACCGCCTGGTCCCCACCGATTCGAGCCGCTTGCTCGACGGCCGGCCGGGCGTCACCCGCCGCGTCTACCCGGACCTGCGGCACGAGAGCCACAACGAGCCCGAGGGGCCGCAGGTCGTCGCCGACATCATCGGCTGGGTCCGCGAGAAGGCCAGCCGGCTGCAAGCGGCGGCTGCGGTACCATCCCGCTAACTGAAGATCGCCTCCGGGGAGCGCAGTCCGCGCTGAGAGTGTGGCCAGACCACAGACCCGCCGAACCTGATCCGGCTCATACCGGCGAAGGAAGCAGGCCCAAGCCTCGATGCACGCCGTTCTCCGTTCGGAGCGCGGCGTCCGTTGCATCAGGGGAGAGGCACACAGCATGACCACCCTCGATCGAGCCCGCCCGGCCGGCACCCCGGTGCGCGCCGAGGCTTGGCGAACCCGCGACATCCTCGTCACCGCCGTGATCGGGGTCGTGTTCGGTGTCGTGTTCGCCTACTGGAACTTCATCTGGACCGTCATCGCGCCGGGCGCCATCCCACCGCTGCAGGCGTTCCTCATCTATGGCGTCTGGCTCGTTCCCGCCGTGCTCGCGCCGGTCATCGTCCGGAAGCCGGGTGCGGCCGTCTTCGCCGAGATGGTCGCCGCCGGCGTGTCGACGATCTTCGGCAGCCCGTGGGGCCCGGACGTCCTGCTCTCCGGGTTCGTCCAGGGCGCCGCGGCCGAGCTCATCTTCGCCATGACGCTGTACCGCAACTGGTCGCTGCCGGTGCTCGGGATCGCCGCGGTTGCGAGCGCCGCCGCCGCCTGGATCCACGACTGGGTCCTCTACTACGCCGACGCCGACATGACCCTCCAGCTCATTCGGGCGGTCGCGATGGCCGTCTCGGCGCTGCTCATCGTCGCGGGCGGCTCGTACCTGCTCGAGCGATCGCTTCGAAGGACCGGCGTCCTCGACGGCTTCGGGAGTCGAGCGGCCTGAGCGGCCCGACCGCAGACGGAGCGTCAGCGCGCCCCGGCCCCAAGGGGTCGCATCCGGCGTCGATTCGCGCCTCGGGCGCGGGATTCACGTACGCGGGCGCCGAGCGGCCGGCGTTCCGGGATCTGGAGCTGTCCGTCGAGCCCGGGCAGCTGCTGCTCGTCGTCGGCCCGTCCGGATCCGGCAAGAGCACGATCGCGCGGGGCCTTGCCGGCCTCCTGCCGAGCCAGTTCGCCGGGACGTGGGAGGGCTCGCTGCGCGTGTCCGACACGGAGGTCGCACGTGCCGACTTCGCAGGATTCGACGGTGACGATGCGTCCAGGGCCGTTGACGCCGGCTCGCGCATCGACGCCGCCCCGATCACGGCGGCCCGGCTCGGCGCCGGGATCGTGCTCCAGGACCCTGCCAGCCAGCTGGTCATGGAGCGGGTCGGGGACGACGTCGCGTTCGGGCTCGAGAACCTCGCCTGGCCGATGGCGACCATGCGAGCGCGCGTACCCGATGCGCTCGCAGCCGTCGGGCTCACGGGGTTCGAGGGCCGCCGCTCGACCCGCCTGTCGGGCGGGGAGCAGCAACGCGTCGCGATCGCCGGCGTCCTTGCGACGAGGCCCGGGCTGCTCGTCCTGGACGAGCCGACGGCGAGCCTCGACCCGTACGGCGCGGCCGCGGTCTTCGCGATCCTCACCGAGCTGCAGTCGCGGGGCGAGGCGACGATCGTCCTGGTGGAGCATCGAGCCACGCTTGCGTGGCCGATCGCCGATCTCGTTCTCGCGCTCGACGACGACGGCCGCCCGATCGCCGTCGGGGCTCCGGCGGACGTGCTCCGCAGGTCCGGGAAGCGGCTCGAGGCCGCCGGCATCTGGCTGCCGGAAGGCGGGCCGGGTCCGGCGGTGGGCGCCGCCGGGTCGGTCCGGCACCCTGCCGGCGCGCTTGGCACGTTTCCCATCCTCGAGCTCGAGGGCGTCCGATTCGGGTTCGAGCCGGGCACGCCGGTGCTGCGCTCGGTCGATCTGCAGGTCGTCGCCGGCGACCGCATTGCCCTCGTCGGCCCGAACGGGAGCGGCAAGACGACGCTGCTGCGCCTCGCGCTCGGGCTGCTGAAGCCGATCGCGGGCGAGATTCGCCTCGGCGGCCGCGCGCCGTCGCGGCTGACCAGCCTCGAGCTCACGCGCCAGGCGGGCTACGTCGTGCAGGATCCGGAGCTCGGGTTCCTGGCCGATTCCGTGCGCCAGGAGGTCGAGCTCGGGCTCGACGCCGACCAGGTTCGATACGCGCACGAGCTGTGCGACCGCCTCCGCCTGCCGCTCGAGCGATTCGGCGACGCGAGCCCGTACCGGCTCTCCGGCGGCGAGCAGCGGCGGCTCTCGCTCGTGACGGGGCTCGCGCGCCGACCGCTGCTGCTGGCGCTCGACGAGCCGACGTACGGCCAGGATCGGCGCGGCCACGAGGCCCTTGTCGCCGCGCTCGACGAGCTGGTCGGGCAGGGGAGCGCGATGCTGGCCGCGACCCACGACGAGCGATTCGTACGCGATGCCACGGACCGGAGGGTCGAGCTCGAGGACGGCTGGGTCGTCGCCGACGATCGCGAGGACGTCGCGTGAGCGCGTGGCTGTTCGTGCCGGACGTCGGAGCCGAGCAGCAGGAGAGCGTCATCGGGCGGACGAATCCGCTGGTCAAGCTCGGGATCGCCATCGTCTGGCTGCTCGGGCTGGGGCTGACCGTCGACGTCCGGCCGCCACTGGCGCTGCTCGCCGTGGCGCTCGCTTCGGGCGTTTGGCTGGGGGCGATCCCCCAGGGCGTGCTGGGCCGCCGGATCGCACCATTCGCGGTCGCCGCAGTCGCGATCGCCGTGACGAACCTGCTGTTCTCGGGTCACAACACCGACCCGCTTGCAACGGAGCTGTTCCGGATCGGGCCGCTGCGCGTCACCGCCGAGGCCGTCGCGGCAGCGGCGGGGCTCGGCGCCCGGATCGCGGCGATCGTGAGCATCGGCGCGGTGTTCACGCTGACCACCGACGTGACCCGGCTGATCGACTCGATGGTCCAGCTCGGGCGCGTCTCGCCGCGGTTTGCCTACGGCGCGCTCGCGGCGTACCAGGCCGTCCCGAAGATCGTCGAGGACCTCGCGACCCTGCGCGGCGCGCGCCGCCTGCGCGGCCTCCGCGAGTGGGACCCGCGCCTGCTCGTGGGACTCCTCGTGCGCGCGATTCGGCACGCCGACCAGCTCGCGATCGCGATGGACGCGCGCGGTTTCGGCAGCGGCCCACGGACCACCTATCGCCCGGTCGCGTGGACCCAGCTCGACGCCGTCGTGGCCGGCTCGGCGGCGGTGATCCTGCTCATGGCCTTGATCCTCGGCCGGTGACGGAATAGCGGCCCGCAGCCGCTGACCCGCCCGAAAACGGGCCCAAGTGTTCTCGTGGCTGAGAACCGCCGGAAAGGATCGCATGGACAACATTCGCAGCCGACCCGGTCTCGGGCGCCGGCCCGCTGCCCGGAACTGCCTCGCGATGGTCATCGGGTGACCTTTTCCGGGCATTGCCCAGCACTTGGACGAATCGACCGGCCGGAACCCGCCGGAAACGGGCGCTTTGCACGCTCGACAGCGCCCGACTCATGCACGGGACTCCTGCCGATCGAGGATCGGCTGCCGGAAATGCGCGGAGACAGCCAGAAAAGGTCACCCGGCGACCTCCGTTGGCGATTTCAGCCGGTGAAGACGCACCCGCAAGCCGGGGCGCACCATCGTGCCGAGCTCAGGCCAGTCGCAGCTCCGCGATGAGGTCGCGGCACGTCGCCACCACGAGAGCGGCGCCGGCTTCGACGAGCACCTGAGCACTGACTGCGGATCCCGCGGTGACCCCGACACCGGTGATGCCGCCCGCGACGGCGGCGCGCATGTCCCAGGTCGAATCCCCCACGGCCCAGCACGCGGCGGGCCCAAGAGCGAGCTCCTTCGCCGCCAGCAGCAGCAGGTCCGGCGCGGGCTTCGCGTGCTTGACGTGGCCGCCGTCGACGATCTTCGGCGGCCTTGCCAGCCCCAGCGCGGCCACCGAGCGCGTGACCTGCTCCTTCCGACTGGACGTCGCGATCACCCACGGGATCCCGGCCGCATCGAGCACCGAAAGCAGCTCGCCGACCCCCTCCAGCGGCCGCGGGTCTCGATTGAGCTGGTCGAACGCCTCGCCGGCCGCCTTGTCGACGGCCTCGATCTCGTGGTCTCCGAGCGTTCGGCCGGCGGCTTGTGCCACGACCTTTGCGAGCCGCCTGCCATCCATCCCGATCATCGGCGCGATCTGCTCGGCGGTCGACGGAACGCCGGCCTCGCCCAGCGCCTCGGCCCAGCCTGCGATCCGCGCGGACACCGTGTCGACCAGCGTTCCGTCGAGGTCGAAGATGAGGCCTGCGGGCCGCGGCAGCGAGCGTGGCAAGGGCGGGTCCTCCGCGTCGCGTGGGCTGGTCGGAACGACGGCGTTTGCCAGCATGGTGCCCGCATTCTTGAGATTGCACGCGCCGCGCGCACGCGACCGATGCTGGTGCCCGCGGGTACCGATGACAGGTCTGTGCGTCGCGCGAGCAGTACGCTCCGGGCTTGATGCGCTCCCGAAGATTCCCGACCGCGCTCGTCGAGGCGATGCAGGCCAGCGCACTCGATTGGTACGGGGCGAACGGGCGCGATCTCGCGTTTCGTCGGACGACGGACCCGTGGGCGATCCTGGTCTCCGAGGTCATGGCACAGCAGACACAGGCCGCGCGCGCCGCCGAGGCGTGGACCGGGTTCATGGCGCAGTTCCCGACGCCGGGCTCGCTCGCTGGAGCTTCGCCCGCCACCGTGATCCGTGCGTGGCGCGGCCTCGGCTACAACCGCCGGGCGATCGCGCTGCGTGCCGCCGCGATCGCGATCGTCGACGAGCATGGAGGCCGAGTTCCCGACGACCTCGACGCGCTCGAGCGCCTGCCCGGGATCGGGCCGTATACGGCGCGAGCCGTCCTCGCATTGGCATTCAACCGGCCCGTCGCCGCGCTCGACGTCAACATCCGGCGAGTCGTCAGCCGCGCGTTCCTCGCGCGGGAGCTGCCCGCCCGCGACATCCAGGCCGCGGCCGACGAGCTCGTCCCTGCGGACGCCGCTGCTGCATGGACGCACGCGCTGATGGACATCGGCGCCGCCTTCTGCCGCCCGATCAGTCCGCGCTGCGGGGAGTGCCCGCTTGCCGATGCGTGCCGCTTCGCAGCCGGCCGGGACATGCCGGACGTCGCGCCTGCTCCGAAGCGTGCCGCCACGCCGCCGTTCCCGGCAACGACTCGCTGGCTGCGCGGCAGGATCCTCGATCGCCTTCGCGATGCGGACGCCGGCGAATGGGTCGAGTTCATCGACGCGATGGGTGTCCACGACCGTCGCGCCGTCGAGTCATCGGTGGGCCGGCTCGCGGCGGAGGGGCTGATCGAGCTCGTCGACGGTCGGGCCCGCTTGGCGCCATGATGTCGGGTCGGGTCGCCCCCAGTCCGCATCGCGAGGGCGCGTCGGGAGCGGGCAGACCTCGGGTAGCCCGAGCAGCCGCCCGATCTGCCGTCGGTGCGCTGCGATCTCGTCGTAGAGCGGCTCGAGCACCAGGTGCCCGATCGGCTGGTCGAGCAACGCCGCGTAGAACCCGAGGACGGGGACGAGCCGCCCGGCGGCCAGGGCCGCCGCGGCCCCGGTGAGCACGGTCCCGTCCGCGCGCACGAAGTGCAGGCGGTCGGTGAGCGGCATGCCTGCTACCCGAGCGGCGATGGACGGCTCGGTCTCGACATCCTGCAGCGCGAAGAGCCCGAGGCGCCGCGCGGGTACGGCCCTCCCGAGCCACCTCGCGGTGGCGATGCACAGGCCGCAGTCGGCGTCGTACAGGAGCGTGCCCGATCGGTCCACCGACCGATTCTAGGTTTCCGCGCCCTCAGCCCCTCGGCCCCTCGGCTACGCTTCGGGCGTGACCCCGACACCCGCCCTCGCGACCCCCGGTTCGACTCGCTCGCCGGAGCACGCCGGCGATGCCCTCCCCGCCGACGACGCCGCGCTGATGGGCCTCGATCTCCGGGCCTTGCGCCGACGCTGGGCGGGCACGGCCGCGCGATCGCCGATCGGGTCGGAGGCAATGACCGGCGCGGACAAGCGCGCCCAGGCCCTCGGCATCCCCGGCCAGCGGCTGATGGAGCACGCGGGCGCGGCGGTCGCAGCCGCCACCATGGCGATCGGCGAGGCGACGGAGCGCTGGAAGAAGGGCGCGATTCTGGTGCTGTGCGGGCCCGGCAACAACGGTGGCGACGGCTTCGTGGCCGCGCGGTACCTCGCGCGAGCGGGCGCCGAGGTCGCGGCGGTGCTGGTGTCGAGCGCGGCGCGTCCGTCCACCCCGGACGCGGGGCGCAACTGGGACCGCCTGGATCGAGAGCCACGGGTCACGCGCATCCATGCCGCTTCCACTGCCGATCTGCGGGTGCTCGCGCGCGACGTCGACAGGGCATCGATTGTGGTCGATGCCCTGCTCGGCACCGGCGGGACCGGCGAACTGCGTGACCCGATCCGATCAGCCGTCGAGGTGGTGCTCAAGGCTCGCGCCGCGAAGGTGCCGATCGTCGCCGTGGACACGCCTACCGGCGTCGACCTGACCTCCGGCGACGCCTCGCAGCCGGTCGTCCGCGCCGACCTCACGGTGACGTTCCACCGCCCGAAGACCGGACTGCGCACGAAGCGCGGCGCCGCGCTCGCCGGCAAGGTCCTCGTCGCCCCGATCGGGATCCCGAAGGAGGCCGATCGTGGCTGACCCGGAGGCGGCACGAGGCGGACGGAATGTCGGCTGGCGCGAGGTGCTGATCGTCGCTGCCGTCGCCGTTGGCGCGGTGCTCGGCGTCCAGCTGCTCGCGACCTTCGTGCCCGCAATCGGCGACATCTTCCGCGAGACGCCGATCATCGTGATCGGACTGCTCGTCGCGACCGGGCTCGTGCTCTGGCGGATCGCCGCGCGCCGGCCGCCCGAGCCCTGAGGTGACGACCGACCCACCGTGGCGCAAGGACGCGCTCGAGGCGCTCGCCGGGGAGCGGTTCGACGTCCTGATCGTCGGCGGTGGGATCGTGGGCGTGGGGGCACTCCTCGACGCGACCAGCCGCGGGCTGCGGGCGGCCCTGGTCGAGCAGCGGGACATCGCGAGCGGCACGTCGGGCCGGAGCTCGCGGCTCATCCACGGCGGGCTGCGCTACCTCGAGCAGCTCCATTTCGGGCTCGTGTACGAGGCGCTCGAGGAGCGCGCGCGGCTGCTCCGGCTGGCGCCGCACCTCGTCCGCCTCGAGCCGTTCCTCTTCCCGATCTACGGGATCCCGCTGCTCCACCAGGCGTTCTACGGGAGCGGCATCTTCCTGTACGACCTGCTCGGCGCGCGGCGGGATGGCGGCTTCGCGAAGCACCTCCGGCCGTCGAGCGCGATCGACTACGCGCCCGACCTGCGCCCGAAGGGCCTCGCCGGCGGGATCATCTACCACGACGGAGTCGAGGACGATGCGCGCCTGGCCCTGGCGGTGCTCCGGACGGCGCTCCGCGGCGGCGCGGTGGCGGCCACGCGCGTGCACGCACAGCAGCCGCTCCTCGACGGCGAGCGGCTGATCGGTGCCAGTGTCCGCGATCTCGTCAGCGGGAACGAGTTCGAGATTCGCGCCGAGCGCGTCATCGACGCCACCGGCGTCTGGGCAGCGAACCCGGAAGCGAGATTCGCCACGCTCGAGGGCGGCGACACGTTCGTCCCGAGCCGTGGCTCGCACGTCGTGATCCGGCGCGACCGACTTCCGGCCCAGGGCGGGCTGACGCTGCGGATTCCCGGCCGTGTCGTGTTCATCATCCCGTGGCCGGGCCACTGGATCATCGGCACGACAGACCACTCCGACGGCCGCACGCCGGAGGCCGTCTCGGCACCCGAGGATGACGTCGACGAGCTGCTGTCGACCGTCAACGCCCAGCTCGACATCGACCTGACGAAGGGCGACATCGTCGGGACGTACGCGGGGATGCGGCCGCTCGTGGGCGACCCTGGCGGCTCGACGGTCAAGGCGTCGCGCGAGCATCGGGTTGCCGCTGATGCGAGCGGCCTCGTCCGGATCTCCGGCGGCAAGTACACGACCTACCGGGTGATGGCCCGCGACGTCGTCGATGCCTCGCTGGGCAGGACCGAAGCGCGGCGGCGCAGGTCGGCAACCGCCGAGCTGCCGCTCGTCGGCGCGGCCCCCCGCGACGAGCTGGCACAGGTCGGCTCCAGCCTCGAGCGCCCGCTCCGCGACGCGGCGGCGGCGCATGGTCAGGCGAACGCATCGTGGCCGGGCCGGATCGCGCACCGCCTCGCCGATCGGTATGGCCGCGAGGCGCCGGAGGTCGTCGCGCTCGGCAACGAGCTGGACCTGGCCGCGCCGCTCGGCGAGGGCGTCGACCACCTCCAGGCAGAGGTCGCGTGGGCCGCTCGCAAGGAGCTCGCGCTGTCGATCGACGACGTGCTCGCCCGGCGCATGCGGCTCGCCCAGGAGCTGCCGGACCGCGGTGCCTCGATCGCGCCGCGCGTCGCCGCCGTCCTCGGCGACGAGCTCGGTTGGGATGCCGCGCGACAGTCGGCCGAGGTCGAGCGGTACCTGGAAACGGCCCGACGCGAGTACGGCCTGCCGTGGGCGAAGAGCCGCTGATCCTCGCCCTCGATCAGGGCACGACATCGTCGAGGGCGATCGCGTTCGGTCGGGACGGGCGCCCGGTTGCCGCCGCGCAGCAACCATTCGAGCAGCAGTTTCCCTCGCCTGGCCACGTCACCCATGACCCGGAGGCAATCTGGTCGAGCCAGCTCACCGTCGCGCGGGACGTGGTCGGCCAGGTCGGCGGCGCCGACCGCATCGCCGCGATCGGGATCACCAATCAGCGCGAGACGACGATCGTCTGGGACCGCGCGACCGGCGAGCCGATCGCCGACGCGATCGTGTGGCAGTCGCGGATCACGGCGCCGGCGTGCGAGCGCCTGCGAGCGGCCGGCCACGAGCCGCTCTTCCGTGCCCGGACGGGACTGCCCCTGGACGCGTACTTCAGCGGGCCCAAGATCGCCCACGTCCTCGACGCCGTGCCCGGCGCTCGCTCCCGTGCCGAGCGCGGGGAGCTGGCCTTCGGCACCGTCGACGCATTCCTGCTGTGGCGCCTGACCGGAGGGACGGCGGGCGCCGACCCCGTTCACGCGACCGATGTCTCGAACGCCAGCCGCACGCTCCTCTTCGACATCCACCGGCTCGAGTGGGACCAGGAGCTGCTCGAGCTCATCGGCGTGCCCGCCGCGGTGCTGCCCGAGGCGCGGCCAACATGCGGGGCGTTCGGCCACACGGCGCCCGAGCTCTTCGGTCGGTCGATCCCGATCACGGCCCTCGCCGGCGACCAGCAGGCGGCCACCTTCGGCCAGGCGTGCTTCGTCCCCGGGCAGGCGAAGAACACCTACGGGACCGGCGCGTTCCTGCTGCTGAACACCGGTGCCGAGCCGCGCACCTCCGAGCACGGCCTCCTCTCGACGGTCGGCTGGCAGCTGGAGCCGGACGGCGCCGCGACGTACGCGCTCGAGGGCTCGGTCTTCTCGGCCGGATCCGCCGTCCAGTGGCTGCGCGACGGACTCCACGCGATCGAGCGCTCCGGCGACGTGGAGGCGCTGACGGCATCCGTCGCCGACACCGGCGGCGTCTACCTCGTCCCGGCCTTCACCGGCCTCGGGGCGCCGTACTGGGATCCCGATGCACGCGGCACGATCGTGGGCCTCACGCGCGGCACGGGCCGCGCCGAGATCGCCCGGGCGACCCTGGAGTCGATCGCGTTCCAGGTCGCCGACGTGCTCGATGCCATGGCGGCCGATGCCGCCGGGCGCATCGACGTCCTCCGGGTCGATGGCGGCGCCGCGGCAAACGACCTGCTGCTCCAGCTCCAGGCCGATCTCCTCGGCATCCCGGTCGAGCGGCCGGTGGTCGCCGAGACGACCGCCCTCGGCGCTGCGTACCTGGCCGGCCTCGCGGTCGGCTACTGGCATTCCCTTGCGGACGTCGCCGCGAACCGGGCCATCGATCGCCGCTTCGAGCCCTCGACATCGGACGATCGGCGCCGATCGATGCTGCACGGCTGGCACCGCGCGGTCGAGCGTTCGCGGCACTGGATCGAGCCCGGATGAAGGCTCGTCAATTCGGGGCTAGGCAGGTTCCTGAGAATGGCCTATCCTGCGCATCGCCCAATGTCACGGCACGGTCGTGACGGCGAATACGCGTAGACCACCTCGAAACCGGACTCCTCTCACGGCTGACGCGAGAACCCGAGCGGGGATCGCGGCTGGTCAGACGAGAGGAGTTCTTTTGTACAGCGACAAGACCCTGACGTGTGCGGATTGCGGACAGCAGTTCGTGTTCACCGCAAGCGAGCAGGATTTCTACGCCCAGCGTGGCTTCACCGAGCCTCGTCGTTGCCCGACTGACCGAGCTGCCCGCAAGGCCGCCCGCCAGTCCAGCGGCGCCGGCTACTCGTCGGGCTACGGCGATGCCGGCAGCTACGGCGGCGGTGGTGGTGGCTACAGCTCCGGCGGTGGCTACAGCTCCGGCGGTGGCGGCGGCTACGACCGCGGCCCGCGGGAGATGTTCAGCGCCACCTGTTCGAACTGCGGCAACGAGGCCAAGGTCCCGTTCCGCCCGACGAGCGGCAAGCCCGTCTACTGCTCCGACTGCTTCCGCACGATGCGGGGCTAGTCAGAACCTCCTACACCACTCAGCACTCCTCTCGGCACGCGGATCGCGCAAAGATCCGCGGAACCAGAGCCAGTACCAGGAGACCCGGGGCGTCAGCCGCCTCGGGTCTTTCGATTCCTGTCGAGCCATACCATCGGGTGGGTCGATCCGGATTCTGGGTTATGGTTCACCGCGCGACTGATACGCGACCATGTTGCGTATCCCTGCACCACCAGCAGGGCGACAACCGACCCCCCGTCCCCCGCGTCCGCAGCGTTGCGGAAGCCGAATTGGTGGGAGACCCATGCTCGCTCGCGACCAACCAGCCCCGCACATTGGCCGCCGCACTGTCTTGCTGCGCACGGCCGCCCCGATCGCCGCCACGCTGACCCTCGTCGTCGGCCTCGTCATGGCGTCTTCGCAGGCAGCGCCACGCCACCTGTCCGCGGGGTCGGACAACCTCATCGGCGGCGGACCTGTCTCCAGGATCGTCGCGGATGTCGGGAGCGCGCCCACGTTCGAGTCGAGCCTCCCAGTCTCTTCATCGACCGCATTCCCCAACCCGAGCAGCTTCACGGCGGTGAGCATGCCGAGCCTGGGTCCGGCCCAGCTCGAGCTGACCGGCCCGACGCCGTCGCCGGCCCCGAACCTGATCTCCAACCCGACGGCCGGCCCGAACCTGAACCTGACGCCCAATCCGACTCAGAACCCGAACCCGACGGCAGGCCCCACGACGGCTCCGACGCCGACTCCCAGTCCGACGCCGCGGCCGACTGTCACGCCCGCGCCGACACCGACGCCGACACCGAAGCCGACGCCGACACCGACACCGCCGCCATCCGGCGTCCACCTCGCGCTCGGCGTGTGGAGCGGGCAACCATGGGATTCGACGGCGCTGCACAACGTTGCGAACCTGATCGGCGGCCCTCCCGCTGTGTACCTCACCTATGTCAGCTGGAACCGGCCGTTCTACCAGTCCGACGAGCAGGCGATCGCGAGCATGGGCGCTGCCCATGTCATCACGTGGGAACCCAACAGCTGCACCGGCAGCTGCACCCTGAAGAGCATCGCCGCCGGAGCACAGGACTCGTTCGTGCGCGCCTGGGCCAGGGGTGCCGCCACCTGGGGCAAGACCATCTACCTGCGGCCGATGCACGAGATGAACGGCGATTGGTACCCGTGGGGGCGCGGCGTGAACGGCAACACGGCGGCTGACTTCATTGCCGCCTGGCGCCACCTGCACGACATCTTCGCGCAGGAAGGCGCCACCAAGGTCAAGTGGGTATGGTGTCCGAACGTTCGCTACGGCAACGAGTACCCGTTCGCCGACCTGTACCCCGGTTCATCGTACGTCGATTGGACGTGCCTCGACGGCTACAACTGGGGCACCGACCCGCACCTCGGCCAACCGGCGTGGCAGTCCTTTCCGACCATCTTCGGGTCGACCTATACGCAGATCATGGCGATCGCCGCCAGCAAGCCGATGATGATCGGGGAGATGGCCAGCACCGAGAATGGCGGCAGCAAGGCCGCCTGGATCACGCAGACGTACCTCACCGATATCCCCAAGTACTCGGCGATCAAGTGTGTGGTCTGGTTCAACCAGGCCGATGGCGTCAGTGACTTCCGGATCAACTCGTCCTCGAGCTCGTTGTCCGCGTTCAAGCAGGTTTACAGATCTTCGACGTGGAGCGGGACCCTGTACCGAAGCTGAGGTCGGGCTCCGACGGCCCATCTGGCGACCGCCGCCCGGCAGGTCGAGACGGCCTCCTGCTCGATGCCGTGGCCAGCGCGCTGGATTCAGGCTCGGGTTCCCGTCACTGCCCTGGAGCATGAAGCCTCGCAGGCTGCTCCCTGCCCGGGAACTCGGTTCCCGGCTTCGACCCGATCAGGAGGTCGCGTTCGACCTGGAGCCGGATGCGGTACAGGATGTCCCATTCGTCGGTTGGGATCGGGGCGTGGATGAGCTTCTCGTCGATCTCGTCCAGGTGCGCCTGCGCGGTCGAGCTGAGCCGTGCGCGCAGGTTGCCATCCGTCGTGGCGACCTTCGCGATCGCGTCCTCGACCTTCTGCGCCTCGGCGCTGGTCGTCAGGTGTGCCGCGCTCGTCGTGAGCCGGCTCAGCATCGCGGCGCGCGCCCGCGTCCGGTTACGGGTCGTCCCTGAGATCGCGATGTCCGACGGGTAGACGCCGATCCGGAGATCCCGGGCGCTGATCTCCATCAGCCGATCCGGCCGGAGCTTCCGGACGTTCTCGCCCGAGACCGCGGTCAGCAGCGCGGCCGGGGCGCTGAGCATGCGGGGCGCGTCGCGAACGGCGACCTCGAGCCCGGCGCTCCGGAGCGCGTCCACGAGGTCGTCGACCACCTTGTCGTAGCCGCCCTGCTTCATCACGACCGGCACGTGGATGTCCGACCAGCCATGGCTCCGGCTGCGGATCTTCCGGACGATGCCGACGCCGGCGAGGAAGATGAGAATGCCGCTCAGGACTGGGGTCAGGGCGTAGCCGCGGAGGACATCCCGAACCATCGCCAGCCCGCTCGGCCGTTCGCCCTCCGCAGGCACCAGGTACCCCGCGATCCCCACGCCGAGCGGCACCAGGAGCGCGCCATACAGGAGCGTCATCCCCAGGAGCTGCTGGTCCACGAACGGCGGGTGGGGCGTCGCCGACAGCAGGAAGGACCCGACCGTGGGCAGCAGCAGCGCCAGCACCAGGACCAGCCACAGGAACGAGAACGCCATCATCAGCACGAGCAGGACCTGGTGCGAGCGCGGCACCCGCCCGAAGAGCAGGCTGCTCGCCCAGCCGAGGGCCGTCGTCAACAGGTCTCCGGCGAACCGGCCCGCGAAGCCGAACAGCGAGATCAGGATCGTCATGGGCGAGGGACGAGCATCGATCGAGCGTAGGCACCAGGCACCGCACTGGAGGCGTCGCCGAGGCCTCGGAACGCGGCGGCCGCATTGCATGCGGATGGGCTCCCGGACCCGGTGTCCGTCGCGGTGCCAGCGGGCACCGGATGTCGGCGATGCGGAGGGCACGGATCGCGATCCGACCTATCCTCCGAGGCGTACGACTCAGTGGCCGGCCCCACTTCGGCCAGGTTGGGTGCGCCCCGCACAGGGTTCGCGGGACGCCAGGACAGCAATGGAGGCGTCTTGATGATTCCCGCGAAGCGCGCGCCCCGCCGGATCCTCGCGTTGGTTGCGAGTGCCGGCCTCCTCGTCCTCGCGATGGGCGCCGGCGGCCCGGTGCTGGGCAACGACGGAGCCAACGTCCAGCCGATCGCCTTCGGCCACAACGTCAGCGATGCGCAGGCACCGGTCACCAGCGCGGTCTTCGGCACCGCCGGCTCGTTGAAACCCGGCCAGAAGCTGTGCACCGGCCCCGCGCAGGGTGCCAACGCGAACACCGATTGCGAGGCCACCCCGGGCCCGCACAACGAGACGTCGATCGCGGTCAACCCGACCGATGGGAACAACATCATCGGCGGCGCGAACGACTACCAGCTCGGGATCAACAAGGGCGGCCACGTGACGGAGACGGTGCTCTCACGGGCGCACGTCACCTTCGACGGAGGCACCCACTGGTCCGAGTACCCGATCTCCTTCAACTCGACGTATCAGGCGACGGGCGATCCGTCCGTGGCGTTCGACGCGAGCGGCCACGCCTACTACGCGACGCTCGGCTTCCGCTTCGTCGGGCCGACCAACGCGCAATCGCCGGACGTCCTCGTCGACAACTCGGGCGACGGTGGCAAGACCTGGACCTCGGTCAAGGTCGCGTCGGGCAGCGGCATCTTCACCAGCGTCGGCGACGTGCTCGACAAGGAGTACATCACCGCGTGGGGCAGCGGCAACGCGATCGTCGTCTACGGCGACTTCCGCCAGGCCCAGAAGGGCAGCTTCGTCAGCGCCCGGATCTACGCCTCCGTGACCCACGATTTCGGCGCTTCGTGGTCGACGCCGCACGTGATCTCGGGCAGCCTGACCCAGGCATTCGTCGCCGTCCCGACCGTGGCCGGCGACTCGATCGCGGTCGCGTTCCTGAACACGACCGATGTCACCACCGGCCGCGACGACTACGAGGTCGTCAAGGTCAGCCCGACGACCGGCCTCGCGCTCGGCGCGCCGGTCAAGGTCGCCACCGTCATCGACGGCGCGACCGACTACCCGATCGCGCTCGGGCGCCAGACCTACCAGGACAGCATCTTCCGGTCGTGGGCGGCCGGCAACATCACCACGGACCCGACGAACTCGGCGCACCTCGCCGTGGTCTGGTCCGACATGCGGAACAGCACCACCCCGGCGCCGTCCGATCCGTACGCGGCGACGACGAACTCGGATGTCGTGGTGAGCCAGTCCACGAACGGCGGCGCGACCTGGTCCGCCCCGGTGGCGCTCACCCTCGCCGGTGACCAGTTCCTGCCGTGGGGCGCCTACGACTCGAACGGGATCCTCCGGATCGGCTTCTTCGACCGCAGCGCCGACGCGGCCAACCACAAGTACAACTACTCGGTCGCGACCGAGACGGGCTCCGGGACGCTGGCGTTCACCTCGAGCGCCGTGTCGACGGTCGCCTCCGACCCGACCCAGGGCGATCGCTGGTTCGCGGGGACGCTCAACGCGTCGTTCCCGCACGCGACATCGTTCATCGGCGACTACTCCAACATCGCGGCAACGGCCGACGGCCATGTCGTGGCGTATTGGACCGATCTCCGCGAGACTGCCTGCTTCGCAGGCGCCTGCCGCAGCGGGTCGGACGCCTTCTTCGCGGCGGCGCCGTGAGGCGTGCAGCCCGGTAATCGCGCGACCGCTCTCGAGCCCTGAGCGGTCGAACGCAACAGCGCCCCCGTCCGCGACCAGCTCGCAGCGGGGGCGCTTTCGTGCCCGGTGTGCCTCAGGCGCCGCCGGAGCGCCGGCCGCCGAGGAGCCCGAGGTCGAACTTGCGCTCCGTGCCGTGCAGGAGCCGGTCGATGTTGTCCGCGTGCGCGAGCCAGATCAGGACCGGGCCGACAGCCGCCCAGACGAGGTAGGCGGGCGCGACCCAGCCTGATGCCACGGCCCAGATGAGGAGCATCGCCGGGAACATCGCCGCCGAACCGAGCAGGGACCCCAGCGAGACGTAGCGCGTCGCGATGATCGCGAGGAAGAAAACGGGCGCCGCGAGAACGACGGCGAGCGGCTGAATCACGAGCATCGTGCCGACACCGGTCCCGACGCCGCGGCCGCCCTTGAAGTTGAGGAAGACCGAGCGCACGGAGCCGGCGACCGCCGCTGCCGCCACGAGCACCTCGGCCGTCGAGTCGCCGCCGGTGACGAGGCGCGTGAGCAGCACGGGGACCGCACCCTTGCCGAGATCGCCGGCGACGACGACCGCCGCCCATTTGCGACCCAGCGCGCGCAGCGCGTTCGTGCCGCCCGTCCGGCCAGAGCCGACGGTCCGTGGGTCGGGCCCGCCGCTTGCTCGCGCGACGAGCACGCCCACCGGGATCGAGCCGGCAAGGTAGCCGCCGGCGATCAGGACCGCGCGCAGGAGCAGCGCCTCGATGGTCATCGAACGGTTCGCGAGAGCGTGCGCACCGCAGGCGAGGATACAACCACCGGTCTCGCCGGATGCCGGTCGCTCGCCGTATCCTCCCGTTCGACATGGCCCTCACCACGTGCCCGACCTGTGGCACGGACAACGATGCCAACGCGCGCTTCTGCGTCCAGTGCGGGACGCGCCTCGCGACCGGCTGCCCCGTGTGCGGCACGGTCAACCAGCCCGGTGCGAAGTTCTGCATGAACTGCGGCCACAACCTGTCGGAACCTGCGGGCGCAGCGCCCACCTCGGAGACCGTGGCGCCGGCGACGACCTCCCAGCCGCTCGCCGAGCGCCGCCTCGTCTCGGTCGTCTTCGTCGACCTCGTTGGCTTCACGACCGCGTCGGAGGGCCGCGACGCGGAGGACACGCGCGAGCTCCTGACGCGCTACTACGAGGTCGCGCGGGACATCATGGCCCGCCACGGTGGCGTGATCGAGAAGTTCATCGGCGATGCCGTGATGGCCGTCTGGGGAGCGCCCACCGCCCACGAGGACGACGCGGAACGCGCCGTCCGCGCGGCAATGGAGCTCGTCAACGCCGTGCCGCGCCTCTCCTCCGCCGAGCAGCCGCTTCAGGCGCGGGCGGGCGTCCTGACTGGCGAGGCCGCGGTCTCGATCGGGGCGGAAGGCCAGGGGATGATCGCGGGCGACCTCGTCAACACGGCGTCGCGGGTGCAGTCCGCTGCCGAGCCGGGGACCGTGCTCGTCGGCGATGCCACCTACCGCGCCGCGTCGCGCGCGATCGAGTTCGAGGATGCCGGCGACCGCGCCCTCAAGGGCAAGGAAGCGCCGGCCCACGTGTGGCGCGCGGTGAACGTCGTGGCCCTCCGCGGTGGTGAGGGCAGGGCGGTCATTCTCGAGCCGCCGTTTGTTGGCCGTGATGACGACCTGCGGCTGCTGAAGGACCTCTTCCACGCGACCGCTCGCGAGGGCAAGCCACGGCTCGTGACTCTCCTCGGCCTCGCGGGCATGGGCAAGTCCCGGCTCATGTGGGAGCTGGAGAAGTACCTCGATGGCGTCGTCGAGGGCGTGTTCTGGCTCGTCGGGCGCTCGCCCTCGTACGGCGAGGGCATCAGCTACTGGGCACTGGCCGAGATGATTCGCGGCCGTGCCGGGGTGAGCGACGCGGACGACGCGGAGGCCGCCCGCCAGAAGGTGGGCGACATGCTCATGCGGTTCCTGCCGGACGAGGCCGATCGGCACTGGATCGAGCCGCGCGCGCTCGGGCTCCTGGGACTCGACGAGCTGCCGAGCGAATCGCGGGACGAGCTGTTCGCGGCCTGGCGGACCCTGCTGGAACGCCTCGCCGCCGAGTCACCGGTCGTCCTTGTGTTCCAGGACCTCCAGTGGGCGGACCAGGGCACCCTCGACTTCATCGAGCACGTGCTCACATGGGCCCGCAGCTCGCCCATCCTCGTCCTGGCGGAGGCGCGGCCGGAGCTGTTCGATCGCCGGCCGGCCTGGGGCCGAAGCGTCCGCAGTGCGACGGTCGTCCACCTCGATCCGCTGCCGAGCGCCGAGATGGAGCGACTGCTCCGGGGCCTCGTGCCGGACCTGCCCGGCGACGCCCTGCGGCGGATCGTCGGGAGGGCGGAGGGCGTCCCGCTGTACGCGGTCGAGACGCTGCGCATGCTCATCGATCGGGGCGTCCTGCGCCCCAGCGGCCGGCTGTACGAGGTCGCAGGCTCGGTGCCCGAGCTCGTCGTCCCGGAGACGCTGCACGCGCTCATCGCGGCCCGCCTTGACTCGCTCGCGCCCGAGGAGCGCAGCGTGATGACGGACGCGTCGATCCTCGGCGTCAGCTTCTCGCTGCCGGCGCTGGTGAGCGTGTCCCACCTGCAGCCCGAGGCCATCGCGGGCATCGTCGACGGCCTTGTGAGACGCGAGCTGCTGACCCTGGATGCGGACCCGCGATCCGCGGAGCGAGGGCAGTACCGGTTCCTGCAGGGCGTCGTCCGCGAGGTGGCCTACCAGTCGCTCGCCAAGCGCGACCGGCAGGCCAGGCACGTCGCAGCGGCGCGCTACTTCGAGTCGCTCGGCGACGAGGAGATCGCTGGCGTCCTCGCGACGCACTACCTCGCCGCGTTTCGGGCGGCCCGCGCGGGCCTCGAGGCAGACGCACTTGCGGCCCAGGCGCGCGTGGCGCTTCGGGCTGCCGCGGATCGCGCGGGCGCCCTGCACGATCTGATCGGTGCCCTGACCTACGTCGAGGAGGCGCTGACGATCGCGACGGAGCCGGCCGAGCAGGCCGCGCTCCACGCGCGCGCGATCGGCCTGGCCAGCGATGCCGCACAGTTCCCGCGTGCCTATGCACACGCGGCGGAAGCCCGCTCCCTGTTCGCGCAGGTTGGGGATCGCCTGGGGGGCCTGCGGGCCGCGGCGGCGGAGGCCGCGGCGCTCCTCGCGGAGCACCGGGAGCAGGCCACCATCACGATGCTCGAGGCCGATCTGGCCGCGGTCGCCGATCTCCCGCCGTCAGCGGATATCGCCTCTGCGCAGGTGGAGCTTGCCCGCGCGATGATGCTCGGCGGCCGCGACGACGCGGTGGCTTGGTGTGATCGCGTGCTCGCCCAGCACGCGGTCGCAACGCCCCGCGTCCTGCTCGAGGCGATCATCACGAAGGGCACGGCCCTCCAGAACATTGGTCGCGTCATCGAATCCGAGGCACTGCTCCGTGGCGCGATCGTCATGGCCGACGCTCAGGGAAACCTGTTCGCCTCACTCCGCGCGCGCAACAACCTGCGCGTGATGCTGCAGGACGTGGACCTGCCGGACTCTCGCGTCGTGCTGGAGGAGGTCTACGAACAGTCCCGCAGGTTCGGACAGCAGACGTGGCTGCTCCACAGCGTCGATGCGCTGCTCGACGTCTCGTTCAAGGTCGGCGACTGGGATGCCTATTTCGAGGAGGCGCGCGCCGAGATGGAGGGCGTCGAGGGCTACTACCTCGACTGGTTCCACCACGAGGAAGCCCGGCGTCTGATCTACCGCGGCCACCCCGTTGCCGCCGCCGAGGCAATCGATGCGCTCCTGGCGGGACCTGCCATCGCCGAAAGCGGGCAGGCGTCCGGCTGGGCCCTCGCCGCGAAAGCTGACGCGCTCACCGCGCAGGGCCGATTCGAGGAGGCCTTCGCCGTCGCCGAGAGGTCGCTGGTCACGTCAGCAGAGGTGGAGCTGGGGTTCCAGGCGGCCCTCTTCGCGGCGGCGGGCGCCGGGAGCTCCGAGCGGGTGGCAGCCGTGATCGACCGTTGGCGCCAGCTCACGAGGCCCCTCCCCGTCCAACGGGCGTTCGATGCGATGGCGGCCAGCCTGCTGGCGCTCATCGACGGCCGGTGGGACGATGCTCGCCAGGCGTTCGTCGCCGCCGAGCAGCACCTGGGGCTGACTGGTGCCGAGCTGCTTGCCGCCCGGTTCCGACTCGCGTTCGGCCACCTCGGCGGGCGTCGCTTCCCCGAAGCAATGAAGGCACTCGAAGCGGCTCAGGCATGGTTCGCCGAGCGCGGTGCGAGCGCGTACGTCGAGCGGTACCGCGACAAGGCAGCCACCGGACGCGACTCCGGGCAGGCTCCGGCCGTGCCGGCGGAGCAGCCCTCCACGGTGCGAGCCACCGGGTAGCGCCGTACCATCCGCAGCGATGGCCGTCGGCTCCTCCAACGACTTCGATCTCGTCGTCCTCGGCGCCGGAACTGGCGGCTACACCGCCGCATTCCGCGCCGCGCAGCTCGGGCTGAAGGTCGCCCTCGTCGATCAGGCGAAGATCGGCGGGACCTGCCTCCACATCGGCTGCATCCCCACGAAGGCCCTGCTCGAATCGGCCGCCTTCGCGGAGCGGATCCGGCACGCGAAGGAGTACGGCATCGACGCCGGCGACCCGGTGGTGGACTACGCCCGCATGGCCGAGCGGCGCGACCAGGTCGTGAAGCGCCTGTGGACCGGCCTCAAGAGCCTGATCGACAAGAACAAGGTCACCTGGATTCAGGGCAGGGGCCGCCTCGACGGCCCGACCCATGTCCGCGTCGAGACGACGCCGGACGCCGACAACCCGGGCGGCGAGCGCCTTCTCCAGGGCACCGACGTGATCCTGGCGACGGGCTCACGGGTGAAGTCGCTCCCCGGCCTCGAGCCGGACGGGAAGCGGATCGTCACCTCCGATGACGTGCTCACCTCGAGCACCCTGCCCAGGGACGTCATCGTCGTGGGGGCCGGGGCGGTCGGCGTCGAGTTCGCCTCGATGTACCACGACCTCGGCGTCAAGGTCACGCTCCTCGAGTACCTGCCGACGCTCGTGCCGCTCGAGGACCGCGAGGTCAGCCAGGCGCTCGAGCGAAGCTTCACCCGGCGGGGCATGACCGTGATGACCGGCGCCCGGTTCGACACGAAGGCGGTCAAGGTGACGAAGACCGGCGTCTCGATGGACGTCGGGCCCGAGGGCAGGGAAGCGGCGAATCTCACCGCCGAGCTGCTCCTCGTCGCGACCGGCAGGGCGCCGAACGTCGAGGACGTCGGGCTCGAGTCGACGCGCGCGGAGCTGGAGCGCGGCTTCGTCAAGGTCGACCTGCGCACGATGCGCACGCGCGAGCCGCACCTGTACGCGATCGGCGACGCGGTCGGGGGGCTGATGCTGGCGCACACGGCGGGGCATGAGGGCCTCATCGCCGCGCACACGATCGCGGGTGACAAGGACGTCCACCCGATGGACTACGTGCAGCAGCCCCGGGCGACGTACTGCCGGCCGGAGATCGCGTCGGTTGGGCTCACCGAGCAGCAATGCCAGGAGCGGGGGCTGCCGTACAAGGTCGGCAAGGTGCCGTTCCAGGCGATCGCCAAGGCGATCATCGGTGGCGAGTACGAGGGCTTCGCGAAGGTGATCGGCAACCCGCAGACGGGCGACACGCTCGGCGTGCACGTCATCGGGCCGCACGCGACGGACCTGATCGCCGAGGCCACCCTCGCCGGTAGCCTCGAGGCGACGCCATGGGAGATCGGTGGCTCGACCCACCCGCATCCGACCTTCTCCGAGATCATCGGCGAGGCGGCGTTGGCCGTCGATGGCCGGTCGATCAACTTCTAGATGGCGATCGGTGCGCTGATCCGGCCTCGGCGCCGCGTTGGTCGCTGCGCGCGGCCGCTCACGCACGATCGGAGTGCGCTCGCGGCCGTGCTCGCTCCCGCCTTGTGCCGCGACCGGCTGAGCGCACCGGGGTCACGTTGATGGCAGCGAGGAGCGAAAGCTCGAAGCTTGCAGCATCCGTCGGGCTGACCGACGCCGACCTGCTCGGCATGTACAAGGTCATCGCGACGGCTCGCGCCGTCGACGAGCGCATGTGGATCCTCAACCGCGCGGGCCGCATCCCGTTCGTCATCAGCGGCCAGGGCCACGAGGGCGCGCAGGCCGCGATCGCGTGGCCGCTCGAGCGCGGCAAGGACTGGATCGCGCCGTTCTACCGCTCAATCGCGACGTGCCTGACCTTCGGCATGCAGGCACGCGACATCCTGACCGCGCAGTACGCGAAGGCGATCGACCTGTCCTCCGGCGGCCGCCAGATGCCGGGCCACTACGGCAACGTGGCGAACAACCTGGTGTCGCTGTCGTCGCCGGTCGCGACGCAGATGCTGCACGCCGTCGGGATCGCGCTGGCGGCGAAGATCCGGAAGACCGGCCAGGTCGCGATGACCTCGATGGGCGAGGGCAGCTCCAATCAGGGCGACGTCCACGAAGGCCTCAACTTCGCAGCGATCCACAAGCTCCCGTTCATCCTCTGCGTCGAGAACAACGGCTATGCGATCAGCGTGCCGGTCTCGAAGCAGCTGGCCACGCCGAACGTGGCGGATCGCGCCTCCGGCTACGGGATCCCGGGCGTCATCGTCGACGGCGCGGACGTGCTCGGCTGCTACCGGGCGGCGAAGGAAGCGGTCGATCGGGCCCGGCGCGGCGACGGCCCGACGCTCATCGAGGCGAAGGTCATCCGCCTCACCGCCCACTCCTCGGACGACCAGCAGACGAAGTACCGCTCCGCCGAGGAGCTCGAGGGGCTCAAGGGCGAGGACCCGCTCCCGCGCTTCCGCGCGGAGCTGCGCGACGCCGGTGTCCTGACCGACGAGATCGAGGCGAGGATCGCGGCCGAGGTCAAGGCCGACATTGACGAGGCGACCGAGTACGCCGAAGGTGCCGCAGACCCGGATCCACGCACGGCGATGAAGTGGGTCTTCGCCGAGGACTGGCCAGGCGAGCTGCCGCCGACCTGGGGGTTCGGTGCGGCCCACGGGCTCCAGGGCCACGAGGGCGACACCTCCGCCGCCGAAGGCGCGGTTGACTAGATGGCGCTCAAGACGTTCATCGAGGCGATCCGCGAGACGATGGCCGAGGAGATGCGGCGCGACCAGTCCGTGATCCTCCTCGGCGAGGACGTCGGGCTCAAGGGCGGCGTGTTCCTGGCCACCGACGGCCTGTACGCCGAGTTCGGCGAGGATCGGGTCATCGACACGCCGCTCAGCGAGTCGCTCATCATCGGCGCCTCGATCGGCGCCGCCATGAACGGCCTCCGCCCGATCGCCGAGATCCAGTTCGCCGACTTCATCCACCCGGCGTTCAACCAGCTCGTGTCCGAGGCGGCGCGGATGCGCTACCGCTCGAACAACGGCTTTGGCGTGCCGATGACGGTCCGCGCGCCGTATGGCGGGGGTGTGCATGGGGCGCTGTACCACTCCCAGTCCGTCGAGGCGTTCTTCGCCCACGTGCCGGGGCTCAAGATCGTCATCCCATCGACGCCATATGACGCGGCCGGGCTGTTGCGCTCGGCGATCCGCGACAGCGACCCGGTGCTGTTCTTCGAGCACAAGAAGATGTATCGGTCCGTCCGCGGCGATGTGCCCGCGAACGACTACCTGGTGCCGCTCGGCAAGGCCGCGATCACCCATCCCGGCACGCAGATCACGATCCTCGCCTACGGCCTGATGGCCCATTACGCCCTCGAGGCCGCCGACGTCGTGGCGGAGGAGGGGATCAGCGTCGAGGTCGTCGACCTCCGGACGCTCCGCCCGCTCGACCGCGAGACGATCCTGTCCTCGGTCAAGAAGACCGGCAAGTGCCTGATCGTGTACGAGGACAACCGGTTCCTCGGCTACGGCGCGGAGCTCGCCGCGATCGTCGCCGAGGACGCCTTCGACTACCTCGACGGCCCGGTCTCGCGCGTCGCCGGCCCCGACGTCCCGGGCGTCCCGTACAACCACGTCCTCGAGGACTGGTTCATGGTCAACCCCGAGAAGATCGCCGACGGCATCCGCAAGCTCGCCGCGTACTAGGCGCGAGCCCGCGCCGTCGCCACGAGCCCTGACGTGAGCCCTGAAATGACCCTCGGCGAGCTCGAGGCGGAGCTGCGCGCGATGCTCGTGCCGTACGAGGACGAGCTCGAGGCAGCGGAGATCTACGGCATGGAGGTCCTGCGCCGCCGAGACGCCAGGGCCCACGACTGGTTCGCGGGCGTGCAGCGCATCGGCGATCGCGTGAAGTTCAACTTCCTGCCCATGCACGGCCACCCTGAGCTGCTGACCGGTGTCTCACCGGAGCTCCTGCGCCGCCGCACCGGCGCTTCCGTCTTCAAGCTCGCTGCCGGCGACGAGGCGCTCCTCGACGAGCTCGAACGCGTCGTCGGCCGCGGCTTCGACGCCTACATGGCCCGCTCGCCGGCACCCTGATCCGTTTCGCCAGACCGTTTCCCCACCTAGCGGTCAGGCCGCTCGTATCCAATCAAGATGGTTGGAATGGCCTCGTCGGCTTCAGCAGCCGGACGGATCGCCATTCGGGTGTCGTTTGGAACCGTCCCTTTCATGGCCGTCCGCTGCCTCCGTACGCGATGTTGGCCGCCACGCGTCTGGATACCAGCGACCTGGCTGCTCGATGACAGAAACAGGAGGCCGTCCGCGGCGCCAACGGGCGACGCAAGCCAGCGCCGAAGTCTCGGTCCGCTCATCGGCAGAGCGGCGTCGAAGAAGCTCGCATTTGCTCCGGTTCGCCGCCGGTTCGTGGACGTATCCTCAATGGCCAGCAGCCGGCCCGTAGCGATCGGCGACCACCCAAAGCGTTCGCGAGCCAGCCTGGGCGCGATCCGGACCTTCTCGTCCAACTTGCGCAGGATCGCTTCGCCCGATGCGATGGCCGTCTTGATCTCGATGACGAGCAGGATCCGTCGCTCGGCATGCCAGGCGAGGATGTCGACGGATCCAGAGCGCCGGGCCGCCTCGTAGGTGACTTCCGCGCGTGCTTCCCAGCCCCAGTCCCGCAACCGTCGAACAAGGAACCCGGTCAATCGCCCATGATCGGCATCAAGGAGCCGATCGAGGTCGCCGGCCCGCCAGCGGATCTCCAGGACGAGTCGGGCATCGATAGCCGCGGCTACGGCTTGGATGGCCTGGAGCGAAGCCCGGTCGCTCTGCCCGCGCTCGATCAACGACACGGTCGTCTGCGACACGCCAGCCGCGGCGGCGAGATCTCGCTGCCGCCAGCCACGGCGGCGTCGAAGCGCGCGAATGCCGAGGCCGAGCCGCACCAGGTCCACTGCAGGAGCATGACCCGGCGCGCTTATCTCGCGGTTGTCGGCCGCGGCGGCGGGCACGGGGCCGAGGAGCCTTTGAGACCGAAGATGGCGCCGTTGCCGGAAGACGGCAGCAGCAGCGTGATCTGCGCCGCGTGCGCGCTGAGCGTGGCGCGCGGCGGCTGCGGCACCAGAGGTCGGGATGCGCGACACTGTGCCGCGAACACCTCGCGCTCCCGACCCCGCGTTCCGTTCGGAGGATGTTGACCCAGTGGCCAAGGTGACGATGCCCCAGCTCGGCGAGAGCGTTGCCGAGGGCACCATCGGCAAGTGGCTCAAGAAGCCCGGTGACCACGTTGCCAAGTACGAGCCGCTGCTCGAGGTCATCACCGACAAGGTCAACGCCGAGGTTCCGTCCCCGTTCGAGGGCGTCCTGAAGGAGATCCTGGTCGAGGAAGGGGCGACGGTCCCGAACAACGCGGAGATTGCCGTCATCGAGGAGGCTGGCGCTTCGACCGCTCCGACCAACGGCTCTGGCGCGGCGCCCTCGGCCTCGGGTTCTGCTGCGGCTCCCGCAGCATCAACCGCCGTGCCCGCGACGTCCGCTGCAGGTCCGGCCGCAGCGGCTCCGGCTGCGCCGACGCCAGCGGCGCCGACGCCGGCGGCGCCGACGCCATCGCCGGCGTCTCCACGACCTGTGCCCGCCGAGCCTACCCACGCGGCAGCCGCATCATCGATGGCCTCCGCAGCCCCGGTTGCCCATGGGCCGGCCGGCTCGGACGAGCGCGGCCCGATCGATCTGCCCGGGAGCGCCGATGCCCGGATGACGCCCGCGGTTCGGCGGCTCCTTCGTGAGCACGGCCTGACCCCCGCGATGATCGCGGGCACCGGCGGCGGCGGCCGCATCACCCGCGAGGACGTCACCGACTACGTCGAGAGCCAGCGAACGGGCCAGCCCGTTGGGCGCCAGAACGCGGCAGCGGCGCCGGCAGCAGGGACCGCAGGCTCGCCTTCCGCAGCCGCGCCGGCCGCCGCCGGCTCCGCTCCGCCCGCCGCGGGCGCGGCTCCCGCGCCCGCCGCGGGCGCGGCTCCCGCGCCGGCCGCGGCGCCCCGCTCGGCAGCATCTGCACCCGCCACCCAGGCGAGCCCGACCATCGCGTTCCCGGAAGGCGCGGACGAGGTCCTCGTCCCGATGACCCAGATGCGCAAGGGCATCGCCGCCCAGATGACGCGCGCCCTCCAGGTGCCGCACGCCTACGTGCAGATGGAGGTCGACGTTTCCACCCTGGTCAAGCTGCGCGACAGGCAGAAGCGTGACTACCAGGCCCGCGAGGGGCTCTCGCTGAGCTTCGTCCCGTTCGTCGTCAAGGCGGCCGCCGAGGCCCTCAAGCGGAACCCGACGTTCAACGCCCACTGGACGGAGGCCGGGCTCCTCGCCAAGCGCCGGATCAACATCGGCATTGCCGTCGCCGTCGAGGGCGGCCTCATCGTGCCGGTCATCCGCGACGTCGACAACCTGTCGATCAGCGGCCTCAACAAGGCGATCGCGGAGGTCTCGGATCGGGCGCGGGCGAACAAGTTCCACGTCGATGACTTCGGCGGCGGCACGTTCACCGTCGACAACACGGGCTGGCTCGGCACGAACATGGTCATGCCGATCATCAACGTGCCCGAGGTCGGCATCGTCACGATGGATCGGATCACGAAGCGGCCGGTCGTCGTCGAGACGCCCGATGGCGACGTGATCGGCATCCGGTCGATCATGAACATGGTGCTCGGCGTCGACCATCGAGCGAACGACGGCGCGGGCGGCGCTGCGCTGCTGCGCGACATCAAGGCCTGGCTCGAGGCGGTCGGACCGGACACCGCGATCTACTAGGTCGCTGGGTCCAATGCGTGATTGCGGTTTCCCGCAGCCGGGCCCATCCTCGGCCGCGTGACGCCCGAGCAGAAGAAGCTGATCCGACGCACCTGGGCGCAGCTGGCCCCTGATTCCGCCGCGACCGCGGCGCTCTTCTACCAGCGCCTGTTCGCGATCGAGCCGGCGGCGCGCCGGCTGTTCGAGTCGAAGGACATGCACGTCCAGGGCAACCTGTTCATGCAGATGGTGTCGGTCTTCGTCCGGAGCCTGGATGGGCACTCGGAGATGAACGCGGCCATCGAGAGCTCGGGCAAACGCCATCATGGCTACGGCGTGCTCGCATCCGACTACGACGGCGCCGGCAAGGCCCTCCTCTGGGCGCTGGAGCAGGCGCTCGGCTCGGCCTTCACGCCCGAGATCCGCGATGCCTGGGCAGAGGGCTATCGGACGCTCGCGGGGACGATGCAGCGGGCGGGTGCGACGTCCACATCGGGTTACGGCAGCTCGGTGCTGTAGGGCGTCGAGCGACCACGCCGTACACTCCGCGCATGGCCCGCGAGCTCCCGATGTTCACTCCGCCCGGCAACTTCGGCCATGCCCACGGCGCCGCCGAGCCGATCACGATCGCCATGGGCGGCGGGGCATACGGGACCGCCGCGGATGGCTCCGCCGCGCTTCGCCGGCACCCGGACTGGATCCGGGCGAAGCTCCCATCGGGCGACAACTACCACGACCTGAAGCGCCTGCTCCGCGGCCTGAACCTCAACACGGTGTGCGAGGAGGCCCACTGCCCGAACATCGGGGAGTGCTGGGACCAGCGCACCGCCACGATCATGATCCTGGGTGACACGTGCACCCGCGCCTGCGGCTTCTGCAACGTGAAGACCGGCCGCCCGACCTGGTTCGACGAGGACGAGCCGCGCCGCGTCGCCGAGGCGATCAGCGGGCTCGGCCTGGAGCACGTGGTCGTGACGTCGGTGGCTCGCGACGACCTGCCCGACGGCGGCGCCCATGTCTTCGCCAACACCATCCGCGAGCTCCGCACCCGCATCCCCGGCATGGGCGTCGAGGTGCTGATCCCGGACTTCAACGGCGAGGAGGCGCCGCTGCGCGACGTGATGGCCGCGGCGCCGGACATCCTGAACCACAACCTCGAGACGGTCCGCAGGCTCCAGAAGCCGGTTCGCAAGCGCGCCCGCTGGGATCGGACGCTGGGCGTGCTCGAGCGGGCCAAGGTCTATGCCACCGGGTACGGCAATCCGGTCCACACCAAGAGCTCGCTCATGGTGGGCCTCGGCGAGACCCGCGAGGAGCTGACCGAGGCGTTCGAGTCGCTCCGCGCGGTGGACACGGACATCCTCACGATCGGGCAGTACCTGCGGCCGTCGCTGCAGCACCTGCCGGTCGAGCGCTACTACCACCCCGACGAGTTCGCCGAGATGAAGTCGGCTGCTCTCGAACTCGGCTTCAAGCACGTCGAGTCGGGGCCGCTCGTGCGCTCCAGCTACCACGCCCGCGACCAGGTGCCGGGCGCAGAGCTGAAGGCGCTGCGCAGGCGCCAGGCGACCCTGGACGCCGAGGGCCGCGTCATCCCGCTTGCCGGGTAGCGTCGGACCCGATGCCGCGCCAGCTCTCCCGCTCGGTTCCGCTAGCGGAGCTGCACTGCCATCTCGGGGCCGCGGTGACTCCCGCGATCATGTGGGGCATCGCCCACGCCCAGGGCATCAAGCTCCCGACGAAGGACTACTGGGAGTTCCGCGACCTGATCACGGTGCCTACAAAGGGCTCCAAGTCGTTCGAGGGCTATCTCCAGCTGTTCCACTGGACGGAGCTGATCCAGAGCTCGCCGCTCGCCGTCGAGCGGAGCGTGTACGAGGTCGTCGGCGGGGCGTACCGCAAGAACAACGTCACGACCATGGAGCTGCGCTTCAACCCGATGAAGCGCAACCGAGGCGGCGAGCAGGACCTCGACCACATCATCGCCGCGGCGACGCGCGGGATGGACCGGGCCAGCCTCGAGTACCCCGTGAAGCCCGGCCTCATCTTCTGCCTGGACCGCGCATTCCCGTACGAGCTGAACGAGATCCTGGTCGACAAGGCGATCGCCTGGCGCGATCGGGGCGTCGTCGGCGTCGACATCGCCGGCCCCGAATCGGCCACCTTCCGCGTCGCCGACTACCGGAAGCTGATGCGCCGCGCGCGGCAGTTCGGCCTCGGGATCACGGTCCACACCGGCGAGTCGGGGCCGGTCGAGGAGGTCGCGCGCGTCATCGAGCTGCTGGAGCCGGACCGCATCGGGCACGGCGTTAAGGCGGCGTACGACCCCCGCGCGATGGCGATGCTCAACGAGCGCGGCATCGTCCTCGAGGTATGCCCGACCTCCAACCTGAACACCCGCGTCGTCTCCGGCTGGGACGAGTTCCGGTGGATCTTCGACCAGTTCCGGCGCAACGGCGTCCGCTACACGATCAGCACCGACGGCCCCGAGATGCTCAAGACCTACATCCGCGACGAGCTCGCGACCCTCGGTCGGCTCGGCATCCTGTCGGTCGAGGAGCAGGAGCTGGTCGCCGCGACCGCGATGGCGGCCTCGTTCGTCCCGAACGTCTCCGACGTGCCACTCACGCAACGCCGGCCGGAGCGCCGCACGGTCGTGGAGCGCGAAGAGGCCTGACCGGCGGCCTGAGTGCCGGGCGCGGCCGGCTCAGTCGGCCGGCGAGCCGACCCGGTACGTACAGCAGCGGTCGCCGGACGCAATGTGCGACTCGCGCTCGACGTCCGGCCCGAGGATCTCCCGGAACAGCGCGAGCTCGGCGTCGCACGGTGCCTGCGAGCGGCGGGCGATCTTGTCGATCGCGCAGTTGTGCTCCCGGAGTCGAATGCTCCCGTCCTCGCCGATGATCGCCTCGGCGAGGTAGCCCGCCTCGTCCTGGAGGGTCGCGAGCACGTGGACTCGATCCTCGAGGCTGGCGCCATCGCGCAGCTGCTCGGCCATCCGGCGGCGCGTCCGATCCCCGATCTGGCGCCGGCGGGCGGCGAACACCTGCTCGACTAGATCGTCGCCACCGACCGCCTCGATCGCCTTGAGCAGCCCCGATGCGAACCCGCCGTAGTCCGTCGGGAAGAGCTGCTGGGCATCGGGCGTCACGTCGTACAGGTGGCGCGGCCGGCCGACGCCGTGCTTCTCGGCGGCGTGGGTCACCAGGCCCGTGTCCTCGAGCGCGTGCAGCTGCTGGAGCACACCGGTGCGACTCGCGCCGAGCGACGACGCGAGCGTGTCCGGGGAGGTCGGGCCGAGCTGGCGCAGGTGGACGAGGATCTCGCGCCGCAGCGCCGATGGGGAGATCGTGGAGTCGCCCGCTCGGCCATTCGGGGAGCGTCCATCCGGAGCCTGGCGGGGGGCGGCCAGAGGTGCTGGCTCGGGCATGGACGGAGGCTAGCAGGATTGCCGCGGGCCTGATCCTGCCCGCTGGCCGCGTCGGCCTCGCAGCGGCTTTCGGATCAGGGCGATGGTACGCTCGGCTGGATGGATCTCGACCTCTCGGCGGAGCATCAGCTGCTCCGATCGACGATCCGCGACTTCATGGTCAAGGAAGTCGCGCCGGTCATCGAGGAGCACGAGAAGCACCACCGGTTTCCCGTCGAGGTCGTCCGCCGGCTCGGCGAGATGGGCTGGCTCGGCATCCCGATCCCCGAGGACGAGGGCGGCGCCGGCATGGACACCCTCGCCTATGCGATCGCCGTCGAGGAGATCGGGCGGGTGTGGGGCTCGCTCGGGCTCATCGTCGCCGCGCACACCTCGCTCGGCTGCGGGCCGCTCCACCTCGCGGGCACGAAGGAGCAGAAGGATCGCTACCTGGTCCCGATGGCGAGCGGCAAGGTCATCGGCGCATATGGCCTGACCGAGCCCGGCGCCGGCTCCGACGCCGGCGGGACGCGGACGACCGCCCGCCTCGAGGGGGCGCGCGAGGACGGCACCGGCGGCGAGTGGGTGATCGACGGCAGCAAGCGCTTCATCACCAACGCCGGTCAGGCGGGGACCTACATCATCACCGCCAAGACCGGCACGAAGGACAGCGGCGGCGCCGAGATCTCGGCGTTCATCTTTCCCGCGGACACGTCCGGCTTCCGTGTCGTCCGGATCGAGGACAAGCTCGGGCTGCATGCGTCGGCGACCGGCGAGCTGGCGTTCGACCACTGCCGGATCCCGTACGAGAACATCCTGGGCGAGCGCGGCGACGGGTTCCGGACGTTCCTGAAGATCCTGGATGGCGGCCGAATCAGCATCGGCGCGCTCGCGGTCGGGATCGCCCAGGGCGCGTACGACGCATCGATCCCGTACGCGCAGACGCGCGAGCAGTTCGGCAAGCCGATCGGCAGCTTCCAGGGAGTCGCGTTCATGATCGCCGACATGGCGACCGAGATCGAGGCCGCGCGGGCGCTGGTCTGGAAGTCCGCCTGGCTCAAGGACCAGGGTCGCGACTACTCGCTCGTCGCCGCCCAGGCGAAGCTGTTCGCGTCCGAGGTCAGCTCGCGCGTCACCAACGCGGCGATCCAGGTCCATGGCGGCTACGGCTACGTGACCGAGTACCCGGTCGAGCGCTACCTGCGCGACGCCAAGCTGACCGAGATCGGCGAGGGCACGAGCCAGGTCCAGCGCCTCGTGATCGCGCGCAAGATCCTGGGGCTGCGGATCGGCTGAGCTACTGGTCGATCGGCGCCCCGTTGCCGTTGCCTGCCGCCTCGGTCAGCCCCTGCCGGATCGCCTGGGCAAAGCCCGGAGGCCAGGGGCCCTGGCCCGCCAGGACATAGGGCGAGGTCTGGATGATCTGGAACGTCGCGGGATCGGTCGCCCAGGAAGCCACGCACGTGTCGACGTCCGCGAGCCGGCGGTCCCACGCGTCGTGGTCGCGGAAGATGTAGATCCGGAGGGTCAGCGGCGTGGGCTGGTCGAGGCCCTGGGCCTGGAAGCGGATGGCGGTGGGGGTGAGGGTGGCGTTCTCGCAGCCCGCGTCGCCCGAGGTCCAGCTCAGGACATCGACACCATACCGACCCAGGTGCCCGGTGATGCCGGGGAACGGCTCCGCGCCGGGTACGGGGGGCGAGCCGAGCACGCTCCCGCAGCCTGCCAGCACCGCCGCCATCGACGCACCGAGCACCAGGCGCCGAGCGACCCCGCCAAGGCGACTCACGATGCCGTGCCCGCCGCGGCTCGCCGTGCCCGCTCCCGCGCGAGCTCCGCGAACGGCTCGAGGGAGCCTGGGTCGGCAAGCGCGTCCTTCGACGCCGCGACATCCGCGGGCAGGCCGAGCAGGATCCGCTTGACAGGAACCTCGAGCTTCTTGCCCGACAGGGTCCGCGGGACCGCGCGGACCGCGATCGTCGCGTCGGGAACGTGCCGGGGCGAGAGGTCATCGCGGAGGCTCGCGCGGATTCGCCCCCGGAGGGCGTCGTCGAGGGCGATCCCGGGACGTGGCACCACGAACAGCAGCAGCTCGCCCGGGCCGCCGCCGCCGTCCTCGAGATGCACGACGAGACTGTCGGCGATCTCTGGCAGCGCCTCGACGATGCCGTAGAACTCCGACGTTCCGATCCGCACGCCGCCGCGCTTGAGGGTCGCGTCGCTGCGGCCCGTGACGATGCACGAGCCGCGGTCGGTGATCGTGAGCCAGTCGCCGTGCCGCCAGACGCCCGGGTACGTCGAGAAGTACGCCTCGCGGAGGCGCGACCCGTCCGGGTCGTTCCAGAGCGAGACCGGCATCGACGGCAGCGGCGCCGTGATCACGAGCTCGCCCTCGCGCCCGACCACCGACCGTCCGGCCTCGTCGAACGCCTCGATCCGCGCGCCGAGCATCCGGCAGCTGATCTCGCCCGACCACACGGGCACGAGCGGCGACGGCCCGAGAAAGCCGGTGCACACGTCTGTGCCGCCGAGCAGCGAGCCAAGCGGGAGGGATGGAGCGACGGCGGCGTGGACCCATTCGAAGCCGGCAGCCGGGAGCGGTGAGCCGGTCGAGCCGACCCCGCGCAGCGCGCCCAGATCGCTCTCGCGCGCAGGCGCGATCCCGGCCTTCCTGCAGGCCATCAGGTACGGCGCGCTCGTGCCGAAATAGGTCGTTCCTGTCTCGGACACCAGTCGCCAGAGCGCGCCGAGCTCCGGGTGCGCCGGGTTGCCGTCGACGGTGATGACGGTCGACCCGACCGCCAGCCCCGACACGAGGTAGTTCCACATCATCCAGCCGGTGGTCGTGAACCACAGGAATCGATCAGCCGGCCCGAGGTCGGTGTGGAGGCCGAGCGCCTTCAGGTGCTCGAGCAGGATCCCGCCATGGCCGTGCACGATCGGCTTGGGAAGCCCGGTCGTCCCCGAGGAATAGAGGATGTACAGGGGGTGGTCGAACGGGACGGGCTCGAACGAGATGGGCTCGACACCCGCGAGGAGCTCGTCCCAGGCGATCGAGCCATCGATCGAGCGCGCCGCCCCCGGGTCGAGGTATGGGAGGACGACGGTCGCGGCGAGGGACGGCAGCGCGGCACGGATCTCGGCGAGCTCGCCGCGCCGGTCGACGTCGCGGTCGCCGTACCGGTAGCCGTCGACGGCGAGGAGCACCGTCGGCTCGATCTGGCCGAACCGGTCGATCACCGCGCGCACGCCGAACTCCGGGGCGCACGACGACCAGGTCGCGCCCAGGCTCGCCGTCGCGAGCAGCCCGACGATCGCTTCGGGGAGGTTCGGCAGGTACGCCGCGACGCGATCGCCCGGCCGGACCCCGAGCCGTACCATCCCGGCCCGGCACCGAGCGACTGCATCCCGGAGCTCCGCGGCCGTGAGATCGACAGGCCCACGCGTCTGCGACCGCCCCACGATGACAACGTCCTCTGGCTCGCGGCCCGGCAGGCGAAGCGCGTGCTCGGCGTAGTTGAGGGTGCCATCCGGGAACCAGCGCGCGCCGGGCATCCGGGCGTCTGCCAGCGCCATCGACGGCTGGTCGTGCCACTCGACCTCGAAGAAGTCGGCGACTGACTGCCAGAACGCCCCGGGATCGTCGACCGACCACCGCCACAGGGCGTCGTACCCGTCGAACTCGCGCACGCGCTCGGCAGCGAGCCACGTCAGGTAGTGGCCCATGCGTGAGCGCGCGATGGAGTCGGGCGAGGGCGACCACAGGACCCTCGACGTGCTG
>DASQIK010000022.1:0-30439 GCA_035631615.1 Candidatus Dormiibacterota bacterium | reverse complement strand
CGATGCCGACGATGAGGGCCGCTTCGAGGCCCTCACGGAGCATCAGGAAGAAGGTCGCCAGCATCGGTCGTGGGTTCTCCCAGCGTCAGGTCAAGGTAGCTTGCCGCCGCAGGTCAAGCGCCCTTGTCGAGAGACTAGCATGAGGCCGGATCCCGCGCCTACGGGACGATGTCGGGCCTCCGGTACGGGCCGGTCACGACGACCTCGCCCTCGGCCTCGAACGGCTCGGGGCCGGTGTTGCGCACGACGTAGCCGTGGTGGACCTCGGTGGCGCCGGCGGACAGCATCGCGTTCACGGGGCAGTACTTGGTCGCCGAGAGCTCGATTGCTCGGCGCACCGCCGCCTCCTCGACGACCGGTCCCTCGACCTCGTGGATGACCTCGGCGCGGGTCAGGATCTGCGGGTACTCGTCGCGCTGGATCGCCTCCACGCGGATCGCGTAGCGGCTGACCTGCTGGCGCTTCTTGACGAGGATCGACACCACGTCCATCGCCGAGCATGCGGCCAGGCTGACCGTCACGGTCTCGACCGGGCTCAGCTCGCCGATCGAGAAGTCGTCGCCGTAGACGATGGTGCGGGTCGTTCCGGTGATCGCGACGAAGCGATCGCCGCCCTCGTGAACGAGCGTTGCGGACCGGACGCGCGTCATGCAGCCCCCTCGCCCGTGAGCGGCGCCGTCCGCGCCGCCGCATCGGCCTCCGCGACCTCGAACTGCTCGCGGTAGAGCCGCTCGTACAGGCCGCGCTTCGCGAGCAGCGAGGTGTGCGTCCCGCGCTCGACGATCCGGCCGCCGTCGTACACGAGGATCTGGTCGGCGCGCAGGATGGTCGACAGGCGGTGGGCGATGGCGATCGTCGTGCGCCCGCGCTCGAGCTGCTCGAGCGCCCGCTGGATGAGCCGCTCGCTGACGGTGTCGAGGGCCGACGTCGCCTCGTCGAGGATGAGGATCCGGGGATCCTTGAGCAGGACCCTGGCGATCGCGATCCGCTGCTTCTCGCCGCCCGACAGCTTGTAGCCGCGCTCGCCGACGATCGTCTCGTAGCCCTGTGGCAGCTCCAGCACCCGCTCGTGGATCGCGGCGGCCCTGGCGGCGGCCTCGATCTCGTCCTGGGTCGCCTCGGGCCTGGCGTACAGCAGGTTCGCGCGCACCGTGTCGTGGAACAGGTACGTCTCCTGGGTCACGAAGCCGATCACGCGGCCCAGCGACACGAGGCTGATCTTGCGCACGTCCGTCCCGTCGATCTCGACCGAGCCCTCGTCGGCGTCGTACAGGCGCGGCACGAGATAGGTCGTCGTCGTCTTCCCGGACCCCGATGGCCCGACGAGCGCCACGAGGTCGCCCGGTGACGCCTCGAAGTCGATGTCGGTCAGCCCGAACGGGAGCACCTCCACGGGCAGCGCGAGCGGCTCCGGCGCGGCGTCCGGCGGCGAAGGCGGGATCGCCGTCGACGGCTCGGCTCCAGCGGCCTCCAGCGCGTCCGCGAGGCCGCGCTCGTGCTCCGCGGCTGGCGCGACGGTCGGGTAGCGGAATGAGACATGACGGAATCGGATGCGCCCTGCGACCGGCTGGGCGCCCAGGTCGATCGCATCCGGGGCGTCGACGATGCCCGGATCGAGCTCGAGATACTCGAAGATCCGGTCGAACAGGGCCAGCGCGCCCTGGATCTCGACCTGCACGTTGAGCAGCGAGCCGAGCGGGAAGAACAGCCGCGACTGGAGCGTGGTGAAGGCCACGATGTCGCCGACCGTCGGCGCCGACTTGTCGCCGTTGATCGCGAGGTAGCCGGCGAGCCAGTAGACGAACGCCGGAGTGAGCGAGAAGACGGTCCCGACGATCATGAAGAACCAGCGCCCGACCATCGCCTGGCGGATCTGGAGCGCCGCGAGCCGCAGATTGAGCCGCCGGAACCGGTCGTTCGCCGCCTGCTGCTGCCCGAACGTCTTGGTCAGGAGCATCCCGGAGACGGACAGCGTCTCCTGGGTCACCGAGGTGAGCTCCGCGAGCGACTCCTGGGTCGCCGTCGAGACCTCCCGCCGGACCTTGCCGACGCGGTACGTCAGGTACATGAAGAACGGCAGGATGCCGAGCGACAGGGCGGTGAGCCGCCAGTCGATCAGGACCATCGCAACGATCGTCCCGAGGGCGACGGCGATGTTCGACGCGACCGACGACGCCGTGTCCGTCACGACGCCCTGCACGCCACCGACGTCGTTCGCGAGCCGACTCTGGATCTCGCCCGTCTTCGTCTCGGTGAAGAACCGGAGCGGCATCCGCTGGAGGTGCGCGTACAGCGCCGAGCGCAGGTCCTGCATGACCCGCTGGCCAATGACGTTGTTGAGGTAGCTCTGGCCGACCCCGAGCAGGCCCGTGATGATCGGCAGCGCGATCATCAGCCCGACGTACAGGTTCAGCCGGCCGAAGTCGCGGTTCGGCAGCGCGTCGTCGATGAGCAGCTTGAGCAGGATCGGGTTGACCAGCCCGAGGAGGCTGGTGAGCAGGATCGCGACGACGACGACGCCGACCTGGAACCGGTACGGCCGGAAGAACGCGGTGATCTTGCGGACCGTCGCGCCGCGGCGCTCCCTCGGGACGTTGGGCATGTTGCCCGGCCGCCCGAACATCCGGCCCGCGGGGGCGCCGCCGGCACCGGCGCGCCGCTGGAAGCCCACGCCGGAGCGGCCTACCAAGCCGTCAGCGTGTTGGCTTCGGTGATGCCCTGCGACTCGAGCCAGCGCTCCGCGTCGATGGCTGCCATGCAGCCGTCGCCTGCCGCGGTCACGGCCTGGCGGTACCGGTGGTCGTGGACGTCGCCGGCGATGAACACACCCTCGATCTCGCTGTTGGTCTTGTCCTTGACGACGAGATAGCCCTTGGCGTCGACCTCGAGCCACTCGCGGAAGGCCTCGGTGTTCGGGCGATGGCCGATCGCGATGAACAGGCCATCGGCCCGCATCTGCCGCTCGTTGCCCGTCTCGGTGTCCTTGAGGCGGAGCCCCGTGACCTTCTCGTCACCGAGGACCTCCTCGACGCCGGTGTTCGTGTGAATCTCGATCTTCGGGTTCTGGAGGGCCCGCTCGACCATGATCCGGCTCGCCCGGAACTCGTCGCGGCGATGGAGCATGTGGACCTTCGAGGCGAACCGCGTCAGGTAGGACGCCTCCTCGAACGCGGTGTCGCCGCCGCCGACCACGGCGATCTCCTTGTCGCGGAAGAAGAACCCGTCGCAGGTCGCGCAGGCCGAGACCCCGCGGCCGCGCAGGCGCGTCTCGCTGTCGAGGCCAAGCCACATCGCCGACGCCCCGGTCGCGACAATCAGCGCCTGGGCCCTGTATTCGATGCCGCGCGCCCACAGCCGGAACGGGCGCCGGGACAGGTCGACCCGGTCGATGTCGACGTCGACGACCTGCGTCCCGAAGCGCTCCGCCTGGGCGCGGAACAGTGCCATCAGGTCGGGACCCTGGATGCCGTCGGGGAAGCCGGGGTAGTTCTCGACGTCGCTGGTCAGCATCAGCTGGCCGCCCGGCGTCGAGCCGGCGAGGACGATCGGCTCGAGGTTGGCGCGAGCCGCGTAGATCGCGGCGGTGAGGCCCGCCGGCCCGGAGCCGACGATGATCACCTTGCTGTCGGTGCGGCCCTCGTGCGCCGGCACGAAGCCGGGACCGCCGGGGGTCGTCGCCACGGCCGGCGCGCCGAAGTCGATCGCCGTGGGGGGGAGGGGAGCGGGCGCGAATGGCGCTGCGGGCGCGGTGTCGCCCGAGAAGTCGATGGTCAGGCCGCCGAAGCCGGGGGTGCCCGAGCCGGCGCCGGTTGGCTGTTTGCTCATTGACGCAAATATACCATGGCGGCATACCCCCCAGGGGTATCCAGGTCAGGCATCGCGCATCTGGCTGAGCAGGGTGCTGCCGAGGAGCTCGATGCGCTCCGTCTGCCAGGGGTCGCGGACGCTGAACAGGATGTGCTGGGCGCCGGCATCGCCGATCTCGCCGAACCGGTCGATGACCTGGGCCGGCGTTTCGCTCCCGCCGTTGCCGTCCTTCGTGACGTCGAGGTGGCCCTGGAGGGTGGATCGCTCGATCTCGTCGAACGGGCGGCCGACGGCCTCGCAGTGTGCGCGGAGCACCTCGTACTTGTGATGGAGCTTCTCGGGGCCGCCGAAGACGTTCGTCGCGTCCGCGTACTGGGCGACCAAGCGCAGCGTCTTCTGCTCGCCGCCGCCGCCGATCATGATCGGGACGCGCGGCCGCGAGATCGACTGCGGCGAATTGAGGAGGTGCGTCGGCCGGTAGTGCCGGCCGTGCAGCGCCCGACCGGAGCCCTTCTCGCCCTCGAACATCTCCCGCGCGTACTGCAGCGTCTCCTCGAGCATCTCGAAGCGCACGCCCAGCGGCGGGAACTCGAACCCGAGGCCCTCCGATTCCTGCTGGTTCCAGGCGGCGCCGAGGCCGAGCCACGCCCGCCCGCCGGTGAGCACGTCGAGCGTGGTCGCGGCCTTGAGCCAGATGCCCGGGTGCCGGTAGTGGATGCCGCCGACCATCAGCCCGATGCGTGCCCGCTTCGTGTGGGCGCCGATGAACCCGAGGGCCGTCCAGCCTTCGAGCATCGGCTCGTCGACCCGGCCGACGCTCCGGATCTGGAACAGGTGGTCCATGACCCAGATCGAATCGAACCCGACGTCGTCGGCCGTCCGGACGATCCGCTCGAGGTGGGCGCCGAGCTCGCGATTCCCGCCGGGGAACGTGAACGAGGACACCTGGATGCCGAACTTCATGCGTTCTCCGAGCCTACGCCTTCCGGCCGGAATTCATTGCCGGGTCAACGGAACAGGTCCCACGAGGCGGGCATCAGCACGTCCTTGATCGAGCCCTCGCCCCGGCGGAAGGCCGCGCCGCGCACGAGGGCCACGGGGCGCGCGGAATGCTTGCCGAGCGTCAGCTCGGCGGCCGACGCGAGCTCGTCGGCGACGGCCCGGATCGTGGACTTCATGACCCGGCCGTCGTGATCGGGAGACCCGCGCAGGTCGTCGAGCGGGAGCACGCCGGACACCCCGATCGCGACGTCGACGATCCCGAACCGCCACGGCCGCCCGAACGAGTCGGACACGATCACGGGCACGTCGATGCCGGTTGCCTCGCGGACGACGGCGCGGATGCGCGCGGCCGAGGCGTCGGGGTCATCGGGCAGGAGGGTCACGATCGAGCCACTGTCCGGCCCGACGTTCGAGGCATCGATGCCGCCGTTGGCGCACACGAAGCCGTGCGCGGTCTCGGTGATCACCACGCCGTTGTCCATGCGGACGACGCGCTTCGCGTGGCGCAGGACCAGCTCGACCTGGCGCGCGTCGCGATCCCAGCGCTTCGCGAACGCGACCGCCTCCGGACGCGGCTCCACGGTCGTGAGGTCCGCGATCGCGCCCTCCGCCTTCGAGACGACCTTCTGGGTCACGACCAGCACGTCGTCGTCGCGCGCGGGCAGGGCGTTCGGGGTGGCCCGGAGCGCATCGAGGACGATCTCGGGGAGGTCGTCGCCGGGCTTGATCTCCGGGATCCCCTCGAGCGCGATGACCTCGAGGTGCGACGGCTCGTGTGGCTCAGCCACCGATGGCGCCCAGGGCCGCCTCGGCCAGCTCGAGGTCGTCGGGGGTGTCGACGTCGAGCCCAAGCGGCCCGTCAAGCTCGACGAAGGTGGCGCCGGCGGCCGCGGCCGCGGCTCGATGGCGGTCGCGGCTGGCCGGCCCGAAGACGGGATCGATCCGCCCAGGCGGACTGATGAGCAATGCGTTCGTCCCGCGGCCGTGCTGGTCGGTGATGAGCGCGACGAGGCCGATCGAGCCGGGAGCGCGGGCGCGGTCCGCTGCGTCGAGCAGCGCGTCCACCGTCGGCGCGCTGATCGCCGGCAGGTCCGCGGGGAGCACGAGCACGGCCGTCGCGCCGCGCGCGACCGCAACCGATCGAGCGGCCGTGATGGCGCCGTTGAGCCCGGGGGCGCGCTCCACGAGGCCGACCGCCCGGTGATCGCGGGCGATGCCGGCAGCCGCCGGGTCCATCGTGACCAGGATCGTGCCCGCCACCCGCCGGGCGTCGCGGGTCGCGACGAGCGTTCGCTGGAGCAGATCGACGACCAGATCCCGGCGCTCCTCGGCGTCGAGGTCGCCGCCGAGGCGGGTCTTGGCCGTCTCGAGCCCGCGGATCGGGACGAGCGCCCACGTCCTGGCGAGGTCCGGACCGGTGACAGGCTCCACGGCGGCATCGTACCGGCGGAGCCGTTCTCAGGCCGGGAGCACGGCCTCCAGGATCTCGCCCGCGAGCCGGGCCCGGCCGGCGTCGCCGCGCATGATCGTCTCGGTCACGATGGTCCGCATGCCCAGGGCGGCGATGTGCGCCTCAAGCGTCGCGTCGACGGTATCGAGCACGAACACGTCCGCGACTCCCGTGTACTGGCGGGCGACGCCGAGCGCGCTCGCCTCGTGGCCGAGCGAGACGAGCATCCGGTCCGCGGGCCCCTTGAGCGCCGCGCCACCGACGATGCCGGACACCGCGACGACCGGCACGCCGCGCGTGCGCGCAACCTGGAGCCGAGCCTCGATGCCGGCGACGCCGAGGATGGGCCGCACCGAGACGAACGGATTCGATGGCGCAATCACGATCGCGGCTGCCTGGCCGAGTGCCGCCTCGACCTCCGGCGTCGCCCTGGCGTCCTCGATGCCCACGAAGCGGACGTCGCGCACGGCCGGCTCCTGGTGGCGCCGGACGAAGTAGTCCTGGAAGTCGAGCCAGCCGTCGTCGGTCAGCACCTGTGTCCGGACCGCGGCGTCGGACATCGGCAGGACCGCGGCGGCCACGCCCAGGGCCCGTTGGAGTTCGAGCGCAATCTCGGTCGGGCGATCGCCGCGCCGCAGCCGGGCACTCCGCACGATGTGCGTCGCGAGGTCGCGATCGCCGAGCCGGAACCAGGACTCCTCGCCGTATCGGTCGAGCATCCCGGCGGCCGCGAAGGTCTCGCCCTCCAGGCCCCAGCCCCACTCCCGGTTGTCGATGCCCGCGAGGGTGTACATGACCGTGTCGTGGTCGGGCGACACGTGCAGCCCGTGCCGCTCGACGTCGTCGGCCGTGTTGACGATGACCGTCAGCGCGCTCCCGAGGTGCGCCTGCAGCCCGTGCGCGAGCCGCGCGCCACCGACCCCGCCGGCGAGGGTCACGACATGGGGAGTCGCCATCTACCGCAACGATAGAGGGTCGCGTGGGCGCTCCCGGGATGCGGCGACAGTGGCATCGGCGCGGTCGTCGTCGTCGGCGGACTGGCCCTCCTCCTTCGGGCGGCGCCGCGGGCGTGACGACTGGTGGTGAAGCGCCCGGTCGCGAGCGGTGCGTGCCCGCACCACGGTTTCGCCGTTCAACCGAAACCGCACTCCACCGTGGCAGATGTAACTTGACTGCCCCAGCGAGCCGGTCGATCCTGTCGGCAAAGACCAGCGCGGCCCCCGAGCCAAGTGGAGGAAGTTTCACCGTGCCTTCCCGTCTGCGTGGATTCATGGCCATCGCGCTCATCGTGTCGAGCGCGCTCCTCACCGGACTTGCGCCCGCAGTGGCGGCGGGCCCGCCCAACGACACCCCGACTCTGCTGACACCCAAGGGCGAGATCGCGAATGAGTTCCGCGGCGTCGACGAATCACAGGCAGGCATCGAGAAGCTCCGCGACGCGTACTACCTGAGCCGGCTGCTCGCCGGCGACACCCAGCTGTCGATCACCCAGGCGGCCGGCCTCCGCACGAAGGCGGCGAACCAGGGCAATTCGATCGCGCATGCCGCGCCCGCGGGCGCGACCCGCGGCGGCACATGGGTCCAGCAGGGACCCGATCCGATCGTCCAGGTCGGCCGCACGAGCAACACGTTCGAGGCGGTGACCGGCCGGATCGGCGCCCTCGTGATCCGAAACGACGGCACGATCATCCTGGGCGCAGCGCAGGGTGGCGTCTGGACGTACGACGCCGGCACCGGGATCTGGACGCCGCGCAGCAACGCGTCGGATACCCAGTCCGTCGGCGCAATGGCCCTCGCACCGAGCGACGACCACATCGTCTACATGGGCTCCGGCGAGGGGGCGCTGTCGGGTGACAGCTACTACGGCGATGGCTTCTACCGCTCCTCCGACGGCGGGCTCACGTGGCAGCACGTGTCCACGCTGTTCACGGGCCAGGCCGTGTCCGCCATCGTGGTGGACCCCACGAATCCGCAGCACGTCTACGCGGCCACGCTGCGCGGTCGCGGCGGCAACCATCGCACCAGCAGCCCGACCGGCAACCCATACGGCGTGTACGAGTCGACGAACGGCGGCACGTCCTGGACCCTGCGCAAGGGCACGACCGACCAGCTGCACGGGGCGACCGACCTGGTCATGGATCCCATGCACCCCGCCACGCTGTTCGCATCCTTCTGGGGCGATGGCATCTACAAGTCGACCGATGGCGGCGCCACCTGGGCGACGTCCATGACCGGCCTGCCAGCCGGCCACTTCCTCGAGGGCGGCACCCGGTTCTCCCTTGGCATCTCGGACCCGACCGGGACCGCGGCCACGCTCTATACCGGCTTCGACTACTTCGATACGAACGACGCCTACCACGTTGGCCGGGTCTACAAGTCGGTCGATTCCGGCGCCACCTGGACGATCACGGCGGGCGGATCCGGGATCAACCGGGTCAGCGACTACTGCGGCACGCAGTGCTTCTACGACAACGTCGTCAAGCCCGATCCGACGAATCCGGACGTCGTCTACGCGCTCGGTTCGTATGGCTACAACAACAGCCCGCAGTCGGGCGGCGTGTATCGCTCGACCGACGGCGGGGCCACGTGGAAGAACCTGGGGTACGACCTGCACCCCGACTTCCATGCCTTCGCCTTCCAGGCAAACCTCACCTCGCACGTCGCGCTCGGCAACGACGGCGGCGTCTGGGATTCGCATACCGGCGGCGGACGCAACGGCCCCACCGACCCCCTGTCCGCGGCCGATTGGCAGAACCTGAACGGCCAGGTCAATCCGTTCACGGCCTCCTTGATTCACTCCACGGGCCTGGCGCTCGGGCAGTACAGCTCGATCGCGACCGTGCCCCTCATCCCCGGCCAGTACTGGGGCGGCACGCAGGACAACGGAACGCTGCGCAAGTCGCTCGCGAACAGCCGCTGGTTCGACCAGTCGAGCGGCGACGGTGGCCAGGTCATCGTCGACCAGACGACGCCGAACGTCGGCAATCCGTCCGTGCCGGCCTATGTCTTCGGCACGTACTTCTCGATCTCGCCGTATCGCTTCGGCCCGACGGAGACGAACACGTTCTTCGGCAACGAGCCGATTCGCACCGGCCTGAACACCAATGACCGCTCCGAGTTCTACATCCCGTGGGTGCAGAACCGTGGCAACGTCAACCAGCTCTTCCTGGGCACGTATCGCGTGTACCGGACGAACAACGCCGAAACCGCGAGCGCCCCGGACGTGACCTGGGCGCCGATCAGCGGCGACCTCACGAGCGGGTGCACCGGCGGCGCTGCCAACGGCGCCCGCGGCTGCCTCATCAGCGCCATCGGCGTCGCCGACGGCGGTGACGGCGTGTACGCCGGGACGGACGAGGGCTGGATCCAGGTCAGCCCCGACGCGGTGACGGCCGCATCGCCGACCTGGCATCGGGTCGGCGTAGGGACGCTGCCCGGCCGGCCGGTCAACCAGATCGCGGTCGACCGCTCCAACTGGCGGATCGCCTATGCGGCCTACGGTGGATTCGGGCCGGCGACGCCCGGCAACAGTGGACACGTGTTCGCCACGTCCGACGGTGGCGCCCATTGGCAGAACATCACCGGCAACCTGCCCGACGCGCCGGTCAACAGCATCGTCATCGATCCGGCCAACGCCAAGACCCTGTACGTCGGGACGGACGTCGGCGCCTTCTTCACGACCAACGGTGGCAAGAAGTGGTTCAACCTGGGCAGCGGGATGCCGAAGGTTGCCGTGTGGCAGCTCGACTACGACGCCACCCACGGCGTCCTGATCGCCGGGACGCACGGACGCGGCGCCTATACGTTGGGCATCGCGGCCCAGCTGCCGGCACTCGTCGTCTCGAAGGCCGATGACGGCCGGCCGGTTGGCCCCGCGAGCACCATCCATTACACGATCACGCTCCGGAACATCGGCAACGCGTCCGCCACGGGCGTGTCGCTCACCGACCCCGTGCCCGCGTACACGACGGTGAGCAACATCGGCAATGGCGGCTACCTGGGTGGCAAGACCATCCACTGGGACGGCTTGACGGTGCCCGCCGGCGGCAGCCTGACGCTGACGTTCTACGCCACCATCGACCCGGCCCTGCCTGCATCGGTCACCTCCATCGTCGACGACGGCATCGTGGTGAAGAACGCCAGCGGGACGCTCACGACCGGAAGCCCGCACACGACGCACATCGCGCCTCCGCATGGGCTCCGGCTGTCCCCGACGTCCGACACCGAGGGCGCCAAGGATGGTCAGAGCGCCAGGTTCATCGAGCACCTGACGAACACCGGCTACAAGACGGATTCCTACTCCGTGTCCACGTCCGGTGGCAGCTGGACATCCGCGGTGTATGACGCAACATGCACGACACCGCTGGCCACGACGACAAGCGTCGCCGCCGGCGACACGGTCGACGTGTGCGTGAAGGTCGACGTCCCCGCGAATGCCGCCGAACAGGCCACGAACGACACCACGTTCGCGGCGACCTCGGTGGCGGACGCGTCGGTCAACGGATCGGCGACGCTGACCTCGATGGCGGCGCAGTTCGACACGCTGCTGGTGGACAACGACACCAACAGCCCGGTCGACTCGGCGCCGTACTACCGGGACGCACTGAGCGCGAACGGGATCTCGTACGGCTACTGGGACCTCTCGGTGAAGTCGGTCATCCCGGCGACGTACCTGGCCGCCCATCGCAACGTCATCTGGTTCACCGGCAACAGCTACCCGGCCCCGATCGGTCCGTACGAGTCCGAGCTGGCCACCTTCCTCGATGGCGGCGGACGGCTGTTCATGTCCGGCCAGGACATCCTCGACCAGGCCGCCGGAACGACCCCGTTCGTGCACAACTACCTGCACATCGCCTGGAACGGGTCCGAGGTGCAGAACGACCAGGCAACCAACCAGGTGCACAGCGTGACGGGCAATCCCGTCACCGATGGCATCGGATCGGTTGCGATCGACCACTCCGTCCTGAACGCTTCGTTCGAGGACCAGATCACCCCGATCGCTCCGGCGACCGCGGCGTTCACGGACGACAGCTCGCAGACCGATGCGCTCACCGTCTCCGACGGTGGCTACAAGGTCTTGTTCCTCGCCTTCCCGTTCGAGGCGTATGGAACTGCCGCCCAGAAGGCCGACCTCATGAACCGGGCCTTGACCTGGCTCGATCAGTGAGGTTCCCGGCCGGCCCGCGTCCATGAGGCGCGGGCCGGCCGGCACCGCTCATTTGCGCCCTTTCGCGCTCGGACAGGGCACGGACGCCGCTCAGCCGAGGAGGTCGAGGACCTCCGGCAACCGCTCGATCGTCTCGCGGTCGAACGGTGCGGGCATGCGCACGATCACCGTCGAGAAGCCCAGGGCGAGGTACGGCCTGAGCGCCTCGGCGACGACCGTCGGCGAGCCGAGCAGGAGTGGCACGCCCCCGCCGCCATCCGTGATCCCGTTGTACGCGAGCTGGCTCGCCCGCGCGGCCTCGGCTGCCGGGACCTTGTCACGGATGATGGTGGGGAAGCTGATCGTGAGCTCGATGTCGGACATCGAGCGGCCCGCATCGTCGCAGTGGGCAGCCAGCACCTCTAGGTAGCCCTTCAGGGTCGGGATGTCGCCGCTCGTGTTCCACGCATCGGCGTGGCGGGCGACCGTGCGCAGCGTCTTCCGCGGCCCGCTGCCGCCGACCAGGAGCGGCAGGTGGGCCTGCACGGGCCGCGGCTCGCACAGGGCGTCCCTCAAGGTGTAGAAGCGGCCCGCGTGGCTGACCAGCTCGCCGTCGAACAGGCGGCGCATCAGCGGCACCGCCTCCTCGAGCCTGTCGAGGCGCTCGCCGACCGTCGCCCCGAAGTCGATGCCGAACGCCTCGTGCTCGCGCTCGAACCAGGCGCCGCCGATGCCGAGGATCGCGCGGCCGTTGGACACGTGGTCGAGCGTCGCCGCGAGCTTGGTCGTGACACCCGGGTTCCGGAACGTGTTCGCGCCGACCATCAGCCCGACCCGGACGCGCTCGGTGACCGCGGCAACGGCGTGCAGCAGGGCCCAGCCCTCGAAGATCGGTTGCTGCCACGGACCCTGGATCGCGAGCAGGTGGTCCCACGTCCAGATCGAGTCCCAGCCGGCGGCCTCGGCCGCGAGCGCCGCCTCGCGGAATTCGGGCCAGGTCGTGCGCTGGGGCCACAGCTGGAGCCCGAATCGAACCGGCATCGGGGGCTATTCCTCCAGGTGGTCGTGGACGGTCACGATCCGCAACCGGAACGAGATCCGCTCCTGCGACCGGAACCGCGCGACGCTGTCCTCGTCCGCCTCGTCATAGGTCTCGGCGAGGGACACGATGTCATCTCGCGCCCGGGCGACGTCGTCGATGATCGCCTCGACCACGACCTGCAGCCCCACCCACCGGAATGGGTCCTGGAGGTCGGTGACCGCGAGCGAGCCGCGGCCGCTCCGGCGCAGCTCGGCCGGCCAGCGGCGCGGGCTCCGGCTGTTGACGAGGATCCGGCCGTCGGGTTCGAGGCGGAACCAGATCACCGCCTGGTGCGGCTCGCCGTCCGGGCCGGACGTGGCCAGGGTCGGGTACAGGGGCTGGCTCAGGAACGCGCGAACGCGTTCGGACAGGTTCGCGGCGGGTGGGAGCTCCATCGGCCGGATGGTACGGCGGCGCGCCCGATTCCTCAGGACAGCCGCTCGCCGGCCTCGATGCGGATGTCCAGGCGGTTTTCCGGCGGCGCGAGCGGGCACGACCACCTCGGGTCGAAGGCGCACGACGGGTGGAACGCGAAGTTGAAGTCGAGCACCAGGCTGTACGGTGCGACGCCCGCGCCGAGATCCGCGCTCTTGGCCGTGTCGAGGAGATAGCGGCCGGCGCCGTACGTCTCGGCGCCGTTGGTCGCGTCGCGGAAGGGGGCGAACACGCCGCCCGCGTAGCCCGCCATCCAGTACGCGCCGAGGGAGCGCTCGCCGCCCCGGAAGGGGATCGCCAGCCGGCCGATGCGCGTGAACGATTCCTCGCCGCCGGTGCTGATCGGCAGGCCCAGGGTCAGCCCGCCGAAACCGTCGAACCCGCCGGCGTCGAGGCCGGGCTCCGCAGCCGCGAGCGCCTCGCCTGGCTTCAGGGCGACCTCGAACCGAAGGCGCTCGTCGTACGGCCAGTGTCGCGCGCGGAACGCCGACCGCTGCGCGGCCGGCACCGGCGACTGCGAGTGCGTGCGGAACAGGCGCTCGCGCTCCTCGCGCCAGACCTCCCAGGCGGCTTCGGGATCGTCCTCCGCCTCGGCACGGACCGACGCGTACAGGTCGGCGACGCGCCTCCGCCAGTCGGCGAGCTCGAGGCGCTCGAGACCGGATGGCTCGTCGGCCGTCATCCGGCCATCCTAGGTCGAACCCCGACTAGAATTCCTGGGGCGCCAACCGGCGACCGTCGATGAAGGGGATCCGATGACCGATCGAGCCGAGATCGGCGTGTTCGGCGGGTCGGGGTTCTACTCGCTCCTCGATGACGTCCGGGAGATCAAGGTCGACACGCCGTACGGCGCGCCGTCGGACTCGTTCTTCCTCGCCACCGTCGCCGGTCGTGGCGTCGCGTTCCTGCCGCGACACGGCCGCCGCCACACGATCCCGCCGCACCGCATCAACTATCGCGCGAACGTCTGGGCCATGCGCTCGCTCGGGGTCAAGGCGGTCATCTCGCCGTGCGCCGCCGGCTCGCTCCAGCTGGACGTCAAGCCCGGCGACTTCGTCGTATCCGACCAGTTCGTCGACCGGACGCGGGGCCGCGAGGACACCTTCTTCGACGGCCCGATCGTCACCCACCTGTCATCGGCCGAGACGTACGACCCGGTGCTTCGCCAGATCGCGATCGAGACGATCCGCGACCACGGCATCGAGGTCCACGAGCGGGGCACCGTCGTCGTGATCCAGGGCCCGCGCTTCTCCACCAGGGCCGAGTCCAAGTGGTTCAGCGACGCCGGCTGGGAGGTCATCAATATGACCCAGTACCCGGAGGCGTGGCTGTGCCGCGAGCTCGGGATGGCGGTCGTGAACATCGCGCTCATCACCGACTACGACGCCGGCGTCCACGAAGGCACCGAGGCCGTTGACGCCAGGAGCGTCCTGGAGGTCTTCGCCCAGAACGCCGAGCGGATCCAGCAGGTCGTGCTGGACCTGATCGGGCGGTTCCCGAAAGACCTCGACGCACTCGGTGCCGCCGCAGCACTCGCCCCGACGCGCGGCGATGGCCACGCGATCTCGCCCGAGGACATCCGCCTGTTCGAGACGGGGCTGTGAGCCTGCCGATCGGCGTGTCTCTCGGTTCGATCGGGGCGACGCCGGCCTGGTGGCTCGACGGCGCGCGCCGGCTCGAAGCCGCCGGGTATCGCGGGGTCTGGTCGTGGGACCACTTCGTCGGCAAGGGCGACAAGACCGTTCCCGTCGTCGAGCAGTACACGATCCTCGCGCTCGCGGCCGGGATGACCAGCCGGATCGGGCTGGGCACGTTCGTGAGCAACGTGATGAACCGGCATCCGGCGGTCGTGGCGCGCATGGCATCGACGCTCCAGGCGGGCAGCGGTGGCCGGTTCACGCTGGGCATCGGCGTCGGCGGCGCGAAGGCGGAGCACGTGGCGTACGGGATCGAATTCCCCGACATCCCGGAACGGGCGGACCGGCTCGAAGAGGCGATCGGGGTGATCCGGGCGCTGTGGAGCGGCGGCCCGGTCACGCGCCCGAGCCCGTTCTATCCGCTCGAGGCCGCGCACGCGTTCCCGGTGCCGGATCCCGCGCCGCGGATCCTCGTCGGGGCAAGCTCCCCGAGAGGAGTTCGGATCGCGGCCCGCCTCGGCGATGGCTGGGCGGCCGAGATCGAGGAGTTCGAGCAGCTCCTGCCCGCGTACCTCGCCGCCCTCGACGCGGAGGGCCGCACGCGAGCCGACGCCTGGATCGCGCTCGGCTTCGGTGGCGCGAGCAGGAGCGGACAGGACGCCCTGGCCGGCAGCCCGTGGATCGAATCGCCACGTGCCGCCTGGGCGCAATACTCGAGCGCCGGCGCGGACGAGATCATCGTCACCGCCCGCACGACCGCCGACGTCGACAACCTGGTCGCTGCCGCCGATCGCTGGTAGGTCCGCCGGGCGACGCGCGCGTCCGGGGCCGAGAATCGTGGGAAGATCGGGCCGTTCCATGACGCTCATTCAGCGATGACGACCTCGTCCGCGCCGCCGGCGGTGCCGCGCGCAGTCGAGCCGACCCACCCGTGCATCCGCTGCGGACGCGAGGGCGTGCCCGCGGACGCCGGCCTGTGCGAGCTGTGCAACCCGCTCGAGCTTGCCCAGCCGTCGGCGACGCAGATGCACGGGATCGCGGCGGTCGGGATCATCGCGTTCATCGTCGTCCTCGCCGTCGCCAGCCGAGTCGTGCTCGCGGGCACCGGGCCGTTCACCGGCTCGGTCACGGGGGTCACGCCGGTCGCCGGGGGCCTGGCGGTGACCCTGCACGTCACCAACGAAGGCAAGACCGCCGGCGCGACCGTGTGCCAGGTCGCGCAGACGCCGGCACAGCTCGGGGCGCCGACCGAAACGGTCCAGGTGCCGCTCGTGCCGGCCGGCAGATCGATCGACTACGTCGCCGTGGTGAGCAGGCTCGGCACGACGGTGCTGCCGCTCGCTGCCGACTGCCGGTCCCCGTGACGCCCGAGTCCGAGGCGGCCGCCGCGGATCACTCGCGCGAGCTCGCCTTCGCGACGGCGCTCGCGGAGCGCGCGGGGACGCTCCTCGTCGAGCGGTTCGAGAAGGTGGAGCACATCGACTACAAGTCGGCGAAGGACGTCGTCACGGAGGTCGACCGGCTGTCCGAGGAGCTGATCATCGGCGCGATCCGGGCGACGTACCCGGGCGACGGGATCATCGCCGAGGAGAGCGGCGAGCACGCCTCGGGGGCCGGCGACGCCCCGAGCGGCGGCATCGGGCGGGCGTGGGTCGTCGATCCGCTCGACGGGACCATCAACTATGCCAACGGGATCCCGTTCTTCTGCGTTGCGATCGCCCTCGTCGAGGCCGGCGTGCCGGTCGTGGGGGTCATCCACGACCCGATCCGAGGCGAGACCTTTGCCGCGACGTCTGCCGGCCCGGCGACCCTCGCCGGTCGCACGATCCGGGCCTCCGTGAAGACCGCCCTGACCGACTACGTGGTCTCGATGGCGCTGTCCGGGCGGGCGCTCATCGGCCGCTCGCGCGCGGTCAGGAAGGCCGTGCGCGTGCCCCGCGCGATGGGCTCGGCGGCGCTCTCCCTGGCCTACGTCGGCAACGGCCGGTTCGACGCCTTCGTCCAGCAGGGTGGCCTGTCGACCTGGGACGTGGCCGCCGCCGGCCTCATTGCCGAGCGCGGCGGCGCCCGCCTGACGGACCTCGAGGGCGGCCCATGGTTCAACCTCTCGCGGCCGACGCGGAGCATCGGCGTGCTCGCGGCACCGGCGGCGCACCACGCGGCGCTGCTCGAGATCGTGCGCGGCCCGCGCGGTTAGCTCGCAGCCACACCCTGGGCGAGCCACCGGTGCGGCCGGCCGGCGTACTGGGGGAGACCGAGTCGCTCGCACAGCGCAAGCCACGCCGGCTTCGGGGTCCCGAGCCACCGGAGCTCGTCCACGGCCTGCTGCGGGATGACGACCCCGTCGGCAGTGGTTCGGAGGCGCGCGAGCGAGCGGTACAGCTGGACGTCGTCCCAGCGTTCGCGGAGCGTCTGGGCGAGCACCGGCGCCCCGCGCAGGCTCTTGACGTCCCACGCGGACGCCTTCGCGGGGATGGCCTCGAGCGAGCCGTACCGGGCCAGCACGGCGGCCGCGGACTTGGCGCCCCAGCCCGGCAGGCCGGGATAGCCGTCCGCGGAGTCGCCGACGAGCGCGAGCCAGTCCGGGATCGCCGACGGCGGCACGCCCCACTTGTCCATCACCGCGGGCTCGTCGTAGGTGATCCGGCGCCTGCGATCGAGGAGCACCACTCGCTCGTCGTCGACGAGCTGGGCCATGTCCTTGTCCGGCGTGCACACGAGGATCTGCTCGACGTCGGGGTCGGCGGCAAACCGCTCGCACGCCGCGGCGATGGCGTCGTCGGCCTCGAACTCGACCATCGGCCACAGGACGAGGCCGAGCGCATCGATGGCCTCCTCGGCGATCGGGAATTGTGACAGCAGCTCGCGGGGCATGCCCGCCGACGACTTGTAGCCGGGAAACATGTCGTTCCGGAAGGACTCGATCACGCGGTCCGTCGCGCACCCGACATGCGTCGCCCCCTCCTCGCGGAGGAGGTACAGGAGCTGGTCTACCAGGCCGGCGACGCCGGAGAGATTGAGGCCGTCGCGCCCGAGCGTTGGCGGACGCGGGGCGTAGTAGGCCCGGAACAGCTCGTAGGTCGCGTCGACGAGGTGGACGCGCACGCGATCAGGGGAGGGTGCCGAAGCAGAACCCGAGCACGCAGCCGGCGGCGGCCATCGATTCGAGCGCGCGCGCGCCGTCGCCATCGTCGAGGTCCACGGACGCGATCGCGTCCTGGAGCACCTCGACCTCGAAGCCGAGGCGCGTCGCGTCGAGCGCCGTCGCGCTCACGCAGTAGTCCGTCGCGAGCCCGACCACGACGACCTTCGTCACGCCACGGTCGCGCAGGAGGCCCTCGAGCTCCGTCGACGACGTCGCGCCCGTCTCCGGGTCCTTCATCGAAAAGCCGGAGTAGCCGTCCTCGCCGCCGGCGCCCTTGCGCACGGACGGCCCGACGACGCTGAGGTCCGGATGGAACGCCGCGCCCCAGGTGTCCTCGACGCAGTGGACCGGCCAGATCCCGCCGTCCTTCGCGAAATGCGGCGTCGAAGCGGGGTGCCAGTCCTGCGTGTACACGACGAGCGCACCGTTCTCGGCCGCCAGGCGCGCCTCGCCGTTGACCATCTTCACGACGTCCGACGCGCCCTTCACGAACAGCGACCCGCCGGGATCGGCGAAGTCGTTCTGGACATCGACGACGAGCAGGGCGGTAGTCGCGTCGTATCGCTTCGCCACGGGTGCGAGGGTAGCGCAGCCGGAATTGGACCCGTGTCGCAACCGCGCCGTGACTCCGGTCCCGCGCCGACTTGGGCTAAGGTTCACGGTGTGACGTTCCCGGAATCCGATCTGGCCATGCTGGACCAGCTCGAGGAGATCGAGGTCGAGACCACGTCCTCCGACGGCGTGGTGCACCGCACGATCGTGTGGCCGGTCGTCCGCGATGGGATCGTCTACCTCCGCTCGTACAAGGGTCCTGCCGGGCGCTGGTATCGGGAGGCCGTCGCCGATCCATCGGTCGCCCTGATCGTCGACGGACGCCGCCTGCCCGCGACCGCCGTATCCGCCACGGATCCGGCCTCGGTCGTCGCCTGCAGCTCCGCCCTCCAGGCCAAGTACCGAGGGGATGCATCGCTCCGCGCGATGCTGGCCTCCTCCACGCTGCCCACGACCCTCCGGCTGGTGCCCGCATGACCGTCACCGAGTCCCGGAACGGGCAACCCGCGGCCAGCGAGGCGCGTGGCGAGATGTACCTCGACGAGTTCAAGCACCAGCTGCCCGACATCGACGAGCAGGAGACGACCGACTGGGTGCGCTCGCTCGACGACGTGGTCGAGCAGGAGGGCGAGACCCGGGCACGGTTCCTGCTGTTCAAGCTCCTGAAGCGGGCACGCCAGCTCCAGGTCGGGCTGCCGCCGCTCACGAACACCCGCTACATCAACACGATCAGCCCGGAGCAGGAGCCGGACTTCCCAGGAGACGAGGGCCTGGAGCGCCGGATCCGGCGCCTGATCCGCTGGAACGCGGTGGCGATGGTCCTGCGCGCCAACACGAAGTACAGCGGCATCGGGGGCCACCTCGCCACGTATGCGAGCGCCGCCACGCTGTACGAGGTCGGATTCAACTGGTTCTTCAGGGGCCGTGACAACGGCGGCCCGGGCGACCAGATCTTCTACCAGGGCCACGCGGCCCCCGGCATCTACGCCCGCGCCTTCCTCGAGGGCCGGCTCAACGAGGACCAGCTCGACCACTTCCGCCGCGAGACGCCGCCGCAGCACGGCCTGTCGTCGTACCCGCACCCGCGGCTCATGCCGGACTTCTGGGAGTTCCCGACGGTCTCGATGGGCCTCGGGCCGATCGACGCGATCTACCAGGCCCGGTTCAACCGGTACCTCCAGAACCGCGGCCTCCTCGACACCTCCGGATCACGCGTCTGGGCGTTCCTCGGCGACGGCGAGACCGATGAGCCCGAAGCGCTTGGCGCCCTGCACGTTGCGGCCGACGAGGGTCTCGACAACCTGACCTTCGTCGTCAACTGCAACCTGCAGCGGCTCGACGGCCCGGTCCGCGGCAACGGCAAGATCATCCAGGAGCTCGAGGCGGTCTTCCGCGGCTCCGGCTGGAACGTGATCAAGGTCATCTGGGGCCGCGAGTGGGACGACCTTCTGGCGCGCGACCGCGACGGCCTCCTCGTCGAGGAGATGAACACCACCGTCGACGGCGAGTTCCAGAAGTTCTCCGTCGCCGGCGGGGCATACATCCGCGAGCATTTCTTCGGGCCGGATCCGCGGCTCCGGCAGCTCGTCGAGCACCTGACCGACGACGACCTGTCGAAGCTCCGGCGCGGCGGCCACGACTACCGCAAGGTCTTCGCGGCCTACAAGGCGGCGACCGAGCACCGCGGCGCACCGACCGTGATCCTTGCCAAGACCGTCAAGGGCTGGACGCTGGGACCCGGCGTCGAGGCGCGCAACATCACCCACCAGGCGAAGAAGCTGTCCGAGGCCGAGCTGCGGATCTTCCGCGACCGCCTCGAGCTGCCCATCCCGGACGCATCACTGAAGGACGCCCCCTACTACCACCCCGGCCTCGACTCGGAGGAGGTCCAGTACCTCCAGGAGCGCCGGGCCGCGCTCGGCGGGCCGCTGCCGAAGCGTGCCTTCCCGACCATCGCGCTGCCTGCTCCGAAGGCGACCTTCGACGCCGAGTTCGCCGCCGGATCGCCGACCCCGGTGTCGACGACGATGGCCTTCACCCGCATGCTCCGGAACCTGATCCGCGACCCCGATCTCGGCCCGCGCATCGTCCCGATCATCCCGGACGAGGCGCGCACCTTCGGCATGGACCCGCTGTTCAACGAGGTCGGCATCTACTCGGCGACGGGCCAGCACTACGAGCCGGTCGACAGCGAGCTCGTGCTCAAGTATCGCGAGGCGATCGACGGCCAGGTGCTGGAGGAGGGGATCACCGAGGCGGGCTCCGCCGCGGGCTTCCAGGCTGCCGGCACGTCGTACGCGACCCACGGCTTCCCGGTGATCCCGTTCTACATCTTCTATTCGATGTTCGGCTTCCAGCGAACCGGCGACCAGCTGTGGGCCGCCGGCGACGCCCGCGCGCGCGGCTTCCTGATGGGCGCCACGGCCGGCCGCACGACCCTCACCGGCGAGGGACTCCAGCACGACGACGGACACAGCCACGTCCTGGCCATGACGAATCCGGCCGTTCGCGGCTACGACCCGACGTTCGCGTTCGAGCTGGCCGCGATCATCCGTGACGGCATCGAGCGGATGCACATCAAGGCCGAGGACCTCATCTACTACATCTCGCTGTACAACGAGAACTACCCGCAGGCCGCCAAGCCCGACGGCGTCGACGAGGGCATCCTGCGCGGCATCTATCGCTTCTCGGCCGCGCCGAAGCTGCCGAAGGGCGCACCGGCGATCCGCCTCGTCGGCTCGGGCTCGATCCTGCTCCAGGTCATCGCGGCGCAGGCGCTGCTCGCCGAGCAGTTCGGGATCGCCGCCGAGGTCTACTCGGCGCCGTCCTTCCCAATGCTCCGCCGGGACGCGCTCGTCACCGATCGCTGGAACCGGCTCCATCCGGGGGAGAAGGCGCGCGATCCCTTCGTCGCGACCGTCCTCGGCGCGAAGGGCGGCCCGATCGTCGCCGCGTCCGACTGGATGAAGGCGCTCCCGGATCTCATCCGGCCCTGGATCGCGGCGCCGTTCGTCACCCTCGGCACGGACGGGTTCGGCCGGAGCGACACGCGCGATTCGCTGCGCGGCTACTTCGAGATCGACCCGCCGAGCATCGCCGCCGCCGCCCTCTCCGCGCTCGCTCGGGCCGACGCCATCACCGCCGAGGCGGCCGTCAAGGGCATCGAGGCTCTGGGCGTCGATCCGGAGAAGGCCGACCCGCTCGCCACGTAGGCGCTACTTCGGCGCGATCACCAGCCGCGAGACGTTCCCGTCGAGCGTCGTGACGTACAGCTCGCCCGCGACGTCCTGGCCGAACGCCGAGATCACCCCGGTCCCGCCGCTGCCGACCTGCACGGGATCGACGCGCTTCGTGACACCCGCCCCGATCGCGAAGAACCGCCCGGAACCGTAGTCCGCGAACAGGTAGAACCCGTCGGCGACCGGCGTCATCGTGCCGCGGTAGACGTAGCCACCGATGATCGTCGACCCGACGTTCCGGCCGTAGTCGGCGACCGGCAGTGTCAGGCCGTCCGACGAGCACGACGACGCGTCGTAGCAGTGGCTGCCCTCCATCCGGTTCCAGCCGAAGTTCAGCCCGCCGACGCCGGCCCGGGCAACGTCGACCTCCTCGTACCTGTTCTGGCCGACGTCGCCGATCCACAGGTCACCGGTCGCGGCGTCGAACGACATCCGCCACGGATTCCGCAGGCCATACAGCCAGACCTCCGGGGCGCCACCGCCATTGGCGAATGGGTTGCCGGCCGGGATCGCGTAGGGGGCGCCGCCGGCCGAGCGGTCGACGTCGAGCCGCAGGATCTTGCCGAGCAGCGAACTGGTCTTCTGGCCATTGCCCTGCGGGTCGCCGCCGCCGCCACCGTCACCAAACGACACGTACAGGTCGCCATCCGGCCCGAACGCGAGCGCGCCACCGTTGTGGTTCGCGTACGGCTGCTTCTGGAAGAGGACCTGGTGCAGGGTCGCGGGATCGGCGCGATTTGGGTTGTTCGGGTCGATCGTCAGGCTCGCAACGACCGTGTCGCCGTCGGCGTTGGTGAAGTCGACGTAGAACCTGGGATCGGTAGGGAAGCCAGGGTGCAGCGCGAGCCCAAGGAGGCCCTGCTCGCCGCCGCTCCTGATGAACGCGCGCATGTCGACAAGAGGATCGGGCAGCGTCGAGCCGTCCGCCGTGACGACCCAGATCCGGCCGTCCTGCGCCGCGACGAACTGGCGCCCGGTCCCGTCATCGGGCGCCGCGATGGCGAGCGGCCCGCCGACGACCTTCGCGAACGGCTGGAGGGAGACCGAGAACGCCGGTGCGCCGGTCGGGCGTGCGGCCGGGGTCGGGGTCGGCGCCGGCGTCATGGTCGGAGCCGGCACAGAGCCGGTCCCGCTCGTGAACCCGGGCGCTCCGGTCGAGCTCGGTGTCGGAGTCGTCGGAGCGAGGGACGGCGCCACCGGTGTGCAGCCCAGGAGCGCGAGGCCGGCCAGGGCGGTCAGCGCGCCACCCGCCACCCGCCGCCCGCTGCTCCGTCGCCGCGTCATCGCGTGATGCTAGGCTCCCGTGCCGTGGATGCCTTCTCGCTGGACGACCTGTTGCAGGCTCGCGCGGCGTCCGGCCGGCTCTATCACGAGTTCATCCGGACCCACGACCTGTCGGTCGGGCTGTACGTGCTCCCTGCCGGCGGCACCGATCCGCAGAGCCCGCACACCGAGGACGAGGTCTACCACGTGATCTCGGGGCGAGCCAGGATCAGGGTCGGCGATGCGGATCACGCGGTGGGGCCCGGCTCGAGCGTGTTCGTCGGCGCCGACGTCGAGCATCGGTTCCACGAGATCGACGAGGAGCTCGTCGTGCTCGTCGTCTTCGGCCCTGCCGAGTACACCCACCGGGCGGATCACCAGCAGGGCCGCCCGCACGGAGCTGCCGCAGGCTGAGCACCGTTCGGCGGCACGTCTCGCGTGCCGATCGACCCGCGGGTCAGTGCGGGTCGGCGAAGCGCCCGAGCAGCTCCAGGGCGAGCTCGCCGGCCCGCCCGACCGCGTCGTGGCGGAAGAATGCGTAGACGTCGTCGCCGGCAGCAAGGAACGGCTCGATCCGTGCGGCCCAGGCATCCAGCGCGGCGGGCGAGTAGTCGTGGCGGCGCAGGCGCAGGTAGAGGAACGACCCGGTCCTGCGGATGAACGGCGGCTCGGGATCAGCGGTGGGATCGCCAACAGCACCCTCGTCACCCTCGGGCGGCAGCTCGGTGGTGCACAGCGTCGCGCCGGCAGCACGGAGGGCGGCGAATGTCTCGTCGACGTGCCATGACCGATCCTGCAGCTCGACGACGAGCGGGATCGCGCGCGGCCAGGCAGTGAGGAATGCCGCGAGTCGCGCGTCCGCGACCGCGACATCGCCACCAACCCAGGGCCCGTCGCGGCGGATCTCGGCGGGAACGCGGAACAGCACGGCCCCGAGGCGCTCGCCGAAGGCAGGCAGGGGCTCGGTGAGCCAGGCGATCGACTCCTCTGGCGCGCCCCACAGCGCCCGCACCGCCGAGCCGCGCTGGGCCTTGACGGCGAACCGGAACTCGACCGGCGTCGCGCGGAGCCAGCCGGCGATCGCCGACGCCGTCGGGCGGCGCCGGAACGTCGCATTGAGCTCCAGCGCCGGGAGTCTCTGCGCGTACGCGGCAAGGAAGCCGGTCGGCCGCGTCCCCGCGGGGTAGAAGCGGGGCGCCCAGTCGGGGTAGGCGAAGCCCGACGTCCCGACGAGCAGGCGGCCCGGTCCGCGACCGGTCAGGCGCGACCCCGGGTTCCGCAGGCGCGATCGCCGACGGCGCGCATCGTCCGCTCGACCACCGGGATGTCCTCGGCATCGATGGCGGACAGGAAGTACTCGGCGATGCCGCGGAGGTGCGTCGGCGCGGCCGTGCGCAGCCGGGCGACGCCGGCCTCGGTGAGGGCCGCCTCTGCACCTCGCAGGTCGCTGGAGCACGTCACGCGACCGACGAGGCCGTCATCGACGAGGCGATCGATGAGGCGGGTCGCACCGCTCTTCGACAGCGTGAGCAGCTCGGCCAGGCGGCCCATCCGGAGCCGATGGTCCGGAGCCTCGACGAGGATCAGCAGAGCCACGTATTCCTGGAGCGACAGTCCGTGCTCGGCCCGCAGGTCCTCGTCGAGCCGGCGCGAGACGTGCGCCTGGGCCATCACGAAGGCTCGCCACGGCGCGAGGCGGGGATCGCGGGGCGTGAGCGGCTGGACCTGGCTGGTTGCGAGGGTCGGCATGACCGGTCCATCGTACGACCCGACTCGTTGCGGGGTCAACGACGCTCCGGAACACCAGCCGTTTGAACGGCTAGCATCCGGCGACATGACCACGTTCGACGTCGACGCGATCCGGGCCCGATTCCCGGCCCTCGACCTGACCCACGACGGGCGCCCGATGGCCTTCTTCGACGGGCCCGGTGGCACCCAGGTCCCGGACTCGGTGATCGACGCCGTGTCGCGCTACTACCGCGAATCGAATGCGAACCATGGCGGCCTGTTCCCGACCTCGCGCCGGTCCGACGCGATCGCCGATGACGCCCACGCGGCGATCGCGGACCTGCTCGGGGTCGACGCGGACGAGATCGCCCTCGGCCCGAACATGACCACGCTGACCTTCCACATGTCGCGGTCGATCGCGGCGGCCCTGCGGCCGGGCGACGAGATCGTCGTGTCCGGGCTCGATCACCAGGCCAATGTCGATCCGTGGATCGCGGCCGCCCGCGACAGCGAGGTCATCGTGCGCACCTGGGAGCCGAATCTCGCCGACTGCACGCTCCGCCTCGAGGAGCTCGAGCCCCTCCTGAACGAGCGGACCAGGCTTGTCGCCGTCGGCTGGGCCTCGAATGCGGTCGGGACGATCAACCCGATCGCGGAGGTCGCAAAGCGCGCGCACGCCGCCGGGGCGTGGCTGTTCGTGGACGCCGTCCACGCGGCGCCGCACCTCCCGCTCGACGCGCGTGCCGTCGACGCCGACTTCGTCGCCTGCTCCGTGTACAAGTTCTTCGGCCCGCACGTCGGCGCGGTCTACGCCCGCCGCGAGATCGCGGACGGCCTGCCCGCATACAAGGTCCGCCCGGCTTCGCACCGGTTCGAGACAGGGACCGGCAACTTCGAGGGGTACGCCGGCGCCGTGGCCGCGATCGAGTACCTGGCCGACGTCGGCGTCCGGTATGGCAGCGCTGCTGTCACCGGTTCCCGCCGCGCCCGCGTACTTGCCGGCATGCGCGCGATTCGAGCGTACGAAACGGAGCTCTACCGACACCTGGCGGCACGCCTGGGCGCCATCGACGGCGTCTCGATCGTCGGCCTGACGGCCGACGCAGACGTCGAGCGCCGGACCCCGACCGCGGCGATCACGATCGATGGGATCACGCCCCGCGATGCGGCCGAGCGGCTCGGCGCTCGCGGCATCGCGGTCTGGGATGGCGACTTCTACGCGACCGGCCTCATCGAGCGGCTCGGGCTCTCGCCCGACGGCGTGATTCGCATCGGCGTGACGCACTACAACACGCGCGCCGAGATCGATCGTCTGGCCGGCGAGCTCGCGGAGATCGCCGCCTCGGCAGCGCCGCGGTGAGCGAGACGGCGGCGCCTCCCTCGACCGCCACTCTGGCGTTCGGGGGCCAGAGCAACGTCGCGCGGCTGCGGAGCGCGCTCCTCAAGGCGCCCGGCCCTGCGTTCGGGCGGGCATTCGAGGATCCGGCGTACGGCTTCCTCCACCCAGCCAACCTCGACGTCGCGAAGCGCGAGCACGCGGCCTTCGCGGACCTCCTGGCGTCGCTCGGGACGACCGTGCACCTGCTCGATGCGGAGATCGACAGCCCCGACCTCGTGTACACGTACGACCCGCTGATCGTCACCGATCTCGGCGCGATCCCGCTGCGGCCGGGCAAGCCCAATCGCGTGCCCGAGTCGGAGGTGATCGAGGCGTGGACGCTCGCCACCGGCATCCCGACCGTGGGGCGGATCGAGGCACCGGGCACGATCGAGGGCGGCGACACGTTCTGGCTGCGGCCGGACCTGTTCTGCATCGGGCGCACGCTACGCACGAACCAGGCCGGCGCGGACCAGCTGGCTGCGCTTGTCGGCGGTGACGTGCGGATCTTCGACGTGCCGTACTGGAGGGGCCCGGTCGAGCTGGTCCACCTGATGTCCGTGATCAGCCCGATCGCGGACGACCTCGCCGTGGTGTTTCCGCCGCTGCTGCCCGTCGGGCTGTGGCAGCTGCTCCGGGATCTGCGCTACCGGCTCATCGAGGTGCCCGAGGAAGAGTACCCGACCCTCGGCTGCAACGTGCTCGCCGTTCGACCGGGGATCGCCATCGTGGTGGAGGGCAATCCGCGGACCGCCGCCGCGCTGGCCGCGGCCGGCGTCGAGGTCCACCCGTATGCGGCGTCCGAGATCGGCATGAACGGCTCCGGCGGCCCGACGTGCATGACCCGGCCGATCCTGCGGGGTTGACGGCCATCGACCTTCCGCCGCTCCGCGACCTCGAGCGCCGCGCCGCGGATGCCGTGGACGCGGCGTGGATTGGCGCCGCCGTCGGGGAGCTGGTCCGCGTACCGAGTGTCACCGGTGACGAGGGCGCCGTCCAGGACGTCGTGGCGAGGCTGCTGGGCGAGGCGGGCGCCCGGGTCGAGCGGCTCGAGCCTGACCCCGCGGCCGTGCGTCGCGATCCCAACTGGCCGGGCGACGAGATGCCGCGCGACCGGCTGCCGATCGTCCTCGGCAGGGTCGGACGGCCCGGCGGGCGACGGGTGGTGCTCGTGGGGCACGTCGACGTCGTGCCCGTCGGGGATCGCGCGACGTGGACGCACGAGCCGTGGGCTGCCGAACGCGCGGGCGACCGGGTCTACGGGCGGGGCGCGGTCGACATGAAAGGTGGCGTCGCATCGATCCTCGGCGCGGTCCGGGCGGTCACGGCCGCCGGTCTCGAGGATCGTCTCGAGGGTGAGATCCTCGTCGCGAGCGTTCCGTCCGAGGAGGACGGTGGCCAGGGCATGCTCGCCGCGATTCGGGCCGGCGTGACCGGCGACGTGGCGATCATCACCGAGCCCACCGACCTCGAGATCGTGATCGCGCACGCGGGTGCCATCACGTTCAGGCTCACGGTCCCGGGCCGCGCCGCACATGCCTCCGTTCGGCGCGAGGGGATCTCCGCGCTCGACAACCTCCAGACGCTCGTCCGCGCCCTCGAAGCCGACGAGACGGCGCGCAACGCCGCCGAGACCGACCCGCTCATGACGGTCCACGGCCTGCCGTACGCGACGATCATCGGCAAGGTCTCGGGTGGGGCGTGGGCGTCGAGCGTCATCGACCGCCTCGAGGCCGAGGGTCGGTACGGCGTCAAGCTCGGCCAGACCTGGCGCGACGCGGAGCGCGACCTGCTCCGCTGCATCGACGACGCCAACGAGTCCGACCCGTTCCTCCGCGACTACCCCGCAACCGTCGAGCTGACCGGCGGCAAGTTCTCCTCGGCCCAGGTGCGGGCGGACCATCCGCTGCCGGTGGGCCTCGCGGCGGTCGCGGCAGCCGTCCTCGGCCACGAGCCGCCGCTGACCGGCGAGCCGTACGGCGCCGACATGCGGCTGCTCGTCCACGAGGGCGGCACGCCGACGGTCATCTTCGGGCCCGGCGACAAGCGCGTTGCCCATGCTGCGGACGAGTGGGTCTCCGTCGACGACGTCGCCGCCTGCGCGCGGACCCTGGCCGCGTGGCTCGTTCGGGAGCTGGTCAGCTCCTAGCCGGCCGCGGCGGTGGCCGTCGCGATCAGGTTGCGCCGGCGAAGCAGGAGCGCGGCGGGACCGATGACGATCACCACCCCGAGCAGTCCCAACGTCGTGTAGCCGGCGGCGGCGACGACGAGGCTCGAGCCGACGCTCGCGACCGCCGAGGTCGACCAGATCACGGCGTCAGCGGCGCCCTGCACGCGGGCGCGCTCGGCGAGCGACACCCCGGACGACAGCAGCGTGCTCCCGGCGACGAACCCCAGATTCCAGCCGAAGCCGAGGAGGAAGAGCGCGACGAACAGGAGCGTGTCGCTCTCCGGCGGGGACAGCGCCGCAAGCGCGGACGCGCCCATGAGCACGCCGGCGCCGAGGAAGATCGTGCGGACCGAGCCGAAGCGCTGGGTCAGCCAACCGGACACCGGGGCGAGCGCGAACATGCCGGCGACGTGGCCGCTGATCACGAGCCCGACCGTCCCCAGCCCGTGGCCATGGTCGGTCAGGTGGAGCGGCGTCATCGTCATGATCAGGGTCATCGTTGCCTGGCCGCCGACGAGCGCGACGATCGCGGCGAGCACGATCGGTCGGGTGAGGATCGTCCGGATGGGCACGCGCGACTCGGGCGCCTCGTCCCGTGCCGCCGACTCATCCGCGAGGGCGAACGGATCCGGCCGCAGGAGGATGAACGAGAGCGCGGCGGCGATCGCGACGAAGACCACCGGCACGAGGTATGGGCCCGCCAGGGGCGGCAGCCCGAGCCCGGTTGCGACACCCTGGGCCAGCGGCACGAGCCACGGCCCGACGACGCCGCCGATCGTTGCCGCCCAGACCACGAGGCCGATCGCGACGGGCCGCCGCTTCGTCGGCACCAGGTCGGCGGCCGCGTACCGCGACAGGTTGTTCGCCGAGTTGCCGAAGCCGATCAGGAACGTGCCGACGATCAGCAGCGGGAACGAGCGGACGATCACCGCCAACGTCGCCACGAGCGCCCCGAGGACGGCGACCAGGTAGCCGATCGTCAGGCCCATGCGCCGCCCGCGCCGCGCCATGATCCCGGAGAGCAGGACGGCGCCCGCGGCCGCACCAAGCACGACGGTTGCGCTCGGCACGCCCGCGAGGGTCACGTCGCCGAGCAGGTCCTTGGCCACGATCGACGCGACGGTCACCGCCGCGATGTAGCCCGTGCTGCCCACGGCGACGCCGAGGAACAGGGCGATCCGCGATCGCAGGCGCGCCCGGTCGAGGGTCGGCCCGTCGAGATGCGCGGCTTCGTGGGCGAGGACGGCCATCACGGGATCATAGGGACGCCATCGGCACCGGGACGGCCGGCTACTCGAACAGCGCCGCGAGCGCCTCGTCGAAGGCAGCCGTGTGGCGATCGACGTCGGCGGAGGTCGTCGCCGGCGACATGAGGGCCATGTTGTGGAACGGGGTCATGAGGACGCCGCGGTTCATGACCCACAGGTGGAGCAGCCGCTCCAGCTCCGGGTCGGCATGCGCGATCTGGTCCGCACCGTTGCGTGGCGGGTCGGGCATGAAGTGGTATTCGGCGCGCGCGCCGAGCCGGGTCACGCTCCAGGGCGCACCGTGGCGGGCGATCGCGTCGTTGACGCCGCGTTCCCAGCGTTCCGCAAGCGGGAGCATCCCCTCGAACGCCGCTTCGGTGAGCACCTCGCCCAGCGCCGCGCGCGTCGCGGCCATCGACAGCGCATAACCGGCGAGCGTGCCGCCGATCCCGCCGACGTCGGAATCCTCGATGGGCACCGCCGCCCGGACGCGATCCGCGACCTCGGCGGTCATCCCGTACGTCGCCACGGGGATGCCGCCGCCGATCGTCTTGCCGATGACCAGCATGTCCGGCGAGAGGCCGCGGGTGCCGGTCACGCCACCGGGTCCGGCGCAGATCGTGTGGGTCTCGTCGTGGATCAGGATCGTGCCGTGGCGGCGCGTGACCTCACGGACGCCCTCCAGGTAGCCGGGATCGGGCAGGACGATGCCCACGTTGGTCAGTGCCGGCTCGATCAGGAGCGCGGCGACCTGTCCGTCGGCCAGCGCCTGGTCGAGGGCATCGAGGTCGTTGAACGGGACCACCCGCGTCGTGACCGCCGGATCGACCGCCGGGCCGAGGTTGCCGCGCCGCGCAACCACGCGACCTTCCTGGTCGAGGACGGCGAACGTCTCGTCGACGGAGCCGTGGTAGCAGTACTCGTGGACTGCCACCAGCGGCCGCCCCGTGATCGCGCGCGCGATGCGGAGGGAGAAGCGGTTGGCGTCGGTCGCGGTCAGGGTGAACTGCCACGACGGCAGCCCGAAGCGACGGGTGAGCTCCTCGCCGACCCAGGCGGCGTCCTCGGTCGGGAGCATCGTGGTGATTCCGCGACGGAGCTGCCGCTCCACCGCCGAGATGACGGGCGCGGCGCCATGGCCGGCCTTGGCGCCCGTATC
>DASQIK010000021.1:0-2634 GCA_035631615.1 Candidatus Dormiibacterota bacterium | reverse complement strand
CCCCTCTCGGGAAGGCGAGCCGCTCGCCCGGAGCCAGGAGACCTCTCCGTTCGCGCCACCTGCAGATCCCTCGCGGGAGGGATGGTGGCGCTGCGCATCTCGGCGCAGGCGCTCGCCCATCTCCGCACCGTCGGGGGTGGGTTTTTTTGCTATGCGCCGCTGGGCACATCGCACCCACCTCGCGGGCCTCCTTCTGTTCGCCGTCGCGGCGTGCGGAAGGGAAGGCCGGCGCGCACCTCCCCCGGGGCGCATCTCGGTCGTCGATGACGCGGGCCGGACGGTGGCCCTGGCGCAGCCCCCGGCCCGTATCGTGTCGCTGTCGCCCGCCGTCACGGAGCTGCTGTTCGCGCTCGGTGTCGGCGATCGGCTCGTCGGTCGCACCACCTGGTGCGACTATCCCCCCGCCGCGCACCAGATCCCGAGCGTTGGTGACGGTCTCAACCCCAACATCGAGGCTGTCGCCGCCCGCCACCCCGATCTCGTGGTGCTGTACCGCTCGGCACTCAATGAGACCGCGGCGGCCCAGCTCGCGCGGCTCGGCATCCCAGCGGTTGTCGTCCAACAGGATCGCCTCGAGGACATCGCCCGCGCGGCGCGGCGGCTCGGGCACCTGACCGGGACGGACCGTGCCGGCGATTCCCTCGCGAGCGCTCTGGAGCAGCTCGTGGCTGGCTCGGGCCTGCCCCGGCGTCCTCGCGCGCGTGTGGCCTTCGTCGTCTGGGACAACCCACCCGTTGTGATCGGTGCCGGGAGCTACCTCGACGAGCTCGCGGGGCTCGTCGGCGCCGCGAACGTGTTCCACGACATCGCCGCGGCGTCGGCCACCGTCGGGCTCGAGACCATTGTCTCCCGCGATCCCGATCTGATTGTCGTGCTGCGCGACAGCGCGACGGCGGAGCCACCGGGCTTCCTCCGGCGCCCCGAGTGGCGAGCGGTCCGCGCGGTGCGCCAGGCCCGCATCGTTTATCTCACCGGGTCGCTGTTCGCCCGTCCGGGCCCGCGGGCCGCGGAGGCGGTGGCGGAGTTTCGACGCTACCTCGAGGAGGCCACGCCATGAGGTGGCTGGGCCTCATGGTGGTCGTCGTTCTCGCCTTCGCGCTCGCGGTGGTGCTCGGGCCAGCGCATGTCTCTCTGGCCGACCTCACGACCTCCGACGTGGTGCGCTCGTTGCGACTCCCCCGCGCGCTGCTGGCGTTTCTGGTGGGTGGGTCGCTCGCCCTCGCGGGAGCGGGCCTCCAGGCGCTGGTCCGAAATCCCCTGGCCGATCCCTCACTTCTGGGCCTTTCCGGCGGTGCCGGGCTCGGGGCCGTGCTCGCCATCGCCTTGCACGTGAACAGTCCCTGGGCGCTACCGCTGGCCGCGTTCGCGGGCGCCCTCGGCGCCATGGCGCTGGTGTACCGGCTCGGCCTCGTTGGCGGGGCCGAGCTCGACCCTCGGATCCTCATCCTGGCCGGCGTCGCGGTCGGCGCGTTCGCCGCGGCCGTCACGACGGCGCTCGTCTCGTTGTCCGACGCGGCGGAGCTCCGCAACGCCTTTCTCTGGCTGTGGGGAGGGCTGTCGGGCGCTTCGTGGGACAGCGTGTTGCTCCTGTGCGTGTACGCCCCGCTGCCGGTCGCGGTGCTCCTCGCGGCGGCGCGGCCGCTCGACCTGCTCGCGCTTGGCGAAGAGCCCGCTCGTCACCTGGGGGCCGATGTGGAGGCGGTCAAGCGCCGGGTCTACCTGGCCGCCTCGCTGCTCACCGCGGCCGCGGTCGCGGTGTCCGGGGTAATCGGGTTCGTCGGCCTCGTAGTCCCGCATGCCATGCGCATGCTGTGGGGTCACCGCCACCGGCCGCTGCTCCCGGCGGCGTTCCTGGGCGGCGGGGCGCTCCTCGCGCTCTCGGACACCGTGGCTCGCGTCGCCGTCGCGCCGCGAGAGCTGCCCGTCGGGATCGTGACCGCGCTGATCGGCGTCCCCGTCTTCGTCCTCCTGTTACGCCGATGGACCGCGAGCTGATTCTCGACGTGCGCGCCGTTTCCTATCGCTATCCGGGAACGGCTCGCGATGCGCTGGCGGGCGTGAGCCTCGCGGCCCGCGCCGGGGAGGTGCACGCCGTGCTGGGCCCGAACGGAAGCGGCAAGACGACCCTCCTCCGCGTGGCGCTCGGCCTGGCGCGGCCCGCTACGGGGAGTGCGGCGATCCTCGGGCAGCCCGCGGCCGCCTGGTCACGCCGCAACCTCGCCCGCGTCGTGGGCGTCGTGCCGCAGCGGGAGGACAACCTGTTCCCCCAGCGCGTGCGAGAGAGCGTGCTGCTCGGTCGCTACCCGTACCTCTCCGTGTGGGGGGCGGAGCGGCCCGAGGATCAAGACGCCGTCGACCGCGCGCTCGCCCGGTGCGACGTGGTGACCCTCGCGACGCGGTGGATCTGGACCCTCTCGGGAGGGGAGTACCAGCGCGTGCGGCTGGCCCGCGCGCTCGCGCAGGAACCCAAACTCTTGGTGCTGGACGAGCCCACCGCCAGCCTCGACGTGCGCCACGAGATGCAGCTGTTCGAGCTCGTGCGGGCGCTGGCCGACCAGGACGGGCTCGCCGTTGTGCTCATCACCCATCACGTGAACCTCGCGGCGCGGTTCGCCGATCGCGTGCTCTTGCTCG
>DASQIK010000020.1:0-18639 GCA_035631615.1 Candidatus Dormiibacterota bacterium | reverse complement strand
ATCGCGGGCGGACTCGACCCGGACATCGAGGCGACAAAGCGCCGTGAGCGCCGGGACCGGCGCCTGCTCGTCGCGATGATCGTGATCGTCATCCTGGCCGGCTTCGTGCTGGGGATCCTGGCGAACCTGCTGGGCTTCCCCGCCCTCACGACGTCCACGTGAGCGGCGTTCCGGACGGCGCCCACGATCGGCTCGTCGAGACGCTCCGCGATCTGATCCGCATCCCATCGATCAACCCGCCGGACCCGCCCGGCGGAGAGCTCGCGGCCGCCCGCTACCTCGCCGGCGCGCTCGTCGATGCGGGCGTTCCGGCGACGGTGCACGAGCCGGTCCCCGGCCGCGGCTCGGTCGTGGCCAGGCTTCGCGGCGATGGCACCGGCGGCAGGCCGCTCCTGTTGCTCTCGCACCTGGACGTGGTGCCGGCGCCGCCCGCCGGCTGGACGCACGACCCGTTCGCCGGCGACATCGCGGATGGCTGGATCTACGGTCGCGGCGCCGTTGACATGAAGGACCTCGTCGCAATGGAGCTGGAGGTCATGCGCCTGCTGGCCGGCGAGGCGCGGGCAGCGGGCCGGGACCCGGCCTCCGACCCGATCCCGGGCCTGCGTCGCGACGTCCTGTTCGCATCGACCGCGGACGAGGAGGCCGGCGGGTTCGCCGGCGCCGCGTGGCTGGCGCAGGAGCATCCGGACGACCTCCGTGCCGCGGCTGCCATCAACGAGGCGGGCGGCGTCGCGGTCTACGTCGGTTCGCGGCGGCTGTACCCGATCCAGGTCGCGGAGAAGGGCACGACCTCCTACCGCCTGACCTTCCGCGGCACCTGGGGCCACGGCTCGATGCCGCGCGCGGATAACGCGCTGGTGGTCGCCGCCCAGGCGATCGAGCGACTGGCCGTGCCGTCGCCGGCCCGCCTCACCGACGTCACGAGCCGCTTCCTCGACGGCGCGATCGCCGCCACCAGCCGGTCGGATCCGGGAATCGCGCGGCTCCTGCGCGGGCTGGCAACCGGGAACCCCGACGTCTCGGCGACAGCCTTGACGGGCGTGTGCCTGCCGATCTATGCGCGGGCGCTCGATGCCATGCTCCGCGACACCGTGTCGCCGAACGTGCTGCACGGCGGCGTCAAGTTCAACGTCATCCCCGGCGCGGCGGTCCTGGAGGTCGACTGCCGGCGGCTGCCGGGCACCTCGGAGCCCGACATGGAGGCTCGCATCCGCGAGCGTCTCGGCCCGGAGCTCGAGGCGGTGACGGACATCGAGCTGATCATCGGGTCGGACGCGCTCGTCTCGCCGTATGACGATCCCGCCGGCCTGTATCCCGTCCTCGAGGCCGCGATCCGGGCGGGCGATCCGGCCGGCGTGCCGCTGCCGGTGATGGCGCCGTTCGGGACCGACGCCAGGCACCTTGTCGACCTCGGGACCCCGACGTTCGGCTTCTCGCCGCTTCGCCAGCCGCCCGAGGAGACATATCTCGAACGCTGGCACGGGATCGACGAGCGCGTCTCCGTGGAGGGCCTCCGCTGGGGCCTGCCAGTCCTTTACGATGCCGTCCGGAGGTTCTGCGAATGACCGTTGCCCATCGAATCTCGCGCCTCGCCCTCGCCGGCGGCCTGGTGCTCATGGCGCTCGCGCTGATCTCGCCCGTGCTCGCCGCCGACGGCGCGGTGAGCATCGTGGGCAAGAAGTTCGACCCGGGCACGGTCACGGTCGCGCAGGGCACGACGGTCACGTGGACGGTGACCCAGGGCATCGGCGAGCCGCACACGGTGACGTCGAAGAAGACCGACACGCAGGCACAGGGCGCCATCTTCGACTCCTCGACCTCCGACCCGGGCCTGACCAAGCTCAAGGACAACGGCGCGACCTTCCAGTTCACGTTCAACGCCGCCGGGTCGTACGACTACATGTGCACCGTGCATCCGGAGATGACCGGCACGGTCGTGGTGCTGGCGCCGGGCCAGAGCGCGCCCGCCGTCGGGGCCGGCGGCGGCGAGGCCGCGGCGAGCACGGTGGACCGCAAGCTCATCGCCGCCGGCATCCTGGCGCTGACGCTGGTCGTGCTGTTCGGCGCCGCGATCGTGTGGCGGAGGATGAACCCGGCCTCGATCACCTAGATCGCCTGGCGGCCCTTGATCAGGCGGCCGCGGCGGGAGATCGCGTGCGTCGCCAGCGCGGCGACGCCCATGGCCACCAGGGCGCGCTCGGGAGTGGGCATCGGGCGAACCGCGGTGAGGAACTGGTCCGCGCGCGCCCGGTCGACCGCGCGCAGGATCGCCTGACCTCGCTGGGTCAGCGCGAGCGAGCGCTGGCGGCGGTCCTCCGGCTCGGGGTGCCGCTCGACGAGCCGCCGCCTCGCCAGGCCGTCCACCAGCCGGCTCGTCGCCGACGGCGATCGCCCGAGCGCCTCCGCGAGCTCGCCGACGGTCATGGTGCTGCCGTCGGCGAGGACGTACAGCGCAGCCAGCTGCGTGAAGCCGAGCCGGAGCTCTCCCAGCTGCGACGCGAACCCGATGACGAGATCCCGCCACAGCGCCCGACCCATCGCGACTCGCTCCGAGATCTGCCGGACGTTCGGGATGTGCGGTCCGGCGGCGAGCACCGACGCTCCCAGGTCGGCCTCGAATCGCCGCGCGATGGCGCGGACGGTCCTGGGTCGGCGGGCTGGTGTCGGCATCGGGCAGATGCTAGTCGCGATGGCGGTGTCGTGTGCACGAGCGCACACATTCCACGCTCACGGGTCCTGCGATCGGCCACGCTTGTCACACCTGATGACCAGCACCGCGTTCGTCTTTCCCGGCCAGGGCTCGCAGAGCGTCGGCATGGGCCGCGCCGTCGCCGCCGCCTCGCCGGCCGCCGCCGCCGTCTTCGCCGCGGCCGACGACGCGCTCGGCGAGTCGATCTCCAGCCTCGCCTGGATGGGTCCGGAGGACGCGCTGAACCGCACCGAGAACGCACAGCCGGCCCTGCTCTCGACCTCCGTCGCCTATCTCGTGGCCGCGAGCGAGCGGGCCGCGGCATCGGGCCGCGAGGTCCCCGCGCCGGCCTGCATCGCCGGCCACTCGATGGGCCAGTACTCGGCGATGGTTGCAGCCGGCGCGCTCGACCTCGCCGATGGCGTTCGCCTGGTCCGCGAGCGCGGCGTCCAGATGCAGCGCAGCGGCGCCGGCCGGGAAGGCGCGATGGCCGCGGTCCTCGGCCTCGACGACGCGGCGATCCCCGAGCTCGTCCGCCAGGCATCGGCCCACGGTGTCTTCGCCGTCGCAAACCGCAACTCCCCGGGCCAGATCGTCGTGTCCGGCGAGCGCGCGGCCATCGATGCCGCCGCAGCGATCGCGAAGACGCTCGGCGCCAAGCGGGCGATCGTCCTGCCCGTCTCGGTCGCGGCGCACTCGCCGCTCATGGCCGACGCGGCGACCGCGATGCGCGGCATCCTGGCGGATGTCACGTTCCACGACCCCACCGCGCCGTTGCTCGCGAACGCCGACGCCCACCTCATCACGACCGCCGAAGGCGCGCGCGCAGAGCTGGTCGAGCACCTGACCGCCGGCGTCGACTGGGTCCGGGCCGTCGATACGATGCGCGTGGCGGGCGTTGACACGTTCGTCGAGGTCGGGCCGGGCAAGGTCCTGACCAACCTGATCAAGCGGATCGCCCCGGACGCGACGGCGATCGCGCTCGAGGACGTCCTCGCCGCCGAGACCTTCGACCTGCCCTTCCTCGTGCCGGCCTGACCGCCGAACGCCGACCCACCAGCCCAAGGAGCCCCGCCCGTGCGCAGCCCAGATCACACCCGTCGCGTCGTCGTCACCGGCCTCGGCGTCGTCAGCCCTGTCGGCAACGACCGCGATACCGCCTGGTCGAACCTCGTCCAGGGCAACTCTGGTCTGGCCGAGCTGACCCGATTCGACATCTCGAAGTACGAGCACAAGGCCGGCGGCGAGGTCCGGGACTTCGACGCCGTCTCCTGGATGGACCCGAAGGCCGTGCGCCGCAGCGAGCGCGAGATGCACTACGGCGTCGCGGCGGCGAAGCAGGCCGTCGCCGACTCGGGCTTCGAGATCGACGACGGGAACCGGACCGACGTGGGAGTCGTGTTCGGCTCCGGCGCCGGCGGGCAGCAGCTCATGATCGACAACTTCTCGACGCTCATCGAGAAGGGCCCGAACCGCGTCCAGCCGACGTTCATCGCGAACGCCCTGGTCGACTCCACGTCGGGGATGATCGCCATCGAGACCGGCGCGATCGGCCACAACATCGCCATCGTCTCGGCCTGCTCCACCGGTACGCACAACGTAGCCGAGGGCGCCGAGGCGATCCGCCGGGGCGACTGCATCGCCGTCATCAGCGGCTCCACCGAGGCGCCCCTCCTCGAGGTCGCGCACGCCGGCTTCACGAACATGCGCGGCATGGGCTCGCCCCGGCCCGGCGAGCCGCTCCAGACGGTCTCGCGCCCATTCGACGCGACCCGCAACGGCTTCGTCCTCGGCGAGGGCGCGGGCTCGCTGTTCCTCGAGGACCTCGAGCTCGCGAAGGCCCGCGGCGCGAAGATCTACGCCGAGATCGTCGGCTACGGCTCGGCGGCCGACGGCTGGGACATGATCCAGCCGATCGAGGGCGGCACGGGCTCGGCGCGGGCGATGAAGATGGCCCTCGACCGGCGCGGGGTCCCCGCCGACGAGGTCGACCTGATCAACCCCCACGGCACCTCGACACCCGTCGGCGACGCTCGCGAGGCGGAGGCGATCTGGGCCGTCTTCGGGGATCGCGCCGCGGGGGCGCGGCGCTCGCTGGCGATCTCGGGCACGAAGTCGATGACCGGCCACATGATGGGAGCGGCCGGGGCGTTCGAGGCGTTCGCCACGGTGATGTCCGTCGCCGAGCAGACGGTGCCGGGCACCCTCAACTACCGCGACCCCGACCCGGCCTGCGACCTGTGGGTCACCCCCGAGACGATCCGCATGCCCGTCCGCTACGCCCTCTCGAACAACATCGGATTGGGCGGCCACAACGGAGCGGTGATCTTCAAGCGTTACGACGGGGACTGATGCGGGCCGTTCGCCGCGTTGGCACCGCCCTGCGTTCGGCCCACCTTGCGGGCCGTCTACTATCCGCGTGATGCCAAACCCTGATCTCGCGCGACGCGCGGTCGTGACCGGCATGGGCGCGATCACGCCGATCGGCAACGACGTCGACACGTACTGGACCAACCTGCTCGCGGGCGTCCCGGGCGGCGGCCCGATCACGACCTTCGACACGACCGGCCACGACGTGAAGATCGCCGCCGAGGTCAAGGGCTTCGACCCGCTGGCCACGATGGACCGCAAGATGGCGCGCCGCATGAGCCGGTTCATCCACTTCGGGGTCGCCGCCTCGGTGGAGGCGGTGGCGAGCTCCCGCCTCGACTTCGAGGCCATGAGCCCCGAACAGCGAGATCGCGCTGCCGTGGTCATCAACACCGGCGGCGGCGGCATGGAGCAGGTCATCGACGGCGCGGACACCATCCGCGACAAGGGGCCCGGACAGGTCAGTCCGTTCGCCATTCCAGCGCTGTCCGGCAGCATGGCGGCCGCGATGGTGTCGATGCGCTATGGCATCACCGGACCCGTGATCACCCAGGTTGCGGCGTGTGCATCCGGCGTCATCGCCTACCAGGACGCGCTCCGGCTCGTCAGCAGCGGCGAGTGCGACGTCGTGCTGGCCGGCGGCTCGGAGGCGCCGCTCCTGGCGATGGCCTTTGCCGCGCTCGGCAACATGACCGCGCTCTCGAAGCGGAATGACGACCCGGAAGGCGCCTCGCGCCCGTTCGATCGGACGCGCGACGGGTTCGTCTTCGGTGAGGGCGCCGGGATCCTGGTGATCGAGTCAGCCGAGCACGCCCTGAACCGGGGCGTCCCGATCCTCGCCGAGATCGCCGGCGCCGCGCTGACCGCCGATGCGTACCACATCTCCGCTCCCGAACCGACGGGCCGCGGGGCGACGATGGCGATGACCAAGGCCCTCCGCCAGGCCGGCATCGCCCCGAACGAGGTCGACTATGTCGTCGCCCACGGCACCTCGACGCCCCTCAACGACGTGACCGAAACGCGGGCGATCAAGGCGGCCTTCGGCGACTACGCCTACCGGCTGCCGATCTCGTCTCCCAAATCGATGATCGGGCACACGCTCGGCGCCGCGGGTGCGCTGTCGGCGATCGCCGCGGTCGGGACGATCCGCGACGGCTGGATCGCACCAACGATCAACTACCACGAGCCCGACCCCGACTGCGACCTCGACTACGTCCCGAACGCGAAGCGCGAGGCCCGGGTCGACGTCGCGATGATCAACGGCTTCGGGTTCGGCGGCCAGAATGCAGTGGCGGTGTTCAAGCGATTCACGGTGTGAGCCGGATGCCCCGCTCCGCCTTCGCTGCGATCGCGTGGGTCCTCGCCGGGGCGTTCTTCATCGGTGCCGTCCTGTTCCTGCTCGACCGGCTCAACGTGGTCGCGACGCCGCCGACGCTCCCGGACACCGCGAACCTCGTTGATCGGATCGTCGGCAGCTACGCCTATCGCTCCGCGATCTGGCCCGTCTTCCTGGGCACGAACGTGCTGTTCGCGATCGGCTTCGCCGCGATCGTGCCGTTCGCCGGCATGCTCGGCGCCGCGTCGCACGCCGCGGGGGTCGGCCGATGGTCGGCCGTCGGGCTGCTCGTGGTCGGCGGCGTCCTCGGCGCCCTCGCGAGCCTGATGATCGCTGGCGCGGTGGCCGTGACGATCGAGGTGCCGTACTGCGACTGCGGCTTCAAGGAGACCGAGGTCGTCAGCCAGTCGTGGGCGCTCAACCTGTTCACCGGGGCGCACGACTGGCTCGTCCGCGGGGCCTGGCTGTCGTCGGGCCTCGGGCTCCTGGCGGCCGTGCCACTCCTGCCGTCCAAGGCCTCGGCGAACCTCCGGTTCATGACGCAGCTGACCGGCCTCGCCGCGGTCCTTGCGGTCGCCATCCAGCTGCTCGGGGTGCTCGATGCACTGAACGACGTGCTGACGGGTCTCTCGGCCGGGATCCTCGTCCCGATCTGGGCGGTCTGGACGGCGCGAACGGTGAGCGCGACCGCGACACCTGATGGGGCAGGCGGTAACGGCTAGGCGGTGAACGACCGCCCCTCGAACGCCTCGAAGCCGGCGCGCCACTCGTCGGGCACCGGGATGGGGCACTCATCGCGGTAGTCGTACGAGACGAGGGTCGAGTCAGCCACGGCGATCAGGCGCGCCGGGCCGTACCTGCTCTCCGGCGCCGTGATCCGGTGGACCATCCCGAAGCTCGTCCGCCCGATGCGCTCGACGCGCGACTCGACGGTGAGCGTCTCGCCGTAGAACGCCTGACTCCGATAGGTCATCCGGATCTCGGCAAGGATCATGCCCTCCTCGGCGCCGTGGGTCCCGATCGGGAGGGCGTTGCCGGTCACCTGCTCGTAGTACACGACCCGGGCGATCTCGACATAGGTCAGGTAGCGTGCGTTGTTCACGTGGCCCATCGCGTCCGTGTCGGACAGGCGAACCTCCACGTCGTGGCGATGGGCGAAGTCGCCCGGGATGTCCCGGGCGTCGGCGGGGACCTCGATTCGGGAGCGTGACTCGGGCATGGACGGACGCTAGCCGAGCCGGACCCGGCGGAGGCGAAGCGAGTTCACGACCACCGAGACTGACGACAGCGCCATCGCGGCGGCTGCGAGGCCCGGATTGAGCAGGATCCCCGCGATCGGATAGAGCACGCCCATCGCCACCGGGATCAGCACGACGTTGTAGCCGAACGCCCACGCGAGGTTCTGCCGAACCACGCGCATCGTCGCGCGGGACAGCCGGATCGCCGCCGCGACGTCGCGCGGGTCGCCACCGATCAGGGTCACGTCGGCCGCCTCGATCGCGACGTCGGCGCCGGTCCCGATCGCGATGCCGACATCGGCCGACGCCAGCGCCGGCGCGTCATTCACGCCGTCGCCGACCATCGCCACGACGCGGCCGCGGCCTCGGAGGCCGGTGATGGTCGCGGCCTTGCCATCGGGCAGCACGTCGGCCAGGACGCGGTCCGATGGGATCCCGACCTCTGCGGCGACCGCTTCGGCGACCGCGCGGCTGTCGCCGCTGAGCAGCCAGACCTCGACGCCCGACCGATGCAGCTCCGCGACCGCGGGCCCGGCGCTCGCCTTCACGGCATCACGCAGGGTCAGCACGCCCGCCACCCGGCCGTCGACCGCGATCGTGGCGATGCCCCAGCCGTGGCTCGTCGCCGTCGCTATGGCGCCGCGGATCGGCGCCAGGTCGATCCCGTTCGTCTCGAGGTAGGCGGCCGTTCCGACGAGGACCTGCCGGGCAACGCCGGCCATCGTGACCGTTCCCTCGACGCCACGACCGGACGAGGCCAGAAACCTCGTCACGGTCGTTTCGGCGAGACCCGCGCCGTCGGCCGCGGCTCGAGCCACGATCGCCTCGCCGATGGGATGCTCGCTGCGCGCCTCGAGGCTCGCCGCGAGAGAAAGGATCATGGCGGCATCGAAGCCCGGCGCCGGCACGATCTCGACGATGCGTGGCCTGCCCTCGGTCAGCGTGCCGGTCTTGTCGAAGACGACGGTGTCGATGCGGTGGGCCGCCTCGAGCGCCTCGCCGCCGCGGATGAGGATCCCGGACTCGGCGCCCCTGCCCGTGCCGACCATGATCGCCGTCGGCGTGGCGAGGCCCATTGCGCATGGGCAGGCGATGATCAGGACCGCCACGAAGGCGGTCAGCGCGAGCGTGAGCCGCGGCTCCGGCCCGATCGCGAGCCAGGCCGCGAACGTCGCCGCCGCTGCGACGAGCACCGCGGGCACGAACACCTCGCTGACCCGATCGGCGAGGCGCTGGATCGGCGCCTTGCTGCCCTGCGCCCGCTGGACCAGGTCGACGATCTGCGCGAGCACCGTGTCTCGGCCGACGCGGGTCGCACGCAGGTCGAACGAGCCCCTCGCGTTGAGGGTGCCGCCGATGACGACGGCGCCGGGCCCGACCTCGACCGGCATCGACTCGCCCGTCAACATCGACTGATCGATCGCGGAGGCCCCGGCCACGACGACGCCGTCCACCGGGACGCGGTCCCCCGGCCGGACTCGCAGGAGGTCACCGGGCGCAACCTCGCCGAGCGGCACGTCGCGCTCGGCGGTGCCGGTCACACGCCGCGCGATCGGCGGCTCGAGCGCGAGCAGCTCGCGAATCGCGCTCCCGGCGCGTCCCTTGGCGCGGGCCTCGAGCCACCGACCGAGGAGGACGAAGCCGATGATGATCGTCGATGAGTCGAAGTAGGCTGCCGGCTCGCCGCCGGCCGACATGGCGATCCCGGGCCACAGCGTCACGGCGACCGAGTACGCCCAGGCGGCGCTGGTCCCGATCGCGACCAGCGTGTCCATGTTCGTGGCGCCGTGCCGCGCGGCGCGCCACGCGGCACGGTAGAACCGGCCGCCTGCCCACGCCTGGACCAGCGTCGCCGGAAGGATCGCCAGCCAGTTCAGCTGCTCCATGGCCAGGCCAAGCGGGGCCACCATCAGGCCCATGATCCCGACGGCGACCGCGATCGAGGTAGCGGCGCGGAAGAGCAGCCCACGCGCCTCCGCCGCGCGCTCGGCCGCATCGACGTCGGCGGCGCGCGCGAGCGCCGTTCCGGCACCGTCCGCGGCGACCGGGGGTACGGCACGGACGTCGTAGCCCGCCGCCTCGACCGCCGCGACGAGCTCGTCGCGGCCGGCTTCCGCGGGCAGGTAGCGGATCGTCGCGACCTCGGTCGCGAGGTTCACGAAGGCCTCCTCGACGCCAGGCGTGCGCCGCAGGAAGCGCTCGATCCGGTTGACACACGACGCGCACGTCATTCCCTCGATCGGGAGCGAGAGCTCCGCGACCGAGGGTTCGGATTGGGCCGTCGCAAGCGTGGTCGTCATACTCCCCCGGAGTATAGCGCCACGGGCCACCTGCCCGGCCGCCGACCTATCCTCGACGCATGGCCGAGCCAATCGTCGCAAGCGCCATCATCGCGGACTGGGGGCCGATCCGCGCCGCCGCGTCGTCCAGCGGCCTCGTCGCAGTGGACCAGCTCGTGACCGCCGAGGGTTTCGCCGACCGGCTGGAGCGCCGGTTTGGGCGGCCGCCGATCGATCTCGCTGATGCGCCTCGGGACTCCGCCGCCGCCCGCCAACTGGAGGCGGCGCTTGCGGCACTGGACGCCTACCTGGCCGGCGACCTCGCCGCCCTTGCGGCGATCCCGACCGACCTGGCCGATCGGACGGGCTGGGATCGGCTGGTGCTCGGCGCCGTCCGGGGCATTCCGGCGGGCGCGACGGCCAGCTACGGCGAGGTGGCGCGGATGATCGGCAAGGCCGGCGCCGCACGCGCAGTGGGCGGGGCGGTCGGGCGAAACCTGATCGGGCTGGTGATCCCGTGCCACCGCGTGATCGCCGGCGACGGGACGCTCGGTGGCTACGGCGCGGGCTGGTGGGGCGGCCGCGCGGCGGGCCTGGAGCTGAAGCGCGAGCTGCTCGCCCGCGAGGGAGTCACGGTCCGGTCCTGAGCGGCCCTGCCGATCGGAGCGGCCCCATTTCAAGGCTCGACGCCCGGTAGACTCGCGGGCAATGTTCCAGATCTTCCGGAAGCGCGACTTCTCGCTGCTCTGGCTCGCCCAGCTCGTCTCGACAATCGGCTCGTCGCTGACCGATCTCGCCGCCGGGATCCTCGTGTTCACGATCACGGGATCGGCGCTCAACGTCGGCCTGGTGCTGATGGTGACGGCGATCCCGACCCTTTTCGTCGGCCTGTTCGCCGGGGTTTTCGTCGACCGGTTCGACCGGAAGCGGATCCTGCTCGCGTCCGACCTGCTCCGCGGCATCCTCGTCGCCCTCATTCCGGTGGCGTACATCACCCTCGGGAACCAGACCGGCATGATCGCGATGTACGTGATCCTGTTCCTGGCCGCGACGGTTCGCCAGTTCTTCGATCCGGCCTGGGAAAGCGTCCTGCCCGAGATCGCCTCCGAGGAGGAGCTCATCTCGGCCAACTCGTTCCTGTCGATCAGCTCATTCGGATCGACGGCGATCGGGTTCGCGCTCGCCGGCCTACTCGCCGGCATCGACATCCACCTGCCGTTCTGGATCGATGCCGGAACCTTCGCGTTCTCGTTCGCGCTCGTGCTCCTGGTCAGGATCCCCGGCCACCAGGCCCAGGAGGAATCGACGACGGCGAGCGTGATCCTGGACAACCTCAAGGTCGGGGCGAGCTACATCTGGCAGACCAGGCTGCTCCGCTGGCTGTTCCTGATCAACCTGCCGGTCATGCTCTCGTTCGGGCTCTGGAACGTGCTGCTCCTGCCCATGGCGATCCGGGTCCTGCATGCCAGCAACTTCGAGTACGGGCTCCAGGAGGGCGTGACGTCGGTCGGCTTCGTCGCCGGCAGCTTCCTGATGGCGCGCTTCGGGGATCGCCTGCCCGAAGGCACCTGGATGGTCGCCGGGACCCTCCTCATGGGCCTCGTCGGGATCGGCTACGGCCTTGCGCCGAACATCCAGGTGGCGATCGCGCTCGTGACGGTTTCCGGGTTCCTGAACTCGCCGATGTCGATCGCCCGGCGCGGCCTGCTGCAGAAGAACATCCCCAGGGCGATGCGCGGCAGGGTGTTCTCCGCCTTCGCCGTCGCCCGCGACGTCGTTTTCCTGATCGGGATGGGTGGCGCTGCGCTCGCCGACGTCTACCCGGTCCGCGACCTGATCGTCGTGTCCTCGCTCCTGCTCGTCGCCGCCGCGATCGTTGCCCAGCTGGCACCGGGAATCGGGCGCACCGGCGCCGAGTGGCGGCGTGCGCTCAAGCTGCTGGCGACGGCGCCGGCCGCGGCGCGCGTCGGCGCGGGCCGGCCCGCGACGATGATGGACTTCGACCGGTTGCTCGGGGTCATGCCCGAGATCGGCGCCCTCGCGATGGGCCGTCGCGCCGCGTTCATCAGCGGGATCAAGGTCGCGCGCGCGGAGCCAGGCGAGGCGATCCTGAAGGTGGGCGACCCGGGCGACTCGGCGTTCTTCGTGATGGGCGGCAAGGCGGTCGCCGGCATTCCGGACCAGGGTGGCTATCGCGCGCTGTCGTCCATGGGTCCGGGCGACTTCTTCGGCGAGATCGCCGCGCTGACGGGGCGGCCACGCACGGCGAACGTCGTCGCCGACGAGGAAACCGACCTGATCGAGGTGCCGAGCGCCTCGCTCAAGCAGCTCCTGGAGATTCCGGAGCTCCAGACCCTCATCAACTCGAAGCTGGAGGAGCGGCTCGGCAGGACGTCCACGTCCACGACCGACCTCGTCCGCGTGACCCGGCCCAACCAGACCGACCTCAAGGACCTGCGCCGCCGCCGGCCGAAGGGCCTCGCCGGCCAGCGCGCCTGACCCTCCACACGGCCGGATCGAGCGGAACCCGCCGCTAGACTGATCTCGTGGTGCAGACCGTCGACGAGCTGACCTGCCCGACGTGCGGCGACGCGAATCCCGCCGGTGCCCGCCTGTGCGGGATGTGCGGCTCGTCGCTCACGCGGGACGAGGCGGCCGGCGAGGTCCGGCGCGTCATCACCCTGGTCACCTCCGACCTGAAGGGCTCGACGGCCCTGGGCGAACGCCTCGACCCGGAGGCGCTCCGGGAGGTCCTGAACCGCTACTTCGGGGTCATGCGGGCCGTGTTCGAGTCGCACGGCGGCACGATCGAGAAGATCATCGGCGATGCGATCGTCGCGGTGTACGGCCTGCCATTTCGGCACGACGACGACCCGCTGCGCGCCCTCGAGGCCGCCGCCGAGTCACAGCGCGCACTGGCGATGCTGAACGACGAGCTCGACAGCAGCTACGGCGTGCGCCTCGTGGTCCGCACGGGCGTGGCCACGGGCGAGGTGACGTTCGGCGCCGCCGAGGCGGGCCAGCACGTGCTCCTCGGGCCGCCGGTCGAGGTCTCCACGGCCATGGAGCAGAACTCGCCGCCGCAGGAGGTGCTGGTCCACGAATCGACGCGTGACCTGGTTGGCGACGCGGCGGAGTTCGAGGCGCTCCCGCCGGTCAGCCCGAAGGGCTCGGACGAGCTGCTCAACGGGTTCCGGCTCGTGTCCGTCCGTGAGCGGACGGGCGAGGACGAGGCCGTCGAGCCGGACGCGCAGCCCGGGATGCGGATCTGCCCGTCGTGCGGCGATCAGACGCCCGACCGGATGCGCTTCTGCAACACCTGCGGCGCCGCACTGATCGCAAGCACGGCGCCCGAGAGCCGGCGCACGGTGACGATCGTGTTCTCGATGCCCAGGGTCCACGCGCCGTCCGGCGAGGAGCCGGGGCCGGACACCATGCGTGACGTCATGTCGCGCTACTTCGAGGGCATGCGCGGCGCGCTCGAGCGCCACGGCGGAACGGTCGAGAAGTTCATCGGCGACGCGGTGATGGCGGTGTTCGGGCTGCCGGTGCGGCACGAGGACGACGCGGTGCGCGCGATCCGCGCGGCAGCGGACATGCAGACCGCGCTGGCAACGCTCAATCCGGTCTTTCGCGACGAATACGGGATCGAGCTGAGCAACCACACCGGCGTCAACAGCGGCGAGGTCATCGCCGGCGACGCGAGCACCGCCCAGCGGATGGTGACCGGCGACGCGGTGAACACGGCGGCGCGGCTCGAGCAGACCGCCCGCAGCGGCGATGTCGTCCTCGGCGACCTGACCTACCGCCTCGCGCGCGACCAGATCGAGGTCGAGTTCATGGAGCCGCTCGTCCTCAAGGGCAAGGCCGAGCCGGTCCCCGCCTATCGGCTGGTGCGGGTCTCGAGCCAGGCGACGGTGGAGGCGAGCAGCGGCACGCCCTTCGTCGGGCGCGAGGCAGAGATGGGCCGGCTCTCCGGATCGCTGGAGGAGGCGATCACCACCCACAGGGCGCGCCTGGTGACGGTCGTGGGCGACGCCGGAGTCGGGAAGTCGCGGCTGATCAAGGAGTTCGCGACGGCCGCCGCGGAGCGGGCCCGCCTGGTCCGCGGCCGCTGCCTGCCGTACGGCGACGGCATCACCTTCTGGCCGCTCGCCGAGGTCATCCGCGAGGCCGCCGGGATCACCAATGAGGATTCGCCGCGCATCGCGACCCGGCGCCTCGACCTCCTCCTCCAGAAGGGCGGCGCCGAGGATCGGGAGGCCATCGTCGAGCGCGTCGCCGCCGCGATCAACCTGAGCGCCGCCCAGTTCCCGGTCGCAGAGCTGATGTGGGGCGGGCGGCGCCTCCTCGAGACGCTCGCCGCGCAGCGGCCGCTGGTGATGCTGGTCGACGACCTGCACTGGGCCGAGCCGACCTTCCTCGACTTCCTCGACCACCTGCTCGAGACCGTGGAGGACGCCTCCATCCTGATCCTCGGGTCGGCGCGGCACGAGATCGCCGAGCGACACGCCGACTGGTCGTCGGGTCACGAGGCGATGCTCGTGAAGCTCGAGCCGCTCAGCGAGGCCGACGCCGGCAAGATCGTCCAGGAGCTGCTCGGCTCGCTCGAGGCGAGCGTCCGCGAGCGCATCGCGACGGCCGCCGAGGGCAACCCTCTCTACGTCGAGCAGATCGTCTCGATGCTCGTGGAGACGGGCGCGATCCAGCGCGGTCTCGAGGGCTGGGTGGCGCGCGAGGGATCGGCCCAGCTCCAGATCCCGCCGACGGTCCAGGCCCTTGTCGCCTCCCGCCTGGATGCGCTCAAGCTCGAGGAGCGGGCGGTCGTGGATCCTGCCTCGGTGATCGGGCTGTCGTTCCCGATGGACGCGGTCGCCGAGCTGGTCGACGAGCCGGTCCGGCCGCGCCTTGGCGCGGACCTCGACGTGCTCGTGACCAAGCAGCTCGTCCGGCGGCTGCCCGACGACGACGTGATCTACCGGTTCGGCCACCAGATCATCCGCGACACGGCGTACGGCAGCCTCCTGAAGCGCTCCCGCGCGTTGCTCCACGAGCGGTTCGTGACCTGGGCCGAGCGCACCAACCGCGAGCGCGGCCGGGAGCTCGAGTTCGAGGAGATCCTCGGCTACCACCTGGAGCAGGCGTACCGCTACCGCGAGAGCCTCGGCGTCATCGATGCCGAGGCGCTGGCCGTCGCCGAGCGTGCGGCCGAGAAGCTCTCGAACGCGGGGCTGCGGGCCCTGGCGCGCGGCGACTCCCCCGCTGCTTCGAGCCTCCTCCGGCGGGCGATCGACCTGTACCCCGCGGCGGATCCTCGTCGCCTCATCCTCGTGCCGGACCTCGGCGAGACGCTCATCACGCTCTCGAAGTTCGAGGAGGCCGAGAGCGTGCTCGCGGCCGCGCTCGAGATCGCCCGAACCGCGGGCGACCGCCGGGCCGCGGCGCGGATCGAGGTCACCCGGATGCTGATCGACCTGTTCTCGGGCCTCGAGACCGGCCGTGAGGTCACGGTCGAGGGCGCCCAGGCGCTGCTCGGAACCTTCGCCGAGATCGGCGATGACGGCGGCGCGGCGCGAGCGTGGCGGGTGCTCCTCTTCGTCCACGGCAACGCCGGCCACTACGACGACATGGCCGCGGCCGCGGAGCAGGTCGTGGAGCTGGCGACGCGCGCCGGCGAGGACCGCCTCGTCCGCAGCGGCGCGGCGGTGTACACGACCGCCGCCGTCCTCGGCTCGACGCCGGTCGACCAGGCGATCGAGCGCTGCGAGCAGATCCTCGAGCGCGTCCGCGGCGCCCGCCGATCCGAGGCGATCGTGCTGGGCGCGCTCGCCCAGCTGCGGGCGATGACCGGCGAGTTCGAGACGGCCCGCGACCTGTACCGGCGCGAGCAGGAGTACCTCGGCACGCTCGGGCCGAGCCGCGAGCTGGCGTCGACCTCGCTCGATTCGGGCCGCGTGGAGATGCTTGCCGGCGACCTCGACGCGGCGGAGCGGGAGCTGCGCCGAGATGACCAGGACCTCGAGGACCTCCACGAGACGTACTTCCGGTCCACGGTCAGCGCGCTGCTTGCGCGCGTGCTGCTGTTCGCCGGCAAGCCCACCGAGGCCGACCGCTACGCCACGATCGCCCAGGCGCTCACCGACGAGAGCGACGTCGACGGAGCCGTGCTGTGGCGGCTGACCCGATCGCGGCTGCTCGCCCGCATCGACCAGGAGGCCGCGATCGTGATGGCCGACGAGGCAGTGGCGCTGGCCGCTCGCACGGAGGGCGTGATCCTCCAGGCCGACTCCCTCCGCAGCCGGGCCGACCTGCTCGACGATCTCGGGCGCACCGACGAGGCGGCCGCCAGCCGCGTCGACGCGATTCGCAAGTACGAGCTCAAGGGCGACCGGGTGTCGGCCGCTGCGGCCCGGACACGTACCGGCCTCGAATCAGAAGTCGCCGAGGCGCGCTAGGCGCCCGGGCGACTCCGGTGGCTCGGGGTTGGCGATCGGCTAGAAGCCGCCGCGGATGGACCCGTTCTGGAAGTCCCATATGTCGATGATGAGTTGCGACCAGTCGTCCGTATCGGCGATGCCATGCGGCTCCTGGTCGGGATGAGCCGTCCCGCCGAACTTCGGATAGAAGCAGGCGATCCCGTTCGTCGGCGCGACGTCGGTCGCGCACCTCGGCAGGAAGCTCGCCGTGCCGTTGTCGTACTTGTGGCAGAGCTTGACGGTGCTGATCTCCTGCTCACCCGGGAGCCCGCTGGTCGCGATGGTCAGCACGGTCTTGAAGGGCGTGGCGTAGACGGTCCCGTTCGAGACGTTCAGGAGCACGAGCTGGCCGATCGGCGTGCCGGCGTTGCACGGATTGTCGGTGCCGCTGACCTCGCGGATCGTGACGCCGATGTTGCTGGCCGGCGGGGTGAGCGTCGTGCTCTGGCCACCGGCGCCACCGGTCACGAGGTTGCTGGTGTCGAGGAGGAAGCCGCCGGTGTAGTCAGCGCTGCCGTCGAGCACGACGTGCCCGGCCATCCTCAGCGAGTCGCCGTGGCTCGTGCCGCCGTCCGATGCGCTCACACCGGTCGTGTTCGCCTCGAACTGAAAGTCGAGGGTGCCGGCGGCTGCGGGCATACGGTAGATGATCGTCCGCGTCACGGACGCGCCGGCGTTGAGCGCGCCGAGCGAGCACAGGAGCTGGCCGCTCGCATTGCACCCGGTCGAGGGGGCGACGGACAGGGGCGCCGTCGCGATCGTCGAGGTCAGGTAGAGCTGGGCGATGTTGCTCTTGCCGTTGTTCTTGATCGTGACGACGAATCGGACGGCCGCGGATGGGCTGACCGTCGCGCAGAAGCCGATGCCGCTCGCGCACGGGGAGTCGGCCGGCGTGGCGACCACCTGCATGGCCCAGCCCGGCACCTTGGCGAGCGTCGAGGCCGGGACGATGACGGCGCCGAGGAGCAACGCAGCGAGGAGCGCCGCACCGCTGCGATGGACGAATCGGATCACCGGACGGAACCCTCCAGAGCACGACGGGGGACGTTGGTACGAGTGGCTGCACAGTATGGCCGAAAAGTACCAGTTGGGGAGCGTCGCAGGTTTGACTGGGCGGGGTCAAGGTTGACGACAGGCTCGCTGACGCGTCTGTTGCATCGACGCACCGAATTCTCGCGCCCCGGGCTTCCTAGCCTCTGGTCACCGGCCGCATCGGATACACGCCTACCACGATCGGGCTGACGGGATCCATGGACAGCTCGTAGCCGATGTCGCCGCCGCGCAGGAGCTCGGCGAGCAGCCGGCCCTCGCGCGCGGGCAGGCCCACGAACACCCGCGCACGCTCGAGGTCGACCGGGGTCACCTCGTCGTCGCCGCCGTTGATCCCGAAGCGGCGCCGGAGCTCGTGCATCGGCACGTAGACGCGACTCTTGATGAACCGGCGCAGCTGCGGTGCGGTCGCGGTGCGCTCGAGCTGCCCATCCTCGCCCTCGGGTGCGGGTCGCATCGGGTTGGGCATGCCGTGATGCGGCGCGCCGCCGGGCGACACGATCGGCGGCGCCGGCATTCGCATGGGTGCGACGCCCGCGGCTCGACCACCTGGCATCGGCACGGCGGGTGCCGGCTGCGCCTCGGGGGCTGCCGGCCGCTCCCCGATTTCGTCGATCGTCTCGGTCGGCTCGGCCGACTCGAGCTCTTCCTGCGCGCCCGGTCCCGGGCCGAATGGCTCCGTCTCGATCGTCATGCGCGGCGCTCCGAGCTCGGTCGCGGTGCGCCGCGGGCCGTCGCTTGCCAACGGGCGGCGCGGAACCCGCCCGAGCGGGGCGTGTCGCGGCGAGCCGTGGTGGCAGCGTCGGCTCATCGGCCGAGGAGCGCGGCGCCTGGGCGCCGCTGGTGGGTCGAGGTCATGTCCGGGCCTGTGCGAGGTTCGCGTGGGCGGATGCCCGTCCCCCGGATCATACCCCGCGACGGTGTCGCCCTAGCCGGCAGCAGCTCCCAGGCCGGCGACGACGAGCAGATCGCGGAGCGCCTGGTTCAACACGTCCGGGCCGTCCTCGGTGCACACCACGCCCGCCGTCCCGGATGACGCGCCGCGCGCGTTCGAGCCGTTCGGCGAGGTCGTCGGCCGGGAACGCCTGCGAGCCAACGCGCTCAGTGACCGAGCCACGCCGCGAGCGTCGCAGGCCCGTTCTCGAACAGCGCCCGGTACGTGTAGACCCGCTCCGCGCCGGCCGCCAGCGCGGCTTTC
>DASQIK010000019.1:0-7225 GCA_035631615.1 Candidatus Dormiibacterota bacterium | reverse complement strand
GATCTTGTAGGCGATGTCGCCCGCGGGCACGGACACGGTGACGTTCTCGCCCTTCTTCTTGCCGAGCAGGGCGCGGCCGACCGGGCTCTCGTTGCTGATCTTGCCGTCGGTGGGCTTGGCCTCGGTCGAGCCGACGATCGTGAACGACTGCGCGCCGTCCGGGCCGTCGACCTTGACGGTCGAGCCGATCTGGACGTGGTCGTTGGTGTGGTGCTCGTCGATCAGGGTCGCGTTCTTGATGAGCGCCTCGAGCATCTGGATCCGGCCCTCCACGAAGGCCTGCTCGTTCTTGGCGTCCTCGTACTCGGCGTTCTCGGTGAGGTCGCCGTGCTCCTTGGCGTCGGGGATCCGGCCGGCGATCTCGGGCCGGCGGATGGAGACCATCTCCTCGAGCTCGTGGCGAAGCTTGTCGAGGCCGTCTTTGCTGATGTAGGTGGGCTTGTTGTTCACGGTGATCTCGCACCCCGGAATAAGGAAAGAACCCCAGCCCCGCGCGTGGATTTCGCGTGCTGGAGTCCAGATCGGGCGCGAAGCCTACAACCGGCCTTCGGGAGTGTCAAAGACACCCCGGCGGGCCGTGGCAAACGGCGCGCTACCCCCGGCCGGAGAGGCCGACGAGGCGGTCGCGCAGACGCTTGAGGGCAATCCGATCGGGCGTCGCCACGAACACGGTGTCGTCCCCGGCGATCGAGCCGACGATCTCCGGCCAGCGGGTCCGGTCGAGCGCCGCGGCGACAGCGTGGGCGCTGCCCGGGAGCGTCCGGATCACGAGAAGCCGATCGGCGACCCGGAACTCGACGGGGACGTCGGAGAGGAGGCGGCGGAGTCGATCCTCGCCGGACACGTCCGCGTCGCGGAGGCGCGCCGGCAGCATGTACGCCGCGCGGCCCGCACGGCTGCCCTTGCCGAGCCCGAGCTCCGCGACATCGCGGCTGATCGTCGCCTGGGTCGCGCGGAAGCCGCGCTCCCGAAGGGCGGCGGCGAGCTCCTGCTGCGTGTGGATCTGGCGCTGCTCGACGAGGTCGCGGATCGCTCGCTGGCGGAGCTGCTTCATCACCTCCACGGAATCACCGCGGCTCGGTCACCGACCCACGAGGTTCAGCCAGGCGACGACGATGACCACCGCCAGGAGCACCCGATACAAGACGAAGATCGTGGTCGGGTGCGTTCGCAGGAAGCGCAGCAGGAAGGCGATGGCGATGAACCCGAACACGGCCGCAGTCACGACGCCGACGACCAGCTGCCCGATCTGCGCGTCGCCGAGCCCGGCGCCGATCAGCGTCCTCGCCTTCCACAGTCCCGCGCCCGCGATGACCGGGACGGCCATCAGGAAGCTGAACCTGGCGGCCGATTCGCGCGTCAGGCCGAGGAACAGGCCGGTGGCGATCGTCACGCCCGAGCGCGAGATGCCCGGGAACAGGGCGATGGCCTGAGCCAGGCCGATCGTCACCGCGTCCCGCAACGACAGGGCGTCGAGGTTCCTCGCCTGCCGGCCGAGCCGCTCTGCGAACCACAGGAGCGCCGCGCCGATGAGCACGAAGATCGCGATCCACTGCCAATGGTCGCGGAACGCAGCGTCGAAGAAGCTTTCGAGGCCGGCACCCAGGATCGCCGCCGGGATCACCGTGACCACGAGCAGCCAGGCGAGCCGGCGCTCCGGATCGGTGCCGATGCTCCGGTCCCGGATCGACGCCAGCCACGCCCCGAGGAGCCCGATCAGGTCCTGCCAGAAGTAGACGAGCAGCGCGACGAGCGTCCCGAGGTGGAGCATCACGTCGAACGCGGCAGAGTCGATGAATGGGTCGTGCCAGCCCAGCAGGATCGGCACGAGGATGATGTGCGCCGACGAGGAGATCGGCAGGAACTCGGTGAGGCCCTGCACGATCCCCAGGATCGCGGCGTGAATGAGTCCGTCCATCACCTACCTCGGGCGGCGCGGCGCCTGCAGCTGCCGCAGGACCCGCGCGTTATCGAATGAACAGGGGCGCGAGCACGAGCGTGATCGTCGCGAGCAGCTTCACGAGGACATGAAGCGACGGGCCGGCGGTGTCCTTGAACGGATCGCCGACGGTGTCGCCGACGACGGCCGCGGCGTGGGCGTCCGAGCCCTTGCCGAGGACGTTGCCGTTGTCGTCCTTGAGGTGGCCCGACTCGATGTACTTCTTGGCGTTGTCCCAGGCACCGCCGCCGTTGTTGAGAACCGTGGCGAGCATGACGCCCGCGATCGTGCCGACCATCAGCATGCCGGCGACCGCCTCGTAGCCGAGGAGGAGGCCGACGATGACCGGCGTCGCGACGGCGACGAGGCCAGGGGCGACCATCTCGCGCAGGGCCGCACGGGTCGTGATGTCGACAACCCGCGCGTAGTCCGGACGCTGGGTGTAGTCCATGATCCCGGGCATCTCCCGGAACTGGCGGCGGACCTCGACGATGATCGACTGGGCCGTGGTGCCGACCGCGCGGATGGCGAGCGAGCTGAAGAAGTACACGAGCATTGCCGCGATCAGGGCGGCGATGAACACGTTGACATTGGCCAGGTTGACGGACTCCATGAGCGGCTTGCCCTGGCGGGCGAGGATCAGGTTGACCTTGTCGATGTAGGCGCTGAACAGCAGAAACGCGGCAAGCGATGCCGAGGCGATCGCGTAGCCCTTCGTCAGTGCCTTGGTCGTGTTGCCGACCGCATCGAGGCGGTCCGTGATCTCGCGCGCGCCGGCCTCGGCATGGCTGAACTCGGCGATGCCGCCCGCGTTGTCGGTGATCGGGCCGAACGTGTCCATCGCGAGGATGTACGCAGTCGTCATGAGCATGCCCATGGTCGCGACCGCGGTCCCGAAGATGCCGCCGACGCTGTGGCCGTCGGCCGCGACCAGGCCCGACTGCTCGCCGAGCCAGTGGCTGAGGAACAGCGCGATGCCGATCGTGATCGCGGTGACGAAGGTCGTCTCGAAGCCGACCGCGGTGCCGGAGATGATGTTCGTGGCCGGGCCCGTCTTGGACGCCTCGGCGATCTCGCGGACCGGGCGGTACGAGCCGGCCGTGTAGAACTGCGTGATGTAGACGAAGGCGACGCTCGTCGCGAGGCCGACGACGCCGGCCGCGAAGAACCAGACCCACACGGGAAGGCCGTTCGACACGTGGCCGTTCGTGTTCATCATCACGTATGTCGTGATGCCGAGCCCGACGACCGAGAGCAGGGTCGTGACCCAGTAGCCGCGGTTGAGCATGTTCATCGGGTTCTCGGTCTCGCTGCCGCGGACGAAGAAGATCGAGACGATCGTCGCCAGCAGGCCGAACGCGCGCACGACGAGCGGGAAGAAGATCCATGCCTCGGGGTGCGGCCAGCCGGCCGCCTGCGCGATGACGAACGCACCGACGCCCAGGATCATCGCGCCGATGTTCTCGGCCGCCGTGGACTCGAACAGGTCCGCGCCGCGGCCGGCGCAGTCGCCGACGTTGTCGCCGACGAGGTCCGCGACCACGCCCGCATTGCGCGGGTCGTCCTCGGGGATGCCCTTCTCGACCTTGCCGACGAGGTCGGAGCCGACGTCCGCGGCCTTCGTGTAGATGCCGCCACCGAGCTGGGCGAAAAGGGCCACGAACGAGGCACCGAAGCCGTAGCCGACGATGAGGAACGGCGCCTGCGCGACGGTCGCCGGGTTCAGGCCGCCGAAGGCGACGAACATGCCGTACACGCCGAGCAGCGACAGGGCGACGACGAGGAAGCCCGACACGGCGCCGCCGCGCATCGCGACCTGGACCGCCTCGACGAGGCTGCGGCGCGCCGCCGCTGCGGTGCGCACGTTCGAGCGGACGCTGATGTACATGCCGATGATCCCGGACGCCATCGAGCACGCGGCGCCGACGATGAACGCGATCCCGGTTCGGACGCCGAGCTCCGCCCCGAACACGTCCGTGTCGGCGACGGTCTTCGTCTCGAACGCGGCGATCAGGATGCCGACCCCGACCGCACCGACGACGGCAAGGATCGCGATGGTCGTGTACTGGCGCCGGATGAAGGCGACCGCGCCCTCGAAGATCGTGCCGGCGACGTCCTGCATCGCCTGGGTGCCGGTGTCCCGCACGAGCACGTCCCGGGCGAGGTACAGGGCGAACAGCACGGCGACGACGCCGGCGACGGGGATGATCAGTTGGAGCGTGCTCGCATCCATCGGGCTCGGTGGTCCTCCAGCGTCATGCGGTCATTGCACGGCCGCCGGTGGGCAGGGCGTCGCACGTGCGTCTTGCTCAGGAAAGCGGCCGGAGTCTAGCACGGGCACCGCCCCTATACTCCCGCTCCTGTGAGCCTGCGAACCCCCCGGTGAGTCAACGCCCTGCACTCGGCTGCCTGTTCGAGGTCATCGAGACGCTGGTCCTCACCGTCCTGATCTTCCTGGGCATCCAGACCTTCATCGCCCAGCCGTACAAGGTCCAGCAGACGTCGATGGAGCACACGCTCGAACCGGATCAGTACGTCCTCGTGGACAAGCTGTCGCCGCATTGGGCGCCGTATCAGCGTGGCGACATCATCGTGTTCGACCCGCCGGAGACCGTGACCTCGGGCGGCGGCGTGCCGTTCATCAAGCGCGTCATCGGGTTGCCGAACGACCGGGTCGAGCTCCGCGACGGCCTGGTCTACGTGAACGGGATCAAGCTCAACGAGCCGTACATCTACCAGGACAACGGCGTGCCCCAGCGAACCGATCCGGAGATCGGCGACCAATCGCTGTGGCTCGTCCCGCCCGGCGATCTGCTCGTGATGGGCGACCACCGCGCGGACTCGTCGGATTCCCGCACGTTCGGCCCGATCGCGATCGACAAGGTCATCGGGCGGGCATGGCTGCGCTACTGGCCGTTCGACACGTTCGGGATCCTGCCGAAGCTGACCCATCCCGAGCTCGATTCAGGGGTGGCACCAACGCTGAGCCCGGTCCCCAGCCTGGCGCCATGAGCATCGCCCTGGTCGCGATCATCCTCGCGATCGGGGCCGGCGCCGTCGTCGCGGTGTCGACCCGCGAGCCGGCCGCGGGGGCGATCGGCCTCGCGGTCGCATTGGTCGCGTCGGCGCTCCTCGCGGATCCCCTCCCATCCGCCGCGATCCTCGGCGTGCGCATCGTGGCGGGCCTGCTCGCGGCGGCGCTCGTGCGTTCCGCGGTCGGCAGCAGCGAGTCGCAGCCATCACCGCTCGGCTGGCCGGCGGAGGCGATGCTCGCGACCGCCGGTGCTGTCGCCGGCCTCGGCGTCGGGCTGGGGCTCGAGGCGCTGGCCGGGGCCACGGGTCTCGGCGGCCCCGGGACCGGGCCCGAGGCGCTCACCGTGATGGCACTGGCGACGGCGGCCGGGACCAGCCTGCTGGTGCTCGGCGCCGCGCCGTCGATCCATGGCCGGCCGGGTATCCGGCGGGCCATCGGGCTCGTGCTCCTGACCCAGGCGGTCCTGCTGATTCGGGTGGGGATCGCCGGACCCGGGATCGATCTCGAGGAGATCGCGCGCGCCGCGCTGCTCGTCGCGGCCGCGGCGACCGGAACGGCACTCGCGCGGGCGGGAGCCGCCACGGAATGAGCATCGTCATCCTCGCCTCCGTGGCGCTTGCGACCGGCCTCGCCACCGTCTTCCTCGGCGGCCGGCGGCGGAACATGGCCTTCGCGATCGGCGTTGCGGGCGGCGTCGCCGTGCTCGGAATCGCGCTCGCGATGCCGCCCGAGGAGTCGCTCGCCATCGGTGGCGGCGGGATCGTCGCGACGCCGCTCGTTCGCTCGCTCGCCGTCTCCTGGTCGGCGAGCCTGCTCCTGCTCGCGCTCCTGGAGTTCGGCATCGGCGCGCGACCGGCCGTGGTCGGGCCGTCGCTGATCGGCCTCGCGGCGGCGGCGATCGCCCTCGCCATCAACGATCCGGCGACCTCGATGGCGGCGCTCGCGGCCGGCGGCGTGGCCGGCGTGGTCATCCCGGGCCTGATCGGCTGGCTCGATGGGCCAAGCTCGGCGTCGCGCCTGCCAACGACCGGCCGCGGGGCGCTGGCGATCCTCGGCTCCGGCCTCCTCGCGCTCGCCGTGATCGCGTGGGGCGCGTCGGCCGCCAGCCCGCTCGGCGGCGGGGGGATCTTCGGCCAGGACCAGGGGACGCTCCTCGGGACCGGACTGGCGCTGCTGGTCATGGTTGCCGCCGTCGCGATCCGGTGCGGGCTGATCCCGCTGCACGTCTGGGCGGCGCGGTTCATGGAGGGCGTCAGTCCGCTGGCCGTGCCTGCCGCCTTCTCGTGGGGCATGGCGGCGTTCATCCTGATTGCGCTGCCCTGGAGCCAGGTCGCCCTCGGCCCGAGCGCGATCGGCGACGTCGAGCGGGTGCTGATCATCGGCCTGAGCGTCGCGAGCCTGGTGCTCGGCGGCCTCGCCGCGATGGTCCACGACGATATCGAGCACGTCCTCGGGTACTCGATCCTGCAGGACGCCGGCATCGCCGTCCTGGCGTTCGCCTCGCTCGCACCCGATGCGGTGGCCGCGTCGCGTGACTGGCTGATTGCGAGCGCGACGGTCAAGACGGCCTTCGCTGCGTGGGCGGCTGTCGTCCGATCCACGTACGGCGGTCATCGCCTTGCCGACCTCGGTGGCTGGGCACGCCACTCGCCGGCGCTCGGGATCGCGTTCGCGGGCATCCTCGTGGCGGCGGTCGGGCTGCCCGGGCTGGCCCTGTTCGAGGCGCGCGCGGACCTCGTCAGCGGCTCGATGCCCGCGTTCGGCTCGATCGTCGCGCTCCTCGTCGCGCTGATGCCGCTGATCTACCTCGGGCGGATTGCGCTCGCGGGCATCGCCCCGGTCACGGCGGCGATCGCCGCCGGGCCATCGGGCCGGCCGCGCTTCGGCGCGGGCCGAGCCGCGGGCTGGTCGGAGGGCTCGCGGATGCAGGCGGTTCGTCTGCTTCGGGCCGGTGGGCGCGCGAATCGCGCGCCGCTCATGGCGCTGGCGGTCGTCGTGCTCGCCGCGATCGCCGTCGTCACCTCGATCGGCGGCACAGGAGGCGTGGTCGGGGGCTAGTTGTAGTCCCCCAAGACGTTGGTATCAGTCACGCGGCCAACTTCAGCAGAAGGCGCTGACGAGGTGTCTGTCCGCCGAGGCCCAGGTGAGGGCGCACGTCGTTGTAGTACTCGACGAACCGGCCGAGCGCAACCTGCCGCTCGGCAGACGAGCTGAAGACCTCGACGTACAGCGATTCGGACAGGACGGTCCGG
>DASQIK010000018.1:0-44584 GCA_035631615.1 Candidatus Dormiibacterota bacterium | reverse complement strand
GGAGGCGGGCCTCGTCGATTCGAACCTACGTTCTCGCGGTCGATCAGTGAATGAGCTGAACCGCGAGAGGGGCGCCGGCAAATCCCGGGGTCTGCGTCGTGGGGCCGTTCCAGATGGGCTGGCGCCACACACCTTCCAGGTCCTTGCCGCCATTACAACCGGTGATCTGCCAGCCGGTGAACCCGACGATGTGGTAGTAGGCATTCTGCCCAGTGCCGAAGGCCTGGTCCCACACGGGGACGATCACCGTGACGCCTGCGTTGATGTAGTACGTGCAGTCCGCGCTCGCCTTGTTGCCAGGCAGGCTGCCGATGTCATCACCGCTGCCCGCCGTACCGACTGCGCTGCAGCACCCGTAGCTGTTTGGCGGGGGCCCGATCTCGGTCTGCAGGAATGGCTTGTTGTTCTGGCAGCCGCCATTGTTGGCCGGCGCCACCTGGCCGAGGCCAAATGGCAGGCCACCGCTGTTCGGCCCCTCGCACCCGAACTTGAGCCAGCCGAAGCCACCCGGCACGTTCAGGTTGCCAGGCGTCAGCTGCTGCGGGGCGCATGGATCTCCCGGGGTGTTGCTGAGGGCAGCCTGACCACAGGGCGTCTTCCCATTGAAGAACGCCTCGGCGACGCCTGCAGGAAACACGTTGCCACCAGGTCCACCGGCGGCGTACCCGCCGCGTGCGGTTGCCTCCGCCGTCGCCGACCAGTTCCTCATCCCTACGAGCCCGAGAAGGTACGGGTTCCATGTGCGCGTCGAGTTGAGCTTGACGCCGACGGTGTTTGCTGGGATCGAGCCGCCGCCAACCCATCCGGTCGAGGCGCCGTTTTGGTTCATGTACTGCGGGCCATTGTTTGCGCTGCCATAGGCGACCGGCTGTCCGCCATTGGCGGCGACGGTGGCGTTGATGGCAGCCACGACGCTCGCGTCCGTACCGTTCACGGTGTCGCCCGAGATCTTCTCCGCGACGACGCGAGCTCCCGCCAAAGCGGCGAGGTCAGCGGCATTCTGCGATGCGCGTCGCTGGGACAAGGCCGTTCCGCCGTCGATGACAAGGCCAACGCCCATGATGATTGCGATGAGCGAGATTGCGAACAGCACAAGTGCCTGCCCGCGATCTCGCTGCGCAGGCTCCAATTCCTTGCGCCTCACGGTTCTCACTCCCTTTCTGCGATGTCGCAGCTAATTGATGACCATGGTTGCCGACCCCGACATGGTGATCGAGCCCATGATCTGACCGATGACTGGCGTGATCGGGACGAACGTGAGTTCGACGCGCACGGACGTTATGTTCGTGCTCGCATTTGTCCCGCAGGTCGTACCGGTCCAGTTCCCGGTCGGTGCGTTGCCTGGCGAATTGCACTGGAAGAAGATCTTTGAATTCGGCACAGTGCCGAACGGCACCGTCATTCGATTCACTGCCGTCGCGATGTCTGTCTGGAAACTATTCGCACCAGTCACCGCACCCCGGCAAACGGGGCCGCCTGTCTGATTGCAGCTCGCATCCCCCGAACCGATCCAACTGGCTTCGACCGACGCAAGGCGCGCGCCTTCGCGAGCGGCTTGGCTCAACACGCTGGACATGTACACGTACCGGGCTCCGTCAACGATCCCGAAGAACATCAACAGGAACAGGGGAAGAACCAACGCGAACTCAACGAGTCCCTGCCCAAGCGAGCTTCGAGAGCAAGGCCTCCAACGATGCCGCATGCCAGTCATACCGTGACCTGCTGGGTCACCTGCCGCACGCAGGTTCCGTTGGTGACGGTGAGCGTCACGGTGTACTTCGCGCCCTTGCCACCTCCGTACGTGTGATTCGGGTTTTGAATGTTCGCAGTCGTCCCGTCACCGAAGTCCCAGGCCCAGGAGACCGGGGCGGGCTGGCCCGTATAGGCCCCTTGGAAGCTGAAACTACCCGAGTGCCCGCTCTCACCCGCCGTGATGGAGGGATTCGTGTTGCACGCGGGTGCCTGCGTCGGCGTTGGCCCGGGCGTCGGGGCTGGTGTCGGAGTGGGAACCGGCGATGGCGTTGGTGCGACGCCGATCGGGACAGTTTGCGTGGACGCCAGCGTGCCGCACTGATTCTGAACCGTCAGCGTGATCGTGTATGTACCGACCGCACCGTACGTGTACGAAGCCGTCTTGCCGGTGACCGGGGGAAACGGATTCACGCCATCGCCCATGTCCCAGGTGTAGCTGGAGATCGCCCACTGTCCGCTGTTCGGCAGCGCTCCAAGCGACGCATCGAGGTTGATCCCGAATGTCCCGGACATCGTGTATGTAAAGTTGGCGGCGGTCGGTGGCGTACATCCGCTCTGACCGGACCCACCGCTCCCTGCGACAAATCCAAGCACCGCGGCGGACGCCGAAGACTGGATCTTGAAGCTGTTCGAAAACAAGCCGTTGATCAGTGGCGTAAAGAAGTTGAACGGCTCGGTCACGGTCACGGTCACCGTGTTGCCCGCACCTGCGCCCCCAGAAGCATTGGCGCAGGACATCGCCGTACCCGAGACGTCGTTGCACGTCGTGCCAACCGTGAGGGTGTTCTCGCCGCGCTGCTTCTGGGCGTTCGTTTCCTGTTGAACCTTGCTGGTGATTCCGGCCGAGTCGGTCGGATTCACCGCCGCGTACATCGCGCCCTGGCCAGCAGCGCTCCGGATCTGGATGTAGGAGAAGAACATCCGACCGAAATCGACCGCGCCAAGCAACAGCAGCATGAAGACGGGTGTGATGAGAGCGAACTCGACGAGGGATTGCCCGCGCGACTTCCGAGCGCGGCGCCCGCGTCGGAGATTACGTCCTTCGGCCTCAGCCGCCATGCTCTGTCGGTTCATATTCCCCCCGGTCGTCACGGGTCAAGAAGGGCTCATGACGTGATCGGCATTCTCTTGGCCAAACATTGCAGGGCACCTTGCAGCAGGAGCGCTCCGCGCCCACGGGTCCAGCTGATGGTGTCGCGCAGCACCGTACAAACGTCCTGGTCCTCCGACTGACGAGCGGCTAGGCCGCACTGCGCATGAGGTCGAGCGGCGGTCCCGCGGGATCACGAACGGGAGCCAAGCGTCCAGGTTCGCGGCACGCCTTCATTGGTCCTTCCCGAAGCCCGGACTACCTCGTTACGCCCTTCGGGACTTCAGCCGCGCCTCGCAAGAGGGCGGTCGCAAGGTCCGGATTTTCGATACTTCCGGCATGGCGGAGACCAAGGCGCGACACGAACGAACCGGTAACGGCGCGACGCCGGCTTGGCCGGCGCCTGGGCCTCGATCCGCGCGGCCAGAGCCTCGTCGAGTTCGCGATCACCTTCCCGATCGTGATGCTGATGGTCCCCTTCGGCATCGACTTCGGTCGGGTGTTCATGGGCTGGGTCACCCTCAGCAACGCAGTTCGCGAGCCCGCCAAATTCGCGGCCATCAACCCGGACGACTGGCAGGGCACCGTGAACGCCGCCGCCCAGGCGGAGCAGGACCCGACGACGTCGCCGGCGATCAACACTGCACCGAACTTCGGCTGCCCGAACGCCAGCGTCCCGGACCGGCCATCGAATCGAGTCGTGTCCGCACAGGGGCGCGCCGTTCTGAACGCAATGAGGGCTAACGCAATGTGGGCTACCGTCCACCCGCGGCGATCGCGCGAGTTACTTGACCAGGCCTTTCTCGGTCAAGTGGTAGAGCTGACTCGGATCGTATGGCATTACCAAGCCCGCACCGCCGTTGATGATGAATGTCCAAGCGATCACCTGGATGGCCGCGCAATTCTGGCTTGTTCCGGTGCATCCAGTGGTCGATGACCCGCCGTTGATCTGGACATTTCCGGTCGCGTCGTAGATGGTCCCGGCAATGTTGAGGCTACCTTGGCCATTTACGACAATCGACTTCGCGCCCGCTGCGTCCTGCCACAGCAACATTCCTTGGTAGGGACAACCGGTCGATGAGATTGGCGGGCACGGCGAGGAATTGAGGCCCTTTAGGTTGAGCGCCGCATTGGCCCGCACCGTTATGTCACCTTGCGGGCAGCTCTGGCAGCCAACATTTGGATTGCTGGTGCTGTAAATGAGAACTCTCGCTGTGTCGGCGACCCCAGATGGACCGGCAACAGATTGAAGGAGGCCACCATTGTCGGCAATTCCTCCGCCGGCGAGGATATAGATCCCAGGATGGAGATCAATGATTGGGCTTCCGCTGAGCTGCCAGCCCCCGTAATAGGTGCCAGGAAAGAGTTCGATCGTGTTCTTCTTGAAGCTGCAGCCAGCTGACCCTGGGCCTGTTGGCGTGGTCTGCGTCGCGCCATTCGCCGGTGTGCCATCCGACTGGTAGCCGCAATAGGCACCAATTGGATTGAGGCTCGGCGGTCGCAAACCCGCGAGTGGATCGCCAACGTAGTTTGCCGACTCGGTCACAGGAACGTTGGTAGATGCGTTCCCATTGCTTGCGCAACTCCCGCGCACGAAGGCTTGCGGAGCGACCACGCTGCCCGTCCCGGTGATTTTCAGTGCGCCTGTCCCGTCCTGGTCACACGTGTTGTTTGTGGCGTTGCCCGAAATACAGTTGGAGTTGATCTGTATATAGCCCCCCGGCGTCCCAGCCACGACCGGTTGAATGGTCACGCTCGAGTTGCCGCCGATTTGGCCGGCCGCACACCCCGTTGGTGCGAGTGCAGTCAGCGAGCTCGATCCCGCATCTCCAGTATCGAAGGAACCGACCGCGCCGCTTGACACGGTGATCGTGGAAAGTCCTGCAAACTGCGCCAGGAAGGCACGGTGGGGCTGCGTTATCGCCACCTCCACCTTTGTCAGGTCCCCCGCGAACTGCCCTGCGGCAATGCTGGGAGGGTAGTTAACCGTCAGCGTCGATCCAAACGCGTCATTCGCCGCAACGCAACCTGACCCGGACTGGCTGTTGTCGGTGGCTCGCTCGAAGAATCCGTTCTCTCGGGCGTAGAAGCAGGCCGCACCAAACATCTTCGTAGGATCGGCCGCCCCACCTCCTGCGGGGTGGATGTACCGGGCGGCGGCAATCGCCCCAGGGTCCGCCGCGTTCTGCTCATGGCGCTGCAGCATCCAGACGAATCCAAGGTCGACCACGAGAGCTGCCAGCAGCAGGAAGACAACGATCCCACCAGCAAATATGACAAGCACCTGTCCGCGCTGAGATTCGTCTGCCCTCATGATTGACCTCATTGCTGACGTTGAACGACCTCCGTGACCACAGCCTTCATGTTCAAGACACTTGGGATCAGGATGAATCCGGCGAGGGGCGGCACCCACTGATAGCAGGCATAGACGGTGACGTAGTTGCCGGGCTTGTCACTTCCTTTGTCGTCTGCGGAAGTCGTAGCGGCCGCTGGGCACGAAAGGGCATTGGGCGCGCCGACAGGATCGACCCCGGCGATCTGACATTGCGCAAACGTGTTGGGCGAACCGGTCACCGGGTCGACTGCCGGGTAGTCATACGAGGCAGGGTTGCCGGGCGCTTGGTAGCTCGACCAGCACGCCGACAGGGTCATGCCGCTATGGGCAAGTCCCCACACGGCGTTCGTGGCAGCAGCTTTCATACCGGGCCAAGTTGCGGGCGCATCGCATGCGTAGTAGGACAACGGCGGGGCTTGCGGGGTCAACCACGACGTCGTCGGGCACTGCGCAGTCGAACTGTGGATCGCCGCATACCGAGCCGCTTGACGCGCCGCGTTCGTTATCTCCGCCTGGTAGAAGATCGCGAGGCCGAGAGCGATCACCGAGAAAAGGACCAGGAGAAAGACGGGGGCTACCAGCGCGAATTCAACCAGCGCCTGACCTCGATGGGCGCCGCGACGTCGTTCGGGCACCGCAAACACGGCGGCCATCAGTAGTCGGCCACCGTGAACGTCCGTGTCTGCTGCATATAGATCTCGGGCACGACAAAGAACAATGAATGTGTCAGCGGCGTGAAGTCATAGCAAAGCCGAACCTCGACGAAGCGACTCGTCTCGGTGCCACCGGGAAGAGCGTTCGTAATTGGATGCTGAACCAGGTCGAGTTGATCGCATCGGGCCGGCACGGGATCCCCGAACGGCTCGGTGGAACAAGCGTCGTCGACGCCATCGTGCACGCACACGAACATGAGCGGCATGCCGGAGCAGATAACGCCGGTCGCCACGGTGTTCGGAAGGCTCTTCAGTTCTGCACAGACAGCTCTGGCGCCCTTGAGATGCAGCCCGGCATAGTACCCAGAGGGAGCTGACGAAGGCGCTGCAAGCGGGTAGTCGATGAGGTATTGCTGCGCGACGATCTCCGCTGCATCGCGGGCCGCGGACTCCGTCATCACGCCGACCGCGAATACGCGACCCAGGTCGCCGATCCCGAGGACAAGGATCAGAAGAATCGGAAGCACGAGCGCGAGCTCGGTCATGGCCTGACCGTCGGACCTGCCTTGCCCTCGACCTCGGGTGTGGCTGATGGGCGTGTCTCGGATCCTCAAACCAGTACCTTCGGCTGGGGAAAAGCGAAATCGTACTGGTCGTCCCTTACCTAGAACCTTTCATATGTCGAGCGCCGGCGCCAGTTTGTTGACTCCTGTCACCTCTAATCCTCCGGAGACCATCCGACGCTGTCTGTGCAAGGGTCGGCGGCGGGGCGGAGCAGGTGAGCTGCGCCAGCATCGTCCTGGTCGGGTCGGTCGACTCGTCCGGGATGGGGCATCACGCTGTCGCCCTGGCGGTTCGCGCCCGAGTCGACGCCAAGCAGCCGGGAGCGCGTCCGATCGTCATCTGGTGTCGCCATTTGGCCTGTTGTCCGCGAGAACAGAGACCGGCTACGCTTCCGTTGCTCCGCAACAACGCGAAACGAGGCCGCGGAGCACGTCGAGCGGTCGCTGCACAACGCGGCAGGCCTCGGCCTGCGTCTCAGGAGCCGGATGGCCCGAGCATCTGGAGCAAACGCCGCCTCGACCGCCCGCCACGCCGGACGCGGCCTCGGGACGCTGCTCGCCCTCGCGAGCGTCGCCGTGTTGATCCTGACGTCGTCGGCGATCCTCGCGAGCCGGGGAGCCGCGACGGCCCGCGTGATCGGGGGGGCCGGCTCGCCGACGCCCGCCGAGATCGTCACGGGCGTCGTCACGACGCAGCCGCCGCAATCGCCGGTCGCCGAGCCATCCGTCCCGATCGACCCGCCACCGAACCACGGCCTGCCCGCGCCGGCATGTCCGACGGCCCCGTCTTACCCGCCGCTTGCGAAGGTCGTGCATCACGGTCCGCAGACCGCAAAGGTCGTCGCTCTGACCTTCGACGACGGCTGGAACGGGCCGAACGTGCTCAAGATCCTCTCCATCCTCCAGCACGCGAAGGTCAACGCGACATTCTTCCCGACGGGGCAGGCGATCAAGCACGAGACGGCAGCCTGGAAGGTGGTGGCGAGCGCCGGCTTTCCGATTGCCAACCACACCTACGACCACAGGGAGCTGACGGGCCTGTGCTGGGATCAGCAGCTCGCCGAGCTCACCCGCCAGGAGGCCGTGGTGGCGCAGGAGCTGGGCATCGCCGTTCAGCCGTACATGCGACCCCCGTACGGCGACCGGGACAGCGTCACGCAGTTTGCCGCGGCCCTGAACGGCGAGCAGGCGGTCGTGGTCTGGGACATCGACACGCGCGACTGGCAAGGCCTCAGCGCAAGCGGCATCCTGGTCCGCGCGCTGGCCGGCACGAACGGCTCGATCATCCTCATGCACACGCTGATGCCGAACACGGCGAGCGCGCTGCCGTCGATCATCGCCCACTTCAAGAGGCGCGGGTTCACGTTCGTGACGGTCGGGCAGATGCTCGGGATCGACGGGCCCGTCCCGTTCCAATAGGGCGACACCCGACCGGCCGGGATGCCGGTCAGACGAGCTCCGTCTCCCATTCGGCGGCGACGGGTTCGGCACCCGACCCGGCGTCGCCGTTCGTCGCGAGCGCGACGTCGGCGAGGCGGCGCCAGCGGGTCGCGAACAGCCAGGCGAGCAGGTACAGGGCGGCGACCACGACGAGCAGGAAGCGGTAGCCGGTCAGGAGCGCCACGTACTCGAGCGCGCCACCGACCATCGCGCCGAGGAGGTTGCTCGCGAACGCCATGTCGGCGGTGCGGGTGTCGCGGAACGAGTAGGTGAACACGAGGTTGGCCAGGAACACCGGCGCGAACGCCACGACGCCCGCGAGCAGGTAGCGCAGCCACGGCGGATCGATCAGGAGCGACTCCGGCGGCAGGACGTACGCGATCGCGAGCGCCACGAACAGCAGCCCGTACAGCAGCGCCGCGCGCCGGATGCGGAGGCGCGCGTTGACGAAGATGGCGAGGAGCACGGAGGCGAGAATCGCGAAGAAGGCGAGCGCGTTCACGAGCCACGTCGAGCCGAACAGGAGCGAGAAGCTCACCAGCGACCGCGTCTCGAGGAGCAGGAACGCCGCACCAAGCACGAAGAAGTGCGGGCTGAATCGGCGGATCGCGGTGCCGCCGGCCTTCGCCGCGCCGAGCACGCCCAGCAGCCCGATGAGCAGCGCGAACCCGAGCCCCGCGATGTAGTGGTCGGCGATGAATGGCGTGCGCAGGTACAGGAACGGCCAGTCGTCGGTCGCCGGTTTCGGGGTCGGGTCGCCGACGCCCGGCACGGTGCCGACGGTGTCGGCTGGGGGCGGGCCGCCGTGCAGCGAGTCGATGAGCGGCCCGACCGCGAAGATCGCCTTGAACGCGTCGTAGGACTGCATGATCGGCCGGCTCCCGAACGCGTCGGTCAGCATGCTGTCGATCTTCGAGATCAGCCAGTTGTCGCGGTAGTAGTTGTAGACGACGAACACCCCGTCGGCGGACAGATGGTCGCGGACCGACTCGAAGGACTGCTGAGTGAACAGGAACGACTCCAGCCGGATGTTCGCGGTCGAGCTCACCAGTGTCAGCGAATCGGGCAGGGCGAAGATGACCAGGTCGTACTTCTTGTCGGTGTTGCGCAGGAACGCGCGCCCGTCGTTGATGTAGCGGGTGACGCGCGGATCCTGGTACGGGTGGTCGGGGTGGTTGTCGATGCCGAGCTGCTGGATCGCGGGATCGATCTCGACCGCGTCGACGTGGCCTGCCCCGTTCGCGAGCGCCATCGCGACGTCGGTGCCGGAGCCGGCACCGACGATCAGGACCTGGGGGTATTGCCGCCCCGGAAACCACTTGTAGAGCTGGTCGTAGAACTGCTCCTTCGGGGCGGCGACCGGATGCAGCGCCTGATGGGGGATGCCGTTCACGTTCACGTACATCTCGCCGTTGCCGCCCGCGTAGGTGTTGATCCGGTAGTACGGCGACCAGATCTCGTTCGAGCCGCCCTTGCCGTACGAGAGAAAGAGCACGAAGGCGAGGGCCACCACGGCCGGATAGCGCACCCAGCCGGTGTCCGAGCCGGCGATCAACAGGACCACGAGGACCGCGACGACCGTGAACCACACGATCGGGTCCGTGCCGGCGGCCGAGAGGATCGTGAAGCCGGCGATGCCGATCATCGAGCCCGTGATGTCCCAGGCGTATGCCTGCAGCGGCGGCATCGAGCGCAGCAGCGGGCCCAGCGGAATCGCGATCGAGGCCATGAGCGCGGCGACCAGCGTGAACACCAGTGGCAGGACGAGGAAGTTGATGTCGGCGGCGCTGCTCTCTGCGAGCCCGAAGAACAGCTCGTCGGTCGACTTGACCTGGACGTTCAGCTCGAGCGTCGTGATCAGCCACACCACCGCGACGAGCAGGATCGGGAACAGGGCGATCGTGTTCAGCCCGCGCCGCCGCCCGAGCAGGATCCCCACGCCGATGCCGAGGAAGCTCGCCATCAGCAGGAAGTTCGAGAAGAAGCCGATGTAGCGGACCTCGGCGGGCACCCACCGGATGAGCAGCAGCTCGACGAACAGCAGCGTCCCGCTGGTGAGGACGAGACGGGTTCGGTTGCCGCGCAGGCGATCGAGGACGCCAGCCATCGGGACCGCCCCCGGCCCGGGGCCGGTTGACATCAGCCGAACGGTAGCAGGCAGGTCAGATCGCGGCGCGTCGCACGCCACGCAGTCCGAGCGACAGGAAGGCGACGGCGAACCCGACCACGGCCAGCACCGTGAAGCCCGCCGACACGCCGGCGGCACTGACCTGGGCACCGAGGATGGCGCCGGCGAGGCTCGCGCCGACCACGCCGCCCAGGTAGCGGCCGGTGTAGTACGTCCCGGCAGCCATGCCGACCCGCCGCGGCTCCACGCTCTCGAGGGCCGCTGCCTGGCGGGGCGAGGTCAGCCCGTTGCCGAAGCCCACGACGCCGAGGAGCACCGCCACGGCCACCGCGGACGCGAGCGCGACGGGCAGCGCGAGGAACGCGAGCCCGACGGCGCTGATCAGCGCGCCGGCCACGACGGGCGCGCGCCGCCCGCGCCGATCCGAGAACCGGCCGCCGAACGGCGACACGACCGCGCCCACGCCCGCGAGCGCCAGCAGCACGATCCCGCTGGTCGTCGCGGTCTGGCCGAGGACGTGCTCCACCAGCTGCGGCACGAGGATGAACGAGCCATGGAGGATCACGGTGGCCCCGAAGACTCCGGCGACGGCCGCCGCGAACGGGCGCTCGAGGAACAGGCGCGGATCGACCGCCGGTCGGTCGGTTCGCAGTTCGACGCCGACGAACACGGCGCCGAACGCCACGACCGCGAGGGCAGCCACGATCGCCAGTGATCCGTCGCTCCGGAGCGCGACCAGGAAGGCCACGATCGCGAGCGCCAGGAGGACGAGGCCCGGGGCGTCGATCGACGCGGGCGGACGCTGCCTTGCGGCCGCATGCTGCTCTGCGTCCGGCCGCAGCCCGATTCCAACGAACGCCGCGGAGACGATGCCCAGTGGCACCGCGAGCACGAACAGCGAGCGCCAGCCGAACACGCCGACGAGGACGCCGCCGATGAACGGCCCGATCGCGGCGCTCGTCGAGACCAGGAGATCGAACAGGCCGAAGGCCTCACCCCGTCTCGCATCGGGCGCGGTCTCCCGGACGAGCGCCGCCGACGACGTCGAGATCAGTGCGCCGCTGATTGCCTGCCCGACCCGCGACACCTCGAGGAGCTCGAACGACCCTGCGAGTGCCGCAACTGCCGACGCGACCGCGAAGCCGAGCACGCCCGCGAGGAACGTCGGGCGGTGGCCCCAGCGGTCTCCGATCGAGCCGCCGACCGGCAGCGCGACCGCAACGGCGCCGAGGTACAGCGTCACCAGCGACGAGACCGCGTTCGCCCCGATGTGGAACTCGTCGCCGACGCCGGGCAGCGCGACGGCCAGCATCGTCGAGTTGAGCGGCACCAGGATCGCGCCGCTCGAGACCCCGAGCAGCACCGCGGACAGGAGCCGCGCGTCCGGCGCTCGACCGGCGGTCATGGCTGGCGCGCCGTCACAGCAGCCGAACGGTTCCCGCCGTCCCGTCGATCTCGAGGAGGCGCCCGTCGGCGATTCGGGCCGTCGCCTCGGTGGCGCCGACCACTGCGGGGAGCCCGAACTCGCGGGCCACCACGGCCGCGTGCGACAGCACCCCGCCCGTGTTCGTGACGAGCCCACCGGCGATCGTGAACACCGGGACCCACGACGGGTTCGACGCCGGCGCGACGATGATGTCGCCCTGCCGAACCCGCGCGAAGTCGTCCTGCGACAGGATCACCCGGGCCGGCCCGCGGACGAGACCAGCCGAGGCGCCGGTGCCACGCAGCTCGTTCTCGACCGTGGGCGCGATACGGGCGCTGTCGAAGCGATCCGGCGCTCCCTGCTCCTCCGGGATCGGCCCGACGTACTGCGGCGGCGTGAGCGTGCGCTGCCGCTCCAGCTCCGCGCGGCGCTCGCGGACGAGGACCTGCCTCGGCGCGCCGTCGAGGATCGCGTCGGCGACGTCGTCCGCGCCGAGGAAGAACACGTCATCGACGCGGTCGAGCACGCCCACCTGCACGAGTCGCCGCCCGACGCGTGTGACGAGGCCGCGGAGGCGCGCCTGGGCCATTCGGTCGATCCAGTAGTTGTGGCCCTCGGTCAGGTAGCCGATCTCGCAGGCCTGCGCGAGGGTCGCCTCGAAGCGCGCCAGCTCGTCCGGCTTGGCCGCGAGCGTGGCCCGGACCGCGGCGGCTCGTTCGGCGGCCACCTGGCGCAGGCCCACGAGACGCGATTCCGCGCCGCCGGGCATGCCGGCGCGCTGGCTGAGGCTTCGCAGCAGCGTGACCGGCGCCTCAGCCCACGACGGGATCGCCAGGTCGTCGTGGTTCTGGCCGAGGTGGCCATGGAGGCGGAGGAAGTCGTCGAGCGCGGCCACGAATGCCGGCCCGGCTGGCGCCGCGCGGAGCACATCGCGATCCACCTGCCGCTCGTCGATGTCGCTCCGTGCCTGCGCTGCCACGGCGGCGGCGAGCACCCGGCTGGCGCCGAGCATTGCAGCGAGCGCCTCGATCCCTGCCTCGACCTCTTCGAGCTCGTGGACGTCGCCGCGGATCAGCGACAGCGCCTCGACGTCGCGTCCGGCACCCACCGCGGTCGCGTACTGGTCGGCCAGGTCCTCGAGCACCTGGTACGGGCCCATGATCGACACGAAGTGGATGCGCCAGGCATCGAGCGTGTCGACCCATGCCCTGCGCCACGCGTCGACCAGCACCCGCGGGGCGAGCTCGTCGACCGGGACGGCGTCGAGCGAGGCATAGATGCGCTGGAGCGCCGGCACGGCCTCGTCGCGCCAGTAGGCGGGCGTTGCAGCGATGCGCTCGCGAACCACCGCCGTCCAACGGTCCCTGGCCGCGTCCTCGTCCTCGGCGGGCACGTTCCACGAGAACCCGAAATACGCATAGCCGTGCCAGACCCGCGCTTCGAGGGTCTGCGTCCCGCCGAATCGTTCGTAGTGGTGGTTGAAGCTCGCGCCGATGACCCGGGTGACGTAGTCCGCGGCGAGCGGCGCGAGCGGGAACGGCATGTGCATGTCGTCGCGCTCCCAGGTCCGCTCCATGACCGCGAGATCTGACGCGTCGATCGGGAACTCGGCGCTGCCGGTGAACGCCGCCGGCTCCGGCATCAGCTCGGCGCCCCGGTCGTGATCGGGCGCGCCTGGAGGAGGTACCAGGTCGTGGCGGCCATCGATGCCTCGATGTCGACGGCCCGCCCGTACCTCGCCTCGACGTCCAGGCACAGGCGGACGAGCTCGTCGAGCGCTGCCGGCGAGAGCGCGGGCGTTTCCAGTCCCTCACCCGGCTCGAACACGAGGACCGCGCCGCTCGCCTTGTCGATCACGTAGGTGTCCGGCGTCACGGTTCCCGCGACCATCGCGTCGCCGAGCCCGCGCACCGCTGTCACGACCATCTGGTCGTCACGGCCCGTCACCGGATGCCGCGTGAACGCGACCGCCGAGGCGTCTGCGGGCACGAGCGACTGCACGACGACGGCCATCTCGGCAGCATCGTCGGCCAGGCCGCGTCGCGTGCGATACGCGATCGCCGGCGCGCTCCACAGCGACGCCCAGCACCGCCGCACCGAGTCGGCGACGCCCTCCGGCGCGACGTCGAGCTCCGTCTCGTGCAGCCCCGCGTACGACGCCGCCGAGCCATCCTCGCCGACCGCCGACGAGCGCACCGCCAACCGTGGCGCGAATCCAGGGACCGAGCCGTCCGTGTTTCCCAGCGCCGTCACGAGCCGGCCGAGCGCCCGCTCGAGCTCCGCCCGCACGCTGCCGTCCAGCGGCGCGGTGGCGATGTCCGAAGGGCCGCTCCCGGACGCGGCCTGGGCCCGGAAGGCGTCGGTGGTCAGGCAGAAGCCGCGCGGGATCCGGAAGCCGAGCTTGCCGAGGCGGTCGAGCGAGGCGCCCTTGCCGCCGAGCAACTCGGGGCCCGCATCGGCCTCGCCGAGCCACGCGACGAGGTTCCGTTGCCCACGCTCCACGCATCGCTCCAGCCGGTGGGTCTCGGCGCGCCGGCCGCGCCAAGGGGCCGGAGTTTAACAATCCGACGAGTGCGCCAAATGAAAAGGCCCGGCGATCGCGTTGCGGTCGCCGGGCTCGAGGGGGAAGGGGATCAGCGGTTGGTGGTCTCGTAGACGCGAGTCGTCTGGACGTCGCCCTCGTGGGTCTCGCCCTTGGCGTCCTCTTCGACCTTGTCACCGGCACCGGCACCCGCGCCGGCTCCGACGGCGCCGCCGACCAGCGCGCCCGGAGGGCCCGCCACGGCGCCGCCCACGATCGCGCCGCCGATGGCGCCCGCGGCACCGCCCGTGGCGGCTCCGCCCTCGTCACGGCCTTCGGTGGACTCGCCCGCAGCGGCGCCACCCAGCGCCCCGACGGCCCCGCCGACCAGCGCGCCCGGAGGGCCCGCCACGGCGCCGCCCACGAGGGCTCCAGCGATGGCGCCGCCGCCGGCGCCGACGGCCTCGTTGCCGTGCTCGTCCTTCTCGACGGTCTTGTCGTTGGTGACGACCGTCTCCTTTTCGTACGTCATCGGTCTGGTCTCCCATTCCCTGAGACCGGCTCGTGCCGGTGTCGCCGACCTTGGGCGGCCGGACGTGCCAAACCGGCGCGCGGTTTGGTTCCCGATCTTGCGAATCCGCGCCATCCGTCGGGTTCCGGCCGCGGCGCGAGACGGACGACACGTCGGCCGCGCCGACGCGTGCCTCCAGGCAATGTCCCGGGCCCCACGATCGTCGGCGCGCCACGAGACGGACAAGCCACGAGACGGAAGGGAAGACGCCCATGAACGCCGTGACCATGCTCGAGGATGAGCACGCCAGCCTGAAGCGCCTGCTCCGCGAGCTCGACACCACCACCGATCGCGCCGTCAAGACGCGCACCGAGCTGCTCGACCGCGTGACGGACATGCTCCGCGCGCACGAGACCATCGAGGAGGAGATCTTATATCCGGCGCTCAAGGAGCACCCGCGCGCGAAGGACGTCGTGCTCGAGGGGATGGAGGAGCACAACGTCGTCGACCGCATCCTCGGCGAGCTCGCGACGCTGGCCGTCGACGACGAGACCTGGGGCCCCAAGGCGAGCGTGATGATCGAGAACATCGAGCACCACATCGAGGAGGAGGAGGACGACATGTTCGTCAAGGCCCGGCAGGTGTTCTCGCTCGTCGAGCTCCGCGAGCTTGGCGAGCGGATGGCCGCGCGCCGTGCGGAGGTGAACCGGGCCGGCTGAGTCCTGGCATCGCCAGATCCGCGAGTCGGCCCGCGCACCAGGTACCAGGACCCTCGCGCACCGCCGCGCGTCGCCCGTTGCGGTCCGGCGCCGCCTCGCCACCGATGGCCCGAATGGGGGATACCGATAGTCCCATCGGCGAGCGATCGTGTGGTCATGACCGACTGGGGCAACAGCGCAGGGCTGCGTCGAGCGCTGCGCGTGTTCGGCATGGTGGTCCTGCCGGTCGGGGTGTTCTGGTCGGCGATCGGGTTCGCCGTCGGGGCGACCTCGCTGGCGACGGTCGGCCTCGTGGCGGCGATCTTCGCGCTGTGGCTGCTGATCGAGGCCCGCCGCGGCGCCCATCGCTCCGAGGCGACCCTCGCGACCCGAGTCGCCCTCGCCACCCAGCTCACGGCCGTGTGCGCCGTGCTCGCCGAGCCGATGATCGGCGTTGCGATCGCGCTGGGGGCGCTCCTTCCCGTGCTGCTCGCCCTGCCCTACGTCGGCAGACGCGCGTTGAGCGGGTTGATGGCCGTGGGCGCCGGCGTCGGCGCGTTCGCCCTCGCGGCACCCTCGATCCTGCCGTGGGGGCTGCGCGAGACCAGCTTGCTCGCGACGTTCCTCCCGACCTCGACCCTGGTGATCGTGTTCCTGCTCTTCCTGCTGTTCCTGTGGAACGGCAGCGCCCGCATGACCAACACGACGACCGAGCTGCGCCACGTCATCGAGATGTCGCACGACCTCGCGGCGACGCTCGACCCGCTCGACGTCGGCAACGCGCTCGCCCGCCACATGGCGATGGTCGCCCACGCCGATGACTGCGTCCTCAGCACCTGGGACCGCGAGGGCGACCGCGTCGTGACGTTCGGCAGCTATCCGATCCAGCGGGGTCGCGAGATCATGCCCTCGTACCGCCTCGCCGACTTCCCGGCCACGCGCCGCGTCCTGGAGGCCCACGAGCCGTACGTCGTCCACGCCGAGGTTCCGGACGCGGACGCGGCGGAGGCGGGCTACCTGCGCGAGGTCGGCCAGCAGACGCTGGCCATGTTGCCGTTCATCAGCCGGGGCGAGTCGATCGGGATCGTGGAGCTCGGCGCCACGCGTGCGAACGCGTTCACCAGCCGCGACATCGAGCTCGCCGAGCTGCTCGCGCGCGAGGCGGCGCTGACGTTCGACAACGCGCGCCTGCACGACGAGCTGCGCCTGCTGGCCTATCGCGACTCGCTCACCGGCCTCGCCAATCGCGCCCGCCTCCAGGACCGCGTCGAGCATGCGCTCCAGCGGATCACCGGCCGCAGCACGTTCCGCATCGCGCTCCTGTTCATCGACCTCGACAACTTCAAGCACCTGAACGACCGGTTCGGCCATGCGGCCGGCGACCGGGCCCTGCAGATCCTGGCGGAGCGGATCAAGACGATCATCCGACCGGGCGACACTGCCGGCCGCCTGGGCGGTGACGAATTCGCCGTGCTGCTCGAGGACGTCGAGAGCGCCGAGGCGGTCACCGCGGTGTGCCAGCGCCTGCTCGACGGCCTTGCCGAGCCGGTCGAGCTCGACGCCGCCTCGCCGATCGTCGGGGCGAGCATCGGCTTCGCCATCAGCGGCCCCGACAGCGCGACCAGCGAGGCGCTCCTCAAGCACGCCGACATCGCGATGTACGCCGCGAAGTCGGCCGGGCGCGGCCAGGTCGTCGCGTTCCGGCGCGACCTGCTCGAGACGGCGTCGGCGCGCAGCGAGCTGGCCGCGATGCTCCGCGGCGCCGAGGCGCGCAACGAGCTCCAGGTCCACTTCCAGCCCGTCGTCAGGCTGGAGGACGGCAAGCCGATCGGCGTCGAGGCCCTCGTCCGCTGGCAGCCAAACGGCCACCTGCTCCACCTGCCCGCAGAGTTCATCGGGCTCGCCGAGGAGACCGGCGACATCCTGCCGATCGGGCGCTGGGTGGTCACGGAAGGCTGCCGCCGGGTCCGGGCCTGGCAGGAGCGCTACGACCTCCCGAACCTGCGCCTGTACATCAACCTGTCGGCCCGCCAGTTCCGGGACCCGGGACTCGTCGCCATGGTCCAGGCGGCCCTCGAGGAGACGGGCATGGCTCCGTCCAGCCTGACCCTCGAGATCACCGAGGGCACGCTGCTGACGCCCGGCTTCGAGACCGTCCAGCGGATCGGCGAGCTGCGGGCGCTCGGCCTGCGCCTCGCGATCGACGACTTCGGGACCGGCTACTCCTCGCTCGGCTACCTGCACGCCTTCCAGCTCGACGAGCTCAAGATCGACCGGTCATTCGTGCCGGGCGGCGACGGCGTCGGCGACCAGCACGTCCTGAGCCAGGCGATCGTCGAGATGGGCAACGCGCTCGGGCTCGACATGGTCGCCGAGGGCATCGAGACCGAGTCCCAGGCGGACTGGTTCAGGACGCTCGGCTGCCGCCTCGGCCAGGGCTACCTGTTCGCCCACCCGATGGCACCCGAGGACCTCAACCGCTACCTGGGCCGGCACGCCCGGCCGCTGCATCTCCGAGGCGGCGACAGTGGCACCACCCCATCGCCCGCGGCGATCGGCAAGGCCGCCGGGTTCGTCGTCGCCGGGATCCCCGACGTCAGAGCCAGTTGATCCGCTTGAGCAGCAACACGCCGATCGTCGCGCTGATGACCGTGACGAGCACCACGAGATAGAAGCCGGACCCCTCCGTGCCGGAGATCGCGTTCGCGGCCTCGCTCATCCCGAATACGCCCCCGACGGCCCCGATGCCGGCCAGGATCACGGTCACGCCCGTGAGCCGCTTCATGATCGTCGACAGGTTGTTGTTGATCGTCGACAGGTAGATCTCGAGTGAGCCGGCGACCAGCTCGCGGAATGAATCGAGCTCGTCGTTGAGCCTGATCAGGTGGTCGTACACGTCGCGGAAGTAGAAGACGTTGGGCTCGGCGATCTGCTCGAACTCGCGGCTCGTGAGCTGGGCGAACACCTCCCGGCTCGGGCCGACCACGTGGCGGATTCGGATCAGCTCGCGCTTGAGCTGGAACAGCCGTTCCAGCGTCGCGGGGATCGGCTTCTCGATGGCGGAGTCCTGGACCGCGTCGATCGCGTCGCCAAGCTGGTCGAAGACGGGGAAGTAGCCGTCGACGATCGAGTCGATCAGCGCCCACAGGAGGAAATCCGGCCCGCGCTCGAGCACCGGGCCGATGCCCATCTTCAGCTGGTGGGCCGCGTTCGGGTCCCACAGGGCCCCGTGGGCCGAGAGCAGGAAGTTCCGCCCGAGGACGAGGTCGACCTCGTCGGTGACGACCTGGGTCTCCTGCTGGAGCACGAACGCCACGACGTGGATGACCTCGCCGACGAGCTGGACCTTCGCGCGCTCGTTGCTCTCGACGATGTCCTCGGCGATGAGCGGATGCAGCCCGAGCTTCCTGGCGGTCTCGACGACGAGCGGCTCGCTCGGGTCGATCAGGTCGACCCACGTCCGGGCGTCCCTGTCGTCGACGAACCGGGCCAGGTCGGTAGCGTCGGTCGACGTCTCGAGGTTGCCCGCCCGCCAGCTCTGGATCCGGATCTGGGACGCCTCGGCCACGGCGCGATCCTACGCTGCCGCGCGTTGGCATACTGCCCGCCATGACCCGCGGCCGGCTCGAAGCGTTCAGCGATGCCGTTATCGCGATCGTGATGACGATCATGGTCCTGGAGCTCGTACCGCCGCACGCGGCGACGATCGAGGCCCTGGTCCCGCTCTGGCCCGTGTTCCTCGCCTACGTGCTCAGCTTCGTGAACCTCGCGATCTACTGGAACAACCACCACCACCTGCTCCAGGCCGCCCGAGTCGTCAGCGGCCGCGTCCTCTGGGCGAACATGCTGCTGCTGTTCTGGCTCTCGCTGGTGCCCTTCGCCACTGCCTGGATCGGCGGCACCGAGTTCGCCACGATCCCGATGGCGATCTACGGGTTCGTGCTGCTGATGGCCGCGTTCGCGTATGGCTTCCTGGTCCAGTCGCTGCGGGCGGTGCCCGGCCAGACGGACACACTCGCGACCGCGCTGGGGAACGATCGCAAGGGTTGGATCTCGCCGCTCTTCTACGCGATCGCCATCCCGATCGCGTTCTTCGCACCGCTGGCATCGTTCGCCGTGTACTGGTTCGTGGCCGCGATGTGGATCGTCCCGGACCCCAGGATCGAGCGGCGCATCGGCGCCTGAGGCGTTTCGGCCGGCCCCAGGAGCCGGGCCGGCGCCGGATCGGAGCCGCCGCTCGGTCAGCTCGCGACGATCGTGCCGGACATGTTCGGGTGGAGGTCGCATCGGAACGAGTAGGTCCCGGGCGTGAGGGCCGGCACGGGATACCAGCGCTTCGAGGGGCCACTGAAGATCGCGCCCTGGAAGACCTGGTACTGGTAGGCGGAGTCCCGATAGATCGAGACGTTGTGGCCGACCGTGTCCTGGTTGTCGAAGACGAGGACGAACGGCGCGTTCGCGGGGACGGCGAGCTGGACGTGGTCGAACGCCACGTTTGCCGCGTTCAAGGTCGGGCTGTTCGGGTCGAGGCTGGCAGGCGGGCTGGCATCGCCGAGCCCACCTCCGCCGCCACAGGCGGCGACGGCGAGTGCGAGCCCGAGGAGCAGTCCGCCCGAGGCGGCGCCGCGGCCGATGTTGAAACGCATGCAGGGATCCTCCAGGTCAGGCGCCGGCCTGCCGGCGCGCGGTGTTGCGAAGGTGGCGCAGCGGGTTGCCGTCGTAGGCCCGGATCTCGATCGCCAGGAGCGCGATCAGGCCGATCTCGATGGCCTTGGCGAGGTAGGCGACATCGTAGCGGGGGCCGGTCAGGTACCAACCGACGATGGCCATCACCGCGTACGCGACGAGGCCGAGCCGGATGAACCAGCGGAAGCGGATCGCCAGGGCAAGGGGCGCGACCATCGCCACGGCCGCGACGAGGTAGCCGAGGCCGTTCAGGGTGAACAGGAGGCTGCCGAGGGTGAGGTGGATCCAACCGGTCGCGACCGTCAGGGCGACGATGGCGGCGCGGAGGAGGACACTGGGCGGGCGAGTGGGACGCAATCCGTTCATCGGGCAACCTCCTGGCAATAAGCGTGCTACTCCGGTGTAGCACGTTATGGCACCACAGTTGGCTACTGTCAAGTAGCACGTTTGAGCGGCGGTGCCCGAAAACGAGTTCGTATAGCGGCGCCCGCTATATCGTCACACGGTATACCAAGGCCGCGCGGTGCCGTCAAGCCCGGGCCGGGCCGCGGCTCAGGGTTGGGCGGAAGGCCTCGGCGGCGCCTCGTCGCGGGAGATGGCGCCCGCCCGGAATGCGGTCATCAGCTCCAGGTAGCCGGGCAGGCCGCGCTCGTAGCCCATCGCCCAGAACCCGGCCCCGGCGAGCCCGTTGTCGCGCGCGAGGCCGAGCTTCGGCCGGAGCGTGGCGGGGGAGTCGTAGTAGGTGATCAGCCAGTCCCGCCCGTCGGAGACGTCGAAGTACTCGGCGTGCTCGTACAGGTCGCGATCGGGCTGGAACGCGGGATCGAGGAGCAGGTCGCGGTGCTGGCTCGGGATCCACGTGATCCCGCTGCCGATGACCGGATAGGTGCGCAGCGGCCCGGTCGTGCGCCACTGCATGCCGTACAGCGGCAGGCCGAGCAGGATCCGGTCGCGCGGCACACCCGCCTCGACGTACTGGTCGATGGACCAGCGCAGCGTCGCCGTGCCATCCAGCCGGTCGATCGGCGCGCTGGCGCCCGGCTGCGAGCCGCCCCAGTGGTAGTCGTAGCCCATCAGGAACAGGCGATCGACGCCCGCCGCGAAGGCGGTCGCCGCGTTGGCCACGCCGCGCGCGCCGGCCTCGGTGGCAACGGTGAGGTGCGCGTTCGGGTTCGCTGCGACGAGGGCGGTCCGGAGGGCCGCCAGGAACTCACCGTACGCGGGCCGGTTCTGGTCCTGGAGCTGCTCGATGTCGACGTTGATGCCGTCGACGCCGAGGCGTGTCGCGAGCGCGATCAGCTCGCCGACCGTCCGGTGCCATGGCGCCACCGGCTCGGTCGCGCCGGATGGCAGCGGCGCCGGTGGGCCGACGCTCGAGCCCGGCGGGGCGGCCGTTCCGGACGGCGGCGGCAGCGTCGGTGCTGCCGGACCCGGGGTCGCGGCCGGGACGATGCCGCCGAAGAACTGGGCGTTCTTGTCTCCCCCGAAGACGGCGAACACGAGCTCGACGCGGGTCCCGCGGGCATGCGCCTCGGCGATCAGGCGCTGCCCGATCGAGCCGTTGATCCGGCGATAGCCGAGCGGTCGGGTGTCGATGGCGCCGGTCGTCCGCGCCGTGACCGAGAACAGAGCGAGCGTGGTGAGCGGCGCCGAACGGAGGTATGTCGCCACGGTGGCATTCATCTGCCAGTAGGGGAGGTACCCGTACAGCTCCGTGCCGCCGAGCGACGGCCGGGGCGTGGGGGTCGGCACTGGCGTCGGCTCGAGAGCGATGCCGCCGCCCGAGGCTCCGGGCTGGCTCGACGCGAGGGCGGCGCCGGTCGGTCCCGGCAGCCCCGACGGCAATCCCGAGAGCGCCGCCGCCGCACCGACGACGATGATGCCGAGGAGCCCGAACGTCAGCAACCGGAATCGAACGGTCATCGCGGGCAAGCGTAGGCGATGCACCTGGACGCCCGGTTCGCCGACCTATCGGTTGACACTGTATCGGCAAGCGATATAGTGCGATCACGACGATCGCGCTGGCCGGTGTCTTCCTCAACGGGTTGGGCTGGGTGCTCCTCGGGGCCGTCCTCATCCTCGGTGGACGCGGCGCCGGAGAGCAGCGCGCGCGGTCAGCCGCCTGATCGGCGCCAGCCTGCCCGGTGCCGGCCGGGCCGCGAGCCGCGAGGCGAGGCCCGTCGCCCAAGGTCCGGGTTCGAGGGACCCGCGTTTCGCGGGCGACCGGGACGACTTCGCCATCGACAACGTCCAAACGCGCGGCGACGCTGCGACGATGGATCGACGATCGCCTCGGGCAGGCCTCCTGCCTGCCCTGGTCGCGGTGCTCGCCGTCCTGCTCACGCCGTGGGCAGGTGTCGGCGAGGTGCCGGCCGGCGCGGTGATCGTCGTTTCGCCCTCATCGATGGCCGGCTCGACCACTGTCCCGGTGGTCGGGCCGACCGCCACTGATCCGTCGAACGTCGCCGTCGTCGGCCCGAACACCGCCGGGATGGGCCCTCGCGCCAGCGGCAAGCCCGGCACGACGCCTGGGCCCGCGGCCGCGCCGACCTCCAACCCGGGCGTCCCGCCGACCATCGCACCCACGGCAGGCCCGACGACGTGGCCGACCCCGAATCCGACGGCCATTCCCACCGCGAAACCCACGGCCGCCCCCACCACCGACCCCACCTCGAGCCCGACGCCGGCGCCCATAACCAATCCCGCGCCGTGCGCCCTCTTCCCGTCGACCAACGTCTGGAACAGGCGGATCGACAGTCTGCCGGTGCTCGGCAGCTCGTCGACCATGATCAGCGCGATCGGGCTGGGCAGCGTCCTGCACCCCGACTTCAGCTCGCTCGCCTGGAACGGTGGTCTGGGCTACGGCATCCCCTACAACAAGGTCAACCTGTCGACGCCGACCTACCACGTGACCTTCCAGTACGCCTCCGAGTCGGACCCGGGGCCGTACCCGATCCCGTCGAGCCCGAGGATCGAGGGCGGCAGCGACGCCCACCTCCTCCTGTGGGACACCGAGGGCTGCAACCTGTACGAGATCTTCGACACCTCGAAGTCGGGCGGCCAGTGGTACGGCGGCTCGGGGGCGATCTGGGACCTGCGCTCGAACGCGCTCCGGCCCAACGGCTGGACCAGCGCCGACGCGGCGGGCCTGCCGATCCTGCCGGGCCTCGTCCGGTACGACGAGGTCGCCGCCGGCGCAATCCTCCACGCGCTCCGGTTCACGGCGCCGAGGACCTGCTCCAGCCACATCTACCCGGCCCGGCACGACGCCGGCAGCTACAGCTGCGCCGCGTACCCGCCGATGGGCCTGCGCGTGCGCCTGAAGGCCTCGGTCGACATCTCGGGCTTCCCGGCGCAGGCGCAGGTGATCCTCGTCGCGCTCAAGCGCTACGGGATGCTCCTCGCCGACAACGGATCCCCCTGGTACGTCACGGGCGCCCCGAACGCGGGCTGGAACGACGACGCGCTGCACACCCTGCAGCAGCTCCACGGCTCCGACTTCGAGGCAGTCGACACCGCCAGCTTCCGGTAGCGCCGACCTACCGGGGCGTCGCCACCGAACGGGTTCGGCCGCGGGCGATCATCGGGCCGGATGCGGCCACGCGAGCGAACACCGCCTGGTATTCCGCGCCGACCTTCGTCCAGACCATCGATCGGCTGTGCTCGTGGGCCTGTGCGCCCATCGCGATGCGGGATGCGGCGTCATCCAACAGGGCGGTCACGGCGGATGCGAGGTCGCCTGCCGTCGGCGGGGCCAGCATGCCGCGGCCGTCGGCGAGCAGCTCCACGGCATACGGGTACGGGGTCGAGACGATTGCGCGGCCGGCCGCCATCGCGAGCGAAAGCGTTCCCGAGACCATCGTGTCCAGGTCCGGGTTTGGCGTGATGAACACGTCGGCGGCCTGCAGCCAGCGGGCGAGCTCCACGCGGCCGACGAACTCCGGCACGAAGCGCACGTTCGCCGCGACGCCGAGCTCGGCGGCGCGGCGCGCAAGCGAGATTCGGTACGCCTCCCCGTCGCGGCGGCGCACGTCCGGATGGGTCGCCCCCACGATCACGTAGGTCGTGGTCGGGTGCTTCGCGAGGATCGCGGGCAGGGCATCGATGACCAGCTCGTAGCCCTTGCCTGGATCGAGCAGCCCGAAGCTGAGCAGCACGCGCCGGCCATCGAGCCCGACGCTCGTCTTGACCGTGTCGGCCATGACCGGGAGGTCGGGCACGCCGTAGCGGATGACCGCGATGAGGGTCGGATCGATGCCGTAGGTGCCCTGCAGCGTCGCTGCCGCCGCATGCGACATCACGGTCACGCCGCCGGCGGAGTCGAGCAGCTCGACGAGGATCTCGCGCTGGCGCGGCGACGGGTCGCGATGGAGCGTATGCAGGGTCACGACATACGGCAGCGCAAGCGCCCCGACGAAGTCGAGCACTGCCTCGCCATCATCGCCGCCCCAGATGCCTTCCTGGAACTGGATCGCGACGACATCGGCGCAGCGCTCGAGCGTGCGCGCGGTCCGGGCGTAGTCGTCGCGCTCGTCGCGCCGGATCCGGTGGTGGACCTCGAACGCGTAGGCGCCGATGGGTTCAGCCGGGTGGATCGCGATGATCTCGCGGTCAGGCGTGACCCGCCCGAGATCACCGGTGAACGTGGCGATGCCGCATTGCCGGGGCGGATACGTGGAGGCAAACGCGGTGCGAACGATGTCGGGCTCCGATCGACAGTGCCAGCCGGGCGCCATCGCTAGAAAAGGAAAAGCGGCCCGCCTTTCGACGGGCCGCTTGATTGGCGCTCAGGCGGCGCGGACGTGCTCCGCGCGCGGACCCTTCGGGCTCTGGGTGACCTCGAACTCGACCTTCTCACCGCCGACGAGGCGATCGAAGTCAAGCGAGGAGTCGAGGCCGCCGCGATGGAAGAAGTATTCCTTCTTGTCCTCGGCGGCGATGAAGCCGAAGCCGCGGTCGGCGACGACTTTCTTGATGGTTCCGGTGGTCACGATGGACCTCCTACGCTTCCCGAACGAGGGAGGGGTAGAACGCACGGTCCGTTCGAGAAGAGGGATGACCACGCGGGTTCGCCACGAGTTGCAGCGGCCTTCACCGTACCACACATCGCCAGATTCCCCGCTCACCGGCATCTCCGCGCCACGCGGCCCACGTGCAGGCGCGCCGTGCAGGCGCGCCGTGCGCCAACAGCCGCCGATGCACCGCATGTTCCAGTGGGATACGAACGCAATGAGCATTGCGGCGACCTGGTCGACGGTGTTCCCCTGGGCTACGAACTCAACGAGGTTCGGGCCGAATCGGGCCGAATCGCGCGGGATCCGACGCGGCACGCGCCGATTCCGGGCTGAAACGGCCCCAACCTGGTCACGTTGGTAGCCGTACGGAACATTCTGGGCGGCCGCGGGTCGAGAGCCCGAGAGCCCGACAGCTTCTGGGCTACGGGCCGCGGGACCCGCGGGACCCGCGCCGCGGCGGTGGCGGAGCTAGCGCGACCAGGGATGCATCTCGATGACCGCCGCGGCTGTCGGGCCGTTGCAGGGCGGGACGCCACTGAGGTCGGTCGGCGAGAGCGCGGTGGCCACGAAGGCCGCCCCGTGCTGGGTGAATGCGACCGTCACCGGCGCCGCGGGCGCGGGGCCGCAGTAGTTGCCGACCTGGACGAGCGTGTGGAGCACCTCGCGCGGGGCAAGGGTGATCGGCGTGCCCGCGCCGGCTTTGCCCGTGATCAAGGGCGAGCCACGCCCGTCGGCGAGCCACGGCTGTGGCAACGGGTCCACGGTACAGGGCGCGGTCCCGGTCTGGTGCAGCTCGACGGTGGCGATGCGGCTGCCGGCCGCGCCGTCCCAGGCGGTGATCACCGCTTCGACGTCGTTCGGCGTGCAGCTGTGAACCGCGACCACCGGCGGCGCCGCGGTCGGCGTTGCCGCCGGACCGACGGGGCCCTTCGCGCCGCCACCGATGACGGCACCACCCACGGCCACGATCAGCACGCCCGCGACCAGCACCCAGGCGAGATTCGGCGATCGGCCGCGCCCGAGGAGGGCGCCACGGACGCCGAAGCGGCGCGCCGTCACCGCGGTGGCGCGAGCGATCTCGGCCGCGTCGAAGGGCTCGACGGCCTGCTCCGTCCAGGCGCCGACGCGGCGCGCGAGCCGGGCCTCGTAGGGATCGATCGGGTCGTTGGGCAGGTCATGCATCGTGGAGCTCCTCGCGAAGGCGGTTGAGCAGTCGGGCCAGCCGGGCCCGAACGCCGCCACCGGTCATGCCGATGACGCGCCCGATCTCGTCGGACGTGAGGCCCGCGGCGTAGCGCAGGCCGATGAGGATTCGATCGTCCGGGTCGAGCGTCGCGATCGCGTTGGCGAGGTCCAGCTCGGCCGCCCGGTTGCCCGGATCGGCGGTCGACCGCGAGGCGGACCCTGGGGAAGCCTCGGTCGATTCGTCGATGGCGACCTCGCGGACCCAGCGCCGGTTCCGGCTGCGCGCCAGCTGCTTGGCCTCGTTGGCGGCAACCGACACGAGCCAGGGCCGAAGCTTCGCCGGATCTCGGACCGTCCCGAGCTTGGCCCAGACCTTGGGCCAGGCGGCCTGGACTGCGTCCTGGGCGAGCACGACGTCGCCGCAGACCACGAATGCGACGCGGGCCATGTCGTGGTGATGGGCCGCCACGATCCGGGCGAACGCGATCTCGTCACCGGTGGCTGCGCTGGCCACCACGCCTCGAAGCGCGTCGGGATCGATCACGGCTTGCACACCCTATAGATGCCGCCGGAAGGCGTGGCGAATCGCGCCTCCGAGCCTGCGCGCGGACGGGACGCGCCGGTCAGCGCGTTCGTGTCACCTTCGAGATCGAGCGGGGGCGCTCCGTGTCGATGCCCTTCGCCCGGGCGAGGTGGTAGGCGAAGAGCTGCCCGGGCACGATCGACGCGATCGGCGCGAGCCACGGCGGGAGGGCTGCGCCGGCCGCCATCGGTTGCAGGTCCGCGATGTCGCTGCGCGAGGAGATCGTGACCAGGTCGGCGCCGTGGTCGTCGCGGAAGCGGCGGAGCAGCGGCACGAGCGGCGCGCCCGCCTCGTCGTTCGGGATCGCGGCGAGCACCGGGAAGCCGCGCTCGAGGAGGGCCAGCGGCCCGTGCTCGAAGTCCGCCGACGACCAGGCGTGGGCCATCACGTAGGTCAGCTCCTGGAGCTTGAGCGACCACTCCCGCGCCGTGGCGTACTCGTAGCCGCGGCCGACGACGACGGCCCGGGTCATCGAACGGCGCGCGTCGGCCAGGCCGCGTGCCTGCTCGCTCGTCCCGAGCGCGGCCGCGATCGCGCGGGGCACGGCGTGGAGCGCCGCGGCGTCCGCCGATGCCTCCCGGCCGCCGGACAGCGCAGCCGAAAGTGCCGCGATCGCCAGCAGCTGCGTCGTGTATGTCTTCGTCGCGGCGGTCGCGAGCTCCGGGCCGGCCTCGAGCGGGAGGACGTGGTCGGCCGCGGCCGCGAGCGGGGAGTCGGGGTCGTTCGTGATCGCGACACTCGGCGCGCCCTGGGCGCGCGCCTCCTCGACGACCGCGATGATGTCCGGCGAGGTGCCCGACTGCGAGATGGCGAGGACCGCGGCGCCATCGAGCCGGGGCGGCGCTCCGTACAACGAGAACATCGACGGTGCGGCGAGCGCTACGGGAATCCCGTTCCGCAGCCCGAACGCGTACTGGGCGTAGATCGCGGCGTGGTCCGAGGTGCCGCGCGCCGCGACCAGCACGAACGACGGGTCGCGTCGCAGGATCGTCGCGGCGATGGCGTGCACGTCGTCCAGCCGGCGATCGAGGAATCGCGCGGCGGCGTCGGGTTGCTCCTGGATCTCGTCGAGGAGCGTCACGTGCACATCATGGGCGGCCGCGCCAGGCGACGAGCGCCGCACGCAGTCGCGCATCGACGGCGGCCGGCGTCGCGCCGTCCTTCGACAGCCGGTCGAGCCCGATCAGCGCCGCGCCGAGCACCGGCGGCGCCGTGAGCCGGACGATCCGCGCCCGGGGCGCGACCGCCAGCACGCCCGCCTCGATCTCGCCGTAGAAGATCGGGTCGTCGGCCTGGAAGACGCCGCCCGCGAGGACGACCTCGGGATCCAGACGGGCCAGTGCCAGCCGGCGGATGAGCGCGCCGGCCATCGCGGCCAGCTCGGTCGAGAGGCGGGTGAGGATCCCGCGCGCGACCGCATCGCCCTCGGCGGCGGCCCGGAACACGACCGGCGCGAGGTCGGTGAGGCGGGTGTCGTCGATGCGCTCCTCGTACAGCGCGCGGGTCACGGCGGCGGGCGTCTTGAGCCCGAAATGCTCCGGAACCAGCCGCTCTAGCAGCGTTCGCGGACCCCGCCCGTCCCGAGCCCGGACCGCCGCGCCGAGCCCTGCCGTGCCGATCCCGCGGCCGCCGCCCCAATCACCCGAGATGTGCCCGAGCCCGTCGAACCTTGCGGTCCGGCCGTCGGGCGCGACCGCCGCGCCGTTGATCCCGCGGCCGCAGATCAGCGCCACGCCCCACGGCCGGTCCGTGCCGGCGCGGAGCGCCGCGAACGTGTCGTTCCGGACGAGCGTCTGCTCCGTGAGCCCGAGCGCATCGATCGACGCGTGGAGCAGCCGCTCCTCGACGCGGTAGTCGGCGCCGGCGAGGCAGTACGACCCGAGCGCTGCCACGCGCCCCTCCGTTCGGCCACTCCCGCGCGCGCCGGTGCCGGCGATCCCGGCCTCGGCGGCGACCTTCGCCACGAGGGCCCGCAGGTTTGCCATTCCTGTCTCGAGCCCGACAGCCTGGTGCGAGATCGAAGGTCCATGGACGGCGGCAAGGAGGGTGCCGTCGGAGCCGATGAGGGCGACATCGGCCTTCGAATTGCCACCGTCGACGGCGAGGATCGCGGCGCGAGTCGAACCGGACGTCACACCGGCGATGGTGCCACCTCGGCGTCGGGAATCTCGTCCTCCGGGACGAACGGCAGCTCGTCGATGCGGACCAGCTCGGCGCCGGCGTCGCGGAGGCGTTGGACGATTCCGCCCATGGCGAGCTCCGTGCGGTCCGGCCACGTGTGGAGCAGGACGACGCATCCGTCGCCGTGCGCGATCGCGCCGCGCACCACCCGCTCCTCGACCTGGGCAGCGGTCCGCTCCACCGGCCAGTCGAGGCCGGCGACGTGCCAGCCCACGTGGCGGTACCCGGCCTCGCGCACGAACGCCTGGACCCGCTCGTCGCCGACGCCGGCCCCGAACGGGCAGCGGAACCAGGGCACCGGGTCGACCCCGACGTTCTCGAGGATCGCATCGCGCGCCGCCTTGATGTCCGAGCGCAGGCCGCGCGCGCTGAGCAGCGGCATCCGTGCGTGGTAATGGCTGTGGTTGCCGACGAGGTGGCCGCCCTGCGGGATCCGGATCGCCGTGTCGGGGTACGCCTCTGCCCACCGACCCTGCACGAAGAACGAGGCTCGCACCGCGTGCCGGTCGAGCGTGTCGAGGAGGCGCTCCTGGGCGCCCGGCGCGGACGGGCGGTCCGGGTGCTCCGCGTCGAATGTCAGTGCCACACGGAAGGCGGTCACACCGCGGCCCCCGCCGCGACTTGCTGCGCCGCGACATGGCACGCCGCCGCGTGGTCGGGGCCCATCGGCGTGAGGCGCGGGGTCACCCGCCCGCAGATCTCGATCGCCAGCGGGCAGCGCGGCATGAACCGGCAGCCCTCGGCGGGATCGATGACCCTGGGCGGCTCGCCGGCGGCGGCCGAGACGTCGACGTCGATCGGGCTGTGCGGATCGGGCACGGCCGACACGAGCAGCTGCGAGTACGGATGGCGCGGGTTGGCGAGGACCTCCTCGGTCGGACCGGTCTCGACGAGGTGGCCGGCATACATGACCGCGATCCGGTCGGCGACGTACCGCGCGCTCGCGATGTCGTGCGTGATGAACAGGATCGACACCCCGATTCGATCCCGCAGATCGAGCATCAGGTTGAGGATGCCCGCACGGATCGAGACGTCGAGCATCGAGACAGGTTCGTCGGCGAGGATCAGGCTCGGATTCACCGCAAGGGCCTGGGCGAAGCCGACGCGCTGGCGCTGGCCGCCGCTCATCTCGTATGGGAACTTGCGGAGCATGTCGCGCGCAGGGGTGAGACCGACCGTTTCGAAGACCCGTTCGGCCTCGGCCATGCGCTCCGCTCTGGTCAGGGAGGGCCGATGCAGGGCGAGCGCGCGCAGCACGCCGTGCGACACCCGGTAGACCGGGTTGATCGAGCTGTACGGGTCCTGGAAGACCATCGGCACCTGGGCGCGGTAGCGGCGCAGGTCGGCTCGCGACCGAATCGCGGCGACGTCCTTGCCACGAAACAGGATCTTGCCGGTCGTCGGGCGATACAGGAGCGCGAGCAGGCGCGCCATCGTGCTCTTGCCGCTGCCGCTCTCGCCGACGAGGGCCACGATCTCCCGCTCGCCGATCTGGAGATCGACGTCGTCGACCGCGTGGAGCGTCCGGCTGGAGAAGAGCCCGCCCAGCCGGAAGTGGCGGCTCAGGGCGTCCGTCGCGAGCAGCGGGGTCTCGCTCACGAGGCCACGCCGGCGGGCTTGGCGACGCCCGCTCCGGTGCCGAGCCCGTCATACAGCAGGCACCGCACCTGCGACGCGCCCACCTCGAAGACGTCGGGCTCGGTGGTCAGGCAGCGGTCCATGACCCGCGGGCACCGAGGCGCGAACCGGCAGCCCGCAGGCGGGTGAGCGAGGTCCGGCGGGCTGCCTGGAATGCCGAAGAGGGGTACACGCGGCCCGCGAATCGACGGGAACGCGTCGAGGAGGCCGCGGCTGTACGGGTGGAGCGGCCGCTCGAAGCAGGACTCGGTCGGGGCGAGCTCGGCGAGCTGGCCGGCGTACATCACCATCAGCCGGTCCGAGTAGCTCCGGACGAGCGACATGTCGTGGGTCACGAACACCACGGCGAAGCCGAGGCTCTGCTGGAGGTCCTTGACCTGGCGCATGAGCGACCGCTGGGCCACGACGTCGAGCGCCGAGCTCGGCTCGTCCATGATCACGAGCTGGGGCGTGAACAGCAGGGCCATCGCGATCATCGCCCGCTGGCGCATGCCACCGCTGAGCTGGTGCGGGTAGCTCGAGGCATGCACCGGGTCGATACCGACGAGCCGAAGGACCTCGGCGGTGCGCGCGTGGATCGCGGCCTTCGAGGCGCCCGATCCGCTCAGGTGCGCCCGCATCGCGTCCCCGAACTGGGCCTCGATCGACTTCATCGGGTTGAGCGCGTTCATCGCGCTCTGGAGCACGACCGAGAAGTCCCGCCAGCGCAGATGGCGGAGGGCAGCGTCGTCCAGGCGGGCCATGTCCGTGCCTCGGAACCGGATCTCCCCGGCGATGACCTGTGCGGGCGGCGACAGCAGACCCGCGATCGCGAAGAGCAGCGTCGACTTGCCACAGCCGGACTCGCCGACGATGGCGAGGAACTCGCCGTCAGCGACATCGAGGTCGACGGCGTCGACTGCGACGACGTCGGCGGACTCGGCGAGGTACGCGACGGACAGGCCGCGAACCGTCAGCAGCGGCTCAGCCATGCGCCGGATCCGGTCGCGCGCCGTCGAGGCGCGAGCCGCCGGTCGTGGACGCGAGGAGCCGACGCCGAACCGGTCGCAGCGCCGGGTTCGTCAGCTCGTCGAAGGCATAGTTGAGGAGTGCGAACGCGGCGCCGAGGAGCGCCACCGCCCCGCCGGGTGCGAGCGCCCACAGGGCGTTGCCGCTCCACAGGGCGCCGTTCTGCTGGGCGTAGTGGAGCATCGTGCCCCAGGTGATGTCGTTGCTGTTCCCGAGGCCGAGGAACTGGAGTCCGGCCGCCGTGGCGACCGTGTACACCGCCGAGCTCAGGAACGTCGCGACGACGAGCGACAGCATGTTCGGCAGGATCTCCATGAGGATGATGTAGGTCGAGCCCTCGCCCCGAGCCCGCGCTGCCTCGAGGAAGTCGCGGGTCCGCATCGACAGGCCCTGCGCCCGCAGCTGGCGTGCCCCGAATGCCCAGCCCGTGACGGTCAGCACCCCGATGATCGCGATCGTCCCGCTGCCGGAGAGATAGGCCGACAGCACGATCAGCAGCGGCAGCGTCGGGATGATCAGGAAGACGTCCGTCAGCAGCGACAGGACACGATCGGCGGCACCGCCGAGGTACGCCGCGGTCAGCCCGACGATCACCGACAGGATGGTCGTCAGCAGTCCGACGACGACCGTGATGATCAACGTGAGCCGGGTGCCGTACACGAGCTGCGTGAAGACGTCCTCGCCGATCTGGGTCGTCCCGAACGGATGGCCCGCCACGGACCCGAGGTTCGGGTCATAGATGGCCGCGTGTGGATCGCCCGGGGCGATGAGCCCCGGAAACAGCGAGAGCACGACGACGAAGGCGATGAGCAGCAGGCCGAGCATCGCCTTGCGGCTCCGGACGATGGCCTGGGTCAGCCGCCGACGGGCGTCGCGCCAGCCCTGGAGCGGCTGCTCGGCCACCGCGATGGCCTGGCCGGATCCGAGCGCGATCTGGTTGCCCATCAGCGGTCCCGGGTCCGCGGGTCGAGGACGGCGGTCGCGATGTCCGCGACGAGCACGCACACGAGCACCGCGAGCGTGTAGAAGAGGAACAGCGCCTGCTGCAGCGGCAGGTCGTGGGTCGTGGTGCCCGTGTAGAAGAGGTAGCCGAGGCCGGGGTACGAGAACGTGTACTCGACCAGGATCGAGCCGCCGAGGATGAACCCGAGCTGCATCGCGAAGCCGGTGAGGTTCGGCAGGATCGCATTCCGGGCGGCGTAGTCGAACATGATCCGCCACGACGGCAGGCCCTTCGCCCGCGCCATCCGGACGTAGTCCTCGTTGAGCGTCGAGACCATGTTGTTGCGCATCGTGAAGATCCAGCCACCGGCGGTCGTGATGACCAGGGTCGCGGCGGGCAGGAAGGCGTGCTTCACGACGTCGAGCGCCGACCCGAAGCTGAGGGTCGGCTGGCTCCCCAGGGTGTATGCGCCGCTGAGCGGGAACCAATGGAGCGCGACGCCGAACACGAACAGCAGCAGCAGCGCGACGAAGAACACCGGGAACGTCGTGACGATGAACAGGAGGGGCGAAAGGAGGGAGTCGAGCTTGCCGCCGCGCCGCCAGGCGCTGACGATCCCGATCGCCGTCCCGAGGATGAACGCGATGACGGTCGTGATCCCGACGAGCCCGAGCGTCCATGGCAGGCCCTGCAGGACGACGTCGCTGACGGGCGCGCGCGAGGCAGTGAGCCCGAACTGGCCCGTGAGGCAGTTGCCGAGGTACTGCACGTACTGCTCGAGGAGCGGCTGGTTGGTGCCCACGCCGAACTCGATCTGGAGGGCATGAAGGGCTGCCGGATTCACGTTCCTGAAGCGGGCGAGGACGGCGGTCGCCTCATCCCCCGGCATCAACCGGGGGATGAGGAAGTTGATCGTCAGGGCCGCCCACAGCGTGAGCAGGAAGAGGCCGAACCGGCGGGCGAGGAAGCTCATTCGTTCGCCCGCCGGATGCTGGGGGGCATGCGCCGGTTTCGGCGCTGCCTACTGGAGCGGATAGAGGTGGGTCAGGACGACGCCGTTGTCCGGATACGCCCACACCGGAGGCTGGGCGTACGGATCATCGGGTGTCGGCCAGCCGCCGATCGCGGTGGTGTCGTACTGATACCAGAGCACGCCTTCGACCACCGGGATCACCGGGTAGTCGGTGGCCATGACCTTCTCGATCTGCTTGACGATGTTCAGCTGGTCGGCCGCGCTCGAAGCGGCGAAGCTGTTGAGCAGCTGATCGGTGCTGCTCGACTTGTAGCGCGAGTAGTTCGTCTGGCCGACGTTCGCGCCGAGGAGCATCTGTCGAAGCTCGTAGTACGGACCGGGGCCGCCGGTCTGCTCGGCGTAGGCAAGGTCGAACTTGCCGCTCTGGAGATCGGTCGTGTAGACGCCATTGTCCTCGTCGATCACGTTCGAGATCTCGATGCCGGCGGCCTTGAGCTGCCCCTGGATCACCTGGACCGAGGAATCCCAGTCCGTGTAGCCGCTGATCGTCTTGATCGTGAAGGAGAGGCGCTTGCCGGAGCTGTTCTTGTAGATCCCGTCGGAGCCCTTGGTGAAGCCGGCGGCCTCGAGGACCTGGCCGGCCTTGGCCGCGTCGAACGCGGTGGTGTCGGCTGACTTGTCATACCACGACTGGTACGTGGGCAGGACGATGCCGGTCTGGTTGGCAGCCGGCTCGTAGCCGCTCTCGCCGCGCTTCGACACATCCGCGCGGTCGATGGCGAGGCTGATCGCCTGGCGGACCGCGACGTTCGCCAGCAGCGGGTTCTCGAGGTTCGGGACGATGGAGACGTTCAGGGTCGGCGGGAACCAGTAGTGACGGTGCGCGGAGTCGGGCGCGACGTAGTAGGAGTCGATGTTCGGGATGTACTGGGCGCCCCACTGGGCCTGGCCCTGGGCGAGCTGGAGGTTGGCCGGGTCGTTGGACAGGAACGCCGGGTAGTCGACCTCGGCGATCTGCGGCACCGGGTGGTTCGCGGTGCTCTGCCAGTACTTGTCGTTTCGCATGTACTGGATGTTGTCCTGCGAGCACGCCTTGACGACGTATGGGCCCGTCCCGATCGGGCTCGCGTCGGCCTGGGTCTCGAGCGTCTTCTGATCGAACGCCGACCAGATGTGCTGCGGCAGGATCGGCGTCTGGTCGGCGACGTAGTAGAAGTACGTCTGGGCCGCCCCTTTGAACGTGAAGACGACCTTGTCGGTGCCCTGCTTCGCGATGCTCGTCAGCGGGCCGCCGTTCGGCTGCCACAGCGCGTTGATGTCCATCGCCGGGTCGTTCCGAATGGCGTTGAACGTGTACAGCACGTCGTCGGCGCTGAACGGCTGTCCGTCCGACCAGTTGACCCCGCTGCGGATGGTCATCGTCAGCTGGGTGAAGTCGCCGTTCCAGCTGAAGTCGCTGGCGAGCCATGGCGTGGTCTTGGCCGTGCCGTCCGCGTTCGTCTGGAGCGGGTTGACGTAGATGAGCTCCTCGTAGGTGAAGCCGAACGACTGGCCGGTCACCGACGGGTTGTACGGGTTGAACTGGCAGGTCCAGGTGGAGCCGCTCTCGTTGTCGATGACGAGCTTGCCCCCGACCGTGCCGGGGTTCCCGCCCGACTGGGTTGCCGCAGGCCCGGAGGCGGCCGGACCGGTTGTCGCTGGCGCCGTCGAGAAGCCGGGCGACGCGCTCGGCGCCGGGCTGCACGCCGCGGCGACCAGCGCGGCTGCGGCGAGCAGCGAGAACGAACGCATTCGGGGCATACGACCTCCTCGAGCTGAAGCGGTTGGGTTCATCGTAGGCAACGGGGGTCTCCTCCTCTCACCGGACGGAGCTGCCGACCTGCGCGGATGGCGCGCGGACGACGGACCGCTCGACGTAGTAGCGGGTGTGATCGGCCCGGACGTAGGTGCGTCCGTACTCAACGGGGGTGCCGTCGCTCGCGTAGGCGATGCCTTCGACGAGCAGGGCCAGGCTGCGCGGCGCGAGGCCGAGCAGGCGCGCTTCGCGCGCGGGGAGATGTACCGGCTCGAGCGACTCGCGCGCCCGATCGACCGGGGTGTCGTACCGGGTCAGCAGGATCTCGTACAGCGAGTTGTGCTCGAGGTCGGCCTGGAGCAGGCCCGGGAATCGCTCGGCCGGCAGGTGGACCATCTCCAGCAGGAGCGGCGTGCCGCTGGCGAGCCGCAGTCGCTCGAGGTAGAGGGTGGGGGAGCCGGGCTCGATCTGGAGCGCGGCGGCGACCTGCTCGGTGGCGGCCACCGGGCGCGCCGCGAGCAGGCGCGTCGCGGGGTCGAGGCCCTGGCGCTGGATCTCCTGGGTGAAGGTCAGGGCGCCCGTCAGGGGGCGCTCGATGCGGGTCGGCAGCACGAACGTTCCGCGGCCGCGGACGCGTTCGAGGCGATTCTCGCGGGAGAGCTCGTCGAGGGCCCGTCGGACGGTGATGAGCGAGCAGCCATAGCGCCGCACGAGCTCTCGCTCGGCGGGGAGCTGCTGGCCGGCCTGCCACTCGCCGTCATCGAGGGCAGCTTTCAGGTCCAGGTAGACCTGGTGGTGCAGGGGAACGGGTCCGAGCTCCAGGCGGTAGCGCGCCACGGGTCGCTGGCTCCTCCTCGACCGGCGGTTGACGTTGCCTCTTGTGTCCTGCCCGAGAGTTGATAACGTTATAAGCAATCGAGCGGATGTCAAGCAGGTCCGGAGGGACGGCGTGGGAGTGAAGCTCGCGGTCGTCGGCGGCGGCAGCACGTACACGCCCGAGCTGATCGAGGGCATCGCGCGGCGGTCCGACCGGTTCACCGTCGACGAGCTCGTGCTCCTCGACATCGACCACGAGCGCCTCGAGATCGTGGGCGGGCTGGCCGGGCGGATGCTCCAGCGGCTCGGCTGGCCGGGGTCGCTGGTCCTCACGTCCGACACGGACCAGGCCCTCGATGGCGCCGACTTCGTGCTGATCCAGCTGCGCGTCGGCGGGCAGGCTGCCCGCCTCGTCGACGAGACGCTGCCGCCGAGGTTCGGCACGATCGGCCAGGAGACGACCGGCGCCGGCGGCTTCGCGAAGGCGCTCCGGACCGTGCCGGTCGTGCTCGATCTCGCCGAGCGGGTCGCGCGCCGGGCCGCTCCCGGCGCCTGGATCGTCGACTTCACGAACCCGGTCGGCATCGTCAGCCAGGCGCTGCTCGACGAGGGGCACCGGGCGATCGGGCTGTGCAATGTGGCGATCGGCTTCCAGCGCCGGTTCGCGGCCCAGTTCGGGGTCGAGCCGGAGCGAGTCGAGCTCGATCACGTCGGGCTCAACCACCTGTCCTGGGCGCGGGCTGTCAAGGTCGACGGCGTCGACCGATTGCCTGGGCTGATCGAGACCGAGGCCGAGCGGATCGCGAAGGACTGCGGGTCGCCGGTCGAGATCGTGCGGCTGACGCGCTCGATCCCGAGCTACTACCTCAAGTACTACTACTCGACCGACGTCGTGCTCGACGACCAGCTGGAGGCGGCCTCCGAGTCGCGCGCCCAGCAGGTCATGGACATCGAGGGCGAGCTGCTGGACATGTACCGGAACCCGAGCCTCGACGTGAAGCCGAAGCTCCTCGAGCGCCGCGGCGGCGCGTTCTACTCCGAGGCGGCAGCGCAGCTCATCGCATCCCTCCACGACGGACGGGGCGACGTGCAGGTCGTCGACATCCGGAACGGGTACGCGGGACCGGCCGCGCGCTCCGGTGCGGACGGCGGCGGCTGGGGCGATTCGCCGATCGCGATCCGCGCCCTGCCGGACCTGCCGGATTCGGCGGTCGTCGAGGTCCCTGCGCGAATCACGCGGGAGGGCGCGATCCCGATCGAGCAGGCTGCGCTGGCGCCCGAGATGCGCGGCCTGGTGCAGGCGATGAAGGCGTACGAGGAGCTCGCCGTCGCGGCGGCGATCTCCGGCGATCGCGGCATCGCGTTGAAGGCGCTCCTCGCGAACCCGCTCGTTGCGCGCTGGTCGATCGCCGCGCCGCTGCTCGACGCCCTGCTCGACGCGAATCGCGCCCACCTGCCACGCTTCTTCCCGGCGTAGCGCAACGGGCGCAGGCACGCCACGCGGGAGGAGCGATTCGGTGACCACGAAGCTCGGCGTGCTGCTCTGGAACCAGGCCACCGAGTGGCCCGCCTACGAGGCGGCCGCGAAGCGCGTCGACGCGCTCGGCTACGACTACCTCATGGCCTGGGACCACCTGTACGCGATCTTCGGCGACCCGTACCAGCCGATCTTCGAGGGCTACACGACGCTCGCGGCGTGGGCGAAGGTCACCTCGCGGGTTCGCCTGGGACTCCTCGTCGGCGCGAACACGTTCCGCAACCCGGGCGTCGTCGCGAAGATGCTCACCACGATCGATCACCTGAGCGGCGGCCGGGCGATCGCCGGCCTCGGCGGCGCGTGGCACGAGCTCGAGCACGCGGCGAGCGGGATCGACTTCGGGACAGGCTTCGGGCAGCGCCTCGACTGGCTCGAGGAGTCCGCTGCTGCCCTGGAGACGCTCTTCGCCGGCGGCACCGCCAGCTCGGCCGAGGGCGACCACTACGCGTTCGACGAGCTGGTCCTCCTGCCGAAGCCGATCCAGGCGCGCCTCCCGATCCTGATCGGCGGCGCGGGCGAGAAGAAGACGCTGCGCACGGTCGCGCGCCACGCGGACATGTGGAACGCGATGGGCACACCCGACTTCCTCCGCCACAAGCTCGACGTCCTCCATGCCCACTGCGACGACGCCGACCGCAACCCCGACGAGATCGAGCTGACGGCCGGCTGCAAGCCGATCATCCGGAACACGGTCGAGGAGGCCGATCGCGTCTGGCGCGAGCAGATGCGGATCAATCGGACCCCGATGACCGATGTCGAGGACGACGACACGTTCTGGGTCGGACCGCCGGAGCTGATCGCCGAGCGAATGGCGGAGCGCAAGGCCCTCGGCTTCCACACCTTCCTCGCCGAGCTGGCCGCGCCGTACGACGACGAGACGCTCGATCGCTGGATCAACGAGGTCGTCCCGATGGTCGACGGCGATCCGCGCCCGGCCGCCCGTTGATCCACCCCGAACCCTGACCGACCGCCTGCCCGAGCGCTCGTCCGGCCGGATCGTGCCGCCGCGGGTCCGCTCGGCCGTCGCCTACGTGGTCGTGTACACGGCGGTCGGTTCCTACGTGCCGTACCTCCCGCTGTACTACCGCTCGCTCGGCCTCGGGCTCGGGCAGATCGGGGCGATCCTCGCGCTCGGCGCCTTCGTCGGGCTGCTGGCCGCGCCGCTGTGGGGTGCGCTCTCGGATCGGCTCCGGGGCTCGCCGCGCGTGTTGATCTCGGGCGTGGCGGTGGCGATCGTCGGCGCGGTCATCCTCGCCCTGTCGCCCGCGTCATGGCTCACGTTCCTCGGCGCGTCGTGCTTCGGGGCCGGCCTCGCCGGCACCATCCCGATCCTCGACGCCCGGGCGCTCGAGGCGGCCGGCGCCAACCGCTCGAGCTACGGGCCGCTGCGCGCGTGGGGCTCGATGTCGTACGTCGTCTCGGCGGTGGCGACCGGCGCCGCGATCGAGGCGTGGGGCATCCGGGTGCTGTTCATCGTGCTGATCGTGTCCCTGCTCGCCACGGCGCTCGTGGGCCTGTCGCTGCGGTCGCCCGCGCGCCGGGGTGTCGACCTCGTCGTCAACCCGCTCCTGAACGCCGGCCGGCTGTTCGGGCCGCGGGGCCTCGGGCTGTTCCTGCTCGGCGCGTTCCTCAGCTGGCTCGCGATGTCGGCAGTGCTGACGTTCACTCCGCTGCGCTTCGCCCAGCTCGGCGCTGGGGCGACGATCGTGGGCCTGGGTGGCGCGATCGCCGCCTCGATCGAGGTCCCGATCATGCTCGGCTTCCCGCGGCTGGCGATGCGCTTCGGGTCCGAGCGGCTGCTGATCGCGGGCGTCGTGTTCATCGCGGCGCGGGCCGTCGTCGCCGAGCTCGCCACCGAGCCGACCCTGCTCCTGGCCGCATCGGTCTTCGGCGGCGTCGGGTTCGCGCTGTTCTTCGTCGGTGGCGTGACGTACGTCTCGAGGCGCGTTCCGCCGGAGCTGGCCGCGACCGCCCAGGGCATCTTCCAGGGCCTCGCCAACAGCCTGAGCCAGGTCACCGCGGCCCTCGCCGGTGGCGCGGTCGCGGCCGCGTTCGGCATCCAGGGGCTGTTCGGCGTGAGCATCGTGCTCGGCGTGCTCGGCGCAGCGATCCTCGGGTTCGCGGTTCGCGCGCGGGCCACCTGATTTCGCGCCACGTGGCGGCGAGCGTGGACCGGGCCCGAATGCACCCGCGATGGTCACCCGGTGACCTTTTCCGGCAGTTTGGGCGATGTTCAGGGGTTCGACGAAGGTCACGTCGGCGAGGGGATGTCATCTGCTGTGCTCGGCCGGGGTCGCCAACGATGGCCAGCCGGCCCATCGCACGACAAACCCCAGAGAAAGGTCACCCGGCGACCATCGCCCATCACTTGGGCGGTGGTAACTCGCCGCGAAGCGGGCGCCTGTAGGCTCCGTCGATGGGCGACGAACGCGACCCGAAGCGCCTCCTGGACGACCTGAACGAGGCCCAGCGCGAGGCAGTCAGCGCGACGCGCGGGCCGGTCGTGATCATCGCCGGCGCGGGGTCGGGCAAGACGCGGGTCATCAGCCATCGGGCGGCGTACGCGATCGAGACCGGGGCGGTTCGGGCGGATCGAATCCTGCTCGTCACGTTCACAGACAAGGCGGCGACCGAGATGGTCGAGCGGGTCGCGGCGCTCGGGCATCCGCGGGTCATGGCGAAGACGTTCCACGCGGCGGCACTGACGCAGCTGCGGCACTTCTGGCCGAGCCGGCACGGGGGCGAGCCACTGCCGCGGGTGAGCGACGGCAAGGCCCGGATCCTGTTCCCGCTCGCGTCGCGCCTGCCGGGCGGCTATCGGTTCACGCAGGTCAAGGACCTCGCGGAGACGATCGAGTGGGCGAAGGTTCGCCGAATCACGCCTGAGCGCTGGCTCGCCGATGGCGGCGATCGGGCGCCGATCCCCGCCGAGCTGTTCGCGCGGATCTATGCCGACTACGAGCGGGCGAAGGCGCGAGCCGGCGAGATCGACTTCGAGGACATGCTGGTTGAGACGGTTCGGCTGCTCGAGACCGACGCGGACGCGGCCGCGCTCGTGCGCGAGCGCAAGACGTGGTTCAGCGTCGACGAGTACCAGGACACGAACCCCCTCGCCGAGCGGCTGCTCGAGCTCTGGCTCGGCGAATCGCGCGACCTCGCGGTCGTCGGCGACCCGGACCAGACGATCTACTCGTTCACCGGCGCCTCACCGGAGTTCCTGCTCAGCTTCGAGCGGCGCCACCCCGGCGCGCGGGTCGTGGTGCTGGCGCAGAACTACCGGTCGACGCCCCAGATCCTCGCGCTCGCGAACCGGCTGCTCGCGACCCGCGCGCGGGGAGCGCTCGAGGCGACGCGGCCGCCCGGCGTGACACCGTCGATCCGGCGGTTCACCGACGACGCGGCGGAGCGCGCGACGATCGTGGGTGCGATCCAGGCCCTGATCGGGGAGGGGACCGCCGCCGACGAGATCGCGATCCTCGTGCGCATCAACGCGCAGCTGCCCGAGCTCGAGCAGGCACTCACCCGCGCTCGGATCCCGTTCCGGCTCCGCGGGCAGCGGTTCTTCGATCGGCGCGAAGTCAAGGAGGCGCGCCGGCTGATGGGCACGCGGTGGCACGGCTCGGAGGCAACGGGCGGGGCACTCGTCGGCGCGATTCGCGCGCTGTTCGAGGAGCGGCTCGGGCTCGGAGCGGGCGGCGACGATGCCGGGCGAGGCGACGGGGCCGGGCGCGGTGACGAGGCCCGCGAGCGGCAGGCCTCACTCGAGCTGGTGCTCAGGATCGTCGAAGACGTGGCTGCGGCGGCGGGTGGCGCAACGGTCGCCGACGTCCTCCTCGAGCTGGAGCGTCGCGACGCGGATGAGGCCGCAGGAGTCGGGAGCGGCGTGAACCTGCTCACGTACCACCGCGCAAAGGGCCTCGAGTGGGACGCCGTCTTCCTGCCCGCGCTCGAGGAAGGTTTCCTGCCAATTCGCCAGGCGAAGGAGCCGGTCGAGATCGACGAGGAGCGCCGGCTGCTGTATGTCGGGATCACGCGGGCACGGCGCCGGCTCGCCCTGTCGTGGGCGGCACGGCGGGCCGGCCAGGGCGGCAGGGAGGGATCGCGGAAGCCGTCGCGGTTCCTCGCCATGCTCGAGGCTCGCGACGGACTCGCCACCCGCGACCGGCGGCCCGGACAGGCGCTGGGCTCCGGCCGGATCGTCGCGCTGGAGCCGGCGAGCGCCGACGGCGGGTCGGGCGGCCCGGGTTCGGTCGACGCGCACCTGCTCGAGGCGCTCCAGCTCTGGCGCCGCGATCGGGCGAGGGCGGACGCGGTTCCCGCCTACGTCGTCGCGCACGACTCGATGCTGCAGTCGATCGCCGAGGCGCGCCCGGCGTCCGCCACCGCCCTGGCACGAGTCAAGGGCATCGGCCCCGCCAAGCTCGAGCGCTACGCTGACGAGATCCTCGCGGTCGTCGCGCGATTGCGATAGCCGGGGCCCCGAATAGCGCTTGCGCGATTGCGCAATTGGCGTAGACTGTTGCGTAGTCAACTAATCGCCGGCGCCCGACGCGACCCGCCCCGCGCTCACCGAACCAGGAGCCACCAGCATGGCCATCGCAACTGCATCCGAGACCTACGACGCCGAGACCCCGGCAGACCAGATCCCCAATCCCGAATTCGGCGTTCCCGCGAGCGACGCCTCGGTCGAGCGCACCGCGTCGGCGCTGCGCGAGAAGGGCTACGCTGTCCACGTCGTCGACACTGCACGTGCGGCACGGGACCTGATCGTCGGCCTCCTGCCCGAAGGCGGCGAGGTGAGCCAGGGCGCCTCGGAGACGCTCGAGGACATCGGCGTGACGGCCGAGATGGAGAGCGGCCGCTACGACAACATCCGGCTCCGGACGCGAGCGATGGACCGGAACTCGCCCGAGGGCGTGCGCGCGATGCGCAAGCTGGGGGTCGGGCCCGACTACTACGTCGACAGCGCCCATGCCGTGACCGAGGACGGGACGATCGTGCTCGCCTCGAACACCGGCAGCCAGCTGGCGCCGATCGCGTTCGGTGCGGGCGAGGTCATCTTCGCGATCGGCACGCAGAAGATCGTCCCGGACCTCGAGACCGCGTTCCGCCGGATCGAGGAGCGCAGCCTGCCGCTCGAGAACGCGCGCATGCAGAAGCTCTACGGCGTGAACAGCAACGTCCGGAAGGTGCTCATCATCCGGAGCGAGTCGCGCCCGGGTCGGATCACGGTCGTGCTCATCAAGGAGCCGGTGGGCGCCTGACCTTCCGCACAGGAAGACGCCCGGGCCGAGGGCCGGCCCGGGCGCACGCGACCTGCGGTTATCCCGAAGCTGGGAGCGCGGGCTCAGCGGGCCGCAGCCCCCACCGGGTCGGTCACGCCGAGGACGCCTCGGGCCTTCGACGGCTGATCCGGCACCGGCATCCGGCCACCGCGCCTGACCCGTGACATGCGGTTGACGATTCCGCTACAGGATCGCTACAGTGAACGGGGATCGGAGGACCGACGATGAGCGCAGCAACAGCCTTTGCCGAGGAAGTGCAACGAGTTCGCAACCTCGGTGTTGCGACGGGCGACATCGCGACCGCGACCGGTTCCGCACCGGCAACCGTCAATGCCTGGGCGCGCGCGACCCGGCAGCCGAGCGGCACGAAGCGCGAGCGGCTGCTGGAGCTCGTCGCGCTGGTCGATCGTCTCGAGCGCGTGATGGCCGCGGCGTACGTCCCGCTGTGGCTCCTCAAGCCCGTGACCGCGCTCGGCGACCGGCCGCCGCTCGAGCTGCTGTCGAAGGGCAGGTACCGGGACGTGTCGCGCGTCGTCGCCGAGCTCGAGAACGACTCGTTCGCCTGAGCCCGGGAGCGTGCCGGCACTCGACGTCGCGGCACCTCGGATCCACGTCCAGGGCACGTGGTGGCGCGTGACTCGCGCCGATTCCGACCCGCTCCTGTGGACGACCGAGCCGGCCGACGGCCGATGGCAGCGGGGGAGTGTGATCCGCGCGCTGTACCTCGGCGATTCCGAGACGACCGTCTGGGCCGAGTGGTACCGCCACTCCGCGGAGCTCGGGGTCCCGCCGGCGCAGCGCCTCCCGCGCTCGATCTGGCGCATCGACGTCGACCTCGACGACGTCGCGGACCTCACCGCCGAGGGCGTGCTCGAGGGCGAGGGCATCACCCGTCTCGATCCCACGCGCCGCCAATGGCCGAAGACCCAGCCGATCGGCGAATCGTGCTGGCGCGAGGGCGCCCGCGGCGTGCTTGCCCCGTCGGCTGCGCGCAAGGGCGGCCGCGTGCTCGCGATCTTCCGATCCGCGGAGGCAGTCGCCGGCATCGCGGTCGTCCCGCCACCGCGCCGATTCGATGACCTGCCGATGGTGCCACCGGGCCTCAGGACCTAGCGAACGGCCCATGTCATTTATTCGCCGCGTGTTGAGCGTGCTTTAGGCTGCACGTGATGCGACCGCTGCGAGCGCGGAATCGAGCCCCCATCCTCGCGCTCCTCATCGGCGCGATCGTCGCGGCGTTGGCGGGCACATCGATCGTCGCCGGGGCGACCGGCCTCGATCGGTCGGACGTCGTCCTGGTCTTCGACGTATCGGACTCGATCCTGTACAGCCCGGAAGGCACGAACAAGGAGTTCGCCGACGCGCTCGACGGCATCGCCGATCGCGTGCAGGTCGTTGCCGACGACATGGCGGCGGGGAACGCGCACGTGTCGTTCGTCGTGTTCGGGCGGCAGGCCATCCCGTATCCGGCGAACTGCAACGACCTCGCGCTCCACGCCAATCCGACGGCAATCGCGCGGTTCGAGACGTGCCTGCGGGCCATCGCGGCGGAATACCGCGCAGGCCCGAAGGCGCCCGTCATGCAGCAGGTCACCACCACCGACACCGATCACGTCGCGGCCCTCGACGAGGCGGCGAGCCTGCTGCCGAAGACGACCACGCGCTCCGCGGTCATCTTCTTCACCGACGGCAAGAACGACCCGCCCGGCACGGCGCGCGACAACGAGAACGTGGTCACGCAGGTCACGCCCGCCTACGCGGGGATCACGCCGCTCGCCATCCTCCCCGTCGGGCTCGGGGCGGGCGCCGGCGCGTTCCGGAC
>DASQIK010000017.1:0-23135 GCA_035631615.1 Candidatus Dormiibacterota bacterium | reverse complement strand
GCCCGGGGGACCCGCGACCACCGAGCCGGACACGACCCGCACGCCGTCGACGGCGACCGCCTCCGCACCGGCGTTCCGGAGCTCGTTGAGCAGCTGCTCGATGCCGTCGCCCCCGATCGGGCCCTGGACGGTGATCGCGATCCCGGGCCCGCTCACCGCCGTCAGGCCCGCCCAGGCGCGGATGCGGGCGAGGTCGCCGTTCAGGTCCCCGACCGTGGTCTGGCCTCGATTGTGCGCATCCGAGAGGTTGGCCGCCTGGCTGGTCAGGTCCGCGATCTCGTTGCGCAGCTGGTCGTTGCCCGTCGTGAGGTTGGCGATGAGCTGCGTCAGGTCCGTGGCCGAGAGGTTGGACAGGCCGGGTACGCCCTCCTGTGCATTGAGCTGGCCGACGACGAGCACGCCGAGCAGGCCGGCGACGAGCGCCACGGTCACCCTGTCGGCGGGCGTCATGCGCCGGCGCGGCGCGGTCACGGCGTCGTTCCGGACGGCGCCGGCTGGGCGTAGCGGAGGTTCACGGTTCCGGCGAACGCGGGCAGCTGGACCTTGTCGAGCTGGGCCACCGACAGCTGCAGCCCGGACGGCTCGACCCGGCCCTGGACGAACTGCACGAACGCGACCGCATGCTGGATCCGGTCGTACAGGTCCGCCGGTCCGATCGCAGAGATCGTGTACGGCGGCGCCAGGTACGCCGAGTTGACGAGGATCGAGCCACCGATGTCGATGACCGCGGTCGAGCCGACGATACGCTCGCCGTTGACCGAGATGCCCTCCGCGCCGGCGAGCCAGAGCTGCTGCACGAGGACGCTGACGTCCTGCGCGGAGACAAGAGCGTCGGGGCCGGCGGCCTGCGTGCCATCCTCGAGCTTGAAGGCGAGGCCCTTGCCGGACACGGCGACCAGGCCCGCCGCGACGCGCGCGGCCTCGAGGTCGGTGTACAGCTTCTTCAGCGACTCAGCGGCGCCGGGATCCTGGGCCTCGAGGTCGCCGATCCGCTTGCGGAGGTCGAGGATGCTCGCCTTCAGCGCCTCCTGCTGGGACTGGAGCCCGAGCGCCGTCTGGATCAGCGGTGACCGCTCCTGGGTCGAGTACGCGACGCGCGGACCCTCCGCCGAGATCTGCGCCGCGACCAGGAAGCCGAGCACCAGCAACGCGATCGACAGGGTCACCTGAACGCTCGGCAACGCGCGGACACGGCCGACGAGCGCGCTCACTGGACGGCCGGCTCGGGCGGATCGGGTTCGTGCGGCGCGGTGGGTTCGGCCAAAGGCCCCGCGTGGGTTTCAGGCTCGGACTCGGCCTCGGGGACCGGGCCGCCACCCGCGGCGGCCGGCAGCAGCGGGTTGCCGCGGCTCAAGCCGCGCGCCACGAACAGCAGGCCCGCAACGAGCACGACGGCGAACACGCCGACCACCACCCACACCAGGGCCGAACCGTCGTCGGCCGCGCTGAGGCTTGGCGATCCGCTCGGCCGAACCGTCGCGATCGGGCCGGGCTGGCCGGGCTGGCCGCTCTGGCCTGGCGAGCCGGCCCAGCCCGGCGGCAGCGGGCCGGCCGGGGCCGGCACCGGCCCGAACGGCACCGGCGCCTGGATGCCCAGGCCTGCGAGCCAGGCAGCCTCGAAGCCCTTCGTGTCGACGCCGAGCGCAGCGCTGAACGCCGCGTCGTCGCTCACGCCGGCCGCGTAGCTCCGGATCAGCTTCACGAGGGCGTCACGTCCGTACGTCCGGACCATGAAGTCGATGGCCGACACGGCCTCGTCGTAGGCCAGGCTGAACCGGTCCGCAGACGCCGGGAACTGCTGCACCAGGGCGCTCAGCGGCATGAGGTCGCCGGACCTGGCGGAGCCCTCGACGTTCGAGCGGGCGCCGGCGTCGTAGCCGGCCGAGAGGTAGACCGCGAGGCCCTCGTTGAGCCAGTGCAGCGGGGCGTGGTACGGGTTCTGGGTCGCGGTTCCGAACACGATGTGGGTCAGCTCGTGGGGCACGACGACGCTCACCCACGGATCGTCCGCGTTCGACGAGCCGATGTTCGCGAACAGCGTCCGGATGTCCGGCAGGGCAAGGCCGCCGATGTTCTCCTGGAGCCCCTTGCCGATCACGTCGTAGAACGCGGTCCGGTCGGCATAGACGAAGAAGTCGATCGGGGTCTTCTCCTCGACCCCGAGGAGGCTGGTCGCATTCTTGATCGCCTGCTCCCCCACGTTGAGGAGCTTCTGCCCGAATGCCGCGTCGCCGTCGGTCCAATGCACCCGGACCACGGACCCGGTGAGCGTCTTCCAGGTGTACCGATCGTCGGCGTACAGGCGGGTCGTGGTGGGACTGTCCACGGTGTGGCCGTCGTCGAAGGTGAGGCGGAAGCCGAGCTCGACCGGAGTGTTCGGGAAGACGGAGCCCTTCGGTGTGTCGAGGCTGTAGCGCAGGGTCGTTGGGCCGGCCGGCGGCGTGGTGATCGCCGCCAGGAAGGTGGCCGCGCCGATCCCTTCGCGCACGATCGCCTCGACCTTGACGACGCCAGCGGGAACGGTCGCCGGCTGCGTGACCGTGATCGCGCCGCCGTACGTCGAGGTCGCCGTGGCGGCCCCGAACGTGGGATCCGCCGCGAGCGCGGCGGGCGCGCCGGCGAGCGCGAACGCCAACGCGAACGTCGCAGCCGCCGCCGCGAGGGGTCCGCGACGGCTCACTGCGCCCACGCCATGCCTGCGATGCGCAGGATCCCGAGCCCGTTGTCGGTGGCGCCCAGCAGCCCTTGTCGCGACAGGGCGAAGGTCGTCCCGCCCGACAGGGGCACGACCGGGACCTGGTCCTTGACGATCGCCAGGGCGCGCTCGTAGGCCGCCTGGGTGGCGGTGGCGTCGCGGGTTGCCAACGCATCCGCGATGGCCTGGTCGAACGCGGGCGAGGACCACTTGCCGTAGTTGTTGGTGCTGCCGCTCTCCAGGAGCACGCCCAGGAAGTCGTTCGGCCCGACGTAGTCCGCGACCCAGCCGGTCAGCCAGGCGTTCGGCGGGTCCGTGGAGATCCGGGTGAGCGAATCCTGGAAGGTCTCACGCTCGACGTGCATGTGCAGCTCGCGCTCGAGGTCCGCCGCGATCGCGTCACCGATCGGCGCGCCGCTCGACGCAAAGCGGATGACCGGGAGCCCGGCGCCGTCCGGATAGCCAGCCGCGGCCAGCAGCTGGCGGGCGTGATTCGGGTCGTACGCCGGCAGCCAATCCTGCGCGCCGCCTCCTGGAATCCCCGGCGGGACCATGCTGTCGGCCGGAACCTCGCCGGCGAACGCGCCGAGCGGGACGATCCTCCGCCAGTCCACCGCTGCGCCCAGGGCCTGCCGCACGCGCGGGTCGTCGAACGGCTTCTTCGTCGTGTCGAGGCCCAGGTACGTCAGCGTCAGCGCCGGGATCGAACGCAGCGCCGGCCCGAGCTCGCGGTCGTACGGAATCCACGGCGCGTCGGTGACCGACACCTGCGTGTAGTCGAGATCGCCGGCCTGGAAGGCGGTGACCGGGTTGCGACCGCCGATGTCGAGGACGAGGTGCGCGGTCGTGATCGCCGGCGGCCCAGCCCAGTAGTGCTCGTTGCGGACGAGCGTCAGCTCGGCCGTCGTGACCGCCGAGAGCGTGTAGCCGCCGCTCGTGACCGAGCCGGGGCCGAAGTTCGTGCCGCCGTCGCGCCAGACGGAAGGCGGAACGATCCCGAAGGTCGGCGAGGAGACGATCGCGGGGAAGTCCGCGCCGGGCCGCTCGAGATCCACGATCACGTCCCTGCCATCGGCTCGGAGGCCGACCGCGGATGGATCCGTCACCCGACCCGCGAGATGGTCGCGAGCGCCCTTGACGTCGATCATGAGGGCCGCGAGAGGCCCGGGCGCGCGCGAGTCGATGATCCGCAGCCAGCTGCCGACGACGTCGGCGGCCGTCAGCGGCGTCCCGTCGGAGAAGGCGAGGTTCGGGCGGAGGTGGAATGTCACGCTGCGGCCGTCGGCGGCCACCTCCCAGCTCGCGGCCAGGGCAGGCTGGAGCGTGAGCGACGCGTCGTAGGTCGTGAGGGTCTCGTACAGCTGCGCGGTGATCGCGGCCGTGCCGGAATCACCGGCCGCGGCAGGATCGAAGGTCGCCGGCTGGTTGACGAGGATCCTGACATCGTGGCGCGTGGCCGCCGCAACGTGGTGGGCGTCGTGCGCGAGCAGGAGCGCGGCGACGACGACAAGCGAGGCGAGGAGGCCCCCGGCGCGGCGACGCTGGAGCGGGCGAAGGCTCAGGCGCGCCCCCAGTCCGGCGCGCAGGCGTGACGCATGGCTGGAGTATGCGGGAAGGCCTCGCGTCGCATCGCCGGGGGAACGATGCGGACCACGAGGCCCCACCGTGTGATAACGCGAAAGGCGGGAGGTCGTTAGGCTCCGGCCGATGAATCTCCGACTGCGCGACACGCTGACCCGCAGCGTCGTGCCCATCGAGCCGCTGGACGCCGGCCGGGTTCGGATGTACTCCTGCGGCCCGACGGTCTACCGCTTTGCCCATGTCGGCAACCTGCGGACGTTCCTGCTCCCCGACCTCATCCGGCGCACCCTGCTGTACCACGGCATCGACGTCCTGCACGTCCAGAACATCACCGACGTCGGGCACCTGCGCGCTGATGCCGCAGGCCGCGAGGTCGACCCGATGCTCGTCGCCGCGGGCCTGGAGGGCCGTCCGTCGCGGGAGATCGCGCACGCATACGAGGCTGCGTTCCACGGCGACGAGGCGCTCGTGAACATCCTGCCCGCCCATGGCTATCCGCGGGCGACCGAGCACATCGACGACATGGTCGCCCTCGCGGAGCGGCTGGTCGCGCTCGGCCACGCGTACGTGTCCCCGATCGGGAACGTCTACTACGACGTCTCGACGTACGCGGCCTACGGCGCGCTCTCCGGCAACACCCTCGACGCGCTCGATGCCGGCCAGCGGTCGGAGGTCGAGCCGGACAAGGACGACCCGGCCGACTTCGCGCTCTGGAAGGCGGCCGACGCGAGCCGGGACCTGCGCTGGCCCAGCCCGTGGGGCGAGGGCTTCCCCGGGTGGCATCTCGAGTGCTCGGCCATGGCCCTACGCCACCTCGGTCCCACGTTCGACATCCACACCGGCGGCGAGGACAACGTCTTCCCCCACCACGAGGACGAGATCGCGCAGTCCGCGCCGATCGTCGGCGGTCCGCCGGCGCGGGTCTGGGTCCACGGGGCGCACCTGCTCATGCGCGGTCGGAAGATGTCGAAGTCGGCCGGCAACTTCCAGCGGATCACCGAGCTCGGCGAGGACGGGCTCGATCCCCTCGCCTTCCGCTATCTCTGCCTCACCGCCCGCTATGCGCGCAAGCTCAACCTGTCCGAGCGCTCGATCGCCGCCGCGGCGAGCGGGCTGGCGTCACTGCGCGCCGATGTCGCCGCGTTGGGGCCGGCCCCGGCCGAGGGTCCCTGGGCGCCGCCTGCGGCTCTCCGGGCGGGCGCGTCGCCGGATCGACCCGAGGGCCTGGCCGAGGGGCTCACCGGCCACGGCGCGCCCACGGCCGCCCGCCTCTCGGATCGCGCCGGGGCACCGTCGGCGCCGCTGTCGGCCGCTGGACGAGCGCTTCACGATCGATTCGTCGGCGCGCTCGAGGACGACCTCGACATGCCGGTCGCCCTCCGGATCGCACGGCAGGCACTGAAGGCAAGGCTGCCGGCCGACGAGCGGCGCTGGCTCATCCTCGACATGGACTTCGTGCTCGGCCTAGATCTGGACCGGTCCGTGCCGGCACTTGGGAGTCCCGCGCCACGCGATGCCGCCGACCTGCCCGCGGGTGCGGCCGAGCTCCTGGCCGCACGTGCGACGGCCCGCGCCGAGCGGGATTTCGTCGCGGCCGACCGCCTGCGGGATCAGCTCCGCGCGCTCGGCGTCGACCCGATCGACCGCGCCGACGGTACCAGCGACTGGCGGCCCGTTTCCGAGGGCCAGGAGGCGGCCAGGTCTGCGCGGGTTCGGTAGCGGTCGAGGACGCGGTAGAAGTTGCGCTTCGAGAGCCGGTCGCGCTCGGCCGGTGGCGTCGTCGTCCAGGCGCGGGGCTCCCCCCGCGTGAGCGGCATTCCCGGGACCACGAGCGCAGCTCGCGGCGTCGCGGCGTCGCCCGCGTCGCGCAGGACGAGGCTCCACCAGATGTCGAGGTTGCGGTAGAAGCGGAACCCCTCGTCGAGCGGCCCGCGGATCGCGGCGTCGGAGCGGCGGAACGCCATGAGGTAGCCCTGGACCGCAATCGCACGGATCGGTGCGCCTTCGGGGGCCAGGACCTCGACGAACCGGCGCAGATCTGACGAGGCGAGCCCGAACGGCCCCGCGATCGCCACCGCCGGGTCGGCGAGCGCCTCGACCAGCGGCGTCACGACGTCGCCGACCGGCATGACGCATGGGTCGATGACGATGACGGCCTCTGCGCGCGCGCGACGAATGCCGATGTTGAGGGCTGCGGCCTGGCCGAGCACGGCGCTCGTCCGGACGAGCTCGAACCTCGTTTGCCCACCGCGATTCGACAGGTCGGTCGCGCGGACGCCTTCGAGGGCGCGATCCGGCAATCCATCGGCGACGAGGATCACGTCGACACCGTTCGGGGCCGTGGCGCCAAGGGCATCGAGGACACCTCGAGACTCCATCGGCTCGCTCGACGCAACCACGATGACCGAGGCCGTGCCGGTCGGCGCCTCTTCGAGCCGGCTCGGCACCGCGTCGGACCGCCCATACCGAATCTCGCCCCCGACCTCGACGTCGGGCGCGCTCGCCGGCTCCAGCCGGTAGTCGGTCCCGGAATCCACGACGCGCCAGCCTGCCGCCTCGATCTCGCCGCGCAGCGAATCGGCGGTGGCCCAGTCGCGAGCCGCGCGGGCATCGGCGCGGCGGCGCGCCGCCTCCGCGACGGCCGCTGGGACCGGATCCGTCGTCGGCGCCATCGGCGGCATGGTAGGCGGGGACGGCCGAACTCCCGCGGGAACCGCTCGTCGGCAACCGTCGTCTCGCGCCCAACACGCACGGCCCACCTGCCAGGACCGGCTCACGGGAGGAGCGCGATGCGCCGGAGACTGGCGATGGCCCTCAGCGGAGCGGCCCTGGCAACCATGCTCGTGGTCGGACCAACCCTCGCCTGCGGTGGGCTCATCGGCCCCAACGGCGCGGTCAACCTGCTCAGGACGACGACGCTCGCCGCGTACCACGACGGGGTCGAGCACTACGTCACCGCATTCCAGTTCCAGGGTGGCGGCGGCGCCTTCGGGTCGATCACGCCATTGCCCGGCGTCCCCTCCTCGATCGAGAAGGGCGGTGACTGGACGCTCCAGCGCCTCGTGCGCGAGGTCGACCCGCCGGTTCCGCAGGCCTTCGATGCCCTCCGCGCCGCCAGCGGCGCCGAGGTGCTCATGCAGGTCCGGATCGATGCCCTCGACATCACGGTCCTCAAGGGCGGCGCCGCGGACGTCGGCAAGTGGGCCGCGGCGCACGGCTTCCGGCTCCCGCCGGACGCGCCCGAGGTCCTCGACTTCTACGCGAAGCGCAGCCCGATCTTCCTCGCCGCGGTGTTCGACGCCGATGCTGCCGCGGCGCGCGGCCAGGCCATCGGTGATGGGACGCCCGTCCACGTGACGATCCCGACACCGAATCCGTGGGTGCCGATCCGGATCCTGGCGCTCGGCAAGCAGTCGACCGACCAGATCGACGCCGACGTCTTCCTGCTCACCGATCGCGCGCCGGCGTTCCTGCCCGCGCCGACGGGCACGAACGGCATGCGCATCGACCACAGCGACGCGGCGACGAAGAGCCTGCTGGACGATCTCCGCTCCGACCGCGGCATGAGCTGGGTCCCGCCCTCGGCGTGGTTGACCAGAATCGCAGTCGACGCCAAGGCGTCGCAGCTGTCCTACGACCTCGCCATCGACGCCAGCGGCCAGGGCATGCCCTCGTACGTACAGGCGGGGTTCGACGCCCCACAGACCATCGTCGTCGAGAGCGCCACGTGGACGCGACTCGTGGTCGCGTCGATCCTCGCGCTGGTGATCCTCATCCTCGTCGTGGCGTTCGGCCGGCCGCGTGCCGGGCGGCTGACGCCGGCGGGCTGAGGGCGATCGGCGTGCCTCGAAACCGGGCCCGCCTCGTCGGGGCGGGCCTCGTTGCCCTGGCCGTGATCTTCACGGCGACGACGGTCGTCCTCGCGGCGACCAGGCCGCACCCGTCGACCTCGATCGACATCGTGATCCACTACTCGCACTTCGAGCCGTCGTCCGTGCTCGTGCCGGTGGGGGTGCCGGTGACGTTCACGATCCGGAACGACGACCCGATCGACCACGAGTGGATCGTCGGGGACGCGGCGGTCCAGGAGCAGCACCGCGTCGGCACGGACGTCGTGCACAACACGCTCCCGACCGAGCAGATGATCCCGGCCGGCGAGACGCGGGTCACGACGGTCACGTTCTCGAAGGCGGGCACGCTGCAGTACATCTGCCACCTGCCGGGCCACGAGGCCTACGGCATGGTGGGCCTCGTGACGATCCGCTAGGGCGCGGTCAGGCGCCCTGTTCGACGCCGTTACCTATCGGACTTGAGCTTCCGCCAGCCGCCCGCGCGGTTGTTCGCGATGATCGCCGTGAACATCGCCAGCAGGGCTTGCTCGTTGATCGGCTCGCCCTCGTGGATCGCGATCTGGCGACCGGTCAGGTTCCCGTGACCCGCGGTGATGATCCCGTCCGGGTCAGGAGCGAGCCCGCCGTCATAGAGGAAGACGTTCACGTGGTCCTTCGCTGCCAGCAGCGCGGCGACGTTGCCCTCGAGCACGAAGTACGGCTGGACGGTTCGCTTGATGGTCTCAACGAGCTCGGGGTCCGCGTCGTGGGCGATCGCCCGGACGCGCCGGCAGATCGCCTGCTGCCACGCGGGCAAGGCGTCGATGTATGCGTCCACGCGAGGGTCCGGCTGGTACGTCATGGCCCGATCCTAGGCGACTACCATCGATTCATGGCGATTGACACGACCGGGATCCCGGCGCATCTCGAGCACCGCATCACGACGCGGGACGGCCGGACACTCGCGATCGCCGAGTGGGGCGATCCGAATGGGATCGGCCTGTTCGCGCTGCACGGGACGCCGGACGTCACGGACGTCGGCCACCTGGGCGACGACGCCCGGGTCGAAAGCCAGATGGCCTGGCTCGCGGGCCGGGCATAGTCCGGCGTGCTGCTCGGCGTGCCGATGTTCGGGGACGCTCTGGGAGCCACCGCAGCCTGAGCCGGCCGCGGTAGTCGCGCGACTGCAATGCGCGGCGCGCCCGCCCTCGCCTGACCGTGCCCCCGCCTCGGCGATGATCGGGTCCCAACCAGGAAGGAGCTCGATCATGTGCCTGACGTGTGGCTGCATGGATGCCCATCGCGACATGGGTGAAGCCAACATTCGCTATGAGGACGTCGAGCGCGCGGCCAATGACAACGGCAAGTCCGTCGCCGAGACGTTCGACACCATGGACAGGACCCGTGAGCGGGATCGGAGCCAGCATCCGCAGGAGTACGCGACCACGACCGTGAACGAGGCGCGTCGGTAGCGTGACCTTCGACCCGGGCGCCCGCCTGGACCCATCCCAGGTTGAGGACGTCCGCGGGAGCGGGCGCTTCGGCGGTGGATTCGGGCGCATGGGCGGCACGCCCGTCATCGTGGGCGGTGGCGGCCTCGGCCTGATCCTGACCATCGCCCTGATCGTCCTCAACAGCGGCATCCTCGGTGGCAGCGGCTTTTCGAACGTCACGGGCGCCGGCGGACCCGAGAGCTCGGCGCTCGCTTCCTGCCAGACGGGTGCCGACGCCAACGCCCGGGACGACTGCCGGATCGTCGGGTTCGTCGACAGCGTCCAGACATTCTGGAAGCAGGAGCTCCAGCGGAGCGGCCAGACCTACGCCAGTGCCACGACGGTCCTCTTCACCGCCCAGGCCGATACGGGCTGCGGTCCGGCCACGACCGCCGTCGGCCCGTTCTATTGCCCCAACGACGGCCACGTGTACCTGGATCTCGGCTTCTTCAACGAGCTCCGGACACAGCTCGGTGCGACCGGCGGGCCGCTCGCGGAGGGCTACGTCGTCGGGCACGAGTACGGCCACCACATCCAGGACCTGCTCGGCCAGCTGTCCCCGGGCGGCAGCACCGGCGCGAACAGCCAAGCCGTGAAGACCGAGCTCCAGGCCGACTGCTATGCCGGGGTCTGGATCGACAACGCAGCGTCCACCGGGCTCCTGCAGCCGCCGACGGACGCCCAGATCGCGGACGCGCTCAACGCCGCCCAGTCCGTCGGGGACGATCGGATCCAGCAGGAGACGCAGGGCCAGGTCAACCCCGAGACGTGGACCCACGGCTCGTCCGCGCAGCGCCAGCACTGGCTCACCGTCGGCATGCAGACCGGCGATCCGTCCGCCTGCACCCCGTGATCGAGGGTCAGGCCGGGTCGATCGTGATCGCGGCCAGCTCCTGCATGGCTCGACCAAGCTCCAGGCCCGCGGTCACGGGCGAGCCTGGCCGGGTCGCGGCCGCGGCGCGGACCTCGGGCTCGTCGAGCGCGGCCGCGGCGCTGCCGGGGCTTCCCTCGCGACCGTGTGATCAGTCCAGGGCCGGCGCCGTGGTGCGCTTGACAGTCGTCATCGCGCGGCCCTGACGTCCGCCGGTTCGGTACGGGGCAGCGGACCGCCCGCGGGAGCCGGCCAGGTGTTGCGCCGGGCGACGAGCGCGAGACCGATGGCGGTCGTTGCGAGCAGGGCCAATCGGCCAAGGAGCGATGCCGCGATCGCGGTCTCCGGCGACGCGCCGAGCAGGATGAACAGCGCCGCAAGCGCCCCCTCCTGGACACCGATCCCGGAGGGCGCGATCGGAACCGCGAGGGACAGGCGGGCCAGCGCGACCGCGGCGAGGATCCCGATTCCCGAGGCGCGGGGGTCGACGGCAAGCACGAGGGCGTAACCGGCGAGGATCGACATGCCATGGAACGCCGTGCCGCCTGCGAGACCGATGACCGAGGCGGCCGCGAATCCGCGCCGACCGCCGCGGCTCGCGTTGCGAGGAGCCCGCCGGATGAGCAGCAAACCAGGGATCGCGACCACGAGCGTGAAGCCCACGGCGGCGGCGACCAGCGGCTCGGCAACGCCCGTCACGTTCGGAAGCGCGAGCAGGGCCGCGGCTCCGAGCACGGCGAGCGCCCCGAAGCTCGTGGCACGCTGCACCAGGACGCCCGCCGCGGCAACGGTCCAGTCGCCGCCGGCCGATCGGAGCGCCGCGATCCGGTAGGCGTCGCCGCCGACGTTTGCCGGCGTGATGCCGCCGAGCGCCTGGCTGGCGTAGTAGGCACGGATTGCCGACTGAGCCGAGATCGGAGCGCCGCCCAGGCGGACGACGATCGCTCGCCAGTTCAGGGCCGCGACGACGTGGACGCCCGTGAGCGTGAGCACGGCGGCCACCACGACGAATGGGTTCGCCTGGCCGGCCTGCCGGACGGCGCCGGCCAGGTCAACCGTGTGGAGGAGGTACGCGGCGATCCCGACGAGGACGACGATCCTGCCGATTCGGCCGGCGGGGCTCGCCCACAGGGCTCGGGCCGTGGTCATGCGGCCTGACCGTTCGCACCCGGCGCGGCAATCGCCGGCGGCGCGGTCGAAATCGGGCTCGGCCCGGCCGTCGCGGTGGCGGACCTGCGAGCAACCGACCGGTACACGGCGAGCATCTCACCGGCAACGGCGTCCCACGATGCCGCGCGGGCGGCGACGGCGGCGGCCGCACGCATCTTGGCTCGCCGTTCGGGGGCGTCGAGCAGGGTCGCGACAGCCGCTGCGATGGCCTCGGGCGTCGCATCGACGATGAGCCCGTCGACGCCGTCCTGGATCAGCGACGGCGCGGCCGTCGCCGGGCCGGTCGTGACAATCGGGATCGCGCCCGCTGCCTGGGCCTCGACCACGACGATCCCGTAGCCCTCTCGCGCGGACGGCAGGACGAGCGTGGTGGATGCTCGGAGCGCGGCATTCACGTCGGCGCTCGGAAGCCGACCGGCGAATCGGACGTTGGCCGCGATCCCCATGGTCATTGCCAGCGTCTCGAGTCGCTCGCGCTCCGGACCGTCGCCGATCACGACGCATCGGAGTGCCGGCCTGTCAAGCGCGAGATGTGCCACGGCGGCGAGCAAGAGCTCGACGCGCTTCTCGTCGATGAGGCGACCGAGGCAGACGACGTCGATGGGCTCCGTCGCCGGCGCCGATGCCGCGATCTCCTCAACGGCCGCGCCGTTGCCGACGACCGTGACCTTCCGTGTCCACCGCCCGACGCCCAGCCGTTCAGCGGTGAAAGGCGATACCGCAACCAGCCGATTCCCGAGGTGCCGCGACACGCCCTCGAGGCCGCGCGCAATGGTCGCCAATGGGCGCTTGGCCGGCAGATAGGTGTGCCAGTGCTCGCCCCAGAACTCGTGCCAGGTGACCACGAGTGGTGTCCGCGTCAGGGTCGCAGCGAGCCACGCCGCATAGAGCGGGATCGTCGGCGTCGCGGCCACGTCGAGCACGTCCACGCGATGCCGGAGCAGCTCGGGGACGAGTCGCCACGCGAACGCGATCGCCTCGCGCACCCGCCGCTTCCCGTCGGGCCCGTAGAACTCGGGGGCGGCCCCGACGCCGCGATACGTCACGCCGTCGCAGCGCTGGACCCGCTCGCGGCCGAACGTCCACGACACGTAATCCACCTCGCACGTGGTGGCCAGGCGGGTCGCCAGCTCGTGATAGCGCCGCTCGGCGCCGCCATTCATCTGCGGGTATCGGGCGTCGTAGACGTAGCGCACGCGCATGCGCGTGCCCGGGGCGCCGTCCCCGGCGCGCACGGCGCCAGCGTCGCGGGCGTACGCGAGCGCGAGGAATGCCGCGGTCGTCGCGGTAAGGGCGCCGGCGACGATCGCGAGGTCGGTGCGCGTGAACGGGGCCCGCATGGTCTGGGCCTCATGGCGACGTGACGCGGGCCTTGCCTCCATTGTCCCCTGGCGACCCGTCCGTGTCCGGAACTATCCCGAAGGCTGTCGCCTTATGCCATCGCCCGAATAGTCGTACGGCGCAGTACTTCCATCGCACCCGGCGGATTGACGCGGCAACGCTGCTACAGTCAACCGATGGTCTGGGAGCCAGACACGATCGAACCCCCGTCGATGGGCGCGCAGCCCATCACCGAGGTGGCGCCGGGCTTTCCCGTCGAGTTCGACACACCCGCGCACGTCAAGCTGGAATGGGGCGGGGATCGCGGGCACTTTCCAGAGGCTCTGTCACCGCTCGCCGGCGATTACGCCCGGGTCGTCGGGTCCACGCTGAATGGGTGGCAGAGCGACTACGACGGCTTCCCCCAGCGGTGGCACACCGGGGTCTGGCACGGCTGGGTGTACTACGCGTTCGAACCAAACGCGACGCCCGAAGAGTGGCCCGAGATCCGTCGACGGACCATCGAGCTGTGGCGAACGCTCGCGAACGTGACCGATGCGATGTGGCAGGACGACATCCTGCCCGAGGTTCAGTCACTCTGCGCTCGGATCGCCGCGGTCGATGCCGAGGCGACCGATGTCGCCGTTCTGGCCGACGCCTGGGAGTCGAGCTGGCTTGCCGCGGAGCGGGCATGGAAGCTCCACGTGATGACGGCAGGCCAGATCCAGGCACTCGATGACCTCGCCGATGCGTACCGGGTGGCGGTGCCGGACGCTCCCGCCAATGAGGCCTTTCGATTGCTCCTCGGGGACCGCCACGTGCTGTTCGAAATGGAGCTCGAGACCGAGCGCCTCGCGGCGATGGCGGCGGCGACCCCCGCGGTCGCGGCGGCACTTCGGACCGGGGTCCGGTCGCTCGACGTCATCCGGGCATCCGCTGACGGGGAGGCGTTCGCGCTCGCCATCGAGGCCTTCCTCGAGCGACACGGTCATCTTGGCCAATCGTCCGACGATCTGTCCGTTCCGTCGTGGGACCAGGCGCCTGATCGGATCATCGACGAGCTGACGAAGCGGCTCGAAACGCCGGCGCCGCCCGCCGCCGAGCGGCAGGCCCGCTTGCTGCTCGAGGGCGAGGGCCTCGCGGCGGCCGCGCGGCAGCGTCTCGCCGATCGACCGGAGGCTCTCGCGCGCTTCGATGGCGCCCTGGAGCTGAATCGCAGGATCGGCCTCCTGTCCGAGGTCCACAACTACTGGATCGATCGCCTCGTTCAGGCGCGCATGCACTCGCTGGCCATGCGCGTCGGCCGGCGCCTCGTTCGAGAGCGGGCAATCGATGCCACCGATGACGTCTTCTATCTGCGCCGCACCGAAGTGGCGGACCTCCTTCGTGCGCCGCGCGACGTCCGCGGCCTCGTCTCCGATCGTCGCTCGTTGCACGCCCGACAGCGCCGGATCGCGCCCGCGCCGATCGTCGGCACGCCCGAGGCCGCCCCCGGCGCCCAGGAGGAAGAGAGCCATCCGGCGCCGAGCGAGGTCGGCGCCCTGCGCGGGACCGGGGCCTCGCCCGGGGTCGTGCGCGGCACCGCACGCGTCGTGCACGATGCCGACGAATTCGGCCGGATCGTGCCGGGCGACATCATCATCTGCCCATCGTCGAACCCCTCGTGGGTACCAATCTTCGCGATCGCCGGTGGGCTCGTTGCCATTCGCGGTGGCCTGCTCTCGCACGCCGCGGTCGTCGCGCGCGAGTTCGGACTCCCGGCCGTCGTCGGGGTGCGGGATGCGATGCAGACGATCCGCGATGGGCAGCAGGTCGAGATCGACGGCACCTCGGGCGCCGTGCGACTGCTCTAGGTGGCGCCCCCGGACGGACTCGAACCCCCAGCAGCAACACAGCGTTGCTGGACTGGTACCTCGAGGTCGTCTGAACGCGCTCCCGGTTTGTACACCCATTCCGACTCACGAGGCGGCGCGTCGGCGCGTGGATGCAGCAAGAAGGGGCGAGGTCCGTGCTGGACCCCGCCCCTCTGAATGACTCGATTCGGTGAAGGCGTCCCGATGGGCCGTCCCGCCGTTCGGGTGTGCAGCGATGTCTCTACTTGAGAGTGAACGTCGCTGAGCCCGTGGCGGGCGTCCCATTGATCACGGCTGAGACCGTATAGATGCCCTGGCCCGAGAGCGAGGACACCGACAGGTTGTAGATGTACTTGCAGCCAACGATGCGGAAGCTCGTGCCGCTGTCGTTGACTGCGCTGACGAGCGTCTCGTCCGCTGGCTGCGAGATGGAGGTCGCTTGGTAGCTGATCTTGATCGTCGCGGGCGGAAGGTTGCACGTCGACGCGAGCGGCGACGACGCCGCGGGCGTGAACGTGTCGGCGTTGACGGTCGCGCTGCTCAGGGTGATCACCTGATCGCCCGCCGCCCAATTGGCATCGACAACGAGCGTGACAGCGTTGACGCTCAGGGTGCCGTAGGTCGCGAGCACATTGGCCCAGGAGTCGTAGAAGGTTCCGCCGACCTGAGACGTGTCGAAGCGCAGGTCGCTCAGGCTGACCATGTTCGTGCCACTCTGGCTGGCCGCGCCGTTGCAGTCGGTGAAGTTCGGGGCCGTGCCGTAGTAGACGAAGATGTGGCCGCTCGGGGTGCTGATGGACCAGCGGATGGCGCCGCCGGCGCAATTCCCGGCCGTGAATAGGTAGTTCGCCGAGAGGTTCGTGATGCCAGCGACCGTCAGGGCCGTGGGCGGCGCGTAGGAGAGGTACGAGTACGGGTTCGCAGCCGTCGAGCTGAAGACGAACGGGCCGACGCCGCTCTGAAGGCTGAACTGGACCGGGATCACGCCGCGTGCGGCCTTGTAGACCGAGGAGCCGTCCGCGTTGATCGGCTGCTGCACGCTCGTGGCGTAGGTGACGCTCTGGCCGGGGGAGGCCGTCCACGGGCTGGTCACGGCCCCCACTGGTGCTGCCGCGACGGCAAGCAGAGCAAGGGCGGCGATGCCCGCAAGAAATCTGCGCATGTAGGTACTCCTCTGGAGCCTTGGGGCACGCACCGACCCCTCGCGGGTGGCGCGTGCGCTGGGCTTGGGTCTTCGTTCTCGTGATTGCACGCCGGGGCAAGGTCGATCGACCAAACCCTCGCAGCGAGCACGGGAGCACGAGCGCCCGTGCGGAAAGGTATGCCTTTCCAGGCGTCCACGCCTGCTCGGCCAAGGAGTCGGTCTCGCCATTGGCAAGCACGGCGGTGTGGCGACCGCATCTGGCGTCGTGCTGATGGAGCTCGCGCTCCGTGCCCTCCCGAACTGATCGAGCGTACCCGGTCAGGATGCGGTGCGCTATGTACTGTGTGCGAATCCCTCACTTCGGATCCCCAAGCGCACTAGGATCGGTGCACGAGATGGGGGTGCGGATGGGCACGACGGAGTCGCTAGGCTCGAATCTCGCACGGCTCTTTCCGAGCGCCAGCGTCGATGCCATTCGCGGCCTCGAGCGCGAGGCACGGGAGCGCGCCTTTCGGCGGCGGAACACCCTGCACTCGAGAGGGATCCAGCTTCCGCCGTTCGTGCTGCTCGATGGCCACCTGATGTACCGCCGCGTGGTCGAGACAGGGCAGGTTAGGGCGGCGTTGATTGCGGACCCCGGCTACTTCGGGGGGCTGCGGTCGATCAGCGACCCGGACCAGGACGCGCTCTACGAGCTGGTCGCCCTCGATGACGGGCGATGGGCAACGTGGGATCCGAACCTCTTCCGCGAGCTCGCCCTCGCGGACGCCGGGCTGGCCGTCGATCTCCTCGACCGTTGGGCGGACTTCGCCCTCGTGCTCAACGTTCGACTCGACGAACGTGCCTTTGGGGATGCCCGGCAGCGGATGGCGGCGATCCTGACTCGGTACGGCGAGGTGATCTTCGACACATCACACCCCGTCGCACAGCGTGCCGATCTGGCGGCCATGATCGGTACGAGCCGGGTGATGATGTATCGGACGTTGCGCGGACTCGAAGCCGATGGACTCGTGAAGCGCCACCGCGGTGGCGGCATCAGTATCGTCGACCCCGAGCGCCTCGCCCAGCTTGTCAAGGTGGCGGTGCCCGAGGAGTCACCCGCGGCCTGACGACACGCGTCGCGATCCGATCGCAGTTATGGGAATTGGCGCCCCCGGACGGACTCGAACCGCCGACGCCAGCCTTAGGACGGCTGCGCTCTGTCCACTGAGCTACGGGGGCGCGCGACCTGATCGTACCCCGGGCACGGCTCGCGCAGGCGCCGATGTACGATCGCGGCGATGCCTCCCCTCCCCGACCTGATCCTGTACGCACGTCCCGGATGCTCGCTGTGCGACGAGGCGCGTACGGCAATCGAGCAGGTCGTCGAGGATCGACGGGCGCGCGGGTTGCCAACCCCGGCCGTGCTCGAGCGGAACATCGAGGACGACCCGGAGCTGCATCGCCGATATCTCGAGCGGATCCCGGTCCTCGAGATCGGTGACCAGCGCATCGAGCTCTTCGTCTCGGTCGGCAAGGTGCGGCGCCTGATGAACGAGGTCCTGGGGAGCTGATGGACCTCACGATCGCGGTCGCGCTCGGGGCGGGCCTCCTGAGCTTCCTGTCACCGTGCGTGCTGCCGCTCGTACCGGCGTACATCGGGCAGCTGTCCGCGGTCGCCGTGGTCGGGCGGGCGGACGGTCATGCCTCCAGGTGGCTCGCGATGCGCCATGCCATCGCCTACGTGGTCGGCTTCGGCGCGGTCTTCACGATCTTCGGGGTCACGGCCACGTATCTTGCCGGGCCCCTGTTCGACTACGTCGCGATCCTTCGCCAGGTCGGTGGCGTCGTCCTGATCGTCCTCGGCTTGAACCTCGCCGGCGTGCTCCGGATTCGGGTGCTCGATCGCACGTTTCGCCCGCTCGAGGCGGGCGCAGCGGCCTCCGTCGCGAGCGCGACGGGCACGGTGGCACTGGCGGCGCCCGGCGGGAGTGGCGGCGCGCTGGTCGGTAGCAGCACGGACACGGGAGCGAGATTCGCCGATCGACTCGGCGGCCGGATCGTCGGGGCGCGGGGGGGCTGGCTGGCGTCGTTCGGGCTCGGCGCGATCTTCGCGATCGGCTGGACGCCATGCGTCGGCGTGATCCTGGGCGGCATCCTGACCCTCGCCGCGACGAGCGGCTCGACCGCCGCGGGTGCGGTCCTCCTCGTCGCCTACACGGCCGGCCTGGGCATCCCGTTCCTGCTCATCGCGACCGTGTACGACCGGGCGCCGCGCCTCCTCGGCCCGATCCTGCGTCATGGCCAGCTGGTGTCGGTCATCGGCGGCGCCCTGGTCGTGCTGATCGGCGTCGCGATGCTCTTCGACTGGCTCGCGCTCCTGCCCCGGTTCGTCCCGTTCAACACCCAGATCTGAGCGGCGTGCAGGTCCCCGAACCAACGCGCTACACCGCGCCGAGCCGCCCGATCAGGCGCCGCGGCGTGGGTCCGTTCAGCCTCCGCCAGGTCACGATCACGATCGTGGCGATCCTCGGGACGGCCATCATCGGGACGCTTGCGACGGTCAAGATCGGCTCGACCAACCAGGTCCTCCCGGTGCCCGATCCGTCAGCATTCCTGATCGGCTCGCCGATCCCGGGCCTGAACGTCGGCGACCTCGCCCCCGAGCTCAGCGTGACCAACCCGGACGGCACGACCACCCAGCTCACCGACCTCAAGGGCAACCCGATCCGTCTGGCCGACCTGCGGGGCAAGGCGGTCTGGCTCAACTTCTGGGCGAGCTGGTGCCCGCCCTGCCAGTACGAGACGCCGACCCTCCGCGCGATGGACGAGCGGTACCGAACCTACGGCCTCGCCGTGGTCGGGATCCAGGTCCAGCAGATCCAGGACGATGCCCAGCAGTACGCCGACAGGTACGAGCTCAGGTACACCATCGGCTCCGACGTGACCGGCGCCGTGTTCCATGCGTATCGCGTGTTTGCGCTGCCGACCCAGTTCTTCATCGACGCCAACGGCGTCATCCGCAAGATCGTCAACGGCCCGCTCGATGCGGCGAGCGCAGAGGCGCTGATCGAACCGATCCTGCCATTGGCACCGCCTGCGGCATCGCCGAGCGTGCCAGCGACGGCGCGACCTTCGCCCTGACGCGCGCGACTGATTCGGGCGCGACCCTCAGATCGCCGACGCGCGCCTGCCAACCAGCCAGAACGTCTCCGTGGCGCCCTTGCCCTTCAGCTCGACGAGGCCCCGCCGTTCCACGTCGAACGGGCCTTCCAGCCGTCGCGCGAGATCCGCCGACAGGTGAATCCGCCCCGGCTCGGAGGTGGTCTCGAGGCGGCTCGCCGTGTTCACCGTATCGCCCCACACGTCGTAGGCGAACTTCGAGGTGCCGACGACGCCGGCGACGATCGGACCGGCGTGGATGCCGATCCGGATCCGCCACCCATCGCGCGCCGACCGTTCCTCGGCCAGTTTGACCATGCGCAGGGCTGCATCCGCGACGGCGATCTCCCCTGCTCGCCCGTCGCCGGCGAGCCCGCCGACTGCGAGATAGGCATCGCCCACGGTCTTGATCTTGTCGACGCCGACGTCGTCGCAGATCGCGTCGAACCCGCTGAAGAGCTCGTTGAGCTTCGCGACCAGCTCGGCCGGCGCGGTGGCCGAGGAGATCGTCGTGAAGCCGACGATGTCGCTGAAGAGCACGGTCACGTCGTCGTGCCCATCGGCGATGAGCGTCTCGCCGGCGTTCAGCCGGTCGATGATGCGCTGCGGCAGGACGTTGAGGAGGAGCTGGTGCGAACGCGCGCGCTCGACCTCGAGGTCGCGCAGGAGCCCGGACAGGATGGTGGAGTTGGTGCCCTGGAACTCCTCCATCCGCTGGACATTCGCCTCGAGGCGGTGGAGCTTGCGCTGGAGGATGCGGTTCTCGCGCTCGAGGTCGCCCGGCGGCAGGTCGGCTTCCGCCATCGGGCGCTACGACGCGCCGAGCAGGACCGAGACCATCGTCGCGTTGTGGAACTGCGTTCGATCGGGCGAGGCCATCGGGGCGATCTCGCCGAGGCAGTACATGCCGGCGATGGGGATCGAAGTTCCAAGGACGTCGCGGACCATCTCGAACTCCCGCCCGACGCGGGTCCCGAGCAGATATCGGCGCGTCGCGCACGAGTACAGGAGCGCGGCATCGGGCGACTTGCCCTTCGGGAAGGCGTCGAGCGCATCCTGCATCGAGGCCTTGGCGCCCTCGAAGATCTGCTCGGTCCCGGCGACCGTGATCTGGACGGTCGAGCCGTCCGGAACCACGCCGAAGAACCCGACCCGCCCCGACTCCGGATCCCAGTTGATCGGCGTGCGCAGGTAGAACCGATCAGAGCCGCCGCCCTCGTACACCGCGAGCGGATTCGCGATCGGTGGCTGCCCGGTTCCCAGGTAGCGGGCGTAGAAATCGATCGCGGGGCGTCCGTCGATCTCGAGGACGCCCTGGTCGGACGTCTTGGTCACGATCCCGAGCGGGCCGACGCCCTGCCAGCCGGTCTCGACGCCGACCGAGAAGTCGAGGTCGCCCGAGAACAGCAGGATCGCGATGGAGTCCTCGGTGATGTCGTCGTTCGCGAGCTGGCGGCTGCGCGTCGTTCCGAGCGGCGCCGCCGGGTCCTCCGGGGACGCGCCGCCCCCGACGATCGGCACGCCCGGGCCGAGTGCCGCGCGGAGGCCTTCGAAGATGGGGGCCGCCTCGGCGCCACCGATCGTCGGCATGATCAGGCACAGCCGGGACGGCTCGGTTGCGTTGGCTCGAGCCATCGCAACCGCGTCTCGGGTCGCCGCCGCCGGATCGGCCGCCAGGCGCTCGCCGAGGCCGGCAGTGATCTCAACGCTGTCCGTCGCGAACACCGCGAGCGCAACCGAGTCCTCCGAGAAGCCGATGACCGACGACATCTCGCCGGCCGTCGTCGCGCCCGCGAGCTCGATCCCGGGATAGTGGGCGAGCACGCTGTCGACGAGCGTGCGGTGATCGACGTCCCAGGCGCCGAACAGGATCGCCGCGCGTGCCGGCGCTCCCCCGAGGGCCACATCGCACTCGCTGAAGACCTGCGCGAGGGCGGCGTCGATGTCGATGTCGTCGCTGTGCCCGACCGCCATGCGGAACATGCGCGGAGCGTACCGCGGGCGAGTCAGACGGGGTCGAAGCGATAGCGGTCGCGATCGGGTGTCAGGCGGCCGATCGGCGTCACCGGCTCGTGGCTGAGCGCGACCAGCCAATCCTCCGCCGCGGCGCGCGCGAACAGCTCGCCCTTGACATCGACCGAGTCGAGCGGGAAGTCGTCGAACGAGGTCACCCAGCGCGGATTGGCGCTCCACGGCCGCATGCCGAGGTCGCCGAAGAATGCGAGGGTCCGGCCATCCGTGCCCGCCATGCCCCCTCGCGCTCCCGTGCCGCGGACGATGATCGCCTGGTGCCCCTTCGAGTGACCGCCGGTCATGACCACCGAGACTCCCGGGAGCAGCTCCGTCTCGCCGTCGACGGCGCCCTCGCTCCCCCACTCGCGTACGAGCCGGATCTCCGGCTGGTCGTACGAGGCGACGATGCGGCTGTTGTCGTCGAGGGCGATGTCCCATTCGGCGCGCTGGGCAACGATCCGGGCACGCGGGAAGGCCCTGGAGCCGTCGGCGCGCAGGAGGCCGCCGGCGTGGTCGAAATGGAGGTGGCTCATCACGACGAGGTCAACGGACGCGGGATCGAAGTCGGCATCGGTCATGGCCGCGAGTACGGGCTTGCCCTCGTATCGGCGCATCTCGCGGACCTTGTCGGTCACGCGTTCGCCGATGCCGGTCTCGATCAGGACGCGTCCCGCCGGCGTCTCGACCAGCAGGCAGTTGAGGGCCTGCAGGAGCCGATGCTCGCCGTCGATCTCGTCGGCCACGAGTCGGTCCCAGAGCAGCCGCGGGACCGGCCCGAACAGCGCCCCGGCGTCGCTGCGAAACGTGCCCGCCTGGATCAGGGAGACGCGGGTCCCGCCCCCGAGGTCCGTCGACCAGTCGACAGCGTCGGTCGCCGCCACCGGCGTTACTCCGACTTCGAGAAGTTGCGGTGGAACGCGGAGGCCGTCGGCTCCGACTGGCCCTGGTACTTCGAGCCGAGCTCCTTGCTCCCGTACGGCCGGTCGACTTCGCTGGTCATCCGGAAGTAGCTGATCTGGCCGATCTTCATGCCGAAGTACAGGGCGATGGGCAGGTTGGCCACGTTCGACAGCTCGAGCGTCAGGTTGCCCTTCCAGCCCGGATCCACATAGCCCGCGGTCGAGTGAATCAGCAGGCCGAGACGGCCTAAAGACGACTTCCCTTCGAGCCTGGCGACGAGGTCGTTGGGGAGCTCGGTCCATTCGAGCGTCTGGCCGAGGACGAACTCGCCCGGGTGGAGGATGAACGGCTCGTCGTCGGCAATGGTCAGGAGCTCGGTCAGGTCGGGCTGCTCCTGGCGAACGTCGATGAACGCGTAGCGGTTGTTGCGAAACACGCGAAACCGCCGATCGAGGTGGAGGTCCACCGACGATGGCTGGAGGTCCTGGGGGTCGTATGGGCGGATCACGATCTCGCCCGATGCCAGGGCGGCCCGGATGTCCCGGTCAGAAAGCACGCTCATGTGCCCGGAATCATCGCACGCGGCTACGCTGCCCGGCATTCCCACCGCGACGCGCTCCCGCACCGAGCCGCCGAGCTCGCACACGACGTTCGCGATCGTCTGCCGGCCCGACCGGTGGCGCAGCACGTCGACCTGGCCGCCCTTCGCGTAGCGATCGGCGGGCCGGTGCCGAGCGCGCCGAGCGACCCCGAGGCGGTGATCGAGGCCCTTGCGCGAGACGCGGAGGTCGGCCTCGTCGGGACCGCCGGCACACGCTCCTTCGGGTTCGTGATCGGCGACCGTGTGCCGGACGCGCTGGCCGCTGACTGGCTTGCCGGCGCCTGGGACCAGAACGCCGCCATGTAGGCCGACATCGACCTGTCGGCGGCGACCATCCTGTTTTGCGCCAGCGAGGCCGCCGGCGCGGAGCCCGGGCGTTCATCCGACGTGCGATACGGCGGCTGAATCGCCGGAATCGAGCATACCGATGACGAACCGTGCGTCCAGCGTTCGACTGGACGGCTGGGGCGTCGGATTCGGCATTCGCCACCTCGCCCGCGGGCAATCCGCCGCGCGACCGTGC
>DASQIK010000016.1:0-129248 GCA_035631615.1 Candidatus Dormiibacterota bacterium | reverse complement strand
GGGATCGATCTCGGCGCGGCCGAGACGGAGCCGTCGATCGGGCCCGCGCCGGTGCTGACGCCCGTGCGTGTCCGGGTTCGATCATGACCGACTACACCGATCGCGAGCTGCTCGCCCTCGATCACATCGAGGATCTCCTGCGCGCCTACGCGGATGCCCGCCTCGCGCCGACGACGCGGGGGCTCGCGCGCATGCGCGTCGCCGTGGTCGCCCAGGCGGCCATGGCAGCGGAGCAGCGCCGCCTCGACACCGATCGCGCCGTCGGCCGGCGCTGGGCCCTGACGGGCTTCCAGCTGCCACGCCGCGCGATGGCCTTCGGGCTTGCCGCGTCGCTCGCCGTCGGCACCACCGCGGCGGTCTTCGCCGCGCCGCCCGGCAGCCCGTTCTACGGGGCCCGCATCGCGATCGAGAACGCGCTCGTTCCGGACAACTCCGACGCCCGGCTCGCTGCCCACGAGAACCGCCTGACCCAGCTGCTCGCGGATGCGCAGGCGGCGGCCCGCGGCGGGGACGCCGCCGCGCTCGACGCGGCGCTCGCGGCGTACCAGGACGAGGTCGACGCTGCGGTCGCGGATCTCGGCGGCGCGCCGGAGCGCCTGACCCGCTTCGAAGCCGAGCTCGGCAAGCACGTCGCGGACCTCACGGCGCTCGAGGCCTCACTCCCGGCCCAGGCCGCCATCGAGCATGCGCTCGCCACGAGCCAGAAGGCGCTCGACAAGCTGCAGCAGCAGGGCGCCCAGCAGGGCGGGCGCCAGGGTGGCGGCAAGCCCACACCGCAGCCCCACCCGACGCACGTCCCGGACGCCAACCACGGCGGCGGGGGCAACAACTAGGTCCCTTCGCCGAGAGGAGCCGTCTCCCAGGGGGCCGCGAGCGGCGCGACGCACGAGGAAAGAGGGCCCGGTTTCCCGGGCCCTCCTGTCCTTGGTCTGGTCGCCGTTCGGGACTGCGCCTAGCGCCGGTTCTTGGCCCGCGCCGGGGTGAGCACGACGACACTCGCGAGCAGCACCCCGAGCGCAACCACGAGGAGCCACGCCCCGCCAGCCGGGTGGGAGGTGTTCGCGAGGCCGGCGGTCGTGTCGCACGGGCACTGCGTCAGGTCGGCCAGGCGCTGCTCGAAGGACGGAGCCCCCGAAACGGGGTCCGAAGAAACGGGCTCCGACGCAGCGGCTTCCGAGGGAGCGGCTTCCGAGGGAGCGGCTTCCGAAGAAACGGGGTCCGAAGGAGCGGCTTCCGAAGGAGCCGACGTCGTATCCGCCTGGCTCTGCTCGAACGACGGCGCGTCGGACTGAGCCTCCGACGGCTGCGCCGGGCCGGTGCAGAACACGGCGTGGCTGAGGCCGGCCGGGTTGCCACTGCCGTTCACCGGCGAGTACAGGTCGGCATCCCATGCCGCCCCACTCACGCCGTAGTCGTACTCGTTGTAGCCGTTGCCGCCCTTGATGTAGGCGATCGTGACGACGCCGTTGTCGACCGTGAAGTCGACTTCGTTGCCCTGCTCACCCGACTCGCCGTTGCCGGTGGTCATGTGAACCGTGACACCGTTGGTCGACGTGCTGTCGCCGGAGGTGTCCCCGATCTCCACCGCATCGGCGGCATTGCAGTTCGCCTTGTCGTTGTTGCCGTCGCCGGCGGCGGTGATGTTGGCACCGTCGTGCAGGATCGGCGAAACGCCCTGCTCGGTAACCCCGGGCGCCGCCGCGGCAGCGATCCCGATGACCGCGAACAGCAGCACGACTGCGCCGAAGAGTGCACCGAGCTTCTGCGTGGTGCTCATCCTCGAGTGGTTCCCTCCGCTATCCCGAAACAATGGACCGGACCTTGGATGATTTCGCTTCGTTGGGGAGTACCGAGGAACCCCTGTTTCGAAGTCCCGCGACCCTGGTTCGGGTCGACCGGGGCCGAAGTGTGCTCGAAGGTCCATGGGTCGTCTAGTACTTCTACCCCCCCATAAACCCCACCGCGTCGGACGTCTCCGCCGCAGTCCGCCCCACGAAACTGGTGCGTTTGGTCGAACTTGGAGCGCCATTGGTCATGGGCCGGTGCGTTTCGATTGGTACCGGACGCACCGCCTGTCTGGTCGGTGACACGCATGCGCGTCTCCGCCGACCGGGCCGGATCGCGCCGTCGGTACCATGCCGGGATGCACACGACCACCCTCCGGGGCTTCGCTCGGGACGCCGTCGAGGCGGCCCTGGAGCGCGCCATCACCTCCGGCCGGCTGCCGGACGACCCCGAGGCCCGTGCCGCCGAGATCGAGGTCAGCCGGCCGGCCAAGCCCGAGCACGGCGACGTCGCGGCGAATCTCGCCCTTCGCCTGTCTCGGCCGCTGCGCATGGCGCCGGCAGCGATCGCCGCTGTTATCGCGGACGCACTCCGTGAGGTCGCGGCCTACGGTGCCGGCCGGTCGATCGCGACGGTCGAGGTCGCAGGGCCGGGCTTCCTGAACCTCCGGTTCTCCGATGCGGCGATCGAGGCGGTCGTCGATGCGGCGCGCGCCGAACCGATGGCCTGGGGCCGCGCGCACAGCGACGCGGCCGGCGCTCCGACGCGCCACGTCAACGTCGAGTTCGTCTCGGCCAACCCAACCGGCCCGCTGACCGTCGGGAACGCCCGGGGCGCGTTCGTCGGGGACCTGCTGGCGCGCGTCCTCGAGGCGGGCGGCCAGCGGGTGACGCGCGAGTACTACTTCAATGACTCCGGGGCGCAGGTCCGCAACCTGGGCGCCTCCATCCTGGCCATCCGCGAGGGCCGCCCGATCCCCGAGGACGGCTATCACGGCGAGTACGTGGTCGAGCTCGCGCCGGAGCTGCCCGAGGCACTGTCCACGCCGGGTGCCGACGTCCCGGCGGAGGAAGCCCGCACCTGGGCGGCCGGCAAGTGGGCCTCCGATCGGATCCGGACGGGCATCGAGGCTTCGCTCGCCGCACTGGGCGTCAGGTTCGACGTCTGGACCTCCGAGGGCAGCCTGACCGCGAACGGCTGGGTCGAGCGCGCGATCGCGCGCCTGCGCGAGGGTGGGCACCTGTACGAGCTCGACGGTGCGACGTGGTTCCGCTCGACGGCGTTCGGTGACGACAAGGACCGCGTCGTGATCCGCTCGAATGGCTCACTGACCTACTTCGCGTACGACATCGGTTACGTGACCGAGAAGTTCAGCCGCGGCTTCGACCACCTGATCTACATCTGGGGCGCGGATCACCACGGGACCGTCGCGCGAGTGCGCAACGCCGCCGAGGCGATGGGCTTCGACAAGTCGGCCGTCGAGATGATCCTGACCGGCTGGGTGCACTTCGTTGAGAACGGCCAGGAGCTGTCCATGTCGAAGCGCGCAGGCACGTTCATCGCGCTGGACGACCTGCTCGCCGAGCTCGGCGCAGACGCGGCGCGCTGGTATTTCGCGAGCCGCGGCGCCAACGTGAACATGGACGTCGACATCGAGGTCGCCAGGCGGCAGTCGAGCGAGAACCCGGTCTACTACGTGCAGTACGCGCACGCGCGGATTGCCGCGATCCTCCGCAAGGCGGCCGCGGCCGGGCTCGCCGCCGCACCATCCCTGGCGGGCGCGCTCGCCGGCGCCGAGGAGCGCGCGCTTGCGTTGATCGTTGCGCGGCTGCCCGAGGTCGTCGAGGACGCGGCCGCGGCACAGGAGACCCAGGGCGTCACGACCTACGCGACCGAGCTCGCCACGGCGTTCCATGCCTTCTACCGCGACGCCCGCGTCGTGGATCTCGACGAGCCGGCGCGCTCGGCTTCGCGGCTGGCCCTCGTCGATGCGACGCGAATCTCACTCGCGAACGCCCTCGGCCTCCTCGGGATCTCCGCGCCCGAGGCGATGTAGCCGCTACTTCGCCAGCGCAGCCGCGAGGACCGCGCTGCCGTCGCCGATCGCGATCGTGACCACGGTCGAGCCCGCCACGCTCTGGGCGCTTGCGTGCAGGCCGAGCCCGGCCTCGGTCTTGACCGCGGCGGCCAGGAACTCCGCCGCGTCGGCCGGGGTGTCCCATTCGGTCCGCAGGCCGATTGAGACGGCGCCGTTGGGGCCGCGCAGCAGCGCGAGGCGATCGCCGCCCCAGCCGGCGGCGCCGGCCGCGGCGTCGGGCGCCGACAGCACCTGCTCGAGCCAGATCTTGATGACCTCCTCGCCGAGCGTGTCCTCGGCGGCAATCGACCAGCCAGGCCCAAGGGTCGAGGCAAGCTTCGCCGGCAGATGCACGACGATCGGCGCCTCGTGCTGCTGGTACTTCGCCGGGTGGAGGATCTGCTCGGTCGAGGCGGGCGGGTCCTTGAACGCGGCGTTCACGGCCGCATAGCCGCCCTGCGCGATCAGCCCCGTGACGAACGCGAACCCGTCGTTGTACGGGAAGAGCGCCGTCTCCCGGAGATAGCGCGGCGCATCCGACAGGGCCTTGAGGGCCGCCGGGTCCATGGCCGCGCTCATGACCTGCCCGAGCTGCTGCGCGCTGAGGTTCTCGGTCATCCACGTGCTCTGGACGGAGGTGGCGTCACCCTCGACCAGCGCGAGGCGTGCGAGCGAGCGATCGGCCTGATCGTGGACGTCGAGCGCGAGCCCCTGGAGGTCGAGCCGCTGGTCCTGGAGCTGATGGGTGAACTCGTGGGCGTACGTCACGAGCTCCGCGCCGCCGAGGCCACCCGAGCGGCTGACCACGAACAGCTGCTTCTTCTCGGGCGAGTAATAGCCGGCGACCTGGCCGGCCTCGAGATCCAGCGTCAGGGCCTTGAGGGACGAGCCTCTGGGCAGCAGCCCGAGGGTGATCAGCTCGTCCTCGGCATTCCTGATGTCGGCCGCGGTGTTCGACGCATCAAACTCGGCGCCGAGGTTGGCCCGGAGCTGGGTCTCGTCGATCGTCACCGGGGCAACGTCGCCGGTCGGCTGGAGGCCGCGGATCTGCTCGACCTGGGCGCGAATCGCCGCGTACTGCTCCGCCGCCGATTTGGGGATCGGGGTCGGCGTCGGTGGGGCGGCGGTCGCCGACGGTGGCGTCGGTCCCAGGGTCGCCGCCGGGGCGGTCGGAGTCGTCGCGCTGCACGCGGCGACCACGAAGGCCAGCGCAACCGCGAGCGCGCGACGGAGGGTGTTCGGAGGCATCGGCTCGCGATCGTACCGGCCCCGCAGGCCGCCGTCGCCGGGACCTTCGGACGCGTTGGCGTTTCTTAATCGCTTGGCGGGCTGCGTCTGAACACCTGACATCTAGTGTCCTCCTCGGACCGAACCCTCGAGGTTCCATCCTCCCTCCCTCCGACCGGGGGCGCCGATTGGGCAGGCGCTCCCGGTCTTCTTTTTGCCTTCGACGACCGCGATCTGCCGGACCTTGGCCCTGTGCCCCCGCTGCAAGCCATCAGCCAGAGAGGGTTTCTCGTGGGCGGCTGGTTGTCGTTCGGTTGTTTCACGCAATCGGGCGGTGCGTCACGTGTGACAGAATCGGGCGATGGAGATCACCTGGTATGGCGGGACGTGCGTGCGGCTGCGGGGGCGCGACGCCGTCGTGGTCGCTGACGCGTACCAGTCCATCGTTGGGCCGACCGGGCGCGGGATCACCGGTGACATCGCCACGTACAGCCACGCCGACGACGCGCCGCTCGCGAAGGCGAAGGGCAAGCGAACGCGAGACGGCAGGACGGTCCTGCCGACCAGCCTCGAGAGCTCCTTCAGCGTGGATGGACCGGGCGAGTACGAGGTCCGCGACGTCCTCCTGACCGGGGTCCGGACCTACCGCGACGAAGCAAGGGGCGAGCAGCGCGGCGACGGAACGGCCTTCGTCGTCGAGCTCGACGGGCTCCACACCATCCACCTGGGCGACGTCGGCCACCTGCTCGGGCAGCAGGAGCTCGGCGACATCGGGCCGGTCGACATCGCGTGCGTGCCGGTCGGCGGCTCGCTGACGGCGACGAAGACGGCGGCGCTCATCGCCCAGCTGGACCCCAAGCTCGTCATCGCGATGCCCGTCTGCGCCGACGACGCGGATTGTGTCGAGGCGGTCGGCAAGTTCTTCCACGAGATGGGCGGCGACCCCACCGCCCAGCCCAAGCTCTCGGTCACGATCTCGACCCTCCCGCAGGAGACGACCACCGTCCTCCTGGAGTCCCGCGGCAAGGTCTAGGCCGGGGCGCGCTCCAGGACCACGCGACCCCGCTTGATGACGGCGCGGACGAGGTCCGCGGCGGGCCAGTACGGAATCTGGCGGTGCGTGGGAACGTTCCAGATCGCGAGGTCGGCGTGGCGGCCGGTCTCGATCGAGCCGAGCTCGTCGGCGAGCCCGAGCGCCGCGGCGGCATTGATCGTCACCGCCGCGAGCGCCTCCGAGGGCGTGAGCTTCAGCTCGAGGCAGGCGACCGTCATCACCAGCGGCAGGCTCGCGGTTGGTGACGTTCCGGGGTTGAAGTCGGTCGCCAGCGCGACCGGAATCCCGCGTTCGATGAATCGGCGCGCCGGCGCGACCTCGTCGTGCATGAGGAACCAGGTCGTCGCCGGGAGGACGACCGCAATGACGGGATGTCCCGCGGCGGCCGCGGCGGCGAGCGCATCGACACCCGCGTCGGAGGGGACCGCGAGGTGGTCGGCCGAAAGCGCACCGATCTCGGCCGCGAGCTCCGCTCCGCCACTGGGCGCCAGCTCGTCGGCGTGCAGCCGCGAGGCGAGCCCGAGCCGGGCGGCCTCCTCGAGGATGCGGCGGGACTGCGCCGGGTTGAAGACGCCGCGCTCGCAGAACACGTCCGCGAACCTGGCTCGGCCCTGGGCCACGACGCCGGGGAGCTGCTCCTCGAGCAGGTACCGGACGTACGCCTCGGCGCCGTCGGGGCGGCCGCGGAACTCGGGCGCGACGGCATGGGCGCCGAGCCACGTCGGCAGCACGTCGACCGGGCCCTCCTTGCCGAGCTCGTACGCGATGTCGAGCAGGCGGAGCTCGGTCGGCAGGTCGAGGCCGTACCCGGACTTGGCCTCGATCGTGGTCGTGCCGTGGGCGAGCATCTCGCCCAGCCAGCGGCGGCCGTGGTCGGCGAGCTGCTGGTCGGTGGCCGCGCGGGTCGCGGCCACGGTCGACAGGATCCCGCCGCCGGCCTGCAGGATCTCGAGGTAGTCGGCGCCGCGCTGGCGAAGGACCAGCTCGCCCTCGCGCGAGCCGCCGAACAGGAGATGGGTGTGCGGGTCGATCAGGCCCGGCGTCACCGTGCCGCCGCCCGCGTCGAGCCTGGCGAAGCGTGGGATCGGGTAGTTGCTCCCCTCGATCGCCCTGAGCAGGTCGTTGCGGGGTCCAGCCGCGAGGATCCGGCCCTCCCAGCACGCGACCGCGGGCGCCGCCTCGTGTCGGGGATCGCCACCCGGCGCGACGAGCAGTGCCGGGTCGTCCATCCGCACGCCGAGGCGGATCCCGCCGGCCATCGTCGCGACCTCCGCGGCATGCTCGATGAGCAGGCCCGGCGCGCCATCCGTGGAGCGCCCGCCCTGGATCAGGCGCAGGCCCATCGGCGGCTCGATCAGCCGGCCGACGCGCGCGCCGCCGCGAGCCGCTCCTCGAGCACCATCAGCGGGCTGGCGTCGCGCAGCCGCAGGTAGCCGGCGGCAGCGGCGAATCTCGCCTCCGGGCCGGCCGCCGGATCGGCGCCGGCGTGCACGGCGACGCCATCCAGCGCCGCCTGCGGCGCAAGCCCGATCAGCTCCGATTCGCGGATTCCGACGCCCTCCGTGTCCGCCAGCCGGGCGACCTCGTCGTAGACGCGCCACATCGGGGTCGTGGCGAAGTCGAGCAGGTTCATCGACACCTGGGCGGCGTCGAGCTCCTCGATCATGAAGCCGTTGCCCTGGACCGCGGGCAGGCCGCCCCCCGACTCCCGCACCTGCCTGGCGATGCGCTTGGCCACCTCGACGTCGTTCGAGTCGAGGTTGATGTTCCAGGCGATCAGGAACGGCCGGGCGCCGACCGCGACGGCACCGGCCCGGGGATGCGTCGCCGCCGGCCCGAAGTCCGGGCGCCGGTCCATCGCCGGATCGCCGATCTCGTCGCGGACCGCCTCGTAGCCGCCACGGCGAACGTCGGCGAGCCGCACGCGGTCCGGGCGGGTCGCCGCGCGCGCATACAGGTAGACCGGCAGCCCGAACCGGTCCGCGACCCGTGCCCCGAATGACCGGGCCAGCGCCACGCAATCCTCGATCGTCGTCGAGCCGAGCGGCACGAACGGGATGACGTCGACCGCCCCGATCCGCGGGTGCGCGCCCGTGTGTCGCTCCATGTCGATGGACTCGATCGCCGTTGCGATCGTGGCCTCGAGCGCCCGCTCCACCGCCGGCGCGTCGCCGGCGAGGGTCAGCACCGAGCGGTTGTGGGAGGCGTCGCTCGTCCGGTCGAGCAGGTACGCCCCGGGAGTCCCGCGAGCGGCCGCCGCGAGCCGATCGACAACGGTGAGGCGTCGCCCCTCCGAGTAGTTCGGGACCGACTCCACGAGCATGCCGAGATCGTGACACAGCCGGCGGTCGGACCGCAGGACCGGCGCGAAAGAACCATGTGCTATCACTTTTCGAAACTTGGTATTGACATTTCGAAAGTACCTATGCCATAGTCCGCCAATCAACCGCACACCACGAAGGGGGACCGGAACATGCTCGCCTCGCAAGTCAACCTTGACCATCGCCTCGCCGAGCTCCGCCAGATCGGCACCGAGCTCCGCGACGCCCAGGCCGCCCGCGATGCCGGCCGGCCCACGCGCTCGATCGCGACGACGCTCAGCTCGCTGCTCGGCTGGGCGCCCGCGCCTCGCCGCCTGAGCGCTGCCGCCCGCTGATCCGCGCCGCAGGTCACCATGACCACGGCAGCAGGAGACCTCGCATGACCACGACCACCGCACCCGCGACCACCTCTCGCTCGCCCTTTGGCGTCCGCGACTTCCGGCTCCTCTGGACCGGCGAGGCGATCTCGTCGCTCGGCGACCAGTTCGCGCTGATCGCCCTGCCATGGCTCGCCCTCGTCCTGACCGGCAGCGCCCTGGCGCTCGGCGGCGTGCTGGCGCTGATGGCCGTGCCACGTGCGCTCCTGATGATCGTCGGCGGTGTGTCCGTGGACCGGTTCTCGCCGCGCCGGGTGATGCTCGGCTCGAATGCCGTCCGCCTGGTCGCCGTCACGGCCCTCGGACTGGTCGTCCTGGCCGGCGCCGCCCAGCTCTGGATGCTCTACGCCTTCGCCCTGGTGTTCGGGGTGGCCGATGCGTTCTTCTTCCCGGCCCAGACCTCGATCGTGCCCGAGCTGGTCGAGGGTGACCAGCTCCAGCGGGCCAACGGCATCGTCCAGGGCACCGCGCAGGCGACCGTCCTCGTCGGGCCGGCGATCGCCGGGGTCGTGATCGCGGCGCTGGGGTCGGGCAGCGCCGGCGCGACGGATGGCGGCATCGGGATCGCGCTCCTGTTCGACGCGGCGACCTTCCTCGCCTCGCTCGTCACGCTCTGGCTGATCCGCCCGCGGGCGCACAACGCCCAGGAGCACGGGTCCATCCTCGAGTCGATCCGGGAGGGCGTCCGCTTTGTCTGGAGCTCGCCCGGCCTGCGCGCCGTGATCGTGGTGAGCCTTGCCGGCAACCTGTTCATCGTCGGGCCGTTCGAGGTCGGCATGCCGTTCATCGCCTACTCGCGGCTCCCGGAGGGCGCGGCTGGCTTCGGGATCGTCATGGCCGCGTTCGGCGGCGGGTCCCTCCTGGGCCTGATCATCGCCTCGATCCTGCCCGCGCCGAGAGGCGCCTGGCTCGGCCCGATCGTGATCGGGACGCTCGCGGTCGCCGGCCTCGGCGTCGCGGCGATCGCGTTCGTGCACACGACGCTCCTGGCGGCCCTCGTCATCGGGATCTCCGGGACGGCGCTCGGCGTTGGCAACCTGCTCGGGATCACCTGGATCCAGGGCCGCATCCCGCCGGAGCTCATGGGTCGCGTGATGAGCCTGATGATCACGGGCTCCGTCGGGCTGATTCCGCTCTCGATGTTCGTCGCGGGCGCCGCGGTCCAGCTCAGCGTGGACGGGACGATGATCGTCGCCGGCTGCGGGATGGCCCTCCTTGCACTCGGCTCGCTCCTGTCGCCGTCGGTCCGGAACCTCGGCCTCGAGCAGCGGTTCCAGCAGGCGCCGGCGGCCGCCCCCGCAGGGTCGGCAACCTCGGCAACCGAGGACGCTGCGCCGGCATGAGCCTGCCGCGCCGCCTCGCCAGCGCGCGGCTCCTGCAGCCGCTTCGGCACCGCGACTACGCCCTTCTCGTCGGTGGCAGCGTCGTCTCCCTCTTCGGCGACGGGTTCTTCTTCCTGGCACTGACGTGGCAGGTCTACGCGATCAGCAACGTCCCGACGGCGCTCGCCTTCGTCGGCGTCGCCGGCACGGTGCCGATGGTGCTGTTCCTCCTGATCGCAGGCGCGCTTTCGGATCGGTACGACCGCCGCAAGCTCCTGATCTCGGCCGACCTGGTCCGAGCGGCGGCGATCGGGGCCATGGCGGTCCTCTCGGCGACCGGGCTGATCCAGCTCTGGCACATCGCGGTCCTGTACGCCTTCGTCGGCCTCGGCAACGCGTTCTTCAACCCCGCCTCGTCGTCGATCGTCCCCGAGCTCGTCCCGAACGAGCAGCTGCCGGCCGCCAATGCCTTTGCCGGCATGTACCGCCCGTTCATCGCGCGCATGGTCGGACCGGCGGTGGCGGGCATCGTCGTCGCCGTCGCCGGGCCGCCGCTCGCGTTCGCCATCGATGCGGCCTCGTTCCTGGTCTCGGCCGCGGCGGTCTTCGCGATCCGGGCCCGACCGATGCGGCGACCCGTCGCGGGCCATGGCATTCGGCAGACCCTCACGGAGGTCCGCGACGGCCTCCGTTACGTCCGATCCGTGCCCTGGATCTGGGCGACGCTGCTCGCGGCCATGTTCTCGCTGCTGGTCTTCATGGGGCCGATGGAGGTGCTCGTCCCCTACCTCATCAAGAACCGCCTCCTGCTCGGACCCGATTCCCTCGGCCTGATCTTCGCGGCGGGCGGCATCGGCTCGATCGTTGCATCGGTCGCGACCGGGGTCCTGGGCATGCCCGCCCGCCGGGTGACGGTGATGTACGCCGCCTGGACGCTCGGGGTGGCCCTCATCGCGGCGTTCGGGGTGATGACCGCGCTGTGGCAGGCGCTGCTGATCTGCTTCGCATTGCAGGCGATGTTCCAGGTGGGGACGATCATCTGGGAGACGATGCTCCAGCAGCTCGTCCCGAGGAACCTCCTCGGCCGCGTCTCGAGCCTCGACTGGCTCGTCTCGACCGGGCTCGTGCCGGTCTCGTTCCTGTTGACGGGCCCGGTGGCCGCCGTCTTCGGGCCCGAGGCCACGATCATCGGCGGCGGCCTGCTCGGGGCCGCGTTGATGGGCATGCTCCTGCTCCTGCCGGGCGTGCGGGACCCGGACCGCGGGATGGTCGCGCCGCCGGTCGGCGAGCCCGCCTAGGTGTCGTCCAGCATGGGGATTCGGACGCCCCGCTCCCGCGCGACCTCGATCGCGCGCTCGTAGCCTGCGTCGGCGTGGCGGAGGACGCCCATCGCGGGATCGGTCGTCAGGACCGTCTCGAGCTTCCGGGCCGCGAGGTCCGTGCCGTCGGCGACGACGACCATCCCGGCGTGCTGGCTGTAGCCGATGCCGACCCCGCCCCCGTGGTGGATCGACACCCAGGTCGCGCCCGCCGCGGTGTTCACGAGCGCGTTCAGGAGCGGCCAGTCCGCGACCGCATCGCTGCCGTCGAGCATCGCCTCGGTCTCCCGGTTCGGTGACGCGACCGAGCCGGAGTCGAGGTGGTCCCGCCCGATCACGATCGGCGCCGAGACCTCGCCGGTCCGGACCAGCTCGTTGAACGCGAGCCCGGCCTTCGCCCGCTCGCCGTAGCCGAGCCAGCAGATCCGGGCCGGGAGCCCCTGGAACGGCACGCGCTCCTCCGCCAGGCGCATCCAGCGAGCGAGCGGCTCGTCGCCGGGGAACAGCTCGAGGATCGCCCGGTCGGTGCGCACGATGTCGGCCGGGTCGCCGGACAGGGCGACCCACCGGAACGGGCCGCGGCCCTCGCAGAACTGGGGCCGGATGAACGCGGGCACGAAGCCGGGGTAGTCGAATGCGTCCTCGACGCCGGCGTCCTTCGCCTGCGCGCGCAGGTTGTTGCCGTAGTCGAACACGATCGCGCCAGCCCGATGGAATGCCAGCATCGCGCGCACGTGCACGGCCATCGAGGCGGTTGCGCGGCGGACGTACTCGTCGGGCTGGTGCTCGCGCAGGAGCGCGGCGTCGTCGAGCGAGATCTCGGCGGGCACGTAGCCGACGAGGGAGTCGTGCGCGGCGGTCTGGTCGGTGACGACGTCGAACCGCTCCCCGGCCTTCGCCCAGGCGGGCTCGATCTCAGCGGCATTGCCGACGAGCGCGATCGAGACCGCCTGGCCCTTGTCCGCGGCGGTTCGGGCCATCGCGAGCGCCTGACCGGGATCGTTCGTGACGCGGTCGACGTAGCCGATGTCGTGCCGGCGCGCGGCCCGCGCCTCGTCGACCTCGATCGCCAGGCAGACGCCCTCGTTCATCGTGACCGAGAGCGGCTGGGCACCGCCCATGCCGCCGAGGCCCGCCGTGAGCACGATCCGGCCGCGCAGCGTCCCACCGAAATGCTGGCGGGCGAGCTCCGCGAACGTCTCGTAGGTGCCCTGGAGGATGCCCTGCGTGCCGATGTAGATCCACGACCCCGCGGTCATCTGGCCGTACATCGTCAGGCCGGCCTGCTCGAGCTCGCGGAAGGTGTCCCAGTTGGCCCATTTGCCGACGAGATTCGAGTTGGCGATCAGCACCCGCGGCGCCCAGGCGTTGGTCCGGAGCACGCCGACGGGCTTGCCGCTCTGGACGAGGAGCGTCTCGTCGTCGGCAAGCGTTCGCAGCTCGCGAACGATCGCGTCGAAGGCGGCCCAGCTCCGCGCGGCTCGCCCGGTCCCGCCGTAGACGACGAGCGCGTCCGGGTTCTCGGCGACCTCCGGGTCGAGGTTGTTCATGAGCATGCGGAGCGCGGCCTCCTGCTGCCAGCCGCGGCAGCTCAGCTCCGATCCGCGCGGCGCGCGCACGGGCCGTGCGCCTGGCAGCGCGCCGCTCACGAGGGCACGCGCAGGTTCGTGACGAGCAGCTCGCCGAACCGTCCCGGCCCGATCGCCGACGCCGAGATCACGATGCCCTGGCTCTTCAGGAACACGTGGTAGGTGTGCATGCCGCCGACACAGCTCGTGATGAACGTCTGACGGCCACCGAGCGTCGCCCCTGCATTGCCGATGACGCCGCCGCCCGCCGCGCACGCGCCCTGGTCGTACGAGTCGCGCCACTGCCGGAAGGCCTCGTCCCCGAACGCGGTCGGCCGGATCCGCACGACCAGCGCGTACACCAGGTTGCCGTTCCCGGCATCGACCGCGACGGCAGCGTCGAGCGCGGTCGCAAGCGCCGGCAGCGAAGCGTTGCCGAGCGACGCCGCCGCGGCGTCGGGATCCTCGGTGACGTTGATGCCGGCGACGGTCGCGGGCAGCAGCGCCAGGAGCGAGCTGTCGAGACTGAGCGGCGCGGCGTCGTCGGGTGGCGTCTGGCTCGGCGGCGGCCCGAAGCTCGCGGGCGGGAGGGTCGCGGCGGTTGCGCCCGGGCCGCTCCCCGAGAACAAGGGGACGGATGTGGGCGCGGCCGTGGAGCACGCGGCCAGCGCCAGGCAGATCGCGAGGGAAAGCGTCGCGGGCGCCCGGCGGTGGGCCGCCACGGGAGCGAGATTCACAGCTCCCGCCGCACGACCGGGAACCGGTCGTCGTCGACCGCCAGCTCGAACCCGCATGCCCGCCAGAATGCCGGGTTTGCCGCGCTCGTGGCGTCGGCGCGTGCCTCGGGCTCCGGATACGCCTCGACGGCGGAGAATCCGCGCGCCGTCAGGTCTTCGACCACCGCCTCGACGAGCGCCTTCGCGAGGCCCCTGCCCCGCGCCGCCGATGTCGTCGCGATGCACGTGATCACCGCCGGCAGCGGCGCGCTCGGGAGCTTCGGATACAGGTCGCGCACGCGCTGGGCGCGCGGATACGCCGAGAGCGGTCCGAACTGGCAGTACACCGCGGGCTCGCCGTCCGCCTCGAGGACCTTCGCATAGCTCCCGAACACGGCCAGCCCGCGCCCCAGCAGCTGGACCTTGCGCGGGGCGTCCGGCGCAACGGCGGGCCCACGATCCCGCCTCGGCGCGAACGGGTTGTCGATCGCCTCGTTGTCCGCATCCGCGAACGGGTCGAGGAAGCTCCCCGCGGCCGGCCGGTTGGCGGCCTTCGGGTCGAACGGGTTGAACGCGGGCCCGCGGTCGGGTGGCGCGAACGGATTGTCGGCGAGGCTCGGACGGGCGGCCGGTGGCGGCGCCGGCTCGAGCCACGACAGCCGGGCGGCCTTCGAGCCGCGCCGGTCGTCCTCCCAGTAGTCGCACGTCCGATGGTCGAACCCCGGGTCGACGCATGGCGGGATTCGTCCGAACCCGGCCGCGTCGGTCACGTCCACGATCCGAACCGCCGTCATGCCACCTCGCCCGCCGGGTCGGCAAGCCCCGCAAGGGCACCGTCGTGGACGAGTCGCGTGACCGCCTCGACGTCGGGCCCCGGCTCGCGATCGCCGTCCCACGGCCGGACCACCCGCCGGATCGCGGCGTGCGCGGCGACGACGCCGGCGCCGGGAACGGCGCCGGGAACGAGGGCCAGCCGGAGATCGAGCGCGCGTGCGGCGCACAGCAGCTCGATCGCGATGATCCGCTCCACGTGCTCGACGACGACCCGTGCCTGACGGCCCGCGATCGGGCCCATCGAGACGTGATCCTCCTGGTTCGCGCTCGTCGGGATCGAGTCCGCGGACGCGGGATGCGCAAGGCCCTTGTTCTCCGAGGCCAGAGCCGCGGCGGTGTACTGGAGCAGCATGTAGCCGCTGTCGAGCCCGGAGTCCGAGGCGAGGAAGGCGGGCAGCCCGCAGCTCTGGTTCGGGTCGACGAGCTGCGCGATCCGCCGCTCGCTGATCGAGCCGAGCTCGGCCAGGGCGAGCTTGGCGAAGTCGAGCGCGAGCGCGATCGGCTCGCCATGGAAGTTGCCGCCAGAGATCACGCGTCCGCCGCCGGTCGCCTGCGCTCTCGCGTCCGCGACTGCACCGTCCGGGAAGATCAGCGGGTTGTCCGTGGCCGCGTTCATCTCGATGGCGAGGACGCGCCCGAGGTGGTCGAGCGCGTCGCGGACCGCGCCGTGGACCTGGGGGACGCAGCGCAGCGAGTACGGGTCCTGGACCTTGTGGGCGGACGCGTGATGCGACTGCTGCAGCGTGCTCTCACGCAGGAGCCAGCGGAGCTCGGCGGCCACCCCGACCTGGCCCGGATGCGGGCGCGCTGCCTGGAGTGCGGCGGCGAACGCGATGTCCGTCGCGAGCAGCGCCTCCACCGACATCGCCGCCGCCACGCTCGCGGTGACCATCAGCCGCGCCGCGTCCGCGGCGACGAGCGCGCCGAGCGCGGACATCAGCTGCGTCCCGTTCAGGATCGCGAGCCCCTCCTTGGCCCCGAGCACCAGCGGCTCGAGGCCCGTCTCGCGCAGCGCAATGAGCGCCGGGACCACGTGCCCGCGGAACTCCACCTGCCCGCGGCCGATCAGCGGCAGCGCCAGGTGGGCCAGCGGCGCGAGATCCCCCGAGGCGCCCACGGAGCCCTGTGCCGGCACGACCGGGTGGATCCCGAGGCGGAGGAAGTCGATCAGGCGCTCGGCGATGATCGGGCGCGCCCCGGAGAACCCGAGCGCGAGCGTGTTGGCGCGGAGCAGGAGCATCGCCCGCACGACCTCGCGCGGGAGCGGCTCGCCGACGCCCGCCGCATGGCTGACGAGGAGGTTCTCCTGGAGTCGTGCCGCGTCGGCGCGGTCGATCGACCGGTTGGCCAGGAAGCCGACCCCGGTCGTCACGCCGTAGACGACGGCGCCCTCGTCGACGAGCCGTTCGACGACGGCCCGTGACGCCTCCATGCGGGCCTTCGCGGCCGGGTCAAGGACGACCGCGGCGCCGCGGCGGGCCACCGCCTCCACGTCGGCGACGGTGAGGTCGGCGCCGGTCAACGCGACGTGGTCGGTCACGGGCGGAGGATAGTCGGCTATCTTCCCCCGATGCTTGCCTTCATCGACCAGATCGTCATCCCGTTCCTGAACCATCTCTACGGCGCGGTCGGCTACGTCGGCGTCGGCGTCGCCATGGGCATCGAATCGGCGATGATCCCCCTGCCCTCGGAGCTCGTCCTCCCGTATGCCGGCTTCCTCATCTCCGACCCGACCCAGCTCGAGCCGATCACCCGCGTCCGCTGGGATTTCTGGATCGTCGTGATCGTGGCGACGCTCGGCAACACGGTCGGATCGCTCATCGGCTACGGCATCGGCGCATGGGGCGGGCGGCCGTTCCTTGAGCGTTGGGGCAAGTACCTGCTGATCCGCCACCACGAGCTCGTGCTCGCGGACCGCTTCTTCCAGAAATACGGACCGGCGACCGCCTTCTTCAGCCGCCTGCTGCCGATCGTGCGGACGTTCATCTCGTTTCCCGCCGGCGTGGCTCGGATGCCCCTCGGCAAGTTCGTCCTGTATTCGACGCTCGGTGCGATCCCCTGGTCGATCGCCCTCGTCTGGGCCGGCATCCAGCTCGGCGGCAACTGGGTCGCGATCCGGCACGCCCTCCAGCCGTTCGACCTCGCGATCGCGGTCGCCGCCGTGCTCCTGGTCGCCCTGTTCATCTGGTTGCGCCTCGGCAGGCCGGGCTGGCGCCGGGGCCCGAATCCGGCGTAGACGCCCCACCTTGGTCGACGCGTGTGTGTTTGCGCCGTTCAGTCGCGCTCCTCGGGGGCGGGATGGGCACGGAACGCCCGCCACAGCGCGATGTCATAGAGGATCTTCAGGCCGCCCGCGATGAAGAACGGCACCGACGCGAGCGCCGCGACCCCGAACAGCGGCGCGGCGATGAGAGGCGACAGCGAGGCACCGGTCGTCCGCGCGATGCCGGTGATCCCGGCGGCCGCCGACCGCTCGTCGGGATCGACCACCGCCATCGTGTAGCTCTGGCGGGTGGGGACGTCCATCTGGCTGATGCTGTATCGCAGCAGGAGGACGATCACGGCCAGCTCGACCGTGGGCATGAGCGGCACCAGGATCAGCAGCACGTTCGACGGCAGATGCGTGAACACCATCGTGTTGATGAGGCCGATCCGCGCCGCGATGCTCGCCGCAGCGAGGGCAGAAACGGCAGCGAGCAGCTGGGCCCCGAAGAAGATGGCGCCCAGGGCTTCGATGGGCACGCCGAAGCGCTGGTGGAACCAGAACGAGAGCAGGCTCGTGATGACGAAGCCGCCGGCGAACGCATCGAGCCCGAAGAGCACCGCGAGGCGGGCGACGATGCCTCGGGATCGGTGCAGCCCGAGTCGGCGGGCGATCGAGATGTCGACGGGAGGGACCTCGACCGACGGGGACACGAGCCGGACGATCGGCACGATCGCGAGCCCGACGATCGCGTAGCCGACGAGCAGGGCGCGATACGCATCGAGGTCGGTCCAGCCCGCGGCCTGGAGCGCGCCGACCGCGAACCCGCTGACCAGCGCCCCGAGCGCGGTCGCCACCGAGCCGACCACGTTGTACCAGGCGTAGATGTTCGTTCGCCGGTTGCTCGGCGTGACCTCGGTCAGCGAGGACTGCTCGATCGGCAGGAACGGCCCGACCTCGTTGCCCGACGGACTCAGGACACCGAGCGTGGCGGCGACGAGGAGGACGACGAAGGCCGTGCTGCCGGCGAAGACCACGCCCGCGGCCGCCATCAGCAGCGACCCGATCACGAGCGTACGGCGGCGCCCGATGCGGTCCGCGTGGGTCGTCAGGTACAGGCTGATGACGGTGTCGCCGACCAGGGTGAGGCTCAGGAGGATCCCGATCTCGCCCGCACCGAGGCCGGCCGCGGCCAGGTACAGCACGAGGATGACCCCGAGCGCGCCGTAGCCGAACATCCGGACGGCTCGGGCGAGGAACAGCAGCCGCGCATCCCGGGCCACCGGCCGAGTGTAGGATTTGGCCGATGGCCGAACGACAGGATCACCACGCCGGTGAGGCAAGCGTCGGGCCCCACGGCGCGCCGGACGATCATGGCGACACGCACGGCCACGACGACCACGCGCACGGCGGCGAGGCGCTCGGACCGGTCAACGTCATGGCATGGGCGGCGGCGATCGGCGGGATCGCCCTTGGCCTGGTGGTCATGTTCGCCTTCATCCAGGCCGCGACGTAGCTGTAACCCGCGCTCCTGGACGGGCCGCGCGAGGGCTCGGCTCGGCCGGTAGCATCAGGCGATGCGCACACCACGGATCATCCTCGTGCCCGGCTTTTGGCTGGGTGGCTGGGCCTGGGACGTGGTCGCGGCGGACCTGCGGGCTGCCGGCCACGACGTCGTCGCCCTGACGCTGCCCGGCCTCGAGTCCAGGGACGCCGATCGGTCGACGATCACGATGGCGGACCACGTCAACGCGATCGTCGATGCGGTCAGCGCCGCTCCGGGGCGGGTGGTCCTCGCCGTGCACAGCGCGACGGGCTTCTCCGGCTATGCCGCCAGTGGCCACGTCCCGGACAGGATCGCCGCGATGGTCTACGTCGACACGGCGCCCGGCGTCGGCGCCCTCGACCCGGCGTTCGAGGGTATCGAGAAGCCCATGGACTGGGCCGCCGTCTCCGAGGAGGAGAACCTCGCCGGCCTGTCGGAGGCCCAGAAGGCGACGTTCCGTGCACGGGCAGTGCCGGTCCCCGGCGGTGTGCTGCGCGAGGCCGCCGACCTCGGGAGCGAGGCTCGCCGCGATATCCCGAGCACGTTCATCTGCACCGGGTTCAGCGCGGAGCAGTACCAGACCTACGCTCGCGAGGAGCACCCCACGCCAGCGTGGCTCGCGGGGATCCCGGAGCTCCGCAACGCGACCTGGATCGACCTGCCGACCAGCCACTGGCCGATGTGGTCGCGGCCGCACGACATCGCCCGGATCATCGGCGAGGTGGCGACGGCGCACGCCTCCGCATAGGTCGATCGGGCGGCGCGTCCCCTAGAACAGCCCGACGATCTCGCCCTCGGCGTCGAGGTCGATGTTCTCGCCTCCGGGCCGCGACGGCAGCCCCGGCATCGTTCGCATCTCGCCGGCGAGCGGCGTGACGAACCCTGCCCCGGCTGACAGTCGGACCTCGCGGATCGGGAGTCGCCAGCCGGTCGGGCGCCCCTTGAGCGCCGCGTCGTGGCTGAGCGAGTACTGGCTCTTCGCCATGCAGATCGGCAGCTTCCCGTAGCCGAGTGCCTCGTACTGGGCGAGCTGCTTCGCGGCGACCGGGCTCAGGTCGACGCCGTCGGCCCCGTAGACCTGCGTCGCGATCGTCTCGATCTTCGAGGTCAGCGACGCGTCGTCCGGGTAGAGGAGCTTGAAGTCGGGCGCGCCGACCTCGGCGGCGGCCCAGACGGCCGTCGCGAGCGCCTCGGCGCCCTCCCCGCCCTTCGCCCAGTGGTTCGCGACCACCGCCTCGCGGGCGCCGGCCGCGAGCGCGACGGCGCGCACGGCCTCGACCTCGGCGGGCGTGTCCGTCGGGAACGAGTTGATCGCCACGACCACCGGCACGTTGAACAGCCGCACGTTCTCGATCTGCTTCGCGAGGTTGGCCCCGCCGCTCGTGACCGCGCCGACGTTCTCGGCGAGCAGGGCCGGATCGAGCGGCTTGCCGGCGACGATCCTGCCGACGCCGCCGTGCATCTTCAGCGCGCGAATCGTCGCGACGACGACGGCCGCGTCCGGGTGCAGGCCGGAGGCCCGGCACTTGATGTCGAAGAACTTCTCGGCGCCCATGTCCGCGCCGAATCCCGCCTCCGTGCACACGATCTCGTTGGTCGCGAGGGCCACCCGATCCGCAAGCACCGAGTTGTTCCCGTGCGCGATGTTCGCGAATGGCCCGGCATGGACGAACGCCGGGCCGCCCTCGAGGGTCTGCAGCAGATTGGGCTTGATCGCGTCGGTGAGGAGCACGGCCATCGCGCCGGCGACGTGGAGGTCCTCGGCGGTGATCGCATTGCCGTCCCGGGTGGTCGCAAGGACCATCCGCCCGAGACGCGCCCGCAGGTCCTTGAGGTCCGAGGCGAGCGCGAGGACGGCCATCACCTCGGATGCGACCGTGATCACGAACTCGGTCTCGCGCGGGTACCCGTTCTCCTTGCCGCCGAGGCCGATGACGACCTTCCGAAGCGCGCGGTCGCTGATGTCCAGCACGCGCGGCCAGAGCACGTTCAGCGGGTCGATGCCGAGCGCATTGCCGTGGTGAATGTGGTTGTCGATGAACGCCGCCGCGAGGTTGTGGGCAGCGCCGATCGCGTGGACGTCGCCGGTCAGGTGGAGGTTGAAGTCCTCCATGGGAATGACCTGGCTGTAGCCGCCGCCGGCGGCGCCGCCCTTGATCCCGAAGACGGGGCCAAGGCTCGGTTGGCGGATGCACACCGCGGCCTTGTGCCCGATGCGGTTCAGGCCCTGCGCCAGCCCGACTGTCGTCGTGCTCTTGCCCTCCCCGAGGGGCGTCGGGCTGATCGCCGTGACCAGGACGTACTTGCCGCGCGGCCGCTCTCGCTCGAGGCGCTCGATGCCCGCGAGGGTGATCTTGGCCTTCGAGGACCCATAGGGCTCGATCTCGTCGTCGCGGAGGCCGAGGTCGCGGGCGACGTCGATGATCGGGCGCGGCTTGACCGAGCGCGCGATCGCGAGATCGGTCGGGGTGCCCGATGGCATCGTCCCGGCGGTGGTGGCGACAGGCCCGGTGGTCATGCCTCGAAGTGCTCCTTTGCCTGGTCCTGGCGCTGGGCTGCGCGCATGAGATGGCTGAGCAGCAGCGCATTGGTGAGCGGTCCGACGCCGCCGGGGACCGGCGTGATCGCCGAGGCGACCTGCTCGGCCGACGCGAAGTCGACATCGCCCACGATATGCCCCTCGACGACGTTGATCCCGACGTCGATGACGACCGCGCCGGGCTTGAGCATCGCGCCGGTCACGAGGCCCGGCTGGCCGGCCGCGACGACGACCACGTCCGCAGTCCGGACCTTGGCGGCGAGATCACGGGTCTGCGAGTGGCAGACGGTGACCGTCGCGTCCTCCTTGGTCAGCATGAACGCGAGCGGCATGCCCACGACCGGCGACCGTCCGATGACGACCGCGTCGGCACCACGAAGCGCGACCCCGGAGCGGTGGATCATCTCGAGCGCCGCGTGGGCGGTCGCCGGGATGAAGCCCTCGTAGCCGAGGCGAAGCAGCCCCGCGTTGAGCGGGTGGATGCCGTCGATGTCCTTCAACGGGTCGATCGCATCGACGACGGTCCGGAGGCCGACGCCGGCCGGCAGCGGCATCTGCACGATGATCCCGGCGACGCGCGGGTCCGCGTTCAGCCGCTCGATCGCGGCGGCCAGCTCGCGCGCCTGGGTCGCCGGGTCGTCGCCGGGGACGTCCACGAGCGAGCCCGCGATCCCGACCTGCGCGCACGCCTTGAGGATCCGCTCCAGGTAGACCATGGACGGCGCGCTGCGGCCACAGACGACGACCGCGAGGCCCGGCGGATAGCCGTGATCGGCGAGGTAGCGCGACACGTCCGCGGCGACTTGGTCGCGGATCTCCGTGGCGAACGCGGCACCCTCGAGGCGTCGCGCGTGCGCCGTCGCAGAGGCAGGAGCGGGGTTCACGCTCCCGGCCGGGCCGCCGCGACGGCCGGCAGGTCGGGCAGGTCGTCTGGCACGTCGGCGAGCGGCGCCCGTGCCTCGCCCGACGCCACGACCGTTCGCACCCGCTTCGCGACGAGCGCGACCTCGCGCATCAATTCGCCGGTGCGCGCCTCGGTGGCGTCCGTCCACTCCCCGGGGCCGACGAGCGGCAGGTTGACGATCACGTTGGCGGCAGCGCCGTCCGCGGCAGCCTCGAGGAGCAATGACGCGACCCGCAGGTCCGAGGAAGCATTCCGGTTCGAGCGCCCAGCGAGCAGCTCGGCGAGGCGCAGGGCGTCGAGGCAACGCTCGACGGAGCGCAGCGGCACCTCGGCTGCCACCACGGCCGTCTCCCTGAGCTGGCGGTCGCGCGCTTCCTTGTCCTCGAACGACTCCCGCGGCAGCTTCATGGCAAACGCGCACGCGGCATATGCCTGCGCGTCCGCGTCTGCGAGGTCGAAGAGCTCGCCCCCAAGTGCCCGTGCCCGCGGCCCGACGGCCGCTGCGAGCTCGGCGTGCTCGGCGTACCTGGGTCGGCCCTGCGTGAGCCCGGCAACCATCGCCACGAGCGATGCCCCGAGTGCCGCCGCAACCGCCGATGCGCTCCCCCCGCCCGGAACCGGATCCGAGGACGCGAGGCGGTCGGCGAACGCCGTGAGCGTCAGGTCACGAAACGACGGGGCATGCACGCTCCCGATTATGGCGACCCGGGAACCGCGTGGTACCGGCACGCAGTCCCGAGTCGCTTGAAGACCCTGGGCGTGGAGTCGCCCGGGTCAGCCACCGATCTCGGGCACGAAGTCGGCGGTTTGGCATTCGGCGGGTGCTATGCCGCCTTGTACGCCTCGTGCGTCTCCACACCTTCGATCGTCCAGCGGCGGGATCGATGGCGGAACGCCAGCTGGAGGCGGGCGTCCGCCGTCTCGATCTCGAAGAGCGTGCGCGGTCCGGTCACGACCGGGAACGCGGAGCTCTCGTCGCGGACGCCGAGGACGTCCAGGACGCGAAGCCGCCGGCCGTTGAGGGTCACCTCGCGGGGGCGGCCGTCGAACCAATCGGCACGAACCCGGACCTCGACCGGCTCGACTCGGATCATCGCCATTTCGCGGCTCCTTTCGGGGGGCCATTGCGAGCTCCGGTCACCGGGCACTGGTGCCGTGAACGCCTGTTCGGTTTCGGCCAGAGGCTAGATCGAACGGGTGTTCGATGTCAAGCCCTGCTCACGCTTCGAAGGCATCCTCGGAGAGGCCCGTGCCACCTTGGCTGTCACTCGCCACCCGGGTTACAGGAGACTGCTCCCAGCGCTCCGGCAGGTTGTACTCCCAGCCTGGTTGCCACGTCATCCCGGCCTCGACGAGCGCCCCAAGATCCTTGCCGAGCAGCAGGTGCTCGATCGCCCAGTGGTTCGCCGAATGCGCGATAACCAGCACGCGGCCGGAATCCTCCATTGCCAGCTCCTCGAGGAACTGCGCGGTACGGAAGACCACATCGGTGTAGCTCTCGCCATCTGGCCACGGCTCGACCAGGTGTTGCGTGCGCTGGGCTTCGAGCCTCGCTCGCCGCATCCCATTGAGTCGACCGTAGTTGCATTCGCGCAGGCGCCAATCGCGGACGATCGGGGTCGACGAGCCCGCGAAGGCAATGACGGCGGTTTCGAACGCGCGCTGCAGATCAGAGACGTAAACGATCTCGGTTCCATCCGTTTGCCGACGCGCGCCGAGCTCCTCTGCGCCCCGTCGACCGGCCGGCGAGAGCTTTCCGGGCCGCCAGCCGGTCGCGATCCCGCGTTCGTTGTCGGTGGTGATGGCGTGCGTCTCGTAGACGAGCTCAATCGACATCGTCGTCGCCTATTCGTCCTCGGCGTCGTCGGACGACAGCACGTCGTCCGAGCCGATGTCGTCCTCGGCGGTCGCACGCGCGGCTGTCGCCCTGGGTCCCGGCGGACGACGCTTGCGCCGCCGCGCCGCCTCGTCCTCGACGACCGCGTGCTCCCCCCGCCGCTCGACGGCGGTCCCGAGGTCGCGCTCGAATGGCGCCGGGATCCCGGTTCGCAGCAATCGTGCCCGGGTGATCGCCCGCGTCCCGAACCGCTCCCGAAGCTCGTCGGCGGCCTCGACGACGCGTCGCTGCCGGTCATCCCCGGCCTCGAACAGGCCGAGCTGCTCGCGCACGCCGAACCCCGACGCCGTGACGCCGAGCAGGCGGATGCGCTTGCCGCGCGTCTCCGGGCGGGCTAGATCGAGCGCCGTCCGCCAGATCGGGTCGGTGAGGTCGGTCGGTTCGAGCAGCCCGCGCTGGCGGGTGACCGTGTTGAAGCCGCTGTCCCGGATCTTGACCGTCACCGTTGCGGCCTTGAGCCTCGCATGGCGGAGCCGGCCAGAGACGCCCTCGGACATGGCCAGCAACGTGCGCTCGAGCACCTCGGGGTCCGCGGTGTCCTCGTCGAACGTGTGCTCGTGCCCGACGGACTTCGCGGCGTCGGGATCGTCGACCAGGTCGCCATCGAGGCCGTGGGCTCGATCGACCAGCGACGCCCCATGCTTCCCGAACCGCCGCACCAGCGCCGATCGATCGAGGTTCGCCAGGTCCCCGATCGTGGCGACGCCGAAGTCGCGCAGCGCGGTGGCCGTCGACGGCCCGACGCCCCACAGCCGCGAGATCGGCAACGGCGCGAGGAACGTCGCCTCCTCGCCTGGCGGAACGACGACGAGCCCATCGGGCTTGCGCAGGTCGCTCCCGATCTTCGCGACGAGCTTCGTCGCCGCGACGCCGACCGAGGCCGTGAGCTCGAGCTCCGCGCGGATCGCGGCCTTGATCCGGCGCGCGATCGCCTCGCCATCGCCGAACAGTGCGCGCGACCCGGTGACGTCGAGGAACGCCTCGTCGATCGAGATCGGCTGGACGAGCGGCGTGAATCGCCGGAGGATGGCCATCACGTCGCGACTGACGCGCTGGTACTTGGCACCGTCGACCGGCACGAAGACGCAGTCCGGGCAGAGCCGGCGCGCCGTCCGGATCGGCATCGCCGAGTGGACGCCGAACCTCCGGGCCTCATACGACGCCGCGCTCACGACCCCGCGATCGTTCGTCCCGCCCATCCCGACGGCGACCGGCCTGCCGCGCAGCTCCGGATGGTCGCGCTGCTCGATCGCGGCAAAGAACGCGTCGAGGTCGACGTGGAGGATCGTTCGTCGCGGATTCCCGCTCACGCCGCCATTGTCACGCCGAACCGTGACAACTCGACTGGCGAATACCGCAGGGGGATGCGCAACCTGCCAGATTCCATCCTGGGTGGCGCAGGGCGCGGCTTGTCAGCAGGGCGGCCGCTTCCGTGTTTGGGTCTGAACGTGCCCCATCGGCAAACGATCGTCAGGTCGCCGCTAGTCCAGGCATTCCACGCTCTCCGGCGAGCCGAACGCTCCTCACCGTGGAATCTGGCAGGATCGCCCCGGCGGCCCGAGGCGCACCGCCGTACCCGACCTACCCCTTGGGCTCGACGACCACCGTGACTTCGGGCGTGAGGCCGCTGTAGACCTTCACCGCGACCTTGTACGTGCCGAGCGACTTGAGCGGCTCGTCGAGCTCGATCTTGTGCCTGTCCACGACGATGCCGCGGCGGCCGAGCGCCTCTGCGATCTCCTTCGTCCCGATCGAGCCGTACAGCTTGCCGCCATCCCCGACCTTGACGCCCATGGTGAGCGTGGTCGAGCCGATCCGCGTGGCCGCGATCTCCGCTTCGGCCCGCTCGCGCTGGCGCTTGTCCTCGCGCGACGCGATGTCGTGCTGCCAGGCGCGGTAGGCGCCGCCGGCCGCGGGCACCGCCAGGCTTCGCGGGATCAGGAAGTTGGTGGCAAAGCCATCGGCAACGGTCTTCATCTCGCCGGACTTGCCGAGCTTGTCCACGTCCTTCGTCAGGATGACCTTCACGCGCTCGAGTACCTCCTGTGGGCCGGCAGGGCTGCCGGTGTTTCGGCGACGACGATCAGGCCGCGGCGCCTTCGCGGGTGATCCACCGGCGCAGGCCGGGCTGGAGCCCGGATCGGGCAGCCGCGTCGGTGGCGAGGCGGATTGCGTCCGGGATGCGACGGGCGACGCGGCGAATCGGACCGGGCATGAGCCTTCGAACGCGCGCGATGTCCTCGTCGTAGGCGGCCCGCGGGATACCGGCCTCCTGCAGCTTCTCGGCGAGCAGCACGTCGTCGAGACCATCGAGGAAGAGCTCGGTCGCGATCGCCACGACGACGAGGTCGTCGAGCTGGCCGAGCACGGGGATCCAGTCCGGCACGATGTCGCGGCCGAGCACCACGTAGCCGAGCGCGCCGCCGAGGAGGACCTTGCGTGACGCCGGCGTGCGATCGTCCTTGACCAGCGACCACAGCAGGCGGGCGTACAGCGGCGCGCGCGTCGCGATCGGCATGAACGCAGCGGCCGCGATCACCCGGCGAAGGCCAGGGCTGCGTCCGCGCTTGCTCCGTCGGTCACGCGTGTCCTTCTCGGTTGAGTCGTTCGATTTCGACGCCATCGCCGTTCGCAAACCTCATCGTGGAGCGGACGGCAGAGTCTAGCAGTCGAAGCGTCGGACACGGATCGTCGTGCTTGACATCGAACACCCGTTCGGTATGATCCTCGTGGCCACCGTCCCATGGGAGTCACGAGTGACGAGACACGACGCGGATCGCAAGCTGAAGATCCTCCACTACATCGCCGGCACGCTCCGGGCGCGCGGGTTCCCGCCGTCGGTGCGCGAGATCGCCGTGGCGGTGGGCCTCAGTTCGACGTCGGCCGTTCACCACCATCTCCAGATGCTCGAGCGCGAGGGCTATCTCGAGCGCGGCGCCGCGCAGTCCCGCGCGATCCGTCTGACCCCGACGGCGGCGATCCAGCTCGGATTGACGCACGAGCTCGTGCCGCAGTCGATCACCGCGGAGGCGCACGTCCTGCCGGTCATCGGCGAGATCGCGGCCGGCGGCCCGATCGAGGCCTATCAGGACGCGTCGGAGACGATGTCGGTCCCGGACCTGCTCGCCCCGAGCGGCGACGCGTACGTCCTCCGCGTCCGCGGCGACTCGATGATCGAGGAGCACATCGCCGACGGCGACTTCGTCCTCATCCGGCCGCAGACCACCGCCCGCAACGGCGACATCGTGGTCGCCCAGGTCGAGGAGAACGCGGTCACGCTGAAGCGCTTCTTCCGCGAGAAGGACCGCGTCCGCCTGCAACCAGCGAACCCCGCCTATCAGCCCCAGTTCTACGACGATGTCAGGATCCAGGGGAAGCTCATCGGCGTCATCCGCAAGCTGGACTGACCGGTCGTCCCGGACCGGCCGAGACGACCGGTCGATTCCATTCGGCACACACCGTCCACAGGGCGTCCACATCGGGTCGCCGGGCGATCCACGTCGATCTGGTGATCGCTGGATAAGTCGGGGATAAGCGGGTATCGGAGCCAGGGCACGCGCTCTGACACTAGAGGTGTCACAACCGCGACCGAGGCTATTCCTGGTGATCGACCGCCTGCCGCCGCACAGTCTCGAGGCCGAGCAATCGGTCCTCGGAGCGATCCTGATCGATCGGGAGACGATCATCGAGATCGCGGAATTCCTTCGCCCCGAGGACTTCTACCGCCAGGCCCACGGGAACATCTACAAGGCCATGCTCGAGCTGTTCGAGCGCCGCGAGCCCGTCGACCTGGTGACCGTCGCCGAGTCGCTCGAGCGTGCCGAGGACCTCGAGCAGGCCGGTGGCCGCTCCTACCTGTCGCAGCTGTCGAATGCCACGCCGACCGCGGTCCACGCGGTCCAGTACGCCCGGATCGTCGAGCGCAAGGCGGTGCTCCGGAACCTGATCGGCGCTGCCGGCAAGATCGCCGGCATCGGCTACGAGGATCCGGCCGAGATCCAGGAGGCGATCGACCGCGCCGAATCGGAGCTGTTCCAGGTCTCGAACCGGCGCATCACCGCCGGCTTCAGCCAGCTCAAGGAGCTCCTCCACTCCGCCTATGACCGCCTCGACTACCTGCACGCCCACCGCGGCGAGCTGAGCGGCATCGCGTCTGGTTTCCCGGATCTCGACCAGCTCACGACCGGCTTCCAGAAGAGCGACCTGATCGTGGTCGCTGCCCGACCTTCGGTCGGCAAGTCGAGCTTCGCGCTCAACGTTGCCGAGCACGCGGCCGTCCGCGAGAAGAAGACCGTCGGCGTGTTCAGCCTCGAGATGAGCAAGGAGCAGCTCGTGCTCCGCCTGCTCTCGAGCGTCGCCAACATCGACTCGAAGCGCTTGCGCTCCGGCTTCCTCGAGGAGCTCGACTTCGCGCGACTCGCGCCGGCAATGAACGACCTCTCGGAGGCGTCGCTCTACATGGACGACACACCAAACATCACCTCGATGGAGCTGCGCACGAAGGCTCGTCGCCTTCAGGCCGAGTCGGGCCTGGACCTCGTGATCGTCGACTATCTTCAGCTGATGCAGGCGACCACGACCAACCGCGACGCCAACCGCGTCCAGGAGGTCAGCGAGATCAGCCGCGGCCTCAAGGCGCTGGCCCGTGAGCTGTCCGTGCCGGTCATCGCCCTCTCGCAGCTGTCGCGCCAGCCGGAGATGCGCGAGTCCAAGGAGCCGCGCCTGTCGGACCTCCGTGAGTCAGGAGCAATCGAGCAGGATGCGGACCTCGTCGTGTTCCTCTACCGCGAGAAGGAGAAGGTCGGCGAGGACGCGGACCTCGATGGCGAGGTCATCAACGTCAAGCTCGCCAAGCACCGCAACGGCCCGACCGGCGACATCCAGCTGTGGTTCCGGAAGAGCCAGACCCGGTTCCAGTCCTATGCAGGCCAGCGGTACGCCGAGACGGCGTAAGGCCTCGGGCGGCGACTACGAGGCGACGGGGGTCGCCGGTTCGATGAGCCCGGCTCGGACCTTGTCGTAGCAGCTGCTGCAGTAGACGGGCCGATCGGATCGAGGTGCGAAGGGCACCATCGCCTGATTGCCGCACGCGTTGCAGACGGCAGCGTGGTAGTCGCGCGGGCCGCCCATGCGCACCCGCTTCGCGTTGGCGCGGCACGTCGGGCACCGTTGCGGCACATTGACGAGCCCCTTCTCGGCGAAGAATCGCTGTTCGCCGCCGGAGAAGATGAAGCTGTCGCCGCAGTCGCGACAGGTAAGCGTCCGGTCCTCGTACACCGTGTCCGTCCTCCGATGAGGCTCCGTACGATCCGGTTCCGCTCCCGCTCGGAACTCAGGCCGCGAGAATACGCACCGCGTCAAGCGGTCCGACCCAACTCGCGCGGCCCGCCGGGCTCGGCGGTGCGTCCCGGCACCGCGATCGGCAGGAGCGTTCGCGTTGCGACCGCTCCTGCCCGAGGAGACCAGCCAGCCCTCGCGACTAGACTGACGGCGTGGAAGGCAACGCCAGTCGAAGGAGCGTGAGATGGGCGTGATCATCGTTCGGGAGATGGTCGGGACGAGCCCGAAGTCGTGGAGCGACGCGGCCCGGCAGGCGGTCGCGACCGCGTCGAGAACCGTCCGCAACATCAAGACGGTCGAGGTCGTGAAGTCGAGCGCCATCGTCGAGGACGGCGAGATCGTCGAGTACCGGGTCGACCTCAAGATCGGGTTCGAGTACGAGGGCTGACGCCCAACCTATCCACACTCCGTCCACCGGTCGGTAATCGGCCGGTGAGCCAGCGTCGCCAAGATGCGACGCATGCCCAGCCGCCCACTGGCCAGCGTTGACACGCGCCGCGACGCCTCCCTATCGTTCGCGCCGCTCGACCGGCCCGGCGAGCGTGCCCAGCCCAGCCCAATTCGCCCAGATACGCACACGCCCGACCGGGCCGCAACCGTGCGTCCGCCGCGCCGTCGACCTCGGCTCGTCGTCGAGGGCGCACGGCCAGGCGCCGTCGCCAGTCTCGCGTCCACGGGAGGGGACCTCGAGACGATGTCCGAGTACCCGATTCAGGTCAGCAAGGTCCAGGCGCCGCCGCTCCGCGAGGAGACGCTGGCGCGCGACCGGCTCCTCGAGTGGCTGTCGGTCAAGATCCATCGCCGCGCCGTCCTGCTGGTGGCCGAGGCCGGCTACGGCAAGACGACGCTGCTCGCCGACTTCTCTCGTCGAACGCGCATCCGCGTCCTGTGGTTTCGCCTCGACCGCGGCGATCGCGACTGGGTCGGGTTCATCGCGTACCTCGTCGCGGCTGTGCGCGTCCACGTCCCGGACTTCGGCCCGTCGACGGCCGCGCTGCTTCGTGAGACCGCGACGACGTCACCCTCGCTCGACACGGTCCTCGACACGTTCCTTCGCGAGCTCGGAGGTCTGCCCAACGACCCGACCGCGCTCGTGTTCGATGACGTTCACCTGGTCGACGATTCGCCGGACGTCCGCCACATCCTGCGCGAGCTCATGGCGCGCGGGCCGGAGCGGATGTCGTTCATGTTCGCCAGCCGGCGCGAGCCGCCGGTCCGGCTGGCGCGGCTGCGCGCGCTCGGCGAGGTCGCCGAGCTCGGGACCGACGACCTCCGATTCAACGTGCTCGAGACCGAGCGGCTGTTCCGCGAGACCTACGAGATGCGGCTCGAGCCGGCGATCCTCGCGGAGCTCCGGCGCCGCACCGAGGGCTGGGCCGCGTCGTTGCAGCTCGTCCGAGCCGCGCTGCACGATCGCGACCCGGGGCAGGTTCGGGCCTTCATCTCGTCGCTGAGCGGCGCCGAGGGGCACCTGTACGAGTACCTCGCCGAGGAGGTCGTGGGCGAGCTCCCAGACGACCTCCAGCAATTCCTGATGCGCACGTCGCTGCTGGAGACGGTCGATCTCGTCCTGGGCACGGTCGCTGCCGAGGTCGATGAGGACGCTGCGAGGTCGCTGATCGAGGACGGCGAGCGCCAGGGTTTGTTCGGCAAGCGGGGCCCGAACACGCGCCACGTCGTCCGGGCGCATCCGCTCGTGCGCGACTTCCTCCAGGCCCGCCTCGCCCGATCCGTCGGCGAGGACGGCGTTCGGGCGATCCACCTGCGGATCGCGCGCGCCGCCGAAACCGTCGACTGGCGGATCTCCGGCCGCCACTACCTCGCCAGCGGCCACGCCGACGACGCGCGTCGCGTCCTCTCCGCCGCGATCGAGAACATCCTCGCCACCGGCGCCTACGCCATCGCTCAAGAACTGGTATCAGATCTTCCAAGCGGGATGCTGGGCGGTGCGCCGGGTTTGATCCTCCGTTCGCGGCTCGCCCAACAGCGTGCAGAGGTCGCGGAGGGCAGGGAGCTTGCCGAGCAAGCTTGGTCGACTGATCCGGATTCGGATCTAGCGCTTCTCAACCTGCTCTCTGCTAGGAGCCTCGCTGGCGACGTGGATGCGGCGCTCGCGGCGGGTCGCCTTCTTGAGGCATCGTCCTCCCCTCATATCGCCACTCTCGCAAAGGTATACCGCGAGGCGGTCGACTCTTCCGTAGATGGCTCCCTTCGAACGGCCATTGCAGGACTGCACCGCCTAAAACTCGATCATCGCCTCAAAGGCGAGGCGCACTTTCTTGGAGTCAGCCTCTGCAACGAGTCGCAGCTGCGCCTGGCCGCCGGTGATGGCGAGGGCGCTTTGACCTGCGCCGACGAGGCAATCTCCATCCTCGCGGGCTCGTCTGCCGGGATCGAATTGGTATCGGCACGGCTCGCCAGAGCAGCCGCGGTCGCTCACCTAGGAGACATCGGTGGCGCTCGATCTGAGATCGACTTGGCCTCGAAACTGTCGCTTCCCGGCCAGCGGCTCGAAGTGTCCATAGAGGCCGCCGACATCGAGCTCCTTTACGGACAACCCAGTTTGGCGGCCCGGCACTTGCCGTCCTTTGAGACACGGATCTCGGACAACTTGGAAATCGGCGATCGGGCTGTCCTGGCTCGAGCCCTATATGCCGCGGAACTAGGGGACCTGGACACTGCGCAACGCACGTTCGCAAGGATTGACGCACGCAGGCATCACCTAACCCCGGCTTTCGAACTCAGGCGCCTCCTCGTAGGAAGCTTGATCCAAGTGCTCCTAGGGGGTGCGGATGATCAAGAGATTCACCGCGTTCCGCGGGCCCTTGCGATCCGTCAGGGAGCCACCCACTGGGAGGCGTACGCGGAGGCCCTGGCCGCGGTCGCAGACATCGCGAGAGACCCTTCCGCGACGCTCGCAGAAGTGGCGACGAAGGCGCCTGTCGCTCTAAGCATGGCAGCGGAGGCTGTGGTCCTACGCCTCGGCGATCTAACAGATCAGGCGACTTCGGACATCGGTGACGAAGTCCGTCGCCGGCCGTGGCGATGGCGCGAGCCCATTCGACGAGCGGTCACTACACCAGGCGCCGCATCGTGGCCGGCAGCGAGGCTCCTCGACGAGATCGGGGAACTGGCTGATGTTCCACTGCTTCGTGGTCTCGCACGAACCGCGCGGGAAGGTCGTGGCTTCCCGCTCGGCCGAGGCCTCGCGCGACGTCTCGCGCCGAAGGTGGTTGTTGAGGACCTCGGACGCGTCCGGATCGCCATCGGGTCCCGAGTTGTTGAGAGCTCGGACGTCCGTCGCAAGGTCCTTGCCTTGCTGTCTCTGCTCCTGACCAAATCGAATTGGACTGCCACTCGGGAGGAGGTCGCCGACAGCCTTTGGCCGGATCTGGATCCGCAGTCGGCTCTCAATTCGCTGAATCAGACGGTCTACTTCCTGCGCCGCGTCTTTGAGCCTGAGTATCGCGAGGATCTGTCACCAGGGTACGTTCAACAGGATGGAGAGACCATCTGGATCGACCCTGCTCTGGTGCATGCACGAAGTCGTCGGTGTTTGGAGTTGATTCGAAGTGCGACTGCCGAGCCAGACGATCTATCCGTGGTCGCTCTGGCCCATGCGTACCTGGGCAAGTTCTCGATCGATTTCGCATACGAGGAGTGGTCCGGCCCGTTTCGCGATGCTCTCCACGCGTCGTACCTACGAGTCATGGAGCAAGCCATCCGTGCCGACATCGATGCAGGACGACTCGTTCGCGGCGTCCTCTTGGCGGAAAGAGCCGCCGAGGTTGAGACCGACTCTGAAGAGATCCAGCTCGCATTGATTCGCGTCTATCGGCTTGCCGGCGCCCACGCTGCTGCCGCGGAGTCTTACGCCAAGTACTCGCGCGCCCTGAAGGACCTCGGGCTCGATGTACCTCCCATGGGCGACCTCTGAGGCTAGGTGTAGATAGGTAGACATGCGTATTGACCGGTTCAGTTGGGTCTACCTATAGTCCGGCCCTCGAGTGGTACTTGCGTACTACCGAACCAATCTAAGAACGCTCGGACGCGCCGAGGCTCCACCTGAAATGGGCACTTAGGGTGGAGCTGAGCGAGTAGTGCAACCGACCGACCCAGAGTCAGGTCGGTTTTCGTGTTTCTGAAGGGGAGCACGGGGACCGCGAGGAGGACGAGCGTGGCTCCCGAGAACACTCTGAAGGGCTTCTAAGGATGAAGCACCGGCTCATGCGGCTGGCGGTCACTTTGAGCACCGTCGCCGCGATCGCACTCGCCGGAGGGGCGACTCTCAAGGGCTTCTAGTACTGGCGGACCATTGGATCCCGGACGTTAGGGTCTAGAGTTCGGGAACCATGGATCCGAGTGCGGTGAAGCGACTTGCCTAGGTCCCTCGCGATATACGTCACCGGGCTCGTGGGAGCGGCCACAGCGGCGCTGCTCATCACGAGCCTTGTGATTCCTGTGCAGCCTGCAATCGCGATCTCCTTCGACGGCGATCCGAACACCTCGAGCGTGGTCGAGGTCCTCCTCGGGGTCGCGTTCTGGACTGTGATCACCCTGATTGCATCGGCTCTCCCGGTCCGCGTGAGTCACGGGGTGCAAGTCGCCGTTTCCACCGCTCCGCTTATGGCTGCCGCCGTGCTCGGCGGACCTGCGGCTGCGGCATGGGTGGCGCTGATCGGGACGACCGACGCGCGGGAACTGCGCGGCCGGGTCGCCTGGTATGGGACTTTGGCAAACCACGCAGCAATCGTGCTTCCGGTCATCTTCGGTTCGGTCGTCATTGAGCTCTTCAGGGGGGACGGCAACGCATTCCAGGAGCTTGTCGCGACCCTTCTGGGGACCTTGACGTACTTCGTAACCAACCTCGTGTTCGTGTCGCTGGTCGTTGTGTTCCGGACAGGTCTATCGGCACGCGAGTTCCTGACACGAGCCGAGACCTCGAACATCTGGGCCAACCTACTTACGTTGGCGCCGCTCGGCTGGTTGATGGCGAGGATGTACGAACTCCGGGACGGCGGCTGGTGGACAACGCTCTTGTTCGGATTGCCTCTCTTCACGACCCGAGTCGCTTATCAGCGATTCGTCGAGATGCGGGAGATGTTCACGCAGACGATCGGGGCGCTGGCGGAGGCGGTGGACAAGCGCGATCCGTTCACGAGCAAGCACAGCCAGCGGGTGCGCTCGATCTCGGTCGACATCGGGCGTGAGCTGCGGGTGTCGGCGGGCGAGCTCGAGGCCCTGGAGTGGGGCGGGCTGCTTCACGACGTGGGCAAGATCGGCGTGCCGGACAACGTGCTGCTGAAGCAGGGCAAGCTGACCCGCGAGGAGCGGATCACGATGAACGCCCACCCGGTGCTGGGCGCGCAGATCATCGGGCCTGTGGATCGGCTCGCGCCGGAGCTGCCGGTCATCCGCCACCATCACGAGTGGTACAACGGCTCGGGCTACCCGGATCGACTGATGGGCGACGAGATCCCCAGGCTCGCGCGGATCCTCCATGTCGCCGACGCGTTCGAGGCGATGACGGCCGACCGGCCGTACCGCAAGGCGCTGTCGACCGGGCAGGCGCTCGCCGAGCTCCGCAAGTTCGCCGGCGTCCAGTTCGACCCCGAGATCGTCGACGCGTTCGTGAAGACCTCGTGGGCCGACGACGTTCGGGACACCGGCGAGCCCGACCTTCGACCGATCCCGCTGCTCGGCCAGCACGGCGCCCGCGCCGCGCGTGCCCACGACGCCCCAGCGCCGGGGTCCCCCGCAGCCGACCTGGCCTGAGCCGCGCCACCGGGATGCGCGGCGCAACCGCCGCCGCGCAACGACACGGCCCGCCCGCGGTCGCGCATTCGGCCGCCGCTCGCTCGGCGCGTATGCAGCAGTTGGCATCGCTGGGTCGGCGCAGAGGGGACGTCGGCGCGCCGACAGTCGCAGCGAGAGCGCCGGGGCCGAACGCGGCGCGAGCCCACGAAGCGCCGGATCGCCCGTGACAATGCGCGCATGCCGCGGACGAACGACGTGCGAGTAGCCACGACCCGATGCTGATCGTCAGCCTGATCCTGGGCCTCGCGCTCGGGCTGCTCGCCGGCGGGCGGATCGAGAATCTCGCCTACGTCCGGCTCCGCCTGGTCCAGCTCCTCTTCCTCGGGCTGGTGCTGCGCTACGCCACGGAGTTCGCCATCGAGAACGGCAACGACATCGCCGATGCCGTGCGGCTGCCCCTCTTCGCCAGCGGCTTCCTGCTGCTTTTGATCGGGTTGTGGTCGAACCGCGAGCACCCGGGCATCGCGCTCGCCTTCGTCGGAATCCTGCTCAACGCGATCGCGATCGTGACGAACGGGGGCTACATGCCGGTCTGGCAGCCGAGCATCGTCGCCGCCGGCCTGCCGCCGACCGAGATCGGGTCGGCGTTCCACCTGATCGTCGGCACGGCGACGAGCGGCGGGATCACCGGCGACTTCCTCGCCCAGGCCGGCCCGTTGGGCGACATCATCCCGATCCCGATCCCCTTCATTCGCAACGTCGCGAGCATCGGCGACCTGTTCCTCGCGTCCGGACTCGCGTTCTTCCTGTTCGCGATCGTCGTTCGCGAACCGACGGACCTGCTCCGCGGCGCGGATCCGACCGCCCTCGGGCGGCGCGTCGCCCAGCTCCGGCTCTCCCCGGAGGAGGCCGCCGCGGCAGAGGCGGCCGCGATGCTCGAGACCGGAGCGCTGTTCCCCGCGCTCGACACGGGCGCGATCGACACCGCCCTCGCGTTCGATGCCTACGACGGCAGCCTCGTCAGCGCCGTGGCCCTCGAGCGACCCCTGTCCCTCGGCGGCCCCTCGGTCGGGTCGGAGGGCACCCTCCGGCAGACGCGGAGGCGCGCGCTTCCGCAGGTCCCGCCGATCCTCGAGCGGGTCCGGCACCACCCATACGTGCGGCTCGCGCTCGACAGCTCGTTCAGCGCCCTGTGGACCGGGCAGCTGATCAGCGCACTCGGCGACCGGATCCACCAGGTCGCGCTCGCCTACCTGGTGCTCCACGCGACGAACTCGCCGATCGCGGTCGGTGCGGTCTTCCTGACCGCCACGCTGCCGAACCTGATCTTCGGGCCGATTGCCGGCGGGCTCGTCGACCGCTGGGACCAGCGCGAGGTGATGATCGTCAGCGACCTGCTGCGCGCCGGCCTGGTCCTCCTGATCCCGATCGCAGCCGTCACGAACCTAGCCCTCGCCTACCCGCTCGTGTTCCTCGTGACCACGGTCTCGATCTTCTTCCGGCCGGCGAAGGGGGCGATCCTGCCGCGGATGGTCGCGCACGACGACCTCGTGCCGGCCAACTCCGCGCTCTGGGTCGGCGAGACGTTCGCGGACATCGGCGGGTACGTGCTGGCGGGCCTGTTCGTGGCCCTGCTCGGCAGCCAGCTGCCGCTCGCGTTCTGGGCCGACTCGGTGACCTACTTCGCATCGGCCCTGCTGATCGCGTCGGTGGTCGTGGCGCCGGTGACCCGCCAGATCGCCGACGCGGTGGGCGACGCGGCGACCGAGGCGCGCCGCGGCCTCCGCGCCGGGCTGTCGGGCTTCGGCACCGAGCTGCGCGAGGGCTGGCGCTTTTTGCGCGGCGACCAGGTCCTGCTCGCGAACACGCTCCAGGCGACGGCCGGCCAGTTCATGCTCGGCATCTTCCTGGTGCTCACGCCGGTGTACGCAGCCCACTCGATCGACCGCACCGGGTTCACCGACACCGAGGCGTTCGCGTTCATGGAGGGCTCGATCGGGGCGGGCAATCTCGTCGGCGGGTTCCTGATCGGCCTGATCGGGTCGCGGCTTGCCCTGGGGCGGATGGTGATCGTCGGCTATGTTGCGACCGGCGCGATCGTGGCGCTCCTGCCGCTGGCCGGGAGCCTGCCGCTCGCACTGGGAATCGCGTTCGGCGCGGGGATCGGCAACCTGGCATTCGTGATCCCGAGCCAGACCTTGCTCCAGAAGCGCACCCCGCCGGAGCTCATGGGTCGCGTGCTCGGCCTCCGCTTCTCGGTGGTGTTCGGCGCGATGACCCTGGCTATGGGCATCGGCGGCGTGCTCGGCGAGTGGTTCGGGGCGGGCCCGGTCCTCGGCGTGTTCGGGCTCATCACGGTGGCAGTGGGCCTGGCGGGCGTGCTCGTGCCTGCCGTCCGCGACGCGTGAGGGCCTTCGCGTACACTGCGCGCCCATGACCGATGAGCGCGACCCCGGCTCGAGCGCGCCCGACGCGCCCGACACCGCGCCCATCGACCCCAGCGATCCCGACGCCGGCCTGACCGACGCCCAGCTCGCGGCGGCGAACGCGGGGGCCGAGGCGGAGGTCGAGTCGGGGGCCGGGGCCGACGAGATCGTCACCGGCGACGAGGAGGCCGACGATGCGCTCGCGCAGGCCGCGGTCGCCGAGGAGGCCGCCGCGGATCGAGCCCAGCCGAATCGGCCCGGTGCGAGAGAGCGCGCCGCCGAGGCGGCTCGCCAGCGCGCCGCTGCTGCGACCCGCGGACCGCGCGCGCCCAAGGCCCAGCGGACCGCGTTCCCGATCGACCCGGCGCTGCGCATCAAGGACCCCGCGTCCGCGGCCTTCGTGATCGTGTCGATCGTCGTATTCGTGCTGATCTTCCTCAACGCCATGGCCTTCGGGCGCGGCGGCGCTTTCAACCCGATTCCGACGCCGTCGCCCGTCGTCTCGCCGTCGCCCGGACCGAGCGTGAGCCCCGGGCCGAGTGGCAGCGCCGCGCCGTCCGGCTCCCCCGGCTCGTCGTCCGCGGCGTCGCCGAGCGCATCGTCCGCGGCGTCGCCGGCCGCCTCAGCGGCCCCGAGCCGAGCCGGCACGACGGCCATCCCGACCGTCCCGACCGTGAGCACCGGCCCGAACTAGCGTCGGGTCCGGCCCGTGGGGGCCGGGCGTATCCTCGGCTGGTGCGACTGCCGTTCGGTCGTCGATCGCGCGAGCCCGATTCGGGATCCCGGCGCGCCAGGGCGGACATGGTCGCGGGGCAGCTCGAGCGACGCGGCATCCGCGACCAGCGCGTCCTCGAGGCGATGGCGGCGATCCCGCGCGAGGCATTCGTGCCGGGCGTGCCCACCTCGTTGGCGTACGACGACCGTGCGCTGCCGATCGATGCCGGCCAGACGATCAGCCAGCCGTACATGGTCGCGCGCATGACCGAGCTGCTCGAGGTCGAGGCTGCGGACCGGATCCTCGAGGTCGGCACCGGCTCCGGGTACCAGGCGGCGGTGCTGGCATGGCTCGGGGCGGCGGTGACGTCGATCGAGCGCCATCAGGCGTTGAGCGACGAGGCGCGCGAGCGGCTCGCGGGCCTCGGGGTCAGGGGCGTTGACCTGCGGGTCGGCGATGGGTCGCTGGGCGAGCTGGATGGAGCGCCGTGGGACGGCATCGTGGTGACCGCGGCGGGGCCGTCCATCCCGGATCCGCTGCGCGAGCAGCTCGCGGTCGGGGCGCGGCTGGTGATCCCGGTTGGGTCGCGCGAGCGGCAGGAGCTGGTGGTCGTCGAGCGTCGATCGGCGGCGGACTGGACCGAATGGTCCGACGGCCCCGTCGTGTTCGTGCCGCTCGTTGGCGAGGCGGGCTGGCCCGGGTAGGGTCGGCCGGCGCATCGACCGTCGGTATACTCGGTCGCCGATGGCCCACGTGTTCGTCGCCCCCCATCCCGACGACGTCGCACTCTCGTGCGGCGGCCTGATCGCGAGCCTGCGCGAGCTCGGCCAGAACGTCACGATCCTGACCGTCTTCTCTGGCAGCGCGACGAACGGGTCGGGCGGCCTGACGACCTACCAGCGCGAGGCGCTCGGGTTCGGGACGAAGACGCTGTGGCCCGCGACCGAGGCGTTCAACCGGTCGAGCATCCGCGCCGACGAGCCCGGCGACGACGCGCCCTGGTCGGCCGACGACGATCGGCTCGAGGCGACCCAGTCCGACGCCGACGCGTCCGCCAAGCGGTTCTGGCAGCGCGCCTCGTGGTACCGCCGGGCGAGCATCCGCAACAAGTCGCTCGCGGGCCAGGCGGTCATGGATGACGTCTCGACGCAGGGCGCCCTCTACACCGACGACCTGCTCGAGGCCGCGTCGGCCGGCGAGATCGTCGCCAGGCGCCGCGTCGAGGACGAGCGCTACGCGTACTTTGCCGAGGCGTCCGTGGTGTTCCTCGACCTGGCCGACGCGGTCTTCCGCGGCTACGAGGGCGACGAGCAGCTGCTCGGTGCGGTTCGGGAGGACGACAGGGCGCCGGTGGGGATCCTCCGGCGAGAGATCGCCCGGCTCGAGCCGCAGTCGGTGTACTTCCCGCTCGCGGTCGGCAACCACGTGGATCACCAGCTGTGTCGCGAAGCGGGCGTCTCGCTCCTTGCCGAATCTCGCTCCTGGGTCATGCCCGGCCCGGAGTGGGCGGGCAAGGTCGTGTTCTACGAGGACTTTCCGTACGCGTGGTGGACCGGGTTCCAGTCGATCGAGGAGCTGCCCAGGTCCGCACTCGAGGGCATCCCCGAGGGCACCTACCTCACCCCGCGCTACGCGGACATCTCCGATCAGCTCGAGCGCAAGGTCCGCGGCATCGCCATGTACGACAGCCAGCTCGACCGGCTCTTCGGCGGTGAGCAGCCGATGGCCCAGGGCGTCCGGCAGTTCGCCAACGCCATCGGCACGGTCGGCAAGGTCAACGGCGCCGCCGAGCGCTACTGGCACAGCTACCGCCCGTAGCGTCAACCATCCGGGGCGGCAGCCGTGGTGGCGAGGTTCAAGGCCCAGTCGCCCAGATCGAGCCGTCGGCGTCCTGGTAGATCATGGCCCAGGCGCTCGAGCCCGAGAAATCCTGACCCGCGGGTACCACCACGACGTTCGCGTGATAGCTGCTGAGCGTCGTCGTCGAACGCAGTCCTCCCGCGGCGACCGTTCCGATGGAAATCCAGATGTCGGGCGGGTACAGCTCGATGCGCGAGTCGACCGAGACGAGCGCGTCGGGCGCCGCAAACTCGATCCACGATCCCCATGACTGCGGCACCCAAATACGGACCAGGCCGATCGGCATGCGCGCGCGGGCGTAGGCGTCGAGCTTGGCCGCGATGCCCTGGGGCGCATAGCTCAGGACTCCGGTCGGGACGCCGGCCGGGCCGATCGGGCGCCAGGCGGGCAGCAGGCCAATGCCGACGAGGATCAGCAGCAGTGCCACGATCGTGTTCAGCTGGGAGGGTCGGTTCTGGCGCGCGAGCGACTGGACGCTGGGGCCGGTGAACAGCGTGCGCAGGACGCCGAGGCGCCGCGGCAGGAACCGCGCGAGGCTGCCATCGTGGGTGAGGGCCGACGCGGAGATCGGCAGGACCAGCGCCCACCACGCGAGGCCGCGGGCGGTCACCACGCCGAGGACGCCGAATACCAGGAGCGTTGCGATCGGGGCGAACGTCGCCGGCACGACGCGGTTGCGATCGGCTCGGACGCGGAGCACGACGATTACCACCGCGATCAGCAGCGAGATGTAGAAGATCGCGCCGGTCGGGTCGGTTGGTGACGGCGGGCGCCACTCGCTCACCGCGGACGTCACCGAGGGATCTGCCGCGAGGTGCTCGACGTACCGCCACGCGTCGATGCCGAACGGGGTCGCGAGCGTCGCCAGCGCCGAGATGGCCGCGAGGAGGGCGAGGCCGGTCGAGCCGCGGATCGCCGCCGACGCGCGGCCGGGGCCGTGGCCGGGTCGGATCGCGGCGCGCGCCACGAGCACGCGGCCGATCTCGTCCGCCCAGCCGAGCCCGAGCACCACGACGATGAGCGGGAAGCTGCCGTGGAGGTTCGCCCAGGCGACCGCCATCAGCGGCAGGAGGAGGAGACGTCTCGGGTGCCGGGCACGGTCCGCGAGGATCGCGAGCGCCGCAGCGAACAGGACGATCGTGAAGAGCTGCGGCCGGAGCGCGAGCGCGGGCGCCGCGACGACAAAGCCGCCGAGCGCCAGGAGCGCGGCCGGTCGGGCGGCACAGCCCATCGATCGAAGCGTCGCCATGACCAGCCAGAACGTGGCGCCGACGAGTGCCGCGCGAAGCAGGGCAAGGCCGGTCCAGCCCGCGGCCTGGTACACCGCGGCGAGGAGCACCTGCGCACCCCACTGCTGGTCGAGCCACGGCGCGCCGGCGATCGTGAACGTCCACGTGTCCGTGGCCGGGATGCCGTGGCCGGCGAGGATCCCCGCGCCGGCACGCAGCTGGTACGCCAGGTCGACGGACGGCATCGGGACGAGGAGTGCGGCGAGCGTCGGCAGGGCTACGCCGAGGAACATCCACAGCTCGGCGAGCGACAGGCCGGCAGCGCGCGCGCTTCGGGGCTGCTTCGCGGCTGCCATCGAGCGAACGGTACAGGCCACGGGTTCGACGATCCACGGCGTTGTGGAGACGGAAAGCCGCCGGGTGGTCACCACGTGACCTTTTCCGGGGATTCCCGGCCGACTTCGCCGGGCGGCGTCGGCTGCTGCCCGCCAACGGCAGATCCGCGACGTCGCTTCGAGCTTGGCGAACGCGGGATGCGGCGAGGCGCGCGAGTCATGGGCTGATGGGACGGCCATCGGTCGGCCAAATCCCCGGAGAAACGCGGAAAAAGGTCACCGCGTGACCATTCGCCGGCGATCTGTGGATCGAACACGGGCTTGGCGCGACCGAATGGCCGCGGACGTTCACCGCGGACGGCGCCCCGGGCAAGCGGGCGGGAGCGAGGGGCCGCTCCCGGAGGTCAGCCGGCCTGTGGGGCCACCGTGGGCTTGGGCTTGAGGGCGTCGGGGAGGAGGCGCTCGCGCAGGAGCCAGGCGCGTGCGGGCGTGAGGCCGAACTCCTCGCGCAGCGGCACGGCCGCGAGGAGCAGGGTGAAGACGTTGATCCAGAGGATCGGCATGGCGAGGAGGACCGCGACCGGGACGGTCCAGTGCCGGGACGTGCGGGCGCCCCAGAAGATGATCGCGACGGCGAACGGGAGACGCAGCCACACCGGAATGCCCAGGTACGCGCCCTCGACGACCTGCCTGTCCATGATGCTGCGGCGGAGGAGGTCGTACCACTCGTGCCACAGGTTCGGCGCGAGCCACGCCGAGACACCCGCCAGTGCGACCGTCGCGGTCACCGCGATGGCGAGATTCCGCCACTCCCGCCGGAACAGGAACCAGAGCAGGCCGATGCCCGGCGCGACCTTCGTCAGCAGCGGGAAGGCCCACGCGACCGGGTACCGGAAGCCGATGACGATCGCCGCCGCGATGAACACGTCGATCTGGCCCAGGTACAGCTCGAGCGCGACCGCCCCCGTGAGCAGCAGGATCGGGAACGCCCAGCGCCCGACGAGCCAGATGTAGACCGCCGCGATCGCCGCGGTCCAGAGCGCGGCGAACCACGGCCACGGCAGGGTGGTCAGCGGGTACAGCAGCTGGGCGAACGCCGGCGCGTAGAGGTAGGCGCCGATCGCGTATGGATTCGAATTGACGTAGCTGATTCCCGCTCCCGTGGCCCAGTACGTGTGCATGTCGAGCACGACCGGCGTCCACGGGGTACGGTTGAACAGCCGCAGCGCGACCACCACGACCGCCACGACCACGAACAGGTCGAGGCCGAGCCGATCCCGAACGCGCGCCTCGACGGGCTCGGGCAAGCGAGCGAGCAGGCGATCGAGCGTCCGGAACGCGGTGGGTCGGGTGAAGGTTCGCAGTCGAGTCACGGGTCGTACAGAGTAGGGGGACACGTCCAGACCCGCGTTTTCAGCACCTGCCCTCACCTATGTGCCATCGTCGACGACGTGTCCCAACTGCTAGAGTCCAACCCGATGCTGGAGTCGGATCTCGATCTCGTCGTGCTCGGCGGCGGCGGCCATGTCGGCCTGCCCCTGAGCCTCGCGTTTGCCGAGACGGGGTGGCGAGTCGGCATCTACGACATCAACAAGTCGACCATCGAGCGCATCGCCGGCGGCTCGATGCCGTTCCGTGAGTCGGGCGCCGACAAGCTGCTCCCCGAGGTCCTCGCCACCGGCCGGCTCACGTTCGACAGCGACCCGCGGATGCTGCAGCGGACGGACCGCGTCGTGGTCGTCGTCGGAACGCCGGTGGACGAATTCCACGGGCCATCGATGACGATCTTCGAGCGCACCGTGTCCGAGATCGCGCCGCATCTCCGCGAGGGAGCACTCGTGGTTCTGCGGAGCACCGTCTATCCGGGCACGACGGTCTACGTGGGGCAGCAGCTTGCCGAACGTGGCTGCACGGTCGACGTGGCGTTCTGCCCGGAGCGGATCGCCGAGGGCTACGCGCTCGAGGAGCTGCACACGCTGCCCCAGATCGTCGGCGCCGACGATGATCGCGCCGCGCTGCGCGCCGCGGAGCTGTTCACGCGCCTCGGCTCCAAGACGATCCGAACGTCGTCGAAGGAGGCCGAGCTCGCGAAGCTGTTCACGAACACGTGGCGCTACCTGAAATTCGCGGTCGCGAACCAGTTCCTCATGATCGCGGACCAAGCCGGCGTGGACTACACCAACGTGCTCCAGGCGATCCGCGAGGATTACCCGCGGGCCCGCGACCTGCCCAGCCCGGGCTTCGCCGCGGGACCGTGCCTGTTCAAGGACACGATGCAGCTCTCCGCCTTCACGACCGACCACTTCCCGATGGGCCAGGCCGCGATGCAGGTCAACGAGGGCCTCCCCGCGTACATCGTGTCGGCGCTCCAGCGTCGCTACGAATCGCTCCAGGGCAAGACGATCGGGATCCTCGGCATGGCGTTCAAGGCCGAGTCGGACGACACGCGCGCGTCGTTGTCGTACAAGGTGCGCAAGCTGCTCACCTGGGCCGGCGCGCGGGTGCTGTGCACCGACCCGTACGTGATCGACGATCGCCTGATCCCGCTGGAGCAGGTCGTCAGCGAGAGCGACATCCTGATCCTCGGCGCGCCCCATAAGCCGTACAAGGGCCTCGAACTTGGCGGCAAGGACGTCGTCGACGTCTGGGGCGCGCTCGGCGGAGGGATCCGGCTCTGATCGGCACCGCACTCCGTCCTCGGCTGTCATGGGACCTCGCACTGGCGATCACCTTCGCGATCGGCAGCGCCTGGTCGGTCGTGGTGATCGTCCTGGCGCCTGGGATCCTCGGCTCGCATGCCGTCATCTACTCGGACGCGGCGCGTGCCTGGCTGACCGGCGCCGATCCGTGGCAGGTCGGGCCACCACTGGCGATCTTCGCCGGGCCACCGACGATGCTCCTGCCATTCGCGCCGTTCGCCTTCCTCCCTCACGAATTCACGCGGTTCGGGTGGGTCGGCATCGACCTCGCGATCTCGATCTGGGCGATCAGACGTCTCGGCCTGCCCGCGTACTGGCTGGCGTTTCCGCCATTGTTCGAGGCGATCGTGCTCGGGCATCCGGAGGTGCTCGTGCTCGGCCTGCTCGTCGTCGGGCGGGATGCGAAGGCGCGATTCGCCGCTCCCATGGCGGGCCTCGCCGTGCTCGTGAAGCCGTACGCGGCCCTGCCACTCCTCGCCGAACGGCGCATGACCGCGCTGGTCGTGGCTGCGGCCGCGACCGCGGCGACCATCCTCTTCCTGCCCTGGGCGCGGTTCCTTGACGAGCTGCCCGGGATCGGCGCCAACCTGGCGCGCCAGAACGTCGGTGACTCGACCTACGGCGCGCCGCTCCTCATGGCCATCGCGGTGATCGCGCTCGCCGCGCTCGGCCCGCGCCGCGCCCTCTGGCTCGCCGTGCCGGTGCTGTGGCCGTACGCGCAGCCGATCTACAAGGTCATGTCGATCCCGGTCATGCCAGCGGTGCTCGCCGTGCTCTGGGCGCTGCCGGTCCCCGGCCTGACGCTCGCCAGTGTCGTGGGGCTCGCGGTCCTCACATTGATCGAGCGCCGGCGTGCCCTCCCACCATGGCTGGAGCGAGGGATTCGCCCGGCCTCGAAGGCGTTCGAGCGGTCGGGCGGTACACCGGCCCCCGGCGCGACCGGCATCGCCGCCACCGCGATGAAAACGAGCCTCGCCTGATGCGAATCCTGGTCACCGGCGCCGCCGGGTTCATCTGCGGCTACCTCGTGCCGGAGCTGCTCGAGGCGGGGCACGAGGTCGTCGGCATCGACAACTTCAGCAAGTACGGGCGCGTCGCCAAGTCGTACGACGCGCACCCGCGGTATCGCTTCGTCGAGGGCGACGCCAAGGACGTCGCGCTGCTCACCGAGCTGGCACGAGAGTGCGACCAGGTCGTGGCCAGCGCGGCGATGATCGGCGGGATCAGCTACTTCCACGAGTTCGCCTACGACCTGCTGGCCGAGAACGAGCGCATCCTCGCCGCGACATTCGACGCTGCGATCGCGGCCCACCGTCGTGGCACGCTCGAGCGCATCGTCGTGATGAGCTCGTCCATGGTGTACGAGTCGGCGACCGTCTTCCCGACCCCGGAGGGCGCCCAGCTGACCTCGCCGCCGCCCGTCTCGACGTACGGCTTCCAGAAGCTCGCCGCCGAGTACTTCGCAAAGGGCGCCGCGGAACAATTCCACCTGCCGTACACGATCGTCCGGCCTTTCAACTGCGTGGGCATCGGCGAGCGCCGGGCGCTGCGCGACACCGACGTCATGAGCGGCAATGTCAAGCTCGCCCTGTCCCACGTCGTGCCGGACCTCGCGCTCAAGGCGCTCCAGGGCCAGGACCCGCTGCACATCCTCGGCGAGGGCAACCAGGTCCGCCACTACACCTACGGCGGCGACCTGGCGCACGGGATCCGGCTCGCGATGGAGTCGCCGAACGCGATCGACGACGACTTCAACCTGTCGACCGCCGCATCGACAACGGTGCTCGAGCTCGCCGAGCTGATCTGGCGCAAGGTCCACGGGCCCGACGGGCCGCCGTTCCGCTACGTCACCGATCCGCCGTTCGAGCACGACGTGCAGCGCCGCGTCCCGGACGTCCGCAAGGCGCGCGAGGTCCTCGGCTTCGAGGCGACGACGACTCTCGACACGATGCTCGACGAGGTCATCCCCTGGATCCGCGCGGAGCTCGCCGCGGGGGGCCTGTGAGCGACCAGGTGGCCGGCGCCCCCGCGGTGCCGGGCGCGCCCGAGCTCGCAATCATCCTGCCGGTCTACAACGAGGGCGAGGCGGTCGAGCCGGTCCTGCGGGCGCTCTCGGGTGCGGTCACCACGCCGCACGAGCTGGTCGTCGTCTACGACTTCGACGGCGACACGACGGTCCCGGTCGTCGCTCGGCTTGCGCCGGAGATCCCGGGCCTCCGCGGACTGCGCAACGACCTCGGTCGCGGCGTCCTCAACGCGATGAAGGCGGGCATCGCCGGAACGACCGCGCCGTACGTGCTGATCTCGATGGCGGACGGGTCGGACGACCCGCGTGCGGTCGATCGGATGGTCGCGCTTGCGAAGGGCGGCGTCGACGTCGTCTCGGCGTCGCGCTACATGAAGGGCGGCCGCCAGATCGGCGGTCCACCCCTGAAGCGACTCATGAGCCGCGCGGCGGGGCTCTCGCTCCACTGGTTCGCGCGTGTCCCCACCCACGACCCGACGAACAACTTCAAGCTCTACAGCCGCCGCTTCCTCGAGTCGGTCTCGATCGAAAGCACGGCCGGCTTCGAGCTGGCGCTCGAGCTCACGGTCAAGGCGACGCTCGCGCATCGGAGGGTCGCCGAGCTCCCGACGACGTGGCGCGACCGGACCGCCGGCCAGAGCAACTTCAAGCTCCGGAAGTGGCTCCCGCACTACCTGCACTGGTATCGCGTGGCATTCCTTCGCCGGTAGTGGCGGCGCTCGCTCCCGAAGCGCTCGCTCCCGAAGCGCGGAGCACCTCGAACACCAGCGCGAGGGCGATGACGACCATTGCGACCGCGCCCGCGATCCCGACCGGCCCGGTCACGTCGAGGACCCCGCCGAGGTAATCCTTCGATGCTGCGGCCGCAAGGTTCAGGGTGAACACGATGCCCAGGGCGAGCGCGATCCAGCGGGCGCGTCGATCGTCGATCAGGAGCGCGAGGAAGATCACCGCCGCGTAGGCGTAGCGCTCGTGCATCGTCGTCAGGAACGCGAACGCGACGAGCGCCGCCGCCGCGAGACCAAGGGCGAGCATCCGCGCCGTCGGGCGCCGGTACACCCCGTAGCCCACGGCGACGAGCAGCAGCCCGGTCAGCGCGAACCCGACGATCCGGAACGGCAGCGGCCCGATGAACGCCTGGTTGTCACCGACCAGTGACCCACCCGCGAACAGCTCCTGGACGAGCCACCACAGGTTCCACGCGTTCAGCGATAGCACCGAGTAGACGTCGTTCTGGTAGGTGGCGAGATTCGCGAGGTACTTCGCCGGGCCGGCGGCGGCGAGGAACGGGAGCCAGAGGACCGCGGTCGTCGCGAGCGCGACGACGCCGAGCACCGCCAGCCGGCCGATGCTCGCAGGGCTTCGCCAGCCGATTCTCGCGAGGAACCACGCCGCGAACGGCACGACCAGCGGCGCCACCTGCGGCTTGGTCAGCAACGCCGCCGTGAGCGCCACGACCGCCAGCGCATCGCGGCCCGCGCTCGCGAACAGGTACGCGACCAGGACGAGGAGCGCGAAGATCGACTCGTACTGGCCCCACCAGGCGCTCACGAACCAGATCGCCGGATGCAGGAGGATCAGCGCTGCGCCGGCTGCCGCCCACCCGGGCCGTGCCCGGAGCGCGTACCAGACCCCCGCCGCGAGCCCGAAGTCCGCGAGCGTGCCCGGCAGCTTCAACAGGATTCGAACGCCGAGGTCGGACGCATCGATCGCCGTCCGGAACACCGGATCGACCGCCGCGAGGATGCCCCACACGAACGCCATCACCGGTCCGAATGACAGGGGCGCGTCGTATGCGTTCGGCAGCCCGGTGAGCGCGATGTGGCGCACCCACTCGACGAACTGGGTCAGGTCGTCCGCGTAGCCGTTCGTCGGCAGCAGCGCGATCCGGACCGCGACGCCAACCACGATCGCCAGGGCGAGCCAGGGGCCGGGCCGTCGCACGGCCGGATTGTCGCAGACGGACTGGGCCGATCAGCCCGCGGCGAGACGCCGTTCTTCGGAGACGGACTCGTCGTAGATGGTCTCGATGGCGCGGACCATGAGCTCGACGCAGAAGCGGTCGTGGACGAGGTTCTGGGCGGCCTTCGCGAGCGTGTCGGCGTACGGGTGATCCGTCAGCAGGCGCACGGTCGCCGCGGCGAGCGCGGCCGGCTCGCGCGGGGGCACGAGGAGGCCGGTTCGGCCGTGCTCGATCATCTCCGGGATCCCGCCGACCGCCGACGCGACGACCGGGCGCGAGAGTGCCATCGCCTCAAGGATCGACAGGCCCTGTGCCTCGCGGTAGCTGGGCAGGACCGCCACGTCGAGGGCCGCGGTGACCGCCGGGACGTCGTCGCGGCGGCCGGTGAAGGTCACGGATCCCCCGATCCCGAGCGCGCTGACCTGCGCCTCCAGGGCCTCGCGCTGCGAGCCCTCGCCCACGATCAGGAGGTGCGCCTTCGGGACCGCGGCCACGACGGCCGGCCAGGCGTCGAGCAGGGTCGGGTGGCCTTTCTCCGTCTCGAGCCGGGCGACCACGCCGACGATCGGCGAATCCGGCGGGATCGGGTATTCGCTGTGGAGCGTGCCGCAGATGTCCGGCTCTGAGTAGCGGGTGAGGTCGACGCCGTTGTAGATCAGGCTGATCGGAGCGCCGACGCGGCCCTCGTCCTCGAGCTTGCGCGCGATGGCGCGCGACACGGCGATCAGGTGGTCCATCTTCGGCGTCAGCTGGCGGAGCAGCTCGCGGTCCTCGTCCGAGCGGATCCGGCTCGAGTGGACGGTACCGACGATGTACGGCCGGCGCTTGCCGGCGGCCGCGAGCACCCACGCGGCCTGCGTGCCGACGACCTCGGCGCGATACATGTGGTTGTGGACGACGTCGGCCTTGACCGCACCGAGGTGCGCCGCGACGGCCTGGATCGCCTCGGCATCGTCCATCTCGTCGAGGACGCAGACGTCGATGTGGGCGCGCTCGAGGCGGCGGATCGCCGCGCCGTTGCCGAGTGACAGGACGGAAACGTCGTACCGGCTTCGATCGAGGCGCGACACGATGTTGAAGACGTGCTCCTGGGCGCCGCCATTCGTGCCGGTTGCCAGCAGCTCGACCACGCGGATCCGGTCTCGGGACGCCGGTAGCGGCAGCCGCACGACCGGCTCGAAGCACGGGTCGGCGGACAGCGTCATCGGGGGCATGCGGAAGGTGGTGGTCACGCGGCCGCCCTCGCGCCGCGGCGAACGAGGATCCGCTGCACCGGCTCGTCGACGCCGCCCCACTCGTACTTGTACGGCTCGTCGCCCCGGAGCAGATCGACGCGGCACTTGCCGCGGTCGATCGCGCGTCGCACGAGGCGCTCCAGCAGGACGACGCCCGGCGACAGCTCGCGCGCTTCCGGGTCGACGCCGGCGTTGTAGTACATGACCGAGCCGACGGTCTCGAAATGGATCTCCGCCGCGATCCGTTTGCCTGCGACGATCAGGAAGCTCAGGTGGACCGTCGGGTGGCTCGCGTCCGGAGCGGCGCTCGAGGTCGTGGCCTCGCCGAACAGCTCGAACAGGCGCCGCATGAAATGCCGGCTCTGGTCGCCGCCGGGCGTCGGCGGAAACAGGCCGCGATCCCCCCAGCGCGCCTGGTGGAGGTCGATGAAGCCGTCGAGGTCGGCAACCGGGTCGGTCGATTCGACGAGCTCGACGGCGCCCGCCGCCTCGGCGCGCCGGACCTTGCGCCGGATCTCGTGGCGCTCCTTCTTGCCGAGGGTCGCGAGCAGGCCGTCGAAGTCGGCGCCCTCGGGGATGCGGATGACCGGGCAGACGTCCTCGCGCTCGACGTTGAGCGTCCAGCCCTCGCCGATCTCGCGCGTGCCGAACGCCGTGGCGAGGGCGTCGGTCGCGGGGTCGGCCTGGCGGAGGCGACGAAGGTCGACCGCGCCCCAGGGGTCGAGGTGGGCCGTGTCGTCGGGATTGGGCGTCGGCGCGACGGCGTCGCGGGCCAGCGCATCGACGAGCGCCGCGGCGGCGCGGGGCATGTCGGCGGGATGGGCGAGGAGCGTGGCGTAGTCCGCGTGGTAGCTGGCACCGAAGTAGACCGCGCACGCGGTGGGGGCGACCGGCGTGAGGGGGAGCGTTTCGGCGTGGCGAAGCATCGTGTGGGTCGCGGCGTCGTTCGGCTCGAGGACATGGCGATCCATGAGCGGCACGATCGCAACGGGTCTCGTCGGGTCCGCCGCCGATGGATCGACGATCACCACGGTCTGGTCGTGCGCGTTCTCGCCGTATGCGTCCCACCACGCTCGATGGAATGCCCACGCCGAGAACGGGGTGGCATACGGGTTCAGGAACGCAAGCTGGTTCCAGGTCGCGGGGTCGATGTCGGAGAAGGCGCGCCGCTCGGCGCGAACGGGAGTGGCAGCGGCTCGGCGGCTCGCGGCGCTCGCTGCGCCCGCTGCCCCAGCTGCGCCCGTTGCGCCCGTTGCGCCCGATGCGCCCGTTGCGCCCGTTGCGCCCGGTGCGCCCGGTGCGCCCGGTGCGCCCGGTGAGGAGTTGCGCTGGGGTTCGGATTCGCCGGCGCGCGCGTCAGCGCGAGCCGGACGCGCACATTCGGGGTCTGCGGTGATCGAGGGGGTCACCCGATCACGATACCACCAGATCCCGGGATTGCTTGCCTGTGCAATATCTCAATATCGATGCATTTCGGCACCGCCGGCGGCCACGAATCCGGGCGTCTTGAGCATGGAACCGCTTCAACGCGACCGTCGCGGACCGCTGATGCCCTGGAAACGCCTGGAAACGATCGCCCACGGAACATTCGACCGACGTCTGTCGTGACCACCGATGGGCAGAGGGGGGCCGGCGGTCGAAGCTGCCCGGCATGGTCGAAACAGCCCGGCGATGGTCGAAACAGCCCGGCGATGGTCACCGGGTGACCTTTCTGGGGGATTCAGCGCCGATTTCGGGCGATTCGGCCCATCGACAGAGGATTGACCAGCTTGGGACCGAGCCGATCCCGGCGATTCGTGCGTGAGGTCGGCTTCGGCGGGCATCCCTGGACGGGAAACGCCCCGGGAATCGCCGGAAAAGGTCAGCTGGTGACCATGGGGCCACGATCCGCGCCGGCGGGCCGGGTGGATCGGGATCCGGCGGGCGGCGATCGGCGCCGGCGGCCCCGGTGGATCGGCGCCGGCGGGCCCGGTTCATCAGGATCGGGCGGGCCGGGTTGATCGGGATCCGGCGTCCCCGGTGGGCCCGGTTCATCGAAATCCGTTGGGCCGGGTGGATCCGGATCCGGCGGAGTCACGAACGCCTTCCCATGTGACCGCGAGCAGCGCCGCCCAGAAGACGACCGGGTAGATCCAGCCCGTGCCGGGGATGGGCAGGAGGAGGAGTGGCGTCGCGGTGGCGAGGGGGATGACGGCCGCCCACCAGCGGCCGCGCGCGAGGAGCCACGCGACGGGCAGCAGCAGGATCAGGGCGTAGTGGTCCCAAAGCACGGGCGAGAGGAACTGCGAGGCGACCACGACCGCGAGGTACGACCCCGCCGCCGAGGCGCGCCAGACTGCGAATGCCGCCACGAGCGCCACGAGGGCGAGATTCGCTACGTGCACGGCGAGCGCCACGCCCTCGGGGACGCCCGCCTCGTACAGCAGCCGCCCGATCCCGAAGGCATGCGGCGTGAGGATCGGCTTGGAGACGCGGCCGAGCAGGTCGGCCTCCTGGAACCACGACGCCGGCCCCGCGACGACCGTCGCCACCGCCGCGATGACCGCGACGGCGATCACGGCCACGATCGCGGCACGCCGCCGCCCGGTGACCATCGCCCAGCCGATCAGCAGCGCCGGCTGGATCTTCACCACCGTCCCGACCGCCACGGACAGCCCGAGCCGCCACGGCCGATCGAGCCACCGCCAGCCGAGCGCGAAGGTCAGCAGGATGATCGGGCCGACCTGCCCGAGCTTGATCGCGTAGACCAGCGGCCAGGACAGCGCCGCGAGCAGGAGCACGGCCCAGCGAACCCGCGCCGCGACGGGCATCGCCGCCACGGCCAGCACGGAAACGAAGACGAGGAACCCGGTCCACGCGACCACGCCCACGTCCACCGGCAGGACCGCGAACGGGATCACGAACAGCGCGAACGGCGGCGGGTAGAAGAACAGGCCGAACGAGCCGGTCTCCTGGACGTTCGGGTAGTACATGGTCTGGCCCGCAAACAGGTGGTCGACCGCGAGGTCGTACGCCTTGTAGTCGAAGCCGAGCGCCCCGCTGGACCAGGCCGCGAAGAGGAACAGCGCCGCGATCAGCAGCGCGGCAGCCAGGGCGACGACGTACCCGATGCGGACGTACGCCGCCCGACGGCTCACGGCCGCCGGCGGACGTCGCGGTGCAGGAGCGGGATTCGGAAGAGGTCCCAGGCGACGCGCAGGGCAAGCCGCGGGCCGGGCCGCATGCGTGAGCCGCGCACGTCCTCCCAGCGGATCGGCACGATCGCGATGCGGTACCCCCGCCGGCGTGCGAGGTGGATGAGCTCGACGTCGAACACGATCGAGGTCACCTTCTGCCGGGCGAACAGGTCGTGCGCCGCCTCGTTGGTGAAGCCCTTGAACCCCGCCTGGGTGTCCTTGACGTTGCCCACGACCCACACCGAGGCCAGCGTGTGGAACACCCCGCCGAGGAACCGCCTGTACCGCGGCTGCGAGGCGCGCATGTCGGTGCCGTCCGGCTGGATCCGGCTGCCGAGCGCGACGTCGGCGGTCGAGAGCGCGGCAACGAGCTTCACCAGCTCCGGCGGCGGGGTCGCCATGTCGGCGTCGGCGAAGACGATGAGATCACCGGTCGCGGCCAGCACCCCGGCGCGAACGGCGGCGCCCTTGCCGGCGTGCGGCACGCTCATCACGCGCAGCAGGCCGTCGACGACCTCGGGTCGGGACGCAACCAAAGCGGCCGTCTCGTCCGAGCTGCCGTCGTCGACGACGAGGACGTCGGTCATCGGGAGATCGGCAGGCCGCGTGCGCAGGTACGCCATCAGGTCGTCGAGCGCTGGGCCGATCCGCTTCGCCTCGTTGTAGGCCGGCAGGACGAGCGTGAGGCTGGTCGGGGCGCTACCGGTGGGCGACGGCATCGCCGGGAGTGTACCGGCCGAGGCTTGCCTATCCGGAGGCATCCCCCCACGATGCCGCGTCATGAAGCCGCCATTGGATGGGATTGCCCGGTTTCTTGTCCGCCCGATCATCCGCAACGGTCGGATCAGGATTGTCGATGCGATCCTGATCTTCTGGTTCATGTTCCTGTCGGGGGCGATGATCGTCCGGCCGATTCTCGATGGCCTCAAGGACCCGATCGGCATGGACGCGATCATCTACACCACGGCCGCACGAGCCCTCGTCGCTGGCGCCGATCCCTGGCACGTGCAAGCCTTCCAGACGGGCTTCGCGGCCCCACCGCCAAGTCTGATCCCCTACCTGGCACTTGCCTGGCTGCCCGACGTGGTCGTCGGCTGGCTTGGCGTCGGGATTGCCTTCATCTCGGCGGTGTACGCAATCCATCACCTGCGACTGCCGGTGTGGTGGCTCCTCTTTCCACCAACCGTGCTCGGCATCGCCGCCGGGAGCTCGGCCCTTCCGATGTTGGCGCTCCTGGTGCGTGGCGGGGCGGCGGCAGACGCACTCGCCGTCGCGACCCGCGCCTACGCGATCCTGCCGCTGGTCAGCGCCGGGCGGTGGCGCGGGCTGCTCGTTGGCGCGCTCGTGATCGCCATTTCGGCACCTCTGGTCGCCTGGCCGAACTTCGTGTCCGACCGCGACCATGTCGCCCTACTCCTGGCCATCCAGTCCAACGGCGGCCTTTCGGCGACGGCAGTCCCCTTGCTCGTCCCGTTCGCCGGGGTGCTGCTCGTCCTGATCGGCCGGCGACGGGCTGGATGGTTGCTCGTGCCCGCCCTGTGGCCGGACGCTCAGCTGCACTACGCGTCGATCGCGATGCCCGTCCTCGCCGAGATGCCGGTCATGGCTATCGCGCTCAGCGCGGCAACGCCGGTGCTGGTCGTAGCCGGCCTCGTGGGCCAGGTGGTCGTGGATCGGCTTGCCGGGCCGCAGGACAGCGCGTCGAACAGCGTCGCGCACGAGCCCGCTGAGTAAGGTGGATCGCATGTCTCGAGTCCCGCGCGCCGCGCTCGGCGCGGTCTCGAGGCTCAGGGGGAAGTTGGGGCCGCGGTCCGGCTCTGGGGCTCCTCCGGTCTCGCACGCACCCGAGCGAGCAACAGCGAGCCCAGCAGCACCAGCGTCCCCGTCGTGGGCAGCACCCGATTGACGATCCACGCGAGCTCGCCGAGCGCGGGCTGCTGTCCTCCGGACATGAGCAGGTAGGCAAACGCGAGCCAGGGCAGCGGGACCCCGGCGGCCAGGCCGAGGATCATCGGCAGCACGAAGATCGCCAGGTAGTGGTGGAAGATGTTCGGGGCAATCAGCACGGAGACGACCACGGCCGTGGCGAAGCTGATCGCCGGCACGGGCTCCCGCCCGCCGCGAAGCGCCGACCACACGACGATGACCACGCCGATCCCGAGCACGAGCCATCGCGCCGTCGTGAAGCCGAGGTACGGCGCGAGCCAGATCGCGGGTGAGATCGTGTCGGTCGTGTCGTACACCGCCGAGAGGTTGCCGAGGACGCGCGGGTACTGGAGCCACGGCTCGATCCCGGTGAACGGCAGCGTCACGAGCACGAGCGCCACGCCGGCGCCGACCATGGCCACGGCCGCCCGATAGCGGCGCGTCGCGACCAGCCACAGCAACAGCACCCCTGGAAACACCTTGATCAGCGCCGCCGCGCCCAGGCCGAACCCCGCCATCGCGTCGCCGGCCACATCTCGGCGCCGGATCCCGAGCCACGCCAGCGTGAACAGGCTCAGCAGCAGCAGGTGCACGTTGCCGATCGACAGCTCACCGATCACGGGCGGGAAGGCGAGCGCGGCCGCCACCAGCAGCCACCGGCCACGGCCCCGGAGCATCGCAAGCCGCTCGCCAATCCGCTCCGAGCGGGCGAGCGCCAGCACCGAGGTCACCAGGACCGCGACGCCGAGCGCGCTCCAGATCCACTCGGCCGCGCGGGCGTCGGGCGTGAGCGCCGCGAGCGGGATCATCACGGCCGCGAACGGCGGCGGGTAGAGGAACCCGTCCTGGCCCTGGGGCGCGTACGGGCCGCTGAGCTGGGCGAGCGAGTAGATCGGCTCGCCGTGGATCAGGTGCTGCGCCGCCGTCCAGTAGAACGACAGGTCGTAGCCCCATTGCGGCTGCGTCGTCAGGTAGGCGAGCTGGAACGCGCGATAGGCCACGACGATCGCCGCGATCAGCACGACGATCGTGAGCCGGACCCGCGGTTTGGCCAGGAGCCGGAGCCCGTAGACCGAGCTCATCCCGCGGCCGCCATCGGGAGCTTGTCTTCGGCGATGCCACCGCCCTGCCGTCGCCGAGCGCCAATCGACACGCGGATGAGCGCAACCAGCAGGATCAGGTACCCGAGCGTCTGCCGCACCCTGAACGTCCCAACGATCGCGACCAGCGCGACGATCAGGATCCGGCGGAACGCCGGCCGCTCCAACGTGCGGAGTCCGAAGGTGCTCGTGGCCACGCGGCCGGACGGTAGCACCTTGGCTGAGGCGTCCGGCACCTACAATCGGCCGACATGACCACCCGAAAGGCACTGATCACCGGGATCACCGGCCAGGACGGCTCGTATCTCGCCGAGCTCCTGCTCGAGAAGGGCTACGAGGTCCACGGCCTGATCCGCCGCTCGAGCTCGTTCACGACGGGCCGTATCGACCACCTCTACAAGGACCCTCACGAACACGAGACGCGGCTCTTCCTGCACTACGCAGACCTGACCGATCCGTCGTCGCTGTTCTCGCACCTCCACCGGATCAAGCCCGACGAGGTCTACAACCTGGGCGCCCAGAGCCACGTCAAGGTCAGCTTCGAGGTCCCCGAGTTCACCGCGGACAGTGCGGGCATGGGCACGCTGCGACTGCTCGAGGCGATCCGCTCCGTCGACTCGCCGATCCGGTTCTACCAGGCCGGGTCGAGCGAGATGTTCGGCAGCACGCCGCCGCCGCAGTCCGAGACGACGCCCTTCCACCCGCGCAGCCCATACGCGATCGCGAAGGTCTTCGCCCACTGGATGACCATCCAGTACCGCGACGCGTACAGCATGCACGCCTCGAACGGGATCCTGTTCAACCACGAATCGCCGCGCCGCGGCGGCACCTTCGTGACGCGCAAGGTCACCCGCGGCATCGCCTCGATCATCGGCGGCCAGGAGCAACACCTGTACATGGGCAACCTCGAGGCGCGCCGTGACTGGGGCTACGCCAAGGAGTACGTCGAGGCGATGTGGCGGATCGTCCAGCAGGACTCGCCGGACGACTACGTGATCGCGACCGGCGAGACGCACTCGGTCCAGGAGCTCGTCGAGGTCGCCTTCAGCCTGGTCGGGCTCGACTGGCAGGACCACGTCCGCATCGACCAGCGCTACTTCCGCGCGACCGAGGTCGACGCCCTGCGCGGCGACGCCTCCAAGGCCGAGCGCGTGCTCGGCTGGGAGCCCCGGACGACGTTCCACGGCCTCGTCTGGCTGATGCTCGAGGCAGACCTGCGCGAGGCCGGGATCGACCCGGCGACGGTCATGCGCGCGCCGGCGGTGGCCACCAGCAAACCGTGACGACGGCTTCGGACGCCCGTGTCGGCGACGAGCGTCCACCGGAGACCGCCCGCCAGCAGCTGATCGGGATCCTCATCGTCGCGGTGGCCGCGGCCGTCCTCGCCGTCGTGATCTTCATCTACCGGCGGGACGTTCCGATCACGGGCGATGGGCTGCGCGTGATCAACGAACGGCTGCCGCTCACGATCCATACCCTCCTGCGGCCGTTCCACGAGCACCTGAATGCCGTGCCGATCGCCCTCTGGTCGATCCTCCCGACCACCGCGGAGAAGCTGGCGGCGATGCTGGTCGCGCACGTCGTCCTGGCAACGGCGACCGCCGCCTTCCTGATCGCTCGCCTGGGCCGTCTGATCGGCGTTGCCCTGGCGCTGCCGCTCGCCCTGCTTGGCTCGGCGTACTACGACCTGTTCGTCTCGTGGCAGATCCTGTTCATGATCCCGCTCGCCTGCGGGCTCGTCGCGATCGTCGCGTCCCTGCCGCGAGAACGGACGTGGGCGCTGCGTGGCCTCGTCGTCGTGTTCATCGGCATCGCCGTGGGGAGCTCGAACGTCGGCCTCTTCCTGGCCTGCGCGCTCGGGCTGTGGTTCCTTCTCGAGCGTCGCTGGACGCAGATCCTGGAGCTTGTTCCTGTCGGAGTCGCGTGGGTCGCCTGGTTCCTCGTCGTCTTCCTGCACAGTCGTCGGGACGAGGCGTTCAAGCCGTCGCTCATGGCCCTGCCGTACAGCGTCACGGCGATCTCGAGCGGGATCGGGGGCGTGACGGGCCTTGGGGTCTACGGCGGGTTGGCGATCATCGCTGCCGCAGCCGCGTTCGTGATCTGGCGGCGGGTCACGGTGCCGCCTGCCCTGATTGCGTTTGGCGTGACCCTCGTGGTCATGTTCGGGATCCTGAGCGCCTTTCGCAGCAGCGGGTCGTTGACCCAGGCGCAGGGATCGCGGTACATCTACCTGACCGCGTTCTTCCTCGCCTTCGGCGTCGGCATCGCCGCCCCGCGCCTGCCCCGGTCGCGCTGGTGGCTGGTCGCGTCGCTCGTGGCCACGGCGATCAACGTCCAGATCCTCGCGCACGCGCTCCCGGGCTATCCATAGTCGAGTGCTGCTAGGCTCCCGACCGATGCGGATCATGGTGACCGGTGGGGGTGGGTTCCTCGGGAAGGCCGTCGTCAAGCGACTCGGCGAGACCGAGGGGCGAGACATCTTCGTGCCGCGCTCGGCTGACTTTGACCTTCGGACCGCCGCGGGTGTGCGCGCGGCCCTTGCTGCGGGCAAGCCGGAGGTCGTGATCCATCTCGCTGCGGTCGTCGGCGGGATCGGCGCGAATCGCGAGAACCCGGGACGGTTCTTCTACGAGAACGCCACGATGGGCATCGAGCTCATGGAGCAGGCCCGCCTCGCGGGCGTCGCGAAGTTCGTCCAGATCGGGACCGTCTGCTCGTACCCCAAGTTCACCCCCGTGCCGTTCCGCGAGGACGACCTCTGGAACGGCTACCCGGAGGAGACGAACGCGCCCTACGGGCTGGCCAAGAAGATGCTGCTGGTCCAGGGGCAGGCATATCGGGAGCAATACGGGTTCAACGTCATCCACCTGATCCCGGTGAACCTGTACGGTCCCGGCGACAACTTCAACCCTGCCAGCTCGCACGTGATCCCGGCGCTCATCAAGAAATGCGTCGATGCCCGGATCGCAGGCGCCGACCACATCGACGTCTGGGGGACCGGCTCGGCGTCGCGCGAGTTCCTGTACGTCGAGGACGCCGCCGAGGGGATCGTCCTTGCCACCGAGCGCTACGAGGGCGGGGAACCGGTGAATCTGGGGGTCGGGCACGAGATCACGATTCGCGACCTCGTCGATCTGATCGTCGCGGCCACCGGCTTCCAGGGCGAGATCCGCTGGGATGCGTCCAAGCCGGACGGCCAACCTCGTCGCGCGCTGGACACGAGCCGGGCCCGCGACCGATTCGGGTTCGTGGCGCGTACCTCGTTCGAGGATGGCCTGCGGGCGACGGTGGCCTGGTACGAGGCGTTGGGGTCCAACCGGGTATCGTCCGTACCCCGCGCCTGACTTGCTCGACATCCATCGGAGACGCCGGCCGCTCCGGGTGGTGATCGATGCGCGGATGGGCGTCGGGAGCGGTGGCGTCCAACAATGGGTCATCGGCCTTGCGGCGGCGCTGTCCGGCCTGGACGACGAGACCGAGGAGTACCTCTTCCTGGTCAACGAGGGACAGGGCGAATGGTTGCGCCCGTATCTCAAGGGACGGTCGAGCCTGGTGGTCCAGCCCGCCATGCCCGGGGCGACCTCGTCGACGGCGGGGGCATCCAGCGCTCCGATGCGACGCGGGATCGAAACGACGTCCGCACGCGCCCGCCGCTTCGCGCGGAGCGTCTGGCGCAGCATGGCCCGCAGCGCGGGCTGGCGGCTGCCGTCCCCGTTCGATCGGACGATGCGGACCGTCCGCGCGGACATCGTGCACTTCACGAGACCCTCCGCCTCATCGACCGCGCTGCCGAACATCTACCAGCCGTGGGACCTCCAGCACGTCCACCTGCCCGAGTTCTTCGATCCGGAGGTCCTTCGGGATCGGGACGCGACGTATCGCCGGTTCTGCGCGCAGGCCTCACTGATCGTGGTTGCGACGCGCTGGGTGAAGGACGATCTCGTCGCGAGCTACGGCCTCGCACCGGAGCGCATCGCCGTGGTGAATCCGCCGCCCGTCACGGAGGCGTATCCCGTCCCGACGGCAGACGAGGAGCGTGCGATCGCCGCCCGTCTCGACCTTCCGGATCGCTACGCGTTCTACCCCGCGCAGACGTGGGGCCACAAGAACCACGAGCGCCTGCTCGATGCACTCGGCCAGCTGCGACGCCGCGGGATCGACGTGCCGCTCATCTGCTCGGGCCACCGGAATCAGCGCTACGCGCGGCTCGTAGAGCTCGCTCACGAGCTCGGCATCGACGGTCAGGTCCGGTTCCTCGGGTTCCTCAGCCCCGCGGAGATCCAACTCGTCTACCGACGCGCCACCTGCCTCATCTTCCCCACGCTCTATGAGGGCTGGGGGCTGCCGATCGTGGAGGCCTTCTGGTCCGGTCTCCCGGTTGCGTGCTCCAACGTGACGTCCCTGCCCGCTCTCGTGGGAGACGCCGCGCTGGTGTTCGACCCGCTGGACCCGGCCGCCATCGCGTCGGCGATCGAACGGCTGTGGACGGACGCCAATCTCCGGACCGAGCTCGCCGAACGTGGCCGGGCCCGGTTCCGCCAGTTCGACTGGCGGACGACGGCGCTGACGCTGCGCGCGCACTATCGGCGCCTCGGCGGTCGCCGGCTGGACGGGAGCGAGATCAAGCTGCTCGCCGCAGAGCCGCTGGTCTGATCGATGCCGCACAACGAGGAGCGTCGAACCGCCCTCATCACCGGGATCGGTGGTCAGGACGGCTCGTACCTGGCCGAACACCTGCTCGGCCAGGGCTACCGGGTCGTCGGCGTGCGCCGAGGCACCGCGGTCCCGGAGCGGATCCGGCACCTGCTCGATCGGATCGAGCTCGTGGACGTGGACCTCCTCGACGAGGCCGACATCGCCGCTGTTCTCGGCGCAGTGCGGCCCGGTGAGGTCTACAACCTGGCCGGCCACAGCTTCGTCCCGACATCGTGGGACCGGCCGGATCTCCTGGGCGAGGTCACCGGGCTGGCGGCGCCGAGACTGCTCGAGGCAATCCGGACCACGGACCCGACGATCCGCTTCTACCAGGCCTCTTCGAGCGAAATCTTCGGCAACGCGCGGGAGACGCCGCAGACCGAGACGACGCCGCTCAATCCTCGGAATCCCTACGGGGCGGCGAAGGCATTCGGACACTTCAGCACCGTCAACGCCCGGGAGGGCATGGGCCTGTTCGCGGTGTGCGGCATCCTGTACAACCACGAGTCGCCCCGGCGCGGGCTCGAGTTCGTGAGCCGGAAGGTCAGCGACGGCGTCGCCCGGATCTCGCTCGGCCTCGCGGATTCGCTGCAGATGGGAAGCCTCGACGCGGTTCGCGATTGGGGGTTCGCCGGTGATTACGTGCGGGCGATGTGTCTGATGCTGCAGCAGGAGACACCGCGCGACTACATCATCTCGTCCGGCGTTGCGCACACCGTCCTGGACCTCGTCCGGACCGCCTTTGCGCATGTCGGGCTGGATTACGAGCGGTACGTCGTGATCGATCCAAACTTCGTCCGGCCGGCAGAGACATTCCGGCTCGTTGGTGACTCGACGCGCGCGAGGACCGAGCTCGGGTGGCGGCAGGATGTGTCATTCGAGCAGCTCATCGGGATGATGGTCGACGCAGACCTCGAGCGACACCGCGGCCTTCGATCGGCCGAATGACCGCCGGAGCGCCTGCCGAGGGCGCGAGCGCTCTCGACTATCGGCCCGACATCGATGGCCTGCGGGCTGTCGCGGTGGTCCTGATCCTGCTCTACCACGCGGGCTGGTCCGCGGTCCCAGGCGGCTACGTCGGCGTCGACGTGTTCTTCGTGATCTCCGGGTTTCTGATCACGGGACTGCTCGCAAGGGAGCTCGGCCAGTCCGGCACGATTGACCTTCGAGCGTTCTACGCGCGGCGGGCTCGCCGGATCCTTCCGGCTTCGTTCCTGGTGCTCGTCGTGACGCTCGTGGCGTGCGTCGTGTTCTTCTCGCCGATCGGCCTGTGGCACGCGGTTCGCGACATCGCCGCGTCTGCCGCGTACGTTCCGAACATCGTGTTCGCACGCGATACCGCCGACTACTTCCACCCTGCGCGCGTCTCGCCCGTCATCCACTACTGGTCGCTCGGTGTCGAGGAGCAGTTCTACGTCGTCTGGCCGGCGTTCCTGCTGGTCGCGCATCGACTCGCCGCACGGCACGGCCCGCGCATGTCCCTGCTGGTCGCCCTGGCTGTCGCCGTTTCCGTCGCGCTGTCCGTGGTCTTCACGCCCGGCCATGCGAACGCCGCGTTCTACCTCCTGCCGACGAGGGCCTGGGAGCTCGGGGCCGGGGCGCTGCTCGCGATGGGCGCGCCGCGACTGCGGGCGATGCCCCTGGCCGCCGCCCACCTTGCGGGCGCGGCTGGGCTGGCCATGATCGCGATCTCGGCGGTGGCGTTCGGGTCGTCGACGTCGTTCCCGGGTGTCGCCGCGCTCGTCCCGGTCGTGGGCAGCGTGCTCGTCATCGCGGGCGGCACGGGCGCGGGTGGCCAAGGTGCCGGCCGCGCGGGTGCGGGCGGCTCCTGGTCCGCCCGGGTTCTCGCACTGCCGCCGCTTCGCTACGTGGGCCGCATCTCATATTCGCTGTACCTGTGGCATTGGCCGGTGCTGGTCTTCGGGGCGATCGCGCTCCAGGGCGTGATCCCGGACGGCCTCCAGGGCGCGGTGGCCATCGGGCTGACGGTGCCGCTCGCGGCGATCACGTACCGGTGGGTGGAGGATCCGCTGCGACGCGGCCGGCTGATCGGGCGACGACCGTCAAGGAATCTGGCGACGGCCCTGATCGCCTCCGTGCTCCTCGTTGCCGTCTCGCTGGGCGGCGGCCTGTTCGCCGTGCGCCGGTTCGAACCGTCGGCGGCGGCGGCCGCGGTGCCGCCCAGTGGCGACCCGCTCGCCGGCCTGATCCCGGCGACCGGGCCCACCCAGGATGGCCCGCTGCCGGTCGATGCCACGCCCTCGCTCCTGAACCTGCACGCGGGCACGATCATCGAGAATCCGTTCACCGAGGCGTGCTCGCTGCAGACCTCGGGCACGGTCAATGGACCGTGCACGTTCGGCGACCGGGCCTCGAAGACCGAGGTCGTGCTCTTCGGCGATTCGCACGTCCTCCAGTGGTGGCCCGCGGTGGAGTCGATCGCGCGCGAGCGCGACTGGAAAGTGGTCGTCCTCGTCAAGACCAGCTGTACCTACGCCGACGTCACGACCGTGAGCGTCTCCGGTCCCAAGACCGTGTGCGACGCGTGGCGGAGCACGGCATTGGCCCGCATCGCCGCGGACCGACCGGCGATGGTCATCGTCTCCGCCAATCACCGCGCCCCGCCAATCGTCGGCGGGGTCGTGCTCGCCGGCGGCGCAGCGACCACGGCGATGCAGGGGGCTGCAGCCCGGACGCTGGCGGACCTCCGGGCTACCGGCGCCAGCGTCGTGGTCATCGCCGACACGCCGCAGGTGCCGTGGGACCCGGCTGACTGCCTGAGCAGGTACGCGGATCACGTGATCCGATGTGCGTTGCAGCGCGACGTTGCCCTTGATCCTGCCTGGCTCGTCGCTGAACGAGCGGCGGCCACCGGGGCGGGAGCGACGTTCGTCGACGCCGCCGCGTGGGCCTGCCCATCTGACCCGTGCCCCGCGATCATCGGCAGATACGTCGTGTACGCGGACACGAACCACCTGACCCGGCCGTTCGTGGCCGCGCTCACCTCACGGCTGGACGCTGCGCTGCCTCGCTAGGAGGAGGTCGCGCGCCACGCGCGCCAGTCGCGCGTGATGTCGGCATACCAGGCGAGCGTCGCGTCAAGCTGACCGGCGAGCCCGAACCGAGTCGCCGCGTCCCGCACCGCATTCGCGCCGAGCTGCGCGCGCAGCGCGTCGTTGGCCAGCAACGCGATCGTCGCAGCAGCCATGCCTGCGGCATCGTGCGGGGGCACGAGGACGCCCGTCGCCACATCGGCATCGAACGCGGCACCCGACCACGCACCCGGGGCCCCGGCCAGGCTCCTGACCTGTTCATCGATGCCGCCCACCGCCGTGGCGACGACCGGTGTGCCGGTGGCCAGCGCCTCCAGGACGGTCGTCGGAAACGTGTCTGCATTCGCAGCGTGGAGATAGACGTCTGCCGCCTGGTAGAACGCCGCAACGCGTGCCGGCTCGTGCTCCCAGGGCATCGCCCGGAGCTCGCCGTTCGCAAGGAACTGCGGCGGGCCTTCCCCGCCGAGGGCGATGAGCAGCAGGTTGCGATTGCGCAGTCCTGCCGCCACCAGATCGGTGGCCGCTGCGATCGTCGCGTAATCCTTGAACCGGTTCGCGCGAGCCCGATTGGCGGCGAACAGCAGGATGAGTGGCTGCTGCGGCAGCCCAAGGAGCTCCCGGGCGTGCGCCTTCTCGGCGGGCCGGAAGACGCGCAGGTCCACGCCATTGGGGATGAGGCGCCAGTCTGCGGCGGCTGTTGCCAGCACGGATTCGCGGGCACGGTCGAGGAGCCAGCTCGAAGGCGCGCTGACATACAGGCGGCTCTGCTCGTAGATCGCGCGCTTGGCCAGCCAGTTCTCGTGGGTCGCGTCACGGCGCACGGACGGGTAGATGGTCAGGTCCGGGCAGGCACCGCAGCCGACGCGCCAGCGCTCGCACTCGATGCCGTAGGCGCAGTGACCCGTATACGTCCACTCATCGTGGAGGGTCAGCGCGACGGGCACCGTGCTGCTCAGGTCGGCGAGCGATCGGAGGTCGAAGTACTCGGTGTGCAGGTTGTGGAGATGCACCACGTCCGGCCTCGCCGGTGGGATCTCGAGAATCCGGCGGCTCCCCGGGTAGTCGAAGTACTCGCGTCCCGACCAGCGGGCGCGGGCGTATTCGAGCGGATGGGCCGAACGCAGCGCCAGCCGGGCGCGCCTGGCGCCGCGCACGCGCCCGACAAGCGGCGTGAGCGCCAGCGCCGCCGCTTCGTAGACAGCTCGCGTCGGGCCAGGCGCAATGCCTGATGGGATCTGGTACAGGTTCGGGTTCTCCACCGTCCGGCGCCCGACGGCCATCCAGGAGCCATGACCCCGCTCTCGGAGCCCCATCTGGAGCGCCAGCGCGATCTTGTGGGCGCCACCGCCGCCGTCGGACGCACTGACCTGGAGGATGTTCACGCTGGCGTTCGGAGGCGGCGGGCCCGCTGCACGACTCGACGACCGAACCGCCGGGCGCGCCTGTCCAACGGGTCGAGCGCCTTCACGATCCGAGCGCCGCGGCTGTACCACCACGACCCGAGGAGCCGCTCGATGTCGTCCGTCCGGCGAAGCTGGCCGGGCTCGCTCCGCGCGAGGTCATCCACCATGCGCCCGATCTCGTCCGGGTGCGGCCCGTCGTAGCGCTCCAGCCAGCTCGGGAAGTCGTACACGTTGTGGACCCGGTAGGGCCGGCCCAGGCGGAGGAACGCATCCTGCGCCCAGGCCACGGCAGCGGGACGCCTGGTGAACGTCGCATTGCCGTAGTAGTCGCACTTCTCGATGACCTGCTTCGGCAGGAGCAGCGAGTAGTGATACAGGTGGATCCCTCGCCGGGCCAGATCCTCCGGATCCAGGGCGTTGCCGGTGTGGACGTCTCGACCCTCGGGATCGAGCACGGTCGGTGGCCGGTGCTTCGCGTACTCGTAGCCGGAGCCCCACTTGAACAGTCGGCGGTAGTAGGTGGCACCGCGACGCAGGTACCAGCCGTCCGCACGGTAGCCGAGCCCGCCCCAGAAGGTGATCTGCTTGAAGGTGGCAGCGGTGATGGTCGGGTCGTCGCGCAGCATCTGGACGACCAGGGCCATCTCCTCGGCCCGGTAGAACTCGTCGATGTCCACCTGCCACAGGTAGTCGCCGGTCGCCCGCCTGGCGTACGCGCGGCTCTGCTCGTCCTTCTCGCCTGGCCACCAGCCGTCAGGGGAACCCTCGTCCTCGGCCGTGACGATCGTGACCTTGCCCTCGGGATCCTCTTCCAGCTTGAACCGGCGCAGCTCCGCGAGGGTGTCGTCCCGGGAGTGGCCGTCCAGCGTCGCGATGTTCTTCGCCGCCGGCGCCGCGCCCTCGACGACGATGATCTCGTGCGCGAACGGGTACAGCGATCGGAGCGTGTAGGCCGTGAACGGCTCGCCGTTGAGGACGATCACCCCGAAGCTGATCCGCGGAGGCGTCCCGGAAGCGGCGTTCAATGGGGCGTCGCGGGGCCCGGCGTCGCGGGTCCTGGCGTCGCGGGGCCCGGCGTCGCGGGGCCCGGCGTCGCGGGGCCCGCCGTTGCGGGGCCTGGCGTTGCGGGGCCGACCCCGGCACCGCGCCGGACGAACGTGAAGTTCCAGCCGTCGACGGCGACCAGGTCGTAGCCGTGGCCGCGGACCCGCCGGATCGTGCGCCAGAAGCGGATCGGACCCACCGGCTGATCGATCTCGAAGCACAGGACGGTCGGGCGCACGCCGGCGTCCAGGGCCGAGGCGATGACCGCGTGCTCGGCGCCCTCGATATCGAGCTTGAGGAGGTCGATGGACGGGTGGTCGAGCTCCCGCATCAGCGATGGGATGGTCCGGCACGATGCCTCGAACCACTCGTGGGTGCCCTGCAGGTTGACCACCGAGTGAGACACGTGCGCCGGGTTCCTGGGTGCATAGAAGCGGAGCGTCGTGTCGCTCGACCACAGGCCCACGGGCATGAACCGGAAGCTGGGCTGCTGCTGCTCGATCTGCCGCGCGTACGCGATGGCACGCGGCGTCGGGTCGAACGCGAACACGGTGCAGCCGAACCGTTCGATGAGCCCGACGTCGAAGCTGACGTCCTCGCCGACCCCGCCGTCGTAGCACCGCCACGTCGCCTGGACGAGTGCCGTTGGCACGATCCAGCCGCCGTACGCCGTGCCGATCTTCTCGAGGCCAAGCTCGGGGCTCGGCCTGGCCGTGGCCTGGACCGAGCGCCGCACCTGCCTGAGCCCCCAGGCACGGGCACTCGACACGAGGCTCACGGGTTCGCCACGACATTCGGTCGGGCTGAACGCGCCAGATCCCTCCCGAACCGCATCCAGACGATGCTCAGATTCGACAACACGAACCTGCGGGGCGAGGTCAGGAGCACGAAGGAGCTCCAGTAGATGGGGTTCGCGGTTGCCCGGATCGTCAGCACGGACCGCAGGTAGGCCCAGACGGAGCGGTGATCCTTCTGCCGAATGCCCGTCGACGTCTCATCCATCACCAGGCGCACGGACGGATCGCTCCGGAGCGAGAACCCGCGGCGGGAGGCGCGGATCGTGAACTCGTAATCGGAGAGGTAGTGCGGGAGCAGGACGGTGTGGAAGCCGCCGAGCTCCTCGAAGTCGGTGCGACGCAGGAAGAGCCCGCGGGTCGAGAAGCAGTCGATGTCCTCGGGCCGCAGCGCGGGCGTGAATCGAAGCTTGGCCCAGTCGATCTTCGTGCCGAGCGGCAGCGCTTCCCCGGTCTGCTCGCTGAAGGGCTGGGCCAGCAGCAGGGTGCGCTCGGTTGCTCCGATCGCGCTGCGGGCGACCCTCAGGAAGTCCGGCTCGAATCTCGTGTCGTCATTGACGATGAGCACGACGTCGCCCCGCGCTTGAGGCTGGCGCCGGAGCCATCGCCGGGCCTGCTCGAGGCTCCCGGCCCACCACCAGTGGCCGGAGCCACGGATGACCGTCGACGATGGCAGGATCGACCTCACAGCGTCCGCTGTGCCGTCCTTCGATCCATCGTCGACGAGCACCAGGTGGAAACCCTGGTCGGTCTGCGCCGCGAGGCAGCGCACGAACCGTTCCGTGATCGCTCGACGGTTGTGGACCGGCGCCAGGACGTAGATCGTGCCCGTCCCGGATCGATCGGCGGCCGTCATCGCCGGACCGGCTTCACGAGGATCGCAAGCAGATTGTCGCCTCCGCCCAATCCATCGGCGACCCGGGTGACCACGTGGAACGCCTTCGCCTTGTCGAGGAGTCTCGCCGAGATCCTGACCCATCGTCCCAGGCGCCTGGGGGAGCGCTTCGGATCCCAGAACGGGTGCGGCTCACCGGGTTGCGGCCGCGTGAACAGCTGGATCCACTGATAGCGAAGCCAGGCGGAGGCGGTGATGGTCCGGATCGACCGAACCTCGAACCCGACATCGCCGGCGAGGCGCCGGAGAGACGATTTCGTGAACAGATTCAGGTGGTACGGGGTGTGCCAGTTGATCCATCGGGCGCCGAAGATCTTGGCGCCGTAGCTCGCGACGTTCGGCGTGCTGATGACGGCGATGCCTCCCGGCTTCAGTACGAACGCGACGCCCCTGAGGAATGCGACGGGATCGTTGGCATGCTCGAGGACCTGGTCCATCGTCACGTAGTCGAAGCTCGCCGGCGCGTACGCGGCCGGGTCGAACAGCCCGTGCGTGACGCTCAGGCCCTGCCGCCGCGCCTCCGCGACCGCGTGCGCGTCCGCCTCGACGCCGACGGCGGTGCACCCACGCGAGACGTGCAGCGCGAGCGTCCTGCCGAAGCTGCAGCCGATGTCGAGGACGGCAACATCCCGCGGAACCCATGAGTGCGCGGCGTGTCGCTCGCCGCCGAGCCACGCCGCGAACCCGGTGGTTCGAGCGAGGGGCGGCAGGTCCTCGTAGCGTTGCGTGGCGCGCGGGTACCAGTCCGAGTACAGCTGCCCGAGCTCCTCCGTCGTGAATTCAGCGTCGATGAACGTGTGCCCGCAGCGCGTACACCGCCGCCAGTCATACAGGCCGGGGTGGCCGTACCGGTCGTCATACATGCCGTTCTGGGCCGGCGCCGTCCGGCCACCGCAGATCGGGCAGGCGCGCGCAGGGCCGGCCGACTCGGTTGCGGTTGTCATCTGCCGGGCATTATCCGTCAGGTCGCCCGCCAGTCTCGAGTCGCCTGTGCCGCCTGACCGACGATTCTCCTACTTCGGGCTCGGCGCAGCGTGGAACGGGAGAGTCCAATCGAACTGCTGGCCGCTGGCCCCATGCGCGAGTACATGCCTCGCGACAGATACGTCATACCGCCAGAGGCTGCCAACGAACGGTCGTCCCCAAACGACAACCACAGGGATGAGGAGATAGGCCACGACGATCGCCGCGCTCGACAGACGTCCCAATCTCGTCCAAATGGCCCTGTTCATCATGACCCAGAAGAACAACGACGGGAATAGAAGGATGACTCCGACTCGTGTCTGGTCGCCCACGATCACGAGCGAGATGAAGACGACGGCACCTGCAACGAGGATCGGCCACAACGTCCTGGCTTCCCGAAGCACGAGGACCCAGGCGATGCCGAAGAGCGACCACGCGATGACCGGCCAGGACTGTCCCCACGAGCCCAGGAACACCTGGTAATACGTCTGGAGATATGTCGAGCGATCGCCGGCAATACCGACATTGCCCACGGCGAACCAGACGTCGAGGATCAGCATGCCGGCGACCACGCCAGCCAGGGCCAGCAGCGTTTGCGTCAGGGGTTTCAGCGTCTCGCGATCACGCTTGACGATCAAGCTCAAGACAAGGGTGCCGGCAAGGACAGCGAACGCCAGCATGCCCTGATCGGCATGCTGCAAGCCGAGTAGCAGTGCCGGCAGGACCACCCATCGCGACTGCAAGGTGATCATCACGAGCAACATCAGCAGGAGGGTCATGCCGTCCATGCCGATCCAATAGAAGGGCAGCATGAACACTGGAAAGGTCAGTGCCGGCAGGATCTTCCACTCACCCACGGCCACTCTGGGTCCGTGATAGCGAACGAACCACACTGCAAACAATCCGAAGAAGCACAGGCTCACTGCAAGCGCGTAGACCAGATAGGCGATCAGGGACTTGCCGCCGAGCAGTCCGAACAGGGCCGGTTCGAGGTAGTTGAAGAACAGGTAGTGGGCCGTGGGATCGCGAAACGGGACTCTTGCAAGACTCTGAGAGACCGCGAACTGAAGGCTCAAGTTGGGCATGGGCCAGAAGCCCGTGTTCCCGACCACCATCAGGAGACCAACGCCCGCCGCCGACGCAACAGCCAGAACCGGGTGGTTCACCTTCGGGATCGCCGGCATCATGGAATCAAAGGGCGCCGCTCGGGACTGACTGAATGTCGAGCTCCAACAGCTCGCGCAGGCGAGCTTCCAAGACCGCCGGTGAACGCGCTGCGACGAGTGCATCGCCTGCGATGGGCCAGTCAGAAATGGCCGCCCGCTCGATCACCGCCGCGAGGTCTGCTGGGCCGACATCGGGTGGGACGAGGTGGACGACGCCCTCGAGCTGCACGAACGACCCGGTCCGCGTGCAGACCACCTGCTTGTGCAGCGCGAGGAGCTGGTTGACGACGCCGGAGGATTCGCCGCTTTCAGGAAACCGAAGCTGCACGCCGCAGTCCACGCCGGCCATCGCTCGCTGGAGTTCATCGTCTGTCGGGGACTCCAGTAGGGTGAGGTACTCCCTGAGCAGCCCGTAACGCGTTACGTACGACTCCACGCCGAAGCCTGCGATCACGAGCTCGATCGGTCGCGTGGCTGCCAGCACGTCGCAGGCGGCGACAACGAGATCCGGAAGCTTGGGCGCGCCAAGGATGCCGAAATGGCCGATCCGCAATCGCTCCGCTGTGACCGGCCCGGTGACGGCACGAGGCACGACCGGCGGGACGATCGGGAGGAACAGCACCTCGATCCGCACGCCGTCGGCCAGGTCACCGAGGTCACGTCGCAGGATCTCGGCGGCGGCGTCGGAGTTCACGACGATGTGTCGAACCTTGGCTCTGGCGACGAGCCAGCGTGCCCCCAGCAGGGCGCGGGGGCTGGCCGGCGCACTGCCCTGCCCCAGCCATTCCTCGATGACGGCTTTGGGATAGACGCCGGACAGGCCGGCCCGCAATCGCTCGTCTGTCCTGAAATGCCACCTGAGCAGGCTGCCGAGGTACACATCGTGCAGGTGCACGACGTCGTGGGCTCCGAGGCCGCGCTCCAGCAGGTGAGCGAGCGTTGCGAGATGGTGCTCCGAGTTGCCCAGGACGAAGAGCACGGGCTGCGACGGCCACGACCGGCGCGCGGCGTCCAGGCCCGAGAGCGGCAGGATGTGTGCCTGCGCTGCTTCGCCAGCCTGGCGGTGACGCTGGCTTGCCAGCGCGTCACGCGCCGCCTCGATCCCGACGGCCTCGCGTGCTGCGGTGAAGAACACGACCGACTTGGTGGGAGAGCCCAGGCTCTGCTGGGTGTAGCTGCCAACCCCCGTCCTCTCGGGTGGGAGGCTCGTCACGACCCACATCTCGCGGTCGACCTGGGCTTGCGTGCCTTCAGCCGGCGGGTACAGCCACTCCCCGACCTTGCGAGCGGCGCTCGGCCACTGGCACATGGCGATTGCCTTCGGCGCGAACGCAAGCGATTCCTGAGCCACCGTGGGGTCGTCTTGAAACCGCTGCACCGCGTCCGCGATCGACGCAGCACTGTAGGGGTCGAACCGGCAGCGCTCGGGGACGATCTCGACGAACGACGAGGTGTCGGATGCGAGGGCCGGCTTCGCGAACATGTAGCTCTCGAGGACCGGCAGCCCCAGGCCCTCGTAGAGCGACGGGAAGATCGTCGCCATGCAGTTGGCAAGCAGGATCCCCAGTGTCTCATCGGACACGTACCCGGTCACGATGACATCGACGCCGGGCTGAAGGCCAAGGGCCTCGACCTGCGCCAGGAGACCGGCACGCCGCTCGGGCAGGAATTGACACGCGATCACGAGACGGGCCTGGAGCGGTCCCGCCAGCTTGAGCAGCGCAAATGCCTCGACCAGACGAAGAAGATTCTTCCGGTAGTCGTCCCCGCCCACGTAGAGCCAGAACGGCGGGCGCACCTCGATCCGTTCGCCCACGCCGTTCCAGATCACCGTGGGCTCCGATGCGGAGCGGGTTCCGACAGAAGCATCGGGCGGCGGCGCGGTCGCACCGTCATCCCCAACGGTCGGCCAGCGCGTGGTCTCCAGACCGCCGTAGATGGTGACCACGCGATCTCGCTCGGCGTTCGCGATCGCAACGACATCGTGGCGCACCGAATTGCTGATCACGAAGAGCCGGTCGATCCGGGGGAGCGCGGAAAGGGCTCGCAGGTACGGACGACTGAGCGCGGGCCGTGACAGGTATGCCTCCGGAAAGATCCAGGGGATGAGGTCGTAGACGAGCCCACCGAGCTTTGGCTGGTGCCGTCGAAGCTCAACGGGAAAGAGCTCGGGGATCGTTGGGAGGTTGTGGAACAGGCCGCCCTGGAGAAAATGGGTGACTCGATTGGCGGAGATCGCCGCCGTTCCCTCGACCATCCGGCATCGCTGCGCCAGCTCGTCCAGCATCAGCGGCGGATCACGTTCCGGATCAATCAGGCATGCGATGTCCAGGCCCGGGAATTCCCTGGCCAGGGCCAGGGTCAGCGACTGGATGTAGCGAGGCACCCCGCGCTCACGGTTGCTCTGCGCGACTCGAAGGTCGATCAGCAGTGACGGGGCCGCCATCATTCGTCTCGACGCGCGATGCTCTCGAGGTAGGTGCGCGTCTCGAGTCGCTCGACCCGACGATTGAGTGCCTCCAGCTCATCCGTGTGGTCGCGCCCGGCCGGCCTGGTCAAGGAGCGCTTGACGGCCCTGTCCAGCCTGCGCGCCGCGCCCGGAACGGGGATGCCGGTGGCGCGGAAGAAGCGCCGGAGCACGCGGACCATGAGAAGGTAAAGACTGCGCATCGTCTGGCTCCCGGGATGACGTCTACTTCGCCCGCGCCCGGCGTGCAATACGAACACACCGAGCGGCGGCGCGCAACGGGCCTGTGACCCGCCAGGAACGACTCGACAGGATGGTATCGAGCCGTGCCTCCGCGGAGCGAACCCGAGACTCCGCGTTGCGAAGCAGCCGCGTGGACTCGACCTCGGAGGCACGAATGAACGCATCGAAGACATTGGGTGGCAATGCAAACGCCGGAACCAGAGCACGGTGCTCCGCGGCGACATAGAACCGGTTCAGGCCGTCAAGGTAGACGAATTCGTAGCCGGTGTCCGTCAGGATCGCCTCCCAACCCGCGAACGACGGCGTCATCGTCGTGGGTCGCGTCGCCTCCACGACGACGATCCACGGTCGATTGATCGACCAGTCATTGCCGAGCAGAACGTTGCGTTCATACCCTTCGACGTCCACCTTGAGGAAGTGGACGGCCTGCGAGGCCGGCACGTGGTCAGCCCAGACGGACGACAGGGTCTGCACTTCGACGGGGCCGGGTTCGACGACGAAACCCCCAAGGCGTCTCTCCTCGGCCTCTGCTTCATCCAGTGTCGACAGTCCTGAGTCCAGCACGAAATGCATCGTCAGGTTGTCCCGCCTCGAGCCCAGCGCGACCATCAGGTTGATGTCTCGAGGCCGCGTCTCGAGGAAGGTGCGATAGCGCGGCGGATCCGGCTCGATGTTGATCCCACGCCAGCCGCGGTCGTAGAACGCCTTGGTGACCGAGTCGCTGACCGGCGAGAACGCCCCGACGTCGATGTAGAACCCAGCCTCGACGTCCTTGAGCGCCCGCCACAGCATCACGTCCTCGAAGTTCTGCGCATACGACACGAGCACGTCCGTCACGGTTCGAGAATAGGCGAGGCGAGATCGCGATAGGCCGCCGCTACCATGACGCGGACCACTCACGACGGCGTGCTGGGGACGATCGAGCGATGGAGCTCTTCACAGGGGCGTCCGCGCCTTGAACAAGGTGTTCGCCTGGGCAGCGGTCGTAGTCCTGGCGACCTACCTCATCTTCATCGGGGGTAGCTGGTCGGGCATCTACTCGGCGCCGCTGCGGATCATCACGATGTCGCTGGCCGCGGCCACCCTCCTCGTTTGGGTCCTCGTCGCCTGGAAGCGGCCGGCGTGGCGCCCTCGCAGCGTGCTGTGGCCGGCAATCCTCGCGTCCCTCGCCAGCCTCGCAATATCCACTGTCTTCTCTCGCGTGCCCCGTGTCAGCCTCGAGTACCTCGGCTACGCGATCGTCCTGGCCGCGTTGTATCTCCTGCTTGTCCGCCTGTTCGCGGATCCGTTCTTCCGACGGCGATTGGTGACCCTCGCCTCGATGTGGTTCGTTGTCGTGTCCGTGGTCTTTGTCGCTTCCGTTGTCGGGCGATGGATCGACTGGTGGGCACTTCTCGGCCACTTCGCGATACCGCCACTGAGGCCAAACTTCGAAGGCCTCTCCTATGGCAACCCGTCAGCGGCGCTGACCATCGTCGCGCTGCTCGCTGTGCCTCCATTGGCAACGTTCAGCTCATCGTCTCGTCGCGGTATTGCCGTCATTGCGGCGATCGTGGTGACGGTCGCCTTGGTCGCACTCATCTCAGGATCGCGATCTGGCTGGTTCGCGATCGGGACCACCGTTCTGCTCGTAGTTATCGGATCCGTGGTCTCGTCGACGTCCCGCCAGATCCTGCGAAACGCGGCTGCCTCCGTGCTCCGCGGGCGCCGAGGTCGCATCGCGATGATCGTGACGGTCACAGCGCTCTTGCTGACCACGGCGGTTCTGGCTCCGATCATCATTCGCCGGGCAGGCGAAGGCGGCGAGGAGCTCCGGCTGCAGTTTGCGATCGTCGCGCTGCGGTTGCTCGCGAGCTCACCCATCGTCGGCACCGGGCCGGGAACCTGGGTGATCGAACGCGGCGCGGAGACGAGGCCACCTGAGGCTGACTACTACGTCCCCTACGCGCACGATCTCGAAGTGCAGACGCTCGCCGAGCTTGGCATCGTCGGCATGGTCGCTGGCGCCGTCCTCGTGTTCAGCGTGGGCTGGTTGCTCTGGCGTGCCGCGCGCGGCGCAGACGAGATGCGGCGGAGGTGGGCCATCGCGGGCGCTATCGGCCTCGTGTACTTCCTGCTGCACCAGGTATTCGATTTCTACGCGAACATGCCGGCGATCCTTGCGGCGGCCGTCATCCCGGTCGCGTACCTCGACGCAACTGCCAGTCCTCCTCCTAAGCCAGTACCGCAGCCTCGAGTCAACCGCCTGTTGTGGACGGCGGCGTGTGCAGTCGTTGGGATCGCGGTCGTGGGCCTGATCGCCCAGGAGATTCCAGCGCTCGCGGCGACGCAGGCTGTTTCGGCTGCCGACAGCGGAGATTGGGCTGCCGCAGATGCACCCGCGCGCCGTGCGGCGGCGGAGGACCCGGAGATTCAGTCGTACAACCTGATCGCTGGTCTGACCGCGTCCCACGCCGGGGACCACGAGGCCGCGGCGGCGTATTTCCAGGCAGTCCTGCGCCAGACCGACCTCCCGGAGGCGTGGCTCGATCTTGCTGCCGAGCAAGCAGCGCTCGGACGTCGGGACGAGGCCGTGACATCCCTGAACAAGGCGCTGCGCCTCGGCTGGGAGCGCACCGCGATCGCCTTGGCGGCCGGAGACCTTGCCCTTCGGCTCGGCGAGCAGGAGACCGCCGTCGGGGCGCTCTCCAGCGCCGTTATTGAACGTCCCTCCCTGGCTGGTGATCCCTGGTGGCGAACTGATCCCGCGCGCCGTGGCGTGTTCGCGCAGGTCGTGGACACGGCGATCGGCAAGGCGAGCGCGCAAACAGTTTGGGAAATCGCCCTCGTCGCGGGCCAGACGCAGCGCGCGCGTCAGATCGTCGCCACACTTCCCGACGTCTACTTCGGCGACGTGATCTCGGCCTGGAATGGCGACCCTGCGGCGGCGAACATGCTGTTCGATCGATGTGCCGCCCAACCGTTGGAGCTCACCCTCGTGACCTGGTGCGCACGGATCGCTGATCGAGATGGGAACGTTCTATTGACCGACCGTTTTCGGGCGATGGCGGAGGCCGTTGTGAGCGGCTCGTCGTCCTTCGGCGGCGAGTTGCGCGTGAATCTGGAGCCATCGGTCGCGTCGATCGAGGGCGACGCAGCCTTCATCTGGGGGACGTTCACGTATCGACGGCCAACGCCGGCTGATCCCCTTGTCTCAAGCCTGGTGCACCTCAAGCTTGAGTAGGTCGCCGGTACCATTGCGTGCAGGCACCACCCCCACCTAGGCTTCCTGAAATGCTCCGACGCCACGCGTCCGGTTTCCGGGCCCTCCTGATGCTGACCGACGGCGCGCTCGCCGGGGTCTTGCTCGTGGCGCTCTCGATTGTCCGATTCGAGCGCGAGTGGCTCGATCACTGGCAAGTCATCCTGCAGCAGCCCGCCGCCCTCGCCTTTTCCTACGCCGCGCTCTGGATCGTCATCCTTTGGCTCCATGGCATGTATCGGCCGCGCGCCAGGTGGACGATCCGCAGCGAAGGTCTGGCGATCGGCCGCGCGACCGTGGTGCTCGCGCTGCTCACGCTCAGTGTCCTGTTCGTGTTCCGCCTCCCAGACGTGAGCCGGCTGTACTTGTTGGCGCTGTTTCCATCGCAATGGCTGCTCACCCTGGCGACGCGGATCGCACTCCGGTTTGGCTTCGAGCAGCTCCGTCGCCGCGGGTACAACGTCCGCTTCGTCCTGATCGTGGGAGCCGGCGAGCGAGCCCAATCGTTCGCGGCAAAGCTTGAGTCGCATCGGGAGCTGGGGCTGCGGATCCTTGGGTTCATCGACGACGCCCCCCATCGGCTGCGAACCGGTTGGCGCCGGCTGGGAACCTTCGACGACCTCGAAACGATCCTCCACAGTGAGGCAATCGATGAGGTGGCCATCTGCCTGCCGTACAGCGATTGGGATCGCATGAACGCCATCACCCATGTCTGCGAGGAAGAGGGCAAGATCGTTCGCGTTCCCGTCGACATGCTCGATCGTGCCTTCGCCGCCGGCCGCTTCGAGGAGCTCGATGGGACCCCGGTCTATTCACTCGTCAGTGGTCCGGACCGCGCGGCCGCCTTGTTCGTGAAGCGACTGGTGGACGTCGCCGTCTCGGGCAGCCTGCTCGTGATCTTGTCGCCGGTCTTTGGCGTCCTGGCGCTTGCTGTCAGGCTCCGCGAGGGGAGTCCTGTGCTCTTTCGACAACGCCGAGTCGGTCTCCACGGCCGATCATTCGAGGTCCTGAAGCTGCGGACCATGACTCCCGATGCAGAAGAGCGGTACGCAGAGCTCGTCGATCAATCAGATCCGAGAGCCTTCAAGCTCACGGACGACCCACGGATCACGCCAATCGGGCGCTTCCTGCGCCGGTCATCTCTGGACGAGCTGCCCCAACTCTGGAACGTTTTCAAGGGCGAGATGTCCCTCGTCGGCCCGCGGCCGGCGCCGCCGCGCGAAGTCGAGGGCTACGACCTCTGGCACCGTCGCCGGCTGTCGATGAAGCCTGGAATTACCGGCCTGTGGCAGGTCACCGCGCGTCGATCCCTCGGTTTCGACGACCGCGCAAGTCTCGACATCTCGTACATTGATCGCTGGTCCCTCTGGCTCGATATGAAGATCCTGGCGAGGACCATTCCCGCGGCGTTCGAAGGGCGTTGATGCTAGTCGAGCCGCGAACCGCACCGACCCAATCGAGGAGTCCTACGAGCTGGCGGTTGAGGTCTCTGCAAGGGCTGCCCTTCTTCACGTTCCCGTGGAACCTCTTTTGGGATCAGCGAGCAGTCCTTTTGACCTTAGTGAGAACTCAGATATCCCGTCGCCATCGCCGCAGCCTTCTTGGCTGGGCATGGAACGTTATTCAGCCAGGCTCGCAGGCCCTCTTGCTCTTTGCCGCGACCAGAGGGGCGCTGCACCTCCCAACATCATCTTCTCCACTTGGCGGGTTCGGGATCTTCTTCGCGGCGTACATCATTGGGCAGGGCATGGGCGAAATCGTTGGTCGGGGACCCTCGTTAGTAGCCGAACGAGCGGCTTGGGTGAAAGGTTCGCTTTTCCCGTTGGAGTTGCTGGCCCCCACAGCCGTCGGGGTGGCCCTCTATCGGATCATCCCGGGTGGGCTCTTGGGGGTCATGGCCGTGGTCGTCGGAGACGGGGTCTTTGCAGGGCTCGCGACCCTAGCAGCTTTTGCACTGGGCCTAGCTCTTGCGATCATCTGGGGCACAACGCTAGCGCTCGCCTTTTCAGCGATCGGCGTGTACCTGCGCGATGCAATCCTCGCCGCCCCGGTCATCACCCTCGGGATCATTTTTGTGTCCCCACTGTACGTCGATCCATCTCAGGGCGGTCTGTTGGGGTTGGCTCTGAAGCTCAACCCGCTGACGGTCTCAATGGACCTCGTACTTTCCGGTGGACCTTGGATCGTCGCCCACCCAATACATTTTCTCAGCGGAGTGGTCTCTTCGTTCGCGTCCCTGTGGCTCGCTGCAACATTGTTCCGACGGATGGCGGCAAACTTCGCGGACTACATTTGAGCTCATGTCAGACAATCATCTGGTTCGGTTGGCTGGTGTTGGCAAGCAGTATCCAAGCAGCTCTGCCAGTGGACTAAGAGCGGTCCTATCCAATCGACGATCGGATCGCCCTTGGGCGCTTGCGCCGATGAGCCTCGAGATTCGCCCTGGACAGTCGGTAGCAATCCTGGGCCGTAACGGGTCTGGGAAATCGACGCTCCTCGGGATCGCCGCGGGAACGATCTCGCCAACGGTAGGCTCGGTTGATCGAAGGGTCGATCCAACGCTGCTCTTTCAAGTTGGCACCGCCTTTGACGAAGAATTGTCAGGCGCCGAGAACACGCGGCTGGAACTCCTGCTCCGCGGAAGTTCGGGCCGGGACTTGAAGACGCATTTAGCGGATGCACGTGAGTTTTCCGAGATTGGTCAGGCTTGGGAAGAACCGCTACGAACCTACTCAAGTGGGATGCGGGCGCGAACGGCGTTGGCCGCGGCCCTTGCGGATCCCGGGACGCTGGTGTTTGTGGACGAGATCCTCGCTGTGGGAGATGTCGGCTTCGTCGCGAAATGTGTCGACCGTTTCCGCGCCTTGCGAGCGTCCGGCACTTCGATCGTTTTTGTGTCTCACGATTCGAGTATTGCGAATGCCCTCGCGGACGAAGCGGTCGTTCTGGATCATGGGCATGTTGTCGCCGAGGGGCTGATAGATAACGGGCTGACGGTATATGCGGACATCACCGGCCGCGCGGCGGCCTAGCCAGTCTGGGTCCTTTGATGAAGCTGCAGTCTTGAGCGCGTTGCCGCCCGAAATGCGGGCCGACGTCATCGCGTCGGCTGGACGTCCACACAGCCGGATCGGACTTCTTGTTCGACCGCTGCGTTGGTTTGCGTGGCGCCTTCTGCGGCCGTTCCACATGTACGAGATGCAGCTCCTGGCTACTCAAGGTGCCAGGCTGCGGGAATTGACGGCGGCCCACGAGCTACTCCGCCTCGAATTGGAGACCCGGAAGAGCGCCCAGCTCGACCTTGTGAATCTGGACGACGGTCTCCTCCTCGTGAAGCGTGGTGACCTCATATCTGATGCGCTCGTGGCCGGCAAGGGTTGGGACCATCACGTTCTCTTGGCAGCGGCGGAGACAGCCCTCGCGCGTAATTCAATGGCCGTCGATGTCGGGGCCCATCTCGGCCTGATGACCCTGAGCTTCTCACGAATGTTTAGCCACGTGCTCAGCTTCGAACCAAATTTGTTCAATTTCAATATGTTGCGGGCAAATGTTGCCTTGAACGGCATCACCAACGTGACTCTATTTAGTCACGCGCTCTATTCGCACCCGGTCGAGTTGTCCCTGTCAGCTCAAGATCGCCAAGAGGTTCCGCTGACACTTCGAGACGACGGGACGTTCGATGGCGACATGTCCGCAAACCTAGGGGCGTATTCCTTCGACGAGCACGGAACTGGGGTGTTTCAAAACGAGGCGCGGACGCTCGACAGTTTTGAACTTGCGGACGTTGCGTTCGTGAAGGTGGACGTCCAGGGCGCAGATGGCGAGGTTCTGCTGGGGTCCATCGAGACCATCAGAAGGTGTCGCCCGGTCGTCGTCTTCGAATGGGAAACAAGGCTGTCCGAGGGCTTCTCAGTGACCCTCGATCGCGTCCTGACCCTCTTCAACTCTCTCGAATACGACGTGGACATTCTTCTGGCCCGCGCCGACAAGCAGGTTGATTACATCGCACGTCCACGCAGTAAGTCAGGTGCTCCGAGGGACGTGGGACGTGTCCGCGCCGCGGAACTGACCGCGCGAGGAGCCAATTGATGGTCGTCATGCTCTGGACGCGGAACGATGGCGTGCGGCTGGCTGGCAGGTTCGTGCTCTCGGCAGCGGAGCAGGAGACGGGTCGCAGAGCACAGTTCACCTATACCATCACTAACCTCAGTAGATTGTTCTTCACTAGGCCTAGGCCGTAGTCTGGACTCGGGGAGGGCTCATGGCTCGCGTATTGGTAACCGGGGGCGCCGGATTCCTGGGATCGCATCTCTGCGAGCGTCTGCTTGCCGAAGGCCATGACGTCCTGTGCGTCGACAATTTCTATACGGGCACGAAGCCCAATGTCGCTCATCTCACTTCGAACCCAAGGTTCGAACTAATGCGGCACGACGTGACTTTCCCACTCTACGTCGAGGTTGATGAAATCTACAATCTGGCGTGCCCGGCCTCGCCAATCCACTATCAACGCGATCCCGTCCAGACGACTAAAACCAGCGTCCATGGCGCCATCAACATGCTGGGCCTTGCTAAGCGGACGCACGCGAAGATCCTGCAAGCTTCAACATCTGAGGTGTATGGTGATCCGGAAATCCATCCTCAAGTCGAGTCGTATTGGGGTCGTGTCAACCCAATAGGGATCCGGAGCTGTTACGACGAAGGGAAGCGCTGCGCGGAGACGCTGTTCTTCGATTACTGGCGGCAGCATCGGCTCGAGATCAAGGTCATGCGCATCTTCAACACCTATGGACCGAGGATGCATCCGAACGATGGCCGGGTTGTCAGCAATTTCATCGTGCAGGCAATTCAGGGAGCTCCAATCACGATATACGGGGACGGTTCACAGACGCGAAGCTTTTGCTTCGTCCACGACCTAGTCGATGCAATGATCAGACTTATGAACACGGGTCCCGAGGTAACTGGTCCTGTTAACGTGGGCAATCCGGTCGAAGTCACGATCCGGGAACTCGCTGAGATCGTCCTCCGACTCACTTCAAGCTCGTCGGAACTTCGATTCCTGCCGCTTCCTGGTGACGATCCTCGCCAAAGGAATCCCGACATCACCGTTGCTCGCGATATGCTTGGATGGGAGCCGACGGTTCAAATCGAGGAAGGCCTAGCCAGGACGGTCGCCTACTTCCGCCGCTTGTTGGACGACCATCCGGGGAAGAGCCAACAAGGATCATCGGGTGAGATTTAGCCACATCAGCCCTACGTACTACTCCGCCGATTCGGTGGTTGGGGGAGGCGAGCGCTATCCTATCTATCTGATTCGGGCGATCGAGCGCGGTTCGGCCTTGCTTGGTCTCGAGACCTCAAACATCCTCGTCGCCTTTGGGAAGCAACCTGGCGCGTACCCCGTCAGCGGGAACCTCATTTGTGACGTCCTCCCTGGCGACCCCATGTCCCTTCTAACAATTCCATCGATAGTGCTGCGGAACCAGCTTCAGCAGGTTGATGTGGTCGTCGTCCACCAGTGCCTGACGCCGTTTGGGTTGTTTGCTGCTGGCCAGGCCAAGATGCTCGGTAAGACCGTAATCGGCTTCGACCATGGAGGCGGAGAGCACCCGCTCGTTCGCTTTTCACCGGAACCGTGGGGGCTCTTTGATCTCTTGGTCGCATATTCCGAGTTCGGGGCCGAAACATTCCGCGGTGCAACGGTTCCTTCCATGACGATTCCGGGACCCGTGGATACCTTTTACTACAAGCCGAATCTGGAGATTGGACGGGATCCCGCTCTTGTGCTCGCCGTGGGGCGGATCCTTCCACATAAGGGGCTGGAGCGGACGATAACGAGCCTGAACCACGGACAACGACTTGTCCTGGCAGGGAGCACATCAGATAAAGCCTATAGCCGTTTTCTGATGCGTTTGGTGCACCGCTCCGGCCACCAGGTCGAGATTGTCACCGGGCTAAGCGACGACGAAGTCCGCCACCTCATGTGTGAAGCATCGGTACTCGTTCAGGCCTCGACGCATGTCGACTATCGGGGCGGGTATTACGCCAAACCGGAACTTCTAGGCCTCGCACCGCTCGAGGCCTTAAGTTGTGGCACGCCAGCACTCGTGAGTACTGCAGGGGCGCTCCCAGAGCTCGCGGCGATCCAAGGCTGTCGCACCTTCGGCAGCGATACGGAGCTGGCTGAGCAGTTGGATCAAATAGCTGCTGGGCGCTTCGTCCCCCCAAGAGCGAGCGCTATCCATCAGGACGTCGAGGCGAGGTACGGGCTCGATGCGTACGGACAGACCTTCCTCCGAGCGGTGCTGAGCGTCGGCGGCGCTACGTGAAGATCCTCATCATCAGCAACCTCTTTCCCCCAGGCTTCATCGGCGGTTACGAGCTCGGCGCCCTCGATGTCGCCATGGGTCTGAGCAGGTTGGGCCACAGAGTCACGGTTTTGACGTCCAGCTATTTCGTCGATCACGAACAGACGCTCTCAGAGCTGGACGTGCGAAGAACTCTCATGTGCACGGCGTTTGTTCACTATTCACCGAACCACCACGTGAATCGACTCGACGGCCCGTTCTACAACTTCACCAACGTTCGACTCGTCGGCTCAGTGCTGCGCGAGATCCGACCAGATCTGGTCATGACCTTCAATTTGGACGGTCTCGGCGTCCTGGGACTCCTGCAGTATCTCCGAAGTCTCAGGGTCCCAACGGTCATCTACATCATGGACAACATTTTTACTGGAGTCGAACCCAATTCGAAGGTCGCTGAGAACTATCTATCGATCGTTGGCGGACTCGACTTTGATGAAACCACCGCGATAATTGCCATGTCGAGGGTTGTTGAGCGAGAGGTCGAGGAGGCGATCCGCACAAGTCTCTCTAACGTTGAGTACGTTCCGGGATGGATTGACTTGCGCGAATCCCAAGGGCTGCCCCTTACTCCCCGTGACGGGAGAACCAGGTTTGTCTATTACTCCGGTATCGTTCCGCACAAGGGCATTGAATTGGTTCTGGACGCCGCTCATGTTCTCGTCCGCGAAGGTCACGTTGACTTCACCGTCGATGTAATCGGCGGCGGAGACACCTCGATGCTCCTCGAAGCAATTGACAAACTGGGCCTTCGTGAAATCGTGACATACCGCGGCGTAATTGCGAAGCGAGATGCCGTCCGCACGCTATCCGCTTATGACGCTCTCCTATTTCCGACATGGCACCGCGAACCATTTGGCTTCGTTGCCGTTGAGGCCGCGGCGGCAGGGTGTGTCCCCATTATCACGGCCGGCATTGGATCGAGCGAATGGCTGGTGGATGGTGTAGATAGTCTGTTCGTCGAGCGAAATGCGAAAGCCCTGAGTGTGAAGATGCTCGAAGTGATGGGAATGAGCGATCAAGAGCTTCTGGACCTTCGGACTTCGGCGAAGGAGACTGCCAATAAGTCCTTTGGCTTTGACCGGTGGCTCCAGGAAATCGAGCGGATCGCCCTGAGTCTGATGTCGGGCTCATTGCCTGTCCGGACCTGGGCGCAAAGCCATAAGAGCGAGAGCGCGCTGCTCACGTTGGCCACACTTTGGAGGGAGTCGCTCGACTCGCCATGGAGTCTGCGTCGGGTCCTCTACGCCTACCGCCGCAATCGCGGGCTGCGAGCTGTGCGATGGGTCGAGGATGTTGTCCTGCCACTGGGATCCAAGCGGCGCGCCCACGTCAAGGGAATATTCCTCAGGCTCCCATAAGCCGGCCAAGATCCTGATGTCCTAGCTCGGCACGCCAATGACCGCGTCGATGACTCCGATCAAATCGGCCGCAACGGTCGACTGAGGAAGCCAAATCAGCCTGGAATCGGGTCGCCTGGTCGCTTGGTCCACGGCCACCGAAATCGAACGCACGTCGTAAGCGTCCATGAAGGTGGCAAGATCAGGTGGTATTTCGGGTGCATACCCAGTCCGCGAAACGGCAACCTGCACTCCCAGCGCCGCGGCTTCCACCGCTGGGAGGCCGTACCCCTCCTCGAGAGACGGCTGTACGAGCGCGCGACACGTCGCTATGAGGTGATCGAGTTCGTCTTCGGTGCACTCGGGTCGAATGTCGAGTTGCGTAAGGTTTGCGTCGGCCGCGAAGGCCGATAGCTCGGCCACCTGCAACGGTGTACCTCCAACTAAGATCAGTCGGCCGCCGTCGCGATGGAAGTCAGTCGTCTGAAAGGCGCAGACCAGGCGGCGCAGGTTCTTGTGCTCGGCGAACCGGCCGACAAAGAGGACATGATCTCCACGAGGGGAGCTGGCGCGCAGGGCTCGAACCCGAGCGACTCGGTCTGGATCAATGCCGAGGGTCGTGACGACCACCTTGGATGGCTTCGTGTGGAGATCGCGGACCACTGAGACTCGGGAGACCTCGGAGATGGTCACGATCTTCCGGCTCAATCGACATGTCGTCCAGAGGAATATGCGCTTGGCCGGTTGCAGCCAGGGTCGTCGTCCGAAGCGCAGTGGAATCGTATCCAGGACGAAGGTGATGCTCGGCCCAGGACGTAGTGGCCGGAGCTGGTGGAGGTAGATCGCCAGGTCATGAGCGGGAACCTTGAGCAGATCACTCTGTCCAAAGAGCTTGGTCGGATCGCCAGACCAGGGAGCGATCAGCGCACCAGGAAACCGGTACTTCTCGAGTCGAGACTGTTCTCCCCAGAGCTGCCACACGCCTCGCGGGGGTGCCTTGCAGAGCTCAATCAGGAGCAGTTCTGTCAGTCGACCGGCACCACCGCGGCCCAGCCAGCGGCAATCCAGCAGGATATTGACGGGAGTCCGCCCTTGATCCGGAGGGGTCAATGGCGTCCTGCGACGTAGACCCCGCATCAGATTCGCTCGGCGCGTCTCACGTTCGCTATCGTACGGTTTGATGCCGCCTATCCCATTGCGTCCGGCTCGGGCTGCGGTTGTCCAGGATTGGTTCTTTGCGCCCGGTGGAAGCGAGCGGTGCGCGCTCGAACTAATACATCTGCTCCCGGCCTCAGACGTCTTCACGACTTTCTTTGATCAGATCTATCGCCAAGAATTTGAACCGTCGCGCCTGCACACGTGGCCGCTTCAGCGAATTCTTGGTCCGACGGCGCGGTATCGGAGCCTCCTCCCGCTGTATCCGCTGTGGTTCACCATGCTCGACCTTCGAAACCGAGACCTGGTCATCAGCAGCTCCGTTGCGTTCTCGCACGCCGTGCGGACGGCTCCAAGCGCGATCCACGTCAGCTACGTCTACACACCACTTCGCTACGCGTGGGACCTCGACAACTACCTAGCCGGCTCGAGCCTGTCAGCGCTGTCGCGGCTCGGCGCGCGAACCTTGCGCCCGGTGCTCCAACGATGGGATCGGGCAACAGCGAAGCGACCCGACGTTATCGTGGCGATATCTGAGACCGTTCGTGAGCGCGTTTCTCGGTTGTGGGGCCGCGAATCGGAGGTCATCTACCCACCGGTCGAAACTGCCTCGATTCCGAGATCGACAACTGACGATGGCTATCTGCTTGTCGCCGCTCGGATGCTCGCGTACCGCCGCATCGACCTCGCCGTGGCAGCGGCTACACAACTGAGTCGTGAGCTCGTGGTCGTCGGGGCAGGGCCAGAGGAACAACGCCTCCGTGCCATGGCAGGCGCAACGGTGAGATTTCTCGGGACCGTTGATCGAGCCACACTCGTCGACCTCTTTAGCCGATGCCACGCTTACGTCGTTCCGGGGATCGAAGACTTCGGAATTGCGCCTGTAGAGGCGATGGCGGCGGGCAAGCCGGTCGTCGGGTTCGGTTCGGGCGGCGTCGCCGAGACGGTTGTCGATGGCGTGACCGGCGTGCTGTTCGACCGACAGGACGTTGGATCTTTCTGCCGGGCGATCGAGCGTCTCGACGGAATGACCTTCGATCCAGCGGCAATTCGGGCGCGGGCGGAGATGTTCGACGTTGCGGTATTCCGTTCTCGATGGAAGGAACTGTTCGCGCGACTGGGGGTCGACCCAGTCCTATATACGTCGACTTAACGGGCCGAGCGGAGTGATCGCCGCTCATTCAGCCGGCTCGTCCCGGGCAATTGCTGACTCAGACTCGACCTCCGTCGGAGTTTTTCCTTGCGGCTGCCGACGAGCCTCCGGGATCTTTTGTGGACAAAATGCCGCAGGTGACCTCTGTGACGACGCCGGTATCGTACGGGTGGAGATGGACAACGACCCGGACGCCCTGAACGACCTGCTCGATCGCGCTGGCCATGCGACGGCGCTGGCGCTGTTCAGCCAGGTCGATCCCCTGTTCCGAGGTCGGTCGCTGGCGATCGAGCTCGGCATCGGGGTCGATGCGGTGATCCTGGGCCACGCGCGAACGTTCGATCGCGTGCGTGGCGTCGATGCGGACGCGGCGGTGCTCACGCTGTTCGAGGCGCGGGCGGCCCGCCAGGGGATCACGACCGCGCAGGCGTTCCGCCTGGACGACGCGTGGGACGAGCCGACCGGCTCCGCCGACTACGTCTTCGCGCGCGACCTGTTCGTCCGGACGGTCGACTGGGTCGAGGCCGCCAACTACCTGCAGCGGACGAGCATGGTCCTGCGCCGCGGCGGCATCGCCCAGCTCCGCTTCGACACCCGCGTCCCCACCCTGGCGGACAAGCTGCGGCAGCGCCTGCCGAGTGCCGGCAATGGGCCGGTGCGCCGGCTCGAGTCGTGGGTACGCGATCGGGTTCGAGGTGCCGACCTCGAGATCATCGGCGAGCGGGGGCCGGGCACCGCCGAACACTGGGTGGTCGCTCGCCGCCGGTAGTCGAGCTATCGGACGGCGCGGCGGTACGCGGCGACGGGATCGGACAGGTCGTCCGGGTCGGGCTCGCCGGAGATCTTCGGCTGGCGGATCGCAGCGAGCAGGCCCGTGAGCATGTACACGAGCAGGCGGGGCGGCGAGAGCGTCGCGAGCGTGACCGCGGCCGCCCAGCCCCAGCGCGTGCGCGCCAGCGCGAGCGTCACGACCGCGCCGACGAGCAGGACGGCGATCCACAGGACCGGCGACTGGGCGTACGGCGAGATGTTGCGCACCTCGCCGATCTGCCCGAATCCGACGCTGTGGAAGAACGCGAACGAGCCGCGCGGCTCGAGCAGCAGCTGGGCAAGGGCGAACAGGGCGAGCCAGACCGCAAAGGCGAGCAGCGACTGCCAGTCGCGCCGCCCGAGCCACCAGATCGCGACCAGCACGGGCGTCAGCTTCAGGTTCGCCGCGAGCGCGATCGACCACGGCTGGCCGAGGGCCAGCAGCAGGGTCATCGGCACGTGCGCCTGGGCGATCGTGAGCGCCCACCCGATCGGGATGCCGAGGAGCCCGATCGCCAGCCACGTCTGCCTGCGTCGGACGCCGAGCACGCGGACGAGCGCGACGAAGCTCGCGACCACGATGAGCTCCCACGCGAGCGCGAACCACTGGAACGGCAGCAGCGCCAGTGGCCGGAGCGCCACCGCGAGCAGCGGCGGGTACAGGTAGATGTGATTGCTGCTGGGGTCGATGCCCGCCGGGTAGAGCGGCTGGCCGGCGTTCAGGCGAACGGCGGCCTCGTAGTACGCGTGCGCGTCCGCCAGCGGGTCGTTGACCACGTGCTGCCAGGCCACGCCGATCCCTGCAAGCGCCCCGATGACGGCGGCCGCGAAGAGCAGCAGGCGAGCGACATGGCCGACCGCGGGCGGGATCGCCGCCCTGGTCCGTGCGGCGGCAGCGGCGGCTCGCTCGCCGCGGGTCGGGACCGGGATCTCGTCGTCGTAGACGTCGTTGACGACGACGTGGGTCGCCTCCGATGGCGTCGCCGGCGCCGCGGCCCGCCAGGGCATGACCGGCGGCGGGGGCTCTTCCTCGTCGCCATAGGCGTCGATCCGTGGTTCCTCTTCGTCCTCCGGGCCGTGCCGCCAGGTCATGCCGCGGCCTCATCCAACCCGAGGGTCCCCACGATGAACGCCGGCATCACGGTCTCCTCAGGCTCTTCGAAGCCGGCAGCGCCCGAAGGACGACGTTCCAATCGAAGGCCCGGATCGTCAATGTCGAGGCAAGCCGGCGGGCGCGGTCCAGGATGGGCCGCTCGACCAATGACCAGGAGAGCGCCGCGCCCGCCATCGCGATCGGCAGCCCGACGATGCCGAACGCGTTGAACGCGTCCCAGTGCCAGAGGTACATGGCGTACGAGGCGCCGCCGAGGAACGCGAGCAGCCTCGGCGCCGGGACGCGACGCCCCAGGGTCCAGGCCATGATCATCGGGGTGCTAAGTCCAACGAGGGCCGCCCCCGGCACGATTGCCCCTGGGAGCGTCCCGACGAGCACACCGATCAGCACGTAGGCGATGCCGAGGCTCAGGAACGTCGGCCGCCGGAGTCGTTCGAGGATCGAGCTGCGGCGCGCCTCCGCGAACGCCAGCAGCATGCCCGGCACGAACGCGTAGAAGACGAATGGGAAGGTGCCGGTCACCCAGATGTTCGGGTCGGCTACATCCGCCGGATGGCTCAGGGCCAGCGACAACGATCCGATCCCGAGAGCACCCAGGACGGCGACCTCACGCCCCCGCGCTAGCCACGCAAGTGCCGGCAGGGAAACGTAGAAGAGCACTTCGGCGGCGAGGGTCCAGGCGACGCCGAGGAAGCCTCGGAGTGGCAGCTCGTAGCTCGCGAACATCGCCAGATACGGCAGCGGGTGCTCGATCGGCAGGCGATTCCCCGTCAGAGCGGTGAGTGCAACCAGGGCGACGTAGTACCCGGGAAGGATCCTTGCAGCCCGCTTCAGGGCGTACGCACGGAGGTCGACAGGCCCGGCAACGAACGGTCGGTACAGCAGGTACCCGGAGAGGGCAAAGAAGATCCAGACGCCCGCGCCGCCGCCCTCGACGAATGGATTGAGTGGGCCGAAGTCGACCTTGACGATCGTGCGCAGGTGGAACGCGACGACCATGAACGACGCGATCGCGCGCAGCGCGTCGAGGCCGGCGCTCCGATGGTCGATCCGCGTCACCCGGGCATTTCCCGTGATTGCGCAGGCGCCAGCGGCCGCTTCGGATCGCGGTCCATTGCTGCTGCCGCGGCCCGCGGCGCCGGTCGTTGCCAGCGCGCCCGATCCCAGTACAGCGGGAAGCTCGCCAACAGCAATGCCGAGCTCTGGATCCAGATCGTGGGCATCGCCAGCACGCAAGCGAACGGCACCAGCCACGCCCGGCTCGTGCGCCCCGCGTACCACACGAGCGCGGCGGCGAACGGCAACCGCACGATCACGGACGGGATGTCACCGACCTGCGGGTTCTGGGTGCTGATCACGAGCGAATGGATCCACTCGAGCCACTGCTGGGGCGCGATCGCGAAGCCGACGGCCACGATCGCGAGCGTCGTCCCGAGCGCGATGGCGAGATTCCGCCACTCGCGCCGGGCCGCGAACCACAGGACACCGACGCCAGGCGTGACCTTGGTCAGGAGCATGAACGCCCACGCGGCCGGCCAGCGCATGCCGGCGTAGATCGCGAGCGCCATGAACAGGTGGATGTTGCCGTTCAGCCCCTCGAGGAGCACCGGCGGGAAGGCGAGAATGAAGATCGGCGTCCACTTCCGCCCGAGGATGCTCACCGCGATCAGCGTCAGGCCGAGGTAGACCGCGATGAACACCGCGTAGGGCAGCAGCGTGAGCGGGTACATCAGCCACGCCATCACCGGCGCGAGCCGGAAGGCCCCGACGGCTAGCAGCGACTGCTCCGCGCGCCCGTACAGGTCGTGCAAGTCGATCGTGTACCAGCTCTGCGCATCACCCCATAGCAGGAGGCGCGCGCCCCACACGAAGATCACGACGAAGTTGAAGATCAGGCCCGCGACGATCGCGCCGTCGCGGATCGCGCGGCGCCGCTGCGCCGGGAGGGATTCCCAGCCCAGGTTCACAGGTTCGCGCCTTCACCGATCGTGGCGGGTGGCATGGCCGAGGTCGGCGTCGACGCCGGGCTCGAGGCCGCGTCGGCGGGCTTCGACCGCGTCGGTCGCTCCTGGAGCTCCGGCCGCCCGATCGCGAGCAGCGCCGCCAGCACCGAGAACGCCGACACCCACAGCACCGGCATCGCGATGGCGGCGGCGACGGGCACGGTCCACTTGCGGTTCGTGAGCCCGCCCCAGCCGACGAGGAGCGCGGCGGCGGGCAGCCGCAGCAGGAGCGGGACCGCGATCTGCGGCTGGTTCGGCGGCTGCCGGAGCGAGACGAGGAGCTCCTTGTCGATCCACTGCTGCCAGAGCGGGAAGTCGACGGCGAGCGAGATCGCGACGAGCACGGCCGTCACCCCGAGCGCGATGGCGAGGCTGCGCCACTCGCGCCGCACCAGGAACCAGATCAGCCCGACGCCCGGCGTGACCTTCGTCAGCAGCACGAACGACCACGCGGCCGGGTACCGGAAACCGAGCGCGATCGCCGCGGCGATCAGCAGGTGGACGTTCCCGTGGTACAGCTCGAACGCGACCGGCGGGAACGCCAGGACCCACAGCCAGCGCCGTCCGCCGAGCCAGATCGCGGTCGCCACGAGCACCGCGGACCACAGCCATACGAACTGCCAGAACGGGATCAGGGAATCGAGGCTGAAGAGCCGCGCCGCGACCGGCGAATACACGAACGAGCCCATGGTCCCGTGGACGAGCTTGTACGGGTCGGTGATCGAGTAGACCCAGTACGACAGCGCATCGAACCCGACCGTCTGGGCCTGCGGCGCCACGATCACGAACAGGTAGACCAGGAAGAGCAGGCCCGCGACCACCGCGCCGTCGCGAAGCGCGCGCAGCCTGCTCACGGCGCGGGCACCAGCTCGTCGGGCCGATGCGGTGTTCCACCTGCGTCCGGCCGCGCGGGCCGCCACCGGAGCGCGGCGCGCCACGACAGCTGGCGGGCGCCGGCCGGGATCGGCGTGACGACCGCGAGGAGGGTGGTCAAGCTCGTCGCCCACACCACGGGATAGGCGAGCAGCACCGCGACTGGAGCGAGGCGAATGAATCTGACAGACGCGATGGCGAGTGCGGATGCGAGCGCGAGCCGGACCGGCAGCGGGAGGATCGTCAGCGCGACGGCCGGCACGGTCGGCAGCTCGTTGGCTCCGAGGAATGACAGGTAATCCGACCAGGCCCGCGGCGCGAGCGCCACGGATGCGAGCAGGACCACTCCAGCCACCGCCACGCCGGTGACGAAGCCGCGCCGATCCCGCAGGAACCCGATCGGTGCGAGCGGGAAGGAAGCGAACTTCAGGAGCCCTGCCGGCGCGATCGGAAGGCTGGCGCCGCGCATCGCGAGCGCACACACCGCGGCCATCACGAGGTGCACGTTGCCGGTCTCGATCTCGGCGATCGCCGGCGGGAAGATCAGCAGGGCGACCCCGGCCCTGGTCCAGCTGTCCACCGCGATGCGAAGCGCAATGAGCTCAACCGTCCGCCACAGCCACACGAACGCGATCGGGGACAGCGCGGACAGCGGCGACAGCAGCTGCGCAAACACCGGCGGGTACGAGTAGGCGAGATACGTGCCGTAGGCCGCGGCATACAGCGGCTCCCCGTTCGCCACGTGGTTCGCCGCGATCCAGTAGTCGTTCGCGTCGGTACCGCCCACGCCGCCCGCCCCGATGATCCCGGTCTCGATCAGGATCTTCGCCAGCAGCCCGAAGCCCACGAGCGCCACACCCCGGCTCAGCCAGGTGCGACCCCACGGGCTCAGGCGGTACGAGCGCAGTCGGTCGAAGGCCCCCATCGGCCGTCAAGGATCGGGCCTTGGCGCCTGCAGTCAACAGCACCGGAAGTACCGAGGCAGGCGAGGGAAGGTCGGGAGGAGCTCGGACGGCCGGGGGCCACGTGCCGGCCACGTGCGTGCCTGCCACGTGCGTGCCTGCCACGTGTTGGCCACGTGCCTGCGCACGAGGCGAAGGGATGTGCGCCTACGGCACAACCGAGACCAGGAACGGCCTGGCAAGCGGACCCGGAAGCGGAACTTCGTCGGAATGTGCGGCGCGGGCACAACCTCGACGCAATCGCCGACCGCTGCGCCATCGCAACCCTGCCGAACTCCGCCGAATCGCCCGAATTCGTCCCGGTTGTGCCCCACGGGCACTCGCGACCCCGGAACACGGAGCTCGAGCGCGCGATTGACTGGAACGATTGGGTCATCCGAGCGTCGAATCTCGTTTGCTACGCTCCGGCCTCGTGCGGATCCCGGTCGCGTTGTTTGGCCTTGCCGTCGCCGTGCGAGCCGTGCTCGTGGCTGCGTTCCCGGATCCCGCCTATCCGGATTCCTTCTACTACGTCGACGTCGCGCGGGCGATCGCGGCCGGCCACGGCCTGAACATCGACTTCGTCTGGATCTTCGCCGAGGTCGGCAACCACCTGCCGAACCCGGCCGTGCTGCCGATCCCCTCCAACGCCCACTGGCTCCCGCTCGACAGCTTCCTCCAGGCTCCGTTCATCTCTCTGTTCGGCCCGACGGCGTTCGCCAGCGCGATCCCCGGCGTCCTGATCGGCGCGCTGGTCGCCCCGCTGACGTGGCTGATCGCGCGGGACGCGGGCTGCCGCCCCTTCGTCGCGGTCGCGGCCGGCGTGCTCTCCGCCGTCCCTGGCGCGGTCACGGTCTTCCTCGGCCAGCCGGAGAACTTCGCGATCCTCCATCCGCTCGTCGCGGCGACGCTCTGGCTCACCGCCCGCGGGCTCAAAGGCGACTCGCGCTCGTTCGCCATCGCGGGCCTGCTCGCGGGCCTGGCGACGCTCGCCCGGAACGACGGCATCCTGCTCGGCGCGGCGATCGGGCTTGTGTGGCTCGCCGATCGGGTGCGCTCGTGGCGCGCCAGGCGCGGCAATCGATCGTGGACGCGGCGCGACGACCGGCGGCCGATCTCGGTCCTCGCCGGGGTCGGGGCGTTCGTCCTGTTCATGCTCGTGATGGGCCCGTGGTGGCTCCGCCAGCTGGAGGTGTTCGGCTCCATCTCGCCGACCTCGTCCAACGGCGCGGCGCTCTGGATCCGCACGATCCAGGAATGGAACTCGATCACCGCCGACCCGTCGCTGCAGCGCTTCCTCGCCCAGGGTTGGGGCCCGATCCTCGCCTCGCGCTGGGCCGGCCTGGTCGACGCGCTCGGCAACTTCGTGATCATGATCTCGAGCGTCGTCCTGTTGCCGTTCCTGGTCATCGGGATCGTCGCGAAGCGGCACCAGAAGGACTTCGGGCCGTGGTTCGTGTACACGTTCCTGGCCTTCGCGGGCGCGACGTTCCTGTACCCGCTCCACGTCCCGGGCGGCGCCTTCATCCACACCGCGATCGGGCTTGCGCCGCACGCATCGATCCTCTCGGTCGAGGGCATCCTCGCGCTGGTCGGGTGGCTCGCGAAGCGCCGGCGCCGCTGGAATGCGGAGGCGGCGGGCACGGTGTTCGTCTCGGGCATGGTCCTGATCGTGATGGCGACCGCCGTCATCTTCGCGCGCCAGGTCCAGGCCGGCTGGGACGGCTCACGGCAGCCGCGCGAGGCGCTCGCCGCGGAGCTGACGCGGCTCCAGGTGCCGGCGACCGACCGGATCCTCTCGATCGATTCCGGCGGGATCAAGTACTGGACCGGCCACCCTGGCGTCGTGACCCCCGACGACCCGATCGACGTGATCGAATCCGTCGCGCGCGCCTACGACACGCGCTGGCTGGTGGTCGAGCGCGACGACGCGGCGCGCGCGCTGGGGCCGGTCCTTGCCGGCACGCTCCACCTGCCGTGGATCGGCGCGCCGGTGTTCTCCGTTCCGGCGTCCGACGGCGGGCCGCCGCGCCTCGCGCTCTATCCCGTGTGCACCACGGCCTCGGATACCCGCTGCGGCGCATGAGCTCGTTGCCGCAGGGCGTGTTGCCAGAGGGCGTGTTGCCAGAGGGCGTGTTGCGAGAGGGCGTTTGGAACGCTGGGCGCTCCAAACAGCGAAGCAGCGCTGGCGGCGCCCTCGGATTCGCCTCGTCCTCCGCGAATTGGCACGTCCGGCGAGCCAACCGGCGGGCGAGTGACCCAGAGCCCCCACCGGTGACCGCTTCCTCCTTCGCATGGCTCTCCAGGCGATCCAAGGCCCGCGCGGCCGGTGCGGCGTGAGCCGGCGCGAGGCGGTCCTGTCCGCGGGAGTCGTCTTCCTCGTCGCGCTCCTCGTGCGCACGATCGCGGCCACCCAGATCACCTTCCCGCGGCCCGAGGACGTCGCGTACTACCTGGGCGTGGCGCGCAACCTCGTCGAGGGCCACGGCCTCACCACCGACGCGATCTGGAGCTTCCAGACCCCGCCGCTCTCCTTCCCGCGCCCGGCCTTCGAGGTCTGGCTCCCGCTGCCGACGCTCCTCGCGGCGATCCCCATGGCGATCTTCGGGACGACGTTCGCGGCGGCGCAGGTGTCGTCGGTGATCGTCGGCTCGATCGTTGCCGTCCTCGCCTGGCGGCTCGCCGCCGACGTCGCCGAGGCCAGAGGCCTCCCACCCGGCCGAGCCCGAACCCTCGCGCTCGGCACTGGGCTCACCGCCGCGGTCTACCTGCCGCTCGTCCTCGCCTCCGTCCAACCCGATTCGACGATGCCGTTCGCCGCGCTCGTCCTGGGCGCCTGCCTGCTCATGACCCGCCTCAGCCACCGGGTCAGCATCGAGCGGGTCCGCACGGAGGGCATCGACGCCTTCGTCGATCGAACGACCCGCGACCTCGGCCGGCGGTCTCGGGTACGAGTGGCCCTCGGCGTGGTGCTCGCGCTTGCCGCGCTGACCCGGAACGAGGCGATCTGGCTTGCCCTGACGTTCGCGCTCATCGAATGGTCGAACGTCCGCCGCGCCTATTCGAGCCCGTCCGACCGCCTCGGCGCCTGGGGCATCAACGTCATCCCGGTCGGGCTCGTCGCGATTCTCACGTTCGCGCCGTGGGCGTTCCGCGACTGGATCGAGTTCGGCAGCCCGCTCCCCGGCCAGGCGCTGACGAACGCGCTCAGCCTCGACGGCCGCGACATCTTTGCCTGGCAGGACCCGCCGACCCTCGCACGCTACCTCAGCGCCGGCCTCGCCAAGCTCGTCGAGCTGCGCTGGGACGGCATCGTCCACAACGTCGTCTCCGTGCTGCTGCTGCTCGGCGTGCCACTCTCGGTCGTGGGGCTCGTCGGGCTGCCCGGCGTGGTTCGCGGTCGGGCGGGCGCCGACGGCGGGCCGAGTGGCTCGTCCGCCGTCGGGCGTTCGTCGTCGCTCGAGTCGGGCGCCGTCGGGCGTTCGTCGTCGCTCGGGTCGGGCGAGGTCGGTCGATCGCCGTCGGTCGAGTCGGGCGCCGTCGGTCGATCGCCGTTCGTCGTCGACCCCATTCGGCCGCTTGTCTTCTTCTCGATCATCACCTTCCTCGTCGCGTCGCTCGTGTTCCCCGTCTCGACCACGTGGGGCACGTTCCTGCACGCGGCCGGGGCGATCCACGTGCTGCTCGTGATCTCGGCGCTCCTCGCGCTCGACCGGCTGATCGGCTGGGTCGGCCGGCGGCGCGCGTGGACCAACCCGGTCGCGTGGCTCGGGCCCGCGTTCGCGATCGCGGGCTGCCTGCTATTCAGCGCGGTCCTGCTGCCGACCGAGGGTCGAGCCGGCCGCGACACCGCCGATCAGTACGCCGCGATCGCCTACGCCTTCTCTCCCGCGGGAGCCGCCGCGGCCGACGCCACATCGCCCGGCTCGGGCGTCGATCTCGCCACCGAGCCCGGCCCGGTGATCACCGACTTCCCGATCTGGTTCGCCGAGGCGACCCGCCACCACGCCATCGCGCTCCCGAACGAGTCGCCGGCGAGCATCCTCGACCTCGCGCGCACCTTCAACCCGCCCGCGCGCCTGCTCGTCGTCGGCGCCGCCAACACGGGGGCGTGGCCCGCCGCCGTCCTCAACGGCGCGCCCGGCTCGGACTGCTTCGTCCCGCTCCAGCTCCCCGACGACCCCGCCCACCCCGGCGCCCTCGCGACCATCCTCGCCTTCCGCATCCGCTGCTGACGCCGCGCCAATTCAGCGCGGCATCCGGCGATGCCAGGCGTGCAGCGATCCCGAGGCGACGTCGCACCAGACCAGCCCGGGCGCGGCCGGCGGCGGCTCTCCTTTGGTCAGCGCCCTGACCCATGCGTGCGACGACCCGACGAAGGTGCTCGCGAACACCTCCGGATATCTGTTGATGAGTGCCCGATTCCTCGCGGTATCGCGCACGACCCACACGAGCCCGGCCTGCGCCGTGGCACCCCACCGTCCCACGGCGAGCTGCCCGATCTCGACCAGCTTCCGCCGACTCGACCGCACCGCCGCGCCCAAGTCCCCGATGGTGTTCCAGCACTCGATCTCGATCGCGAGCCGCCTCGACTCGGAACCAAGCGCGACGTCCGCCGAACGCCACGGCTCGTTCGGCCGCGTCGGCAGCTCGAACTCCTTCGAATACCCCGCCGTGCGCGCCAGCCGCAGCACCACCTCCTGGATCGCAAGATGCCCCGCGTCCGCGACTTCCTCGCGCACATCCCGATCAAACCCGACGGCCAGGGGCACCCCAAACACCACCGCGATGCGTTCGAGCGACACAATATCGAGCGGGCGGATGCCAAGCTCCAGCCGGCCGATCACCTTCCGCCCAGGCTCGGCGCGCTGAGCAAGCTGGTCCTGCGTCCACTTGCGTCGCGATCGCATGGCCTTGATGTCCGCACCGATCCGCGCGCGTCGCTCTAGCTGCCGTCGATCTGCTTCAACGGCGACCGCGGATCGCCTCGTTCCAGCTCCAGCCATGGCTCGGCTCCGTCGATGCGGGGATTGGCGGCCCATGGTCACCCCGTGACCTTTTCTGGCACTTATCGGGCGATTTCATGGCCGAAGCGGGCGCATGGCGCGTGGCGCGTGGTCCCAACCGAGCGCGCGCCGCACGCCTGGTGGTCAGGCGACGGGGCAGCGCGAGCCGGTGCGGCCAGATTGGCGAGCAAACCCCGGGAAAAGGTCATGCCGTGACCATCGCGGACCAATTCGAGCCCGGCAGGCGGCCGGAGCCCGGCAGGCGGCCGGAGCCCGGCAGGCGACCGGAGCCCGGCAGGCGGCCGGAGCCCGGCAGGCGGCGGGAGCCCGGGCCGGGCCGCGCTGCAAAGGCGGCCCGGAGGGGCCGGCAGCCGAGAGGCGGGTGGTACCGGGTGGTCCGGGGGGTTCGGGACTATTGGGCTAACGGAGGTCCCATGACCCGAACCTATACTCGGCCGCGATGACAAGCGAGGCGGGTAGCCGGGCGCTTCGAGCGCGACTGGCGCCCTCGGGGACGCCCCGCGCGAGCGCACCCGGGCCTGATTCCACGAGCGGACGGCGGCCGGCGGCTCGCCGGTCGGCGGCGCCCAGGACCGCTCCCGAGCCGCCCAGGAAGACCGCCGCGCCGGCGTCCGGCAAGGGGTTCGCCACGGGTTCCGGCGACGGGTCCGGGAACGGCGCGGCCAGCTGGCCAGCCGCGCGCGCCGCCGCCGCTGCCACCGCGCGCGCCGCCAACGGGGCGCGCGACGGCGACGGGGCGCACGGCGCCAATGCGGCGCGCGCCGGCAATGGGCCCACCAACGCCGCCACCACGCACCCCGCGGAGCGCGCCGTCTCCGGGGAACCGGCGCACGCACCCACGACGCTCATCCACGACGACCCGCTCGCGGCACTCCTGGATGAAGCGCAGGCGGCGGTGTCGGGCGGCGCGAACGCGCTGCGGGACGTGCGGGAGCGGTATCGGGCGGCGTACCTCGAGAAGGTCGAACGCTGGGAGGCGCTGCGAACGCTCGCGGCGACCGGGAGTGGCGCCACGAACCAGAGCGACACCGACGAGGCCATGGCCGGCCGCGAAGTGGGTGTGGAACGCTCGGTGCTCGGGCGGATCGACCTCGCCGCGAGGAGCCTCGAGAATGCGTGGCTGTTTCTCGCTCGCGAGGACACCTCCCTCGTCTCCGACCCGAGCGGGCCTCCGAGTGCTGCCGATGCCCAGATGCGCATCGTCGAGGCCCAGGAGCAGGAGCGGAGCCGGCTCGCGCGCGAGGTCCACGACGGCCCGGCGCAGGCCCTGTCCAACGCCATCTTCCAGGTCGAGGTCGTGCAGCGCCTGCTCGACCGTGACGAACGCCTCGCCCGCGCCGAGCTCAAGCAGCTGCGCGAGGTGCTCACCCGCGAGCTGCGAGGCGTCCGCGCCTACCTGAGCCAGCTTCGCCCGCCCCTCCTCGCCGACCTCGGCCTGAGCGGCGCGATCCACGAGGCCGCGGACCAGATCGCGACCGCGCTCGCGGTGCCCGTGACCGTCGAGCTCGACGACGGCCTCGACAACCTGCCGGAAACCGTCGAGGTCGTGGCGCTCCGGGTGATCCAGGAGGCGCTTCAGAACGCCCGCAAGCACGCCCACCCCACGAGCATCCGGGTCCGGATGGGCCGCGAGGGCACGAGCTGGGTGGTCGAGGTTCGCGACGATGGCCAGGGCTTCGATGCCGACGACCAGCCGATGAACGGGCGCCGCTCGTTCGGGCTGCAATTCATGCGAGAACGCGCCGAGCTGATCGGTGCAAGATTCGAAGTACGCTCTAGCCCAAATCTCGGGACCGCCGTCCGCATGACGATCCCGCCGGGAGCCATGGGAATGCCGATCCCTGGAGAGGAGACCACATGACAGCTGAGACCGAAAGCGGCGAGCGCCGCCGCGGAGGCATCGCGGCCGACAAGATCCGCATCCTGGTCGTCGACGACCACGCGCTCTTCCGCGGCGGCATCACCAACGTCCTCGGGCGCGAGCGCGACTTCGATGTCGTCGGCGAGGCGGCCGACGGCCGTGCCGCGATCGAGATGGCCGGCGTCGTCTCGCCCGGGATCGTGCTGATGGACCTGTCGCTGCCCGCGCCCGGTGGCCTCGAGACCACCCAGCGCATTCGGCGCGAGTTCCCCGCGACCGCGGTCATCGTCATGGCCCAGGACGAGGACGAGGAGTCGCTCTTCGCGTCGATCAAGGCCGGCGCCGCCGCGTTCGTCATCAAGGACATCAGCCCGGACGATCTGGTCCACGTGATCCGCCGCGTCTCGCAGGGCGAGTTCCTGATCAACGACAAGGTCTTCTCGAAGCCGGCCGTGGCCTCGCGCGTCCTCAAGGAGTTCCGCGAGCTGGCCGTCTACGGGCAGGAGGCCCAGCCGATCTTCGCGCCCCTCTCCCCGCGCGAGGTCGAGATCCTGGACAACATCGCCCAGGGCATGACCAACAAGCAGGTCGCCTACGCGCTGTCGATCAGCGAGCAGACCGTCAAGAACCACATGAGCTCGATCCTCCGGAAGCTCGCCGTGAACGACCGGACCCAGGCCGTCGTGTACGCGATGCGCCAGGGCTGGATCAAGATGCCGGAGGACTGAGGTCGCCGCGAACGCCCGCGCCGAGCCCGGGGGTTCGGTGGACGCGCTGCCTGCCGGCGAGGTCTCGTCGGCCGCCGATCTCGCCACGCTCCTGACCGCCGAGGCGGCCGCCCTCCGCGACGAGGTCGGGGAGATCGAGCTCCTGATCAACCAGGCCAGGACGGAGTCATCACGCCACGAGGCTCGCCGAAAGGCCGCCGAGGAGAAGCTCGGGATCGCCGCGGAGCGCCTCGGCTCGGGCGGCAACATCACCCCCAAGGAGGTCACCGAGCTGGCCAACCAGCTCGTCGCCGTGGCCCGTCGCGCCGCCCTCATGGAGGCCCAGGTCGACCTGCTCGAGGGCAAGCGCAAGTCCGCCGCGCGCCTGCACGAGGCGATCGTCACCCACGCCGCCCAGGCGCGGGCCCTCGCCGGATTGCCCGACAAGGGCGGGAAGCGCGGCGCGGGCACGAACGCGATGCCGGGCGACGACGCCCCGATCGACGAGGCCGCCCCCATGCCGCCGGGCGTCTCGCGCATGATCCTCACCGCCCAGGAGGACCTCCGGCGCGAGATCGCGCGCCAGATGCACGACGGGCCGGCGCAGAGCCTCACCAACATCGTGCTCCAGGCCCAGATCGTCGATCGCCTGATGACCATGGCGCCGGACAAGGCGCCCGCCGAGGTGGGCCAGCTCATCGCGATGGTCCAGCGCACGCTCGATGCGACGAAGACGTTCATCTTCGACATCCGCCCGATGGTCCTCGACGACCTCGGCCTCGTCCCGACGCTGCGCCGCGCCAGCCGCGACCGTGGGAGCCGGGTCGGCGTGACGGTCGACTTCGAATCGGTCGGTGTCGACCGCCGGCTGCCCGCCGAGCTCGAGAGCGGCCTGTTCCGCATGCTCGACGACGCCCTCGCAGCGCACGTCGCGCGCAAGCCGGATCGCCTCTCGCTCCACCTCGACTGGGGCGAGCACCTCGACGTCGAGCTGACCGCCGGCAAGAACCCGGTCGCCGTCCCGGATCCCGAGCTGCCGCCCGAGGGCGCCGAGCTGCCGCCCGCGCTGGCCGAGATGGTCGGCGAGCGGCGCCGGACCTACCAGGAGGCGCTCGAGGCCGCGCGGATCGCCAGCCTGTCCCGGCTCCCCGACCAGGCCTGGCGCGACATCTCCGCCCGAGCCCGCATCCTCGGGGTCACGGCCGAGATGCTCGATGACGGTGCGCGCCTGCACCTGATTGTCGAGCTTGCGCCGGCCGAGGCCGCGGCCGCCCTTGCCGCCGGCGAGGCCACGCCCGCCTGATCGTGCTCACGGCGCTGGTGTATCGACGCGCCGATCGGGACTATTGGGCTATGCGCCCGATCGGCGGAGCCACGCTATTGTCCCGTCGAGCCGCGACCCTAGCCAGCGGCCGGTAGCTTCGGAGGCATGCACAAATGGCCTTGATTCAGCGGGTCGGCGCCGCTCTCAAGCGCGACGACGAAGGCCAGGGTCTCGCGGAGTACGCGCTGATCCTCGCCCTGATCGCGATCGTGGCGATCATCGCCCTCATCTTCCTCGGTACCCAGGTCAGCGGGATTCTGAGCACCGTTGGGAGCTCGATCTAGCGGGTGTGGCGCCCAGGCCCTCTGACTAGGGGAACGGGGGCTCCAGGTACCGGCGGATTGGTTGACAAGCGTCGGTACCGCATCTAGGGTTTCGCACCGACTCCTTTCCCGGGGGAGAGGTCTCTACCGGGTACGGGGATCACTGAAGAAAGGAGGTGGCAAACCCAATGCTGTCGATCTACACAGCCATCATCAATTTCCTGAATCGTGACGACGAGGAAGGCCAGGGCCTCGCGGAGTACGCGTTGATCCTCGCCCTCATCGCCATCGTGGCGATCATCGCGCTGATTTTCCTGGGCACCCAGGTCAGCAAGATTCTTAGCACCGTCGGCGCGTCCGTCTAGGACCAACCGATCGCAGATCAGCAGTGGACCGCCGGTGCCTTCGAGCTCCGGCGGTCCTTGCTTTCTGCAACGCCTCACCGCATTGGAAAGGAGGTGAAGCAAGATGGTCCTTCAGCGGCTCCGCCGGTTGTGGTCAGCGCTGACCCTGCAGGCGGGCCAGGGCCTCGCGGAATACGCACTCATCCTTGCGTTGATTGCCATCGTGGCGATCATCGCGCTCATCTTCCTCGGCAATCAGATCAGCGACAAGCTGAGCATCGTCGGGAACTCCTTGTAGCCTGACCACCGAGCGTACGAACAGACGACCCGTCCATCGGACGGGTCGTCGACGTTCAGGGGACCTTGCGCGGCGCCTTGCATCACGCTCGCGCTCTTCCTGAATCTTGCCAGTGGTACTAGCCCATTCGTATAGTCGCCCGGCCCTTGGCCGGTGCTAGAGTGGTGCCACCTGTCACAGCGTGACCCAACCGGGGAGGGACCTAATTCGTGCGACGGACCAGTCGGCTCGTCTTGCTGCTCGGCATCTTTCTGGCCGCGATGACGTTCGTCGTCGTCCTGTTCCTGAACCCGGGAACAGGCGGCGGGGGCGGCGGTCAGGCAAACGGACCAAGTGCCGCTCCGACCCAGCTGGCGACGGTGGTGGCCGTGGCGGACATCCCGCTCGGCACGGTCGTCACGGCGGACATGCTCACGACCAAGACGCTCGCGGTGAACGTCCGCGATGCGAACGTCTACGGTGACCCCTCGCAGGCCATCGGCAAGACGACCCGCACCGCCATCGTGGCGGGCGCGCAGGTCCACTCCAGCGACTTCCAGAACCGCGCGGTGCCGCTCACGGTCCCAGCCGGCAAGCGCGCGATGACGATCGCGGTCAACCAGCTCACGGGCGTGGCCAATCTGGTCGACACGGGTGACACCGTGGACCTGGTCATCAGCCTGCGGGGCGACGCGTTCCCGGTGGTGCAGGTCCTCAAGGACGGCTCGATCACCGTGGTCGCGGGCATCAACCCGCTGAGCGTCAAGCTCCCGCTCCTGCTCGAGGACGTCCAGATCATCGGCGTCGTGCAGCAGCCCGTCGCCCCGCCGCCCGCGGCCGCCAACGGCCAGCCCGCGCCCTCCGCGGCGCCGGCCGTGGACCTCGCGGTCCAGAAGCTGCTCATCCTGGCCGTCACGCCGGCCCAGGCCGAGGTGCTGCTCTTCGCCCGGACGACCGGGACGCTGGACGTCGTCCTGCGCTCCCCGCTCGATGCCGGCGTCACCGTCGAGACCACCGGCGTCATCCTGAAGACGCTCGTGGACAAGTACGGCGTCCTGCCGCCGGAGATCGTCCAGGTCCCGATCCCGACCCCGCTCAAGTAGCAGCGCAGGTCACGCGACTCCCATGACCGATCGCATCAAGGTCCTGATCGTCGACGACATCCCGGAGACCCGGGACCACCTGTCGAAGCTCCTCGGCTTCGAGAGTGACGTCGAGGTCGTCGGGGCTGCCGCGGGTGGCCCCGAGGCGATCGAGATGGCGACACGGCTCCGGCCGGACGTCGTCCTGATGGACATCAACATGCCCGGCATGGACGGGATCACCGCGACCGAGAAGCTCGCCGCGGACGTTCCCACCGCCGCCGTGATCATGATGTCCGTCCAGGGCGAGGCGGACTACCTCCGCCGCTCGATGCTCGCCGGCGCGCGCGAGTTCCTGGTGAAGCCGTTCAGCTCCGACGAGCTGACCGCGTCGATCCGCCAGGTCTGGTCGCGCGAGAAGGAGAAGCTCAGCCGCTACGCACCGGTCGCGACGACCCAGAAGACGAGCAACGACAGCGGTGAGCCCGCGTCCGTGGCCGCGGTCTTCAGCCCGAAGGGCGGCGTGGGTCGCACGACGGTGGCCGTCAACCTGGCCGTCGCCGCGGCGCAGCTCGGCAAGCGCGTCGCGCTCGTCGACGCGTCGTTCCAGTTCGGCGACGTGGGCGTGCTGCTCAACCTCAACCCGCGCAACAAGTCCATCGCGGACCTCGCGGGCGAGCTCCAGGCGGACGAGGTCGAGTCGCTCGACACGTTCCTGATCACGCACTCGTCGGGCGTCCGGGTGCTGCTGGCCCCGCCGTCGCCCGAGCAGGCGGAGCTGATCGGGCCGGCCGCGGTGCGCCGGGTGCTGCAGCGGCTCCGGCGCGACCATGACCTGGTCGTCGTCGACTGCCCGTCGAGCTTCAACGAATCGACCCTCGCGGTCCTGGACGAGGCAGATCTGATCCTCACGCTGCTCACGCTCGAAATCACGAGCGTGAAGAACATGCGCCTGTTCCTCGAGGTGTGCGAGCAGCTCGGGTACGGCCCGGAGAAGATCCGGCTCGTCCTGAACCGCGCGGACTCGACTCTCGGCATCCGGGTCGCGGACGTCGAGCACTCGATCGGGCGCAAGGTGGATCACACCATCGTCAGCGACGGCCGCAGCGTCGTGTACGCACTGAACCGCGGCGTGCCGTTCTTCCTCAGCAATCGCGAGGCCCAGGTGTCGCAGGACATCCAGCGCCTGGCCGTGGCCGTCACCGGCCCGGCAGCGTCGTCGCCGACGCCCCGACCGACCGAGAAGGCCGGCAAGGGCGCGGCAAAGAACAAGTCACTGTTCGCGTGGCGGTAGCAGGGGGTCCCGGGTAGATGTCACTCCTCAAGCGCATCGAGAGCGCTCGCCCGGCCGGCGCCGGCGACGAGAAGCTGCCAGCAACGTCGGGCCAGCCCGGCCGTGACGTCCAGCCCGAAGGTGGCAGCGGAGGGCCGCCCATGGCGGGGTCGCCGCGCCTGGTCACCCAGCTCCCGGCCCGGGAGTCGTTCCGCGACGTCAAGTTCCGGATCCAGAACCGGGTCATCCAGGACCTGGACCCGAAGCTCGACCTCACCAACCAGGTCGAGGTCCGGCGTCAGATCGAGGAGATCTTCAGCCGGGTCATCGACGAAGAGGGCCTCGCCCTCACCCGCGCCGAGCGCGTCCGCATGCTCGAGCAGATCACGGACGAGATCATCGGCCTCGGCCCGTTGGAGCCGCTCCTGCGTGACGACTCCGTCTCGGAAATCATGGTCAACGGCCCGCGCCAGGTCTACATCGAGCGATCGGGCAAGCTCGAGCTGACCAACGTCGTCTTCCAGAACGACGACCACGTCATGCGCATCATCGACCGGATCATCGCCCCGATCGGGCGCCGCGTGGACGAGTCGTCGCCGATGGTCGACGCCCGTCTGACCGACGGCTCCCGCGTCAACGCAATCATCCCGCCTCTGTCCCTGGTGGGGCCGGTCATCACCATCCGAAAGTTCGCGGCCAGCCCGTTCACCACGGACGACCTGATCCGCTTCGGCACCTCGACCCCGGACATGTTCGAGTTCCTCCGGGCCTGCGTCGAGGCCCGCCTGAACATCTTCGTGTCCGGCGGCACCGGCTCGGGCAAGACGACCACGCTCAACGTGCTCTCGTCGTTCATCCCGGATGACGAGCGCATCGTCACCATCGAGGACGCGGCCGAGCTCCAGCTCCGCCAGGAGCACGTGGTGACGCTCGAGTCCCGCCCGCCGAACATCGAGGGCAAGGGCGCGATCCCGATCCGCGAGCTCGTGCGCAACAGCCTGCGCATGCGCCCCGACCGCATCGTCGTCGGGGAGTGCCGTGCAGGCGAGGCGCTGGACATGCTCCAGGCCATGAACACCGGTCACGACGGCTCGCTGTCGACGGGCCACGCGAACACGCCGCGCGACATGCTGTCCCGCCTCGAGACGATGGTCCTCATGGCCGGCGTCGACCTCCCGGTCCGCGCCATCCGCGAGCAGATCTCGTCCGCGGTGGACCTCATCGTCCACCAGTCCCGCCTCAAGGACGGCACGCGCAAGATCGTGAACATCACCGAGGTCCAGGGCATGGAAGGTGACACGATCGTCATGCAGGACGTGTTCGTCTTCGAGCAGACCGGCGTGATCGACGGCAAGATCCAGGGCCGCCTCAAGCCGACCGGCATCCGGCCGAAGTTCGTCGAGCTGTTCGAGTCGCAGGGCATCCACCTGCCGAACAACATCTTCGGCTTTACCTTCTAGGCACCGCGATGTCCTCCGCGACCCTGATCATCGCCGCCCTCGCCGCCGTCTCGATCATCGTGATCGCGCTCGGCATCGCGATGTCGGGCTCGGGTGGCGTCACCCTCGAACGGCTCGAGCGCTACGCCTCGGGTGCCAAGCCCGCTGCCGAGGGCGCGACCGGCCAGGGTGGCGTGGCCGAGCTCATCGCCAAGTCCGCTGCCCTCGCGCAGCTGAACAAGGTCGTCGAGAAGCGCGACTTCGGCGCGAACCTGCTGCGCGACCTCGGCGCCGCCGACCTCAAGCTCAAACCGTCGGAATACCTCGGCATCTGGGCGGGCACCACGATCGGCGTGCCGGTCGTGATGTACCTGCTCGGCTTCGTCATCAGCGCGCTCCAGAACCCGATCGTGCTCCTCATCGGGCTGATCATCGGGTTCATGGCGCCGCGGTTCTGGCTCAACCATCGCAAGTCCTCGCGGCTGCGACAGTTCAACAAGCAGCTCCCCGACACCGTCACGCTCATCGCGAACGCGCTGCGTGCCGGCTCGTCGTTCCTGCAGTCGATCGAGCTCGTGGTGCGCGAGTCGCGGCCGCCGATCTCGATCGAGTTCGGCCGCGTCATCCGCGAGGTCAACCTCGGCCTGCCGTTCGACCTGGCCCTCGAGAACATGGTCAAGCGCGTCAAGTCGGAGGACTTCGAGCTGATGGCCACGGCCATCGCGATCCAGCACCAGGTCGGCGGGAACCTCGCCGAGATCCTCGACTCGATCGCCTTCACCATCCGCGAGCGCATCCGGATCAAGGGCGAGATCCGGACCCTGACCGCGCAGCAGCGCCTGTCGGGCTACGTCGTCGGCGCCCTGCCGTTCTTCCTCGCCTTCTTCATCTTCCTGGCGGCCCCGACGTTCTTCGATCCGATGTTCGTCAAGCCACCGGAGGTCCTCGGGATCCCGCTCGGCGTGATCCTGCTGATGATCGCCCTGGGCGCGATGGGCCTTGGCTTCTTCTTCATCCGCAAGATCGTGGACATCGAGGTCTAGCACATGGAAACCGGGATCATCGTCGCCGCGGTCGCCGCCATTGCGGTCATCCTGATCACGATCGGCATCGCCGGCTCACGCGAGGAGGACCCGCTCAAGCAGCGGCTCTCCCAGCTCGGCCAGATGACGGCCAAGGACCTCCAGGAGCTGGAGCTCCAGCAGCCGTTCTTCGACCGCACGATCAAGCCACTGGCGGCGCGACTGTCCGGCTCGGTGGCGCGGATCACCTCGACCTCGTTCTCGCAGCGCACCGAGAAGCGCCTGGCCATGGCCGGCAACCCCGGTGACATGAAGGTCGCCGACTGGCTGGGCATCAAGGCCATCGGCACCGGCGTCGGCGCCGGCATCCTGTTCATCCTGTTCGGCGTCATCGGCGGCAACATCACGCAGGGCCTGATCCTTGGCCTCATCGGCGCGGGGATCGGCTACATCGGGCCCGAGTTCTGGCTCGGTGGGCGCGTGCGCGGCCGCCAGAAGGCGATCCTGCTCCAGATCCCGGACGCCCTCGACCTGCTGACGATCTCCGTCCGCGCCGGCCTCGGCTTCGATGCCGCGCTGGGCAAGGTCGTCGAGAAGCTCAAGGGCCCGCTCGTGGACGAGTTCCGCCGGGCGCTCGCCGAGGTTCGCGTCGGCAAGGCGCGCCGCGAGGCACTCCGCGACATCGTCCCGCGGACCGAGGTCCAGCCGCTCACCAACTTCATCGGCGCGATCATCCAGGCCGAGCAGCTCGGCGTCTCGATCTCGAAGGTGCTCCAGGTCCAGTCGGAGCAGCTCCGCATCGAGCGCCGGCAGCGCGCAGAGGAACAGGCCGCACAGGCCCCGATCAAGATGCTGTTCCCGCTCGTCGGGTGCATCTTTCCGTCCCTGTTCGCCGTCATCCTCGGCCCGGCCCTGATCCTCATCATGCAGAACCTGACGACCTAGTCGGCAGGCTGCAACGCCGGTGGCGGCACACAACCAGACCCGCGCGACGGTGCTCGCGCAGGATCTCGAGACCGCATCGTCCCTGTGGGGCCGGTTCATGGGCCTGATGGGCCGCCCGGCGCTGCCCGATGGCCACGGCCTGTGGCTGACCGGCACGAACGGCATCCACATGTTCTTCATGCGCTTCCCGATCGATGCCGTGTTCCTCGGCAAGCCCGCGGGTGACGGGTCACGGGCGGTCCTGTCCGTCCACCGGCGCGTCCGGCCGTGGGTCGGGATGGTGCCGCTGGTCCGCGGCGCCGCGGGCGTCCTCGAGCTGCCGGTGGGCACGATCGACGCGAGCGGGACCCGGCCGGGCGACACCGTCCGAATCGGCTAGCGGATCGTGACCGCCCTGCGGCGGCTGTTCGAGCCGGTCGAGGTGGGCACCCGGAAGCTGCCGGGGCTCGGCCTGCTCTGCCTCGCGGCGATCGGGCTGGTGCTCCTGGCCGTCGTCGCCGCGTTCGAGTGGACGCACTTCAACGACGAGCACGCCTACTGGCTCGCCGGAGCGCGCCTGGCCGCCGGCCAGCCGCTGTACGACCCGACCGCGCTCCCGAATACGCCCTTCGCCTACTGGTACCCGCCGCCCCTCGCGCAGGTCCTCGCCCCGATCACGTCGTTCCTGTCCGCTGACGCGTTCAGCGTGCTGTGGACCGCGCTGCTCCTCGTGTGCCTGTGGTGGCTCGGCGGCCGGAACGTGCTCGTCGCGCTGGCACTCATCGCGTTCCTGCCGGTCGCGGTGGAGCTGCGCGTGCGGAACGTCCACCTCCTGATCGCGGTGTGCATCGTGCTGGCGCTGCGGCGGTCGTGGGTGTACTGGATCCCCGCGGCCGCCATCAAGATCACGCCGGGGCTCGGAGTCGTGTACCTCGCCGCGGCCGGACGCTGGCGCGACGCCGTGAAGGTCGCCGTCATGGGGCTGGCGGTGCTCGGGGTCAGCGTCGCGCTCGGCCCGGGGGCGTGGCGGGAGTTCCTCGACGTCGTTGGGGCGCGAGCCGGGACCGATGGCGGCTCCCTGGTCGCGATCCCATTCGTCGTCCGGTTCGGCGCGGGTGTGGCGCTGGCGGTCGTCGCCGGGCTGGTGGCGGCGCGGGCTGCGGCGCGCGGCCAGTCCGAGCTCCGCGGTGAGGTCCTGCTGGTCATCGGGCTGACCGTCGCCAATCCGACCCTGTGGGCGACGGCATTCAGCCTGCTGATCGCGATCGTGCCGCTCTGGCGCTCGAGCCGGGCGCCGGCCGGTGTCGTGGCGGCGGCCGCCGGTGCATCGAGCGTGAAGGCGCCGGCAACCGCCGGATAAGCGGCGGGCGAGGCGCGGGTGATCGCCGGCCAAGCACCCAGCGCGATCATCCGCCGGTGGATCTCTGGGGTGACGTTCGGAGCGCAGTCGGCGCGGTTGCCGATCGCGCGCTGGACCTTGCACTGCCGGCGACGTGCGCCGGCTGCGGGCGTGAGGGTTCGCCGCTATGCACCGAGTGCCTGCCGGCGCTCGATGCGCGACTGGAGGCGCAGCCCGGCGTCCCGGTCGGATTGCCGGCGGACCTGCCCGCGCCGCTGCTCCAGCTCGAGTGGTGCGCGCCCTTCACCGGGGTGACACGTCGGGCGCTGCACGCCCTCAAGTACGACGGGGAGCGGCGGCTCGCGCGCCCGCTCGGGGCCGCAGTCGCGCGTCGATGGGCGCGTGCCGGCGTCGCGGGCGACGTGCTCGTGCCCGTCCCGGCGTCGCCGGACCGCGTCCGCGACCGCGGCTACGACCAGGCGGCCCTGATCGCGGGGGAGGTCGGCCGGAGGCTCGGGCTCCCGGTCGGCCACGCGCTGCAGCGGACCCGGGCAACGACGGCCCAGTTCGACCTCGATCGTGCGGCGCGGGCCACGAACCTCGGCGGCGCGTTCGCCATTGGCGATGCGGCAGGAGTCGTGGGGCGCTGGGTCGTGCTGCTCGACGACGTGGTCACGACCGGCGCGACCCTCGCGGCATGCGCGATCGCGCTCCTCGAGGGCGGCGCGACCGCGGTCTCGGCGGTTGCCGTCGCGCGCGAACGATGAGGCCACTTCCGAGCAGCAGGCCCGGCGGTACGATGGGCGCGCAGCCGGGAGGTGCGCATGCGGACCATCGTCAAGGGCAAGAACTACGACGTGCCGGAGCCCGTCCGCGCCTACGCGGAGCGCAAGCTCGGGAGGCTCGAGCGCCTCCTGGATGACCGCTCGGACGCCACCGTCGAGCTGTCGGTCGAGCAGCATCGGAGCGCCGAGGACTCGCACATCGTCGACGTGACCCTGGTCATCGACGGCCAGGCGCTTCGGTCCAAGTCCGCCGGCCCCACGCACAAGGCCGGGATCGACGCGGTGGTCGACAAGATCGAGCGGCGAGCGGTCGACTTCCGGGAGACGAGCCGCGTTCGCAAATCCGCGGAGACCGTCCGTGGCGGCGGCCGCGGCGAGCGCGCCGGAGCATCAGGGAGCGTCGATGACGAGCGCGCCAGCCGGATCACGAAGGTCAAGCGCTTCGACATCGAGCCGATGTTCGAGGAGGATGCCGTCGCCCGGATGGAGGAGCTGGGGCACGCGTTCTTCGTGTTCGTCAACGCGGAGAACGAGCGGGTCGCGATCCTGTATCGCCGGGGCGCGGGTGGCTACGGCCTGATCGAGCCGGTCGTGGGCGGCGACTACACCAAGGGCGGGCCACCGCGCCGCTCCGGCCCCAACTGACCGGCCCGTCGCGCTCGAACCTCGGGCGCCTCGAGACGCTCGCGCTCCCTGGCGTGGTCGCGCTGGCGGCGCTGCTGCGGCTGCCTGGCCTGGCCTCGCGCGGCCGCTTCGATGCCGACCAGGGCCACGACATGGCGACCCTGGTCGCGTTCGTGCGCAACGGCGTCGTGCCTCTCCTCGGCCCCAGGACCTCCGTCGGCGAGTTCCACCACGGCGCGTTCTACTACGTCCTCCTCGCGCCGGCGGCCGGGTTGTCGAACGGCGACCCGGTCGTGGTCACCGCGTTCATCGCGCTGCTCGGGATTGCCGCCGTCGCGCTCACGTGGTGGCTCGCGCGCTCGATCGCCTGTCCGCTTGCCGGGTTCGTCGCGGGCCTCCTCCTCGCGGTGTCGCCCGCCGGCGTCGAGCAGTCGACGTTCATCTGGAACCCCAACCCGATCGCGTGCTTCGCCGTGCTGGCCCTCGCGGCCGCCTGGAAGGCGCACACGGGTGCAGCGGCGGGCGCTGGCGCCCGGACGACGAACGCGTGGTGGGCGGTCGCCATCGGCGCGGCGGGCGCCGTCACCCAGCTGCACGTGCTCGGGATCGTGTTCCTGATCGCGATCGTCGGCCTCGGGATCCTCGAGCTGCGGCGCAACCGGCAGGTGGTGCTGGGTCTCGTCGGCGGTTTCGGGCTCGTCGTCGTGCTGTTCCTGCCGCTGATCGTCCACGAGCTCCAGACCAGCTTCCAGGAGACGGGCTTCGTGCTCGATTACCTCCGAGGCGGCGACAACGCGTCGATCGGCGGACCTGCATCCGCGCTCGCCTTCACGCTGCTGCGCGTCACGGGCTGGCCGATCATCGGGCTCGTCACGGATGTCCCGGCCGCGGCGGCGCTGGTGCTTGCGGCTACGGTCGGCCTCGCGGCGATCGGCCTCCTGCAGGCGCGTGGCGCCGAGCGGACCGGGCTGGCGTGGCTGGCGGGCATCCTCGTCTGGAGCACGGTCGTCCTGGCGTTCGCCGCGCCGTCGCTGCAGCAGGTCGTCGCGGGCCTCCCGAACGACCACTACCACGCCTTCCTGGACCCGATCGTGGTGATCCTGATCGCGGCGCCGGCCGCGCGCCTGCTCGAGCGGGCGTTCGCGGCCTGGCGGTCGACACGCCACCCCGCACGCGCCGTCGCCGCGGGCGCCATCGCGGCGGGAATTGCCGTGATCCTCGGCATCGCGCTGGTTCGCAACCCGCCGCCCGTCGACCCCGACGGTGGCTGGCTCGCGATGCGGGCGGCCGGCGAGCGGGTGGTGGCGCAGTCGCCGCCCGATTCGATCGCCCTGCTCGGGCTACCCACCTTCAAGCTGCCGGACGCAGTCGGCTACCCGATCACATACGCGGGCGGGCACCTGGTTGCCGACCCCACCAACGCATCGCGGATCGTGGTCGCCTGCGACCGCCTCTTCGAGGCCGCGATCGGCGCGGCCTGCGGCGGACCGGCCGAGGACGCCCTGATCGCGGCGAAGGTCGGGAATCGCCCTGATGGGCAGCCGATCGCGCATCTCGTCGATCGATTCGACGCCTCCCCGCGGACCGCGATCTCGGTCTACGCGAGGTGATCACCGCCTCGCCGCGCGCCGGCGCCTCGCTCACGACCATCCTCCGGCGCAACCGCCGCCTGCTCGATCGGGCGCTTCGCGTTGCGTTCGTCGTGGTGCTCGTGCTGTTCGCGATCTTCCGGCCGGTCCCGGCGGGCGACGCCCACGCCTACTGGGTCGTCGACCTGACGAACCCCTACACGCGCCCGATCGCCACCACCGACGCCTTCACCTATCCGCCGCCGGCCGCGCTGTTCTTCTCCGTGCTCGGCCACCTGCCGTTCGAGGTTTTCGAGGCGATCTGGACGCTGCTGATCGGCTTTGCCCTGCTGTGGCTGACGGGACCGTTCGCGCTCCTCTTCCTGGTCATCCCGGTCGTCGCGTCGGACCTGTACCTCGGGAACATCCACGTGCTGCTGGGCGCCGCGGTTGTCGGCTCCCTGCGCCGGCCGGGGCTGTGGGCGATCCCGCTGCTCACGAAGCCGACCGTCGGCGTCGGGCTGCTGTGGTTTGCCGCTCGAGGAGAGTGGCGGCGCCTCGCCACCGCGATCGGCGTCACCGCGATCATCTCGGCGATCGCCTTCGTCCTCGCGCCGGGGCTCTGGAAGGCCTGGCTCGACTACGTCCTCGCGACCGGCGTCTCACCCGACGTCGGCACCGCCTACTGGGTCCCGATCCCGCTCCTCGTGCGCCTGCCGGCGGCTGCCCTGCTCGTCATCTGGGGCGCCCGAACGAACCGCGCCTGGACGCTCCCGGTCGCCGCCATGCTTGGCCTCCCGGTCCTCTGGCTCGTCGGCCTGGCAATGCTCACGGCAGCCTTCGCCATCTCCGCCTGGGGCCCCCTCCGAGCCCAGGCCCAGGCCTGGATCGCCCGCCGCACCTGAGTTCCGCAACGACCAAAGCGAGCATCGGTATGGAGGATCACCTGCGGGTGGGCGGGAGCGGTGGCCCGCAGGCCGACAGTCGCACACGAAGTGGGCGTGGGTCGGCCGGTCATCCCGCTGAAGTGAGCATCTCGTGGCTGCGCGAGTGACCGTGCTCTGGGCTGTCCGCCCGCAGGCCGACAGTCGCACACGAAGTGGGCGTCGGTCGGCCGGAGGGCAACGACCAAAAGCGAGCATTGGTGTGGAGGATCACCTTCGGGTGGGCGGGAGCGGTGGCCCGCAGGCCGACAGTCGCACACGAAGTGGGCGTGGGTCGGCCGGAGGGCAACCGATCCCGACCAACCGGACGTCTCCCGCCACAAATGCGAACGCCGGCGCCCCGAGCGCCGGCGTTCGCCTGCCCCTGTTGCCGAGGGTGTGGAGGACGCCCTCGGACCCTGATGTGCTGGTCAGTACCCGTCCGAGGAGCGGACGGGGCGGAGTCGAGGTGTCGCCTGGGGACGTGACTCGGTCGCAACGCGGCTGCCGCCCGAGACGAGCGACGGACGGGAGACGATCGGGCCGTTGACCGCCGATGCGAGCGAGCGCTGGTCGACGCGACCATTCTCGGCGCGCTGGTAGTGGCCGGTGTCGGTCTGGTAGTTGCCGCTCATGCGGCGCATCCGCACGGCGAGGTAGTACTCCATGACCTGGCGCACCTGCGCCTCGCTCAGCGCCTCGTCTGCACGGAGGGCGTATTCGACGCGTGCGGTGGGGTTCTGGACGCCACCACCCATGAGGCCGAGATACTGCGGGCCGTCGTCATTCTCGCCCAGCTCGCGGAGGCCGCGGGCGAGCTTGGTTGCGGTGCCGAGGGAGGGCATCCGGTCGCCGCGCACCAGTCGCGAGATCGTCGAATGGTCGACGCCCGACTGCTGTGCGAGCTGCCGCTGCGACATCTTCTTGGCCTTCAGCTGGGCGCGCAGCCACTCGTTGAAAGCTCGGCCGTTGGTACGGGTCATGCCCGAATGTTCGATTAGCCTCGAATCCGACCATATCCCCCGTTCGTACATGGGACATCGCCAAACGGCGACAAAACGCGCCACGCACGGGATTCGGTCCGGTGGGGTGCGGAATCGAGCGGTGGGGACCGGTACAGTCGCCGAACCATCACGATCGCGGACGTCAATGACGGATTCGCCAACCGCTCGTTGTCAGGGGTACCACTCGATGGACCGACCCCTCCGGCGACCGGGGTCGTTCGATTCCCGGCCTCACGCGGGCGCCGCAGCGCTCGGAGGGTCGGCCATGGTCACGCCGAGGCCGCGCCGCTTGGGCGAGATGGCGTAGGCGATCGAGCCGAGGATGATGATCGAGAGGACGCTGATCGCCCGATCGACGAGGGTGATCGCGAGCGCGTCGGTGTTGGACACCGCGTAGACCAGGGTCAGCAGGCCGACCACGCCGGTCTCGACGAACCCGATCCCGGCCGGCGTCAGCGGCACGGCCGTCAGGAGCGAGGCCGACAGCGCCACGAAGAACGCCCCGCTGATGCCGAGGTGCAAGCCGGGCAGCCGGAGGGCCTCGACGACGAGATACAGGCGCATGGCCTCGGTGCCCCAGATCAGGCCGGTCACGATCACCAGCCGCGGCAAGACCGAGAGCCCGATCGACGAGAACACGCCCTCCTCGAACCGGTCGTAGAACTCGAGCACCCGGTGCGGGAGCGGCAAGCGGGTGATGATCCGCCGGCCGAAGTTGCGCATGGTCAGCAGCCCGCCGGCGAGCACGAGCACGAACACGACGCCGATCAGGAACACGAGCTGCACGTCCGACGGCAGGCCGCTCCGGAACGACACGAAGCCGGCCGCGAGGCCCAGGACGACGATCGCGAACAGGTCGAGGATGCGCTCGATGAACACGGTCCCGAACGTGCGCGAAAGCGAGACCGGGCTGTTGATCTTGAGCAGGTACGCCCGATACACGTCGCCGAGCTTGGCCGGGACCAGGCAGTTGACCAGCCACGACAGGAAGATGATCTCGGTCGAGTCGCGAACGGTGAGCGGGAAGCCGCTCCGGTGCACGAGCATCGCCCAGCGCAGCCCGCGCAGCGGGAAGCCCGCGTAGAAGATCACGAATGCGCCGAGCAGCAGCCAGGGGTTCGAGCCGAGGATCTTGCCGGGCAGCTCCTCGAGCTTGAAGCCTGGCAGGCTCTTCGCGAACAGCGCGAGGAGCACGATCGGCAGGACGAGCGAGATGATCGTCCGCGGCTGGCGGAGCCGCGCCACGAGCGACAGCTGGTCCGCCCGGACCTCGGCCTCGGGTGCCGGCGTCGGCTCGTCCGCCATCAGACGACCGCCGCCGGGCGGACGCGGCCGCGGCGCCGTGCACGCTGGATCAGCACCGCCGCGGGCGTGATCAGGCGGACGTAGGCCGAGGCGCGACCCGTCACGAGCTCGAGTGGGCCGGCGAGCGCCGCGCGCAGCCCGTCGGCGGTCGACGGGTCGCCGGTCATGATGGTCGAAGCGATCCCGACCTCGATGGTCGTATGCGCATCGGACACCGCGACGCCGGGCACGCCGAGTCGCGCGGCGAGCTCGGCCGCGCGGCCGTTCCCGTCGCCGACCATGAGCCGCGCATTCCAGGTCTCGATCCAGTCGACGGCCGCGGCGAGCACTTCAAGCGCGCCTGCCTCGCCCTTTCCGACCGAGCCGCGAAATCGATCGAACGGGTGGGCGATGCCGACGAGGCCGCCCTGGGCATGCACGGCGGCAACCGCGTCGAGGGGTGCGAGCCCGGGCCGGATCGGCTCGCGGAGGTAGACCCCGATCAGGTCGCCCGCTGGCGTCCGGATCTCCTGGCCGACGATCACGTGCAGCCCCGGCGCCTCGGTTTCGGCGAGCGTCTGCGCCACGAGCGCACCGTCGATCCTGTCGTGGTCGGTGATGGCCAGATGGGTCACGCCCCGTGCCACTGCCGCGCGCACGACCGCGCCCTGCGTCGACAGCGAGTCGAAGCTCGCCGACGTGTGGCAGTGCAGGTCGACGAATGCGCGGGGGCCGGAAGGCCGATCGGCGCGCGGATCGGTCAGCGTGGCGCTTCCTAGATGCTCTGGACGAGCGACTTCTTGAAGAAGTCGTAGTGCTTGAGCGCCTCGCCGGTCCCGAGGGCGACACAGTTCAGCGCGTTCTCCGCGACGTGGCAGGGGACGCCGGTGACCTGGGTCAGCAGCTTGTCGATGTTGCGCAGGAGCGCGCCGCCGCCGGACATGACCATGCCCTTGTCGATGATGTCGCTCGACAGCTCCGGGGGTGTCTGCTCGAGGACGTGCCGGACGGCGGCAACGAGCTGCTGCAGCGGCAGCTCGATCGCCTCCATGACCTCTGACGAGGTGATCGGGATCGTCCGCGGCAGGCCCGCGATCAGGTCGCGGCCGCGGACCTCCATCGACAGCTCGCGCTCGAGCGGGAGCGCGGTCCCGATCGTGATCTTGACCTCTTCCGCGGTGCGCTCGCCGATCATCAGGTTGTACTTCTTGCGGATGTACGAGGCGATCGACTCGTCGAACCGGTTCCCGCCGACCCGCAGGGAGGTCGACACGACGATCCCGCCGAGGGCGATGACCGCGACCTCGCTCGTGCCGCCGCCGATGTCGATGACCATGTTCCCGGACGGCCCCGAGATCGGCACGTTGGCGCCGATCGCGGCGGCGAGGGGCTCCTCGATCAGGTACGCCTCCTTGGCGCCCGCCTTGAGGGCCGCGTCCTTGACCGCCCGCTTCTCGACCGAGGTGACGCCCGCCGGCACCGAGATCATCACGATCGGGCCGCTGAGGCGCATGCGCATGCGGCCGGCCGTTGCCTTGTTGATGAAGAACCGGAGCATCGCCTCGGTGATGACGTAGTCGGCGATGACGCCGTCCTTCATCGGCCGGATCGCGTGGATGTTGCCCGGCGTGCGCCCGATCATCTCGCGCGCGTCCTCGCCGACCGCGCGGATCCGCCCATCGTCGTCGACCGCGACCACCGACGGCTCCTGGATCACGATGCCCTTGCCTTCGACGTGCACCAGGACGTTGGCCGTGCCGAGATCGATGCCGATGTTCATGCGGGCGTACTGACCCCTTCCTGGACGCGCTCGATCCTGGCGCCGAGGTCCAGGAATTTCCGCTCGATGTTCTCATACCCGCGCCGCACGTGGTGGGCGCCCCCGATCGACGAGGTGCCGCTGGCCGCCAGCGCGGCCAGGATGAGCGACGCGCCGGCACGCAGGTCGGAGATCTCCACGGTCGCGGCGCGGAGCCTGGCGGGCCCGTGCACGATTGCGTCCTGCGGCCCCTTGAGGTCGATCTTCGCGCCCATCTTGGCGAGCTCCCCGGTCCACTCCAGGCGGTCCTCGAAGATCGCCTCGTGCACCCGCGAGTCGCCGGTCGCCTGGGTGAGGAGGACCGTGGTCGGCGGCTGGATGTCGGTCGCGAGGCCCGGATACGCCCCTGTCGCGATGTCGACGGGCTTCACGCCACGCGGCCCGAGCGCGCGTGCGTCCACCTCCATCCGGCCGGGTCCGCAGTCCACTGCCAGGCCCGCGCTCCCGAGCACCTCCACCAGTGCGTTCATCGTGTCGCAGTCGGCGCCCTCGAGGGTGACATGGCCGCCGGTGACGCCCGCCGCGATCGCGAACGTGCCGGCCTCGATCCGGTCCGGCATGATCCTGTGCTCGGCGCCGCGAAGCCGACGCTTGCCGTTGACCTCGATCGTGTCGGGGTAGGTCCGCGCGACGTCGGCGCCCATCTTCTGGAGGAAGACGATCAGGTCGTCGACCTCGGGCTCCTGCGCAGCAGGGCGGATGACCGTGTGGCCGTCGGCGAGCGTCGCGGCGAGCATCGCGTTCTCGGTGCCCATCACCGACACGATCGGGAACCGGATCTCGGCGCCGCGCAGCTTGCCGTTCGCCTTCGCGTAGTAGTAGCCGTAGCGGTAGTCGATCGTGGCGCCCATGGCCCGCATCGCGTCGACGTGCAGGTCGACCGGGCGGCGCCCGATCCGGTCGCCGCCGGGGTTGCTGATCACGACCTCGCCGAAGCGCGACAGGAGCGGCCCGAGGAGCATGAAGCTCGCGCGCATCTTGGCCGCGGCCTCGAGTGGCACGAACAGCCAGTCGACGTCGCCCGCCGAGACCTCGTAGACGTTCGGCTCGGGGTGGTCGACGACCACGCCCAGGTCCGAGAGGGTCTCGGTCATCGCGCGGACGTCCTCGATCTCGGGCACGTTGCTGAACCGGCAGCGCTCGCCGGTGAGCGTCGCGGCAGCGAGCATCTTGAGGGCGGCGTTCTTCGCGCCGCTGACCCGGATCGTGCCCTCGAGCGGGGTGCCACCGGTCACGAGGTAGCGCTCCGGCGCGACCGGCGGGGCTTCGTACTCCCAGTGGAACGGCCTTGCGTCAGCCATGGAATGCGCTCAACGGGCAGGCAACCTCAGTGTGACTTTGCATCTTGCGCCGAAGATCGCTTAGACCCGCCTGCGCGAGCCCTCGTGACGGCGGCGCTCCGCGACCCGGATGCGCAAGAGTGCCTGCTGGAGGGATGCCCGCGCCATGGCCAGATCGGCCCCCTCCTGGAAGCCGGATTCCAGGGCCTTCTCGGCCTCGCGGCGCGCCTCCTGGGCCTTCTCGAGGTCGATCTCCGACGCCATGTCGGCCGTCTCGGCCATGACCACGACCTTGTCGGGCCGGACCTGGACGAAGCCGCCGACGATCGCGAAATGGTCCTCCTCGCCGCCCTTGCGAATGCGCAGCTCGCCGATCCCGAGGGTCGAGATCAGCGGTGCGTGATGGGGCAGGACGCCCATCTCGCCATCCCCACCCGGGAGCACCACGGCGTCGACCGTGTCGCTGTACGCGAGCTTCTCGGGCGTGACGATCTCGAGCTGGATGGGCATCAGGCGTTCAGCTTCGCGGCGGATTCGCGCACGTCGTCCATCGTGCCGGCTAGGAAGAATGCCTGCTCCGGCAGGGTGTCCGCCTTGCCCTCGAGGATCTCCTTGAACGACGCGACGGTGTCCTTCATCGGCACGTACTTCCCGGGACGGCCGGTGAAGACCTCCGCGACGAACATCGGGTGGCTGGCGAAGCGCTGGAGCCGGCGCGCTCGCGCGACGGTCGTCTTGTCCTCCTCGGACAGCTCGTCGATGCCGAGGATGGCGATGATGTCCTGGAGGTCGCGGTAGCGCTGGAGGACGCGCTGCGTCTCGCGCGCGACGTCGTAGTGCTCCTGGCCGACGACCAGCGGATCGAGGACGCGCGAGGTCGAGGTCAGCGGGTCGACCGCCGGGTAGATGCCGAGCTCGGCGATGTTGCGCTCGAGGCGGATCGTGGAGTCGAGGTGGGCGAACGTCGTCGCCGGGGCGGGGTCGGTGTAGTCGTCCGCCGGCACGAAGACCGCCTGGAGCGACGTGATCGAACCTTTCTTCGTCGACGTGATCCGCTCCTGCAGGGCGGCCATCTCGGTGGCGAGGTTCGGCTGGTAGCCGACCGCCGACGGCATCCGGCCGAGCAGCGCCGACACCTCCGAGCCCGCCTGGGTGAACCGGAAGATGTTGTCGATGAACAGGAGGACGTCGCGACCCTCCACGTCCCGGAAGTACTCGGCCATGGTCAGGCCCGTGAGGCCGACGCGCTGGCGGGCGCCGGGCGGCTCGTTCATCTGGCCGAACACGAACGCGGTCTTCGCGATGACGCCCGACTCGGTCATCTCGTGGATGAGGTCGTTGCCCTCGCGCGACCGCTCGCCGACCCCGGCGAACACCGACACGCCGGCGTGCTCCTGGGCGACGTTGCGGATCAGCTCCTGGATGATGACCGTCTTGCCGACGCCGGCGCCGCCGAAGATGCCGACCTTGCCGCCCTTCTTGAACGGGCAGATCAGGTCGATGATCTTGAGGCCGGTCTCGAACAGCTCGACCTCGGTGACCTGGTCGTCGAACGCGGGCGGGTCGCGGTGAATCGGGAGGTAGACGTCCGCGGAGACCTCGCCCTTGCCGTCGATCGCGTGCCCGAGGACGTCGAACACGCGGCCCAGCGTCGCCTCGCCGACGGGCACCGTGATCGGCGCACCAGTGTCGGTGACCTTCGCGCCGCGGGCGAGGCCGTCCGTCGTCGTCATCGCGACGCTTCGGACCCAGTTGTTGCCCAGGTGCTGGGCGACCTCGCAGACGAGCGGGTCCTGGCCCGCGCGCTCGATCTCGACGGCGTTGAGGATCGACGGCAGCTGGCCGGCCGGGAACTCGATGTCGACCACCGGCCCGGTGATCTGGATGACGTGGCCCTCGGCCCTTGCTGGTGCGGCGGTCGCCATGTCGGTCTGGTCCCTCCTGGTGCGGCTCAGCGCGCTCGCGCGCCGGACGCGATCTCGATCATCTCGCGGGTGATGTTGGACTGTCGAACCTTGTTGTAGGCGAGGGTCAGGTCGTCGATGAGCTCGCCGGCGTTCTCGGTCGCGTTCTTCATCGCGACCATCCGGCTCGATTCCTCGCTGGCGCGGCCCTCCAGCACGGCCTGGAAGATGCGCGTCGCCACGTAGCGCGGGAGCAGCTGCTCCAGCACCGCGGCGGGGCTGGGCTCGAAGATGAACTGGCGGCCCGGGATGCCCTCGGTGTCCTTCGCCGGCTGGATCGGCAGCAGCTGGACCATGACCGGCCGCTGCGCGAGGGTCGAGATGAACCGGCTGTAGACGAGGTCGATGCGGCCGTACTCACCCGAGAGGAAGTCCTCGGTGACGAGGCGGGCGAGCGGCAGGACGTCGGCGAACGTGGGGCGGTCGCCGAAGCCCGCGAAGTGGGCCTCGATGGGCACGCGCGACCGGCGCATGGCGTCGCGGCCCTTGCGCCCGACGCTCACCACCGCGAGGTCGCCGGCGTGCTCCGTGATCTCGCGGGCGACGAAGCGGACGGTGTTCGTGTTCAGCGGGCCGGCGAGGCCGCGGTCCGTCGTGATCAGCACGATCAGGCGCTTCGTCCCCGCCGGCGCCGCGAGCAGCGGGTGGTCCTCGCCACCGAGCACCGACGCCACGTCCGCGAGGACCTCGTCGAGCTTCTCGGAGTAGGGCCGCGCGGCGAGCGTGGACTCCTGGGCACGGCGCAGCTTCGACGCCGCCACGAACTGCATGGCGCGCGTGATCTGCTTGATGTTCCTGGCGGCATTGATCCGCCGCCTGATGTCCCGCGGGCTAGCCACGGCTCACGCGAGGAAGCTCTTGCGGAATTCGTCCAGGGCCTGGGTGAGACCCGCGGCGATGTCGTCGGTGAGGTTCCTGCCGGCGGCGAGCTCGGGCAGGAGCTTCGGGTGCTCGGTCTCGAGGAAGCGGTAGAAGCCGGTCTCGAAGTCCTTGACCCGCTCCGTCGGGATGTCGTCGAGCTTGCCTGTCGTGGCGGCGTGCAGGATCGCGACCTGCTTCTCGACCGGGAGCGGCTGGTACTGGGGCTGCTTGATCACCTCGGACAGCTTCTCGCCGCGGGTCAGCTGGTCGCGCGTCGCCTTGTCCAGGTCGGACGCGAACTGGGCGAAGGCCGCGAGCGCGCGGTACTGCGCCAGGTCCAGCTTGAGCGGGCCGGCGACCTTCTTCATCGCCTTGGTCTGCGCCGCCGAGCCGACGCGCGACACCGAGATGCCGATGTTGAGCGCGGGCCGCTGGCCGGCGTTGAACAGGTCGGTCTCGAGGAAGATCTGGCCATCGGTGATCGAGATGACGTTGGTCGGGATGTACGCCGACACGTCGCCGGCCTGGGTCTCGATGATCGGCAGCGCCGTGAGCGAGCCGCCGCCGTTCTCGTCGTTGAGGCGCGCGGCGCGCTCGAGCAGGCGGGAGTGGAGGTAGAAGACGTCGCCGGGGTACGCCTCGCGGCCCGGCGGGCGCCGCAGCAGGAGGGCCATCTCGCGGTACGCCCAGGCGTGCTTGGAGAGGTCGTCGTAGACGCACAGCGCATCCTTGACGAGCTTCCCGTCGACCTCGACGCCGACCTCCATGACCTCCTCGCCGAAGGCGGCGCCGGCGTACGGCGCGAGGTACTGGAGCGGCGCCGGATCCTCGGCGCCGGCAACGACGACGATCGTGTGTGCCATCGCGCCGTACTTCTCGAGCGTGGCAACGGTCTGGGCGACCGTCGACAGCTTCTGCCCGATCGCGACGTAGATGCAGACCAGGCCCTGACCCTTCTGGTTGATGATCGTGTCGACGGCGATCGCGGTCTTGCCGGTCTGCCGGTCGCCGATGATCAGCTCGCGCTGGCCGCGGCCGATCGGGATGAGCGCATCGATCGCCTTGATGCCCGTCTGGACCGGCGTGTCCACGCCCTGCCGGACGATGACGCCGTGGGCGATGCGTTCGACCGGTCGGGTCTTCGTGGTCTCGATCGGGCCCTTGTCGTCCAGCGGCTTGCCGAGCGGGTCGACGACGCGCCCGAGCAGCGCCTGCCCGACGGGCACCTCGACCACGCGGCCGGTGGTCTTGACGGTGTCGCCTTCCTTGATCGCCGACGAGTCGCCGAGCACGACCGCGCCGACGGTCTCCTCCTCGAGGTTGAGGGCCATGCCCATCACGCCGTTCGGGAACTCGAGCAGCTCGGACGAGAGCGCGCCGGCGAGCCCGTAGATCTGGGCGATGCCGTCGCCGACCTCGACGACCGTGCCGACGTTGCGTGTCTCGGCGTCGGCGTCGAACGTGTCGATCGCGGACTTGATGATGTTGACGATCTCGTCTGAGCGGATGGCCATCGGATCTCCTTGCTAGCGGGCGCCCGCCACGAGGCGCTCGCGGAGCCGCTCGAGGCGGCCACGGACGCTGGCGTCATACAGGGTGTCGCCGACGCGGACGGTGAGCCCGCCGATCAGCGCTTCGTCGACCGCGACCCGCAGGTCGACGGTCTGACCGGTCATCTGGGCGACCTTGCGGCCGAGCGCCTCGGTCTCGGCGCTCGTGAGCGGCGTCGCGGTGGTCGCGAGCGCCTCGACGATGCCGCGCTCCCGGTTCAGGAGGCGGCGGTACTCGGCGGAGATGCCGGGCAGCCGGTCGATCTTGCCGTTCGCGACAAGCAGCCCGACGAGCTTGTGGATGGGCTCCGGCACCCGGCCCTTGAGCATCTCGTCGACGAAGCCGGTGCGCTGGGCGAGCGGTCGCGCCGGGTTGCTGACGATCGCGAGCGCCTCGTCCCCGCCGAGCATGCGCGCGGCCAGATCCAGCCCGTCGCCGTACGCGTCGAGCGCCTTGTCGCGCGTCGCCAGCTGGAACGCCGCCTCGGCGTAGCGCCGAGCGGCGACGGAGCCGCGGCCGGCCATCAGCCGATCACCCCTTGGCCGCCGTGTTCGGATCGGCGAGGAACTCCTCGACGAGGCGGCGCTGGCGCTGGTCGGTCATCGTTTCGCGAACGACGCGGCCGGCCGCCTGGAGGGCCAGGTCGGCGACCTCGCCGCGCAGCTCCGCGATGGCGCGCTGCTTCTCCGCGGCGATGTCCTCGGAGGCGCGGACGCGCATCCGCTCGAGCTCCTCGCGGGTCGCGGCGATGTCCGCGTCGCGGGTCTCCTGGGCGACCTTCTGGGCGCGCGCCAGGATGTCGTTCGCCTCGCGGCGCGCCTCGCTCAACGCGGTCAGGCGCTCCTGCTCGGCGCTCTCGCGGTCCTGCTTCGCCTGCTCGGCGTCCTTCAGGCCCTGTTCGATCCGCGCCCGGCGGTCGCCGAGCATCTTCGCGACGGGCTTGAACGCGAACGTCCACATGAGGACGAGGAAGACGGCGAAGTTCGCCGCCGCGATGATCACCTGGAACAGGTTGATCTGGAACAGCGGCTCGGCGACGGCGCCGAGAGAAACGGTCCCGTGTCCGAGCACGGACGCCAGGCCCAAGAGCTCCATGCGTTCGGGTACTCCCTTGGCGGTCGCTCAGGCCTTGATGAAGATCGCGAGGAGGCCGACGACGATCGCGAGGACGCCGAGGCCTTCGGCGAACGCCGCGAGGATGATCGCGATGCCGCGGATCTGGCCCGCTGCGTCCGGGTTGCGGCCGATCGCCGTGGCGGACAGGCCGGCAAGGATGCCGATGCCGATGCCGGGGCCGATGACCCCGAGTGCCGCGAGGCCTGCGCCGATGTGCTCCATTCGAGAAGTCCCTCCATCTCCCCGGGCGGGTTGCCCGGGATCAACTGTTGCCTTGGTGTGTCGCTAGGTGGTCGCCGGGTGGGGCGCGGGCTCCGATCCGGTGATCTCCGCCATGACGTCCTCCGCGAGGTGGCCCTCGTCCTCGTGGTGGCTCTCGATCGCAAGCGTGATGAACACGAGGGTCAGGACGCTGAAGATCAGCGCCTGGATCGCGTTCAGCATGCCATCGAGCAGGAGGAGCGCGATCGGGAAGATCGCGATGGTGAGGCTGGTGATGACGCCGAGGGCGACCTCGCCGCCGTAGATGTTGCCGAACAACCGCATTGACAGCGTGACCGGCTTCACGAACTCGAGCATCAGCTCGATGATCCCGACGAACATCGCGATGATGCCCGCGCCGATGCCGTTGCGGAACTCGTAGAACGGGAAGAACTTGCCGAGGTAGCCGCGCACGCCGAGGTGTCGGAAGCCCTCGACGTGGAAGATCAGGAAGCTCACCAGGGCCATCCCGATCGTGATGTTCACGTCGCTCGACGGGGCACGCAGGAAGTCGACCTTGCCGACCGGCGGCACAAGCCCGATCCAGTTGTCGAACAGGACGAGCAGGAACGCGCCGAGGAAGATCGGGATGTACGGCTTCGCCGTGGGACCGGCGAGGCCGAGCCCGAAGTCGCTCAGGAACTCGTACACGAACTCGAAGATGTTCTGGCCGCGTCCCGGCACGAGCTTCGAGCCGCGCACGAGGAGCGCCGACCCGATCACGACGATGGCCATCACGAGCCACATCGTGAGCAGCGTCGAGCTGATCGCCGGGTGGAACGTCACGAGGCCGTTCGCCGTCGCGGCGTTGGCCGGATCAAGATCGATGACGGTGTGGGGCGCCGGGAACTCGAGCGTGCCCGTGATGAAGCACGCCGGGAAGGCGCACGGCTGCCCGGGGTTGTCCTTGTTGGGCGGCGGAAACGCGATCAGCGCGGCGACGTCGAGGACGACCACCGCCGCGATCAGGAACAGCCATCGATTGCGCGACGACTTCCTGGGAGCCGCGACCGGATCGGTCGCGAGCTGATCGCTCGACACGCTCCCTCCACACACAGGAGCGCGGCTCGATGCCGCGCTCGGACTCGTTGCCTGAGGCCCTCGGGCCGCTATTCGATCGTCTTGAGGAACCTGCTGACCAGGCGGTAGATCATCACCGTGCCCGTCCCGGCGCCGATCAGGAAGCCGACGATCAGGAAGACCGGCAGGCTGCCCAGCTGCTCATCCGCCCATCGGCCGACGAGCACGCCGACGAGCGTCGTGATCAGCAGAGAGATGCCGATCTCGGAGAAGAGGATGGCATACGCCCCACCCTTCCCGGGCTCGATCACGCGCCACCTGGCAAAGCCCCGGGAGTATAGCAGCGAGCGCTGATCAGCCCGACCACAGGCTGCACGTTGACCGTGACCTCGTGCTCGACGAAGGACGCCGCGTTCAGTTGGTCGGCGGCGGCGCCTGGGTGTTGGTGGGAGCCGTGGTCGGCGTCGGTCCTGGCGTCGGCTTGGGGGTCGGCTTCGGCGATGGCTTCCGCGTCGGGCCGGGCGTGATCACGGGAATCGGCGTCGGCGTGGCGTCGATGCCCAGGCTCGGGTCGATGATCGGGCCAAACGTCTCGCCCGGCCCAGGGCTGGCCTGGGGCAGGAAGGATCCGATCGCGATCCCGCTCGGCGCCGGCGTCGGCGAGCCGGCCGGGACGGGGCCCGTCCCCGGGAGCAGCGTCTGGGCCACGAGCAGGGCGAGCACCACGCCGATCAGGATCGTTGCCGAATCGCGCCACAGGAGGCGCCGTGGGTCGATGGTGACGCGCGGGTTCCCCGTGACCGGATCGGTGCGGCTCGGGCCGCCCTCCAACAGCGTCGGCGGCCGGCCGCCTACCTCTGGATCGGTCGCCATCGAGGACGAGGCCCGCGCGGAAGCAGCGCGACCGGGAGCACGCGGCTCGGGACCGTCGGCACTGTCGGATCGTCGAACGTGAACGTCCACGTGATCGCCGGGTGCTGGCCGCTCACGAGCTCGCCTCGGCCGGTTTGCGACGGAGGGCAAACGCGACCAGCCCGAACAGGATCAGCGCACCCGCGAACGCCAGGATCCCCGTGGCACTGGACACGAGCAGCGACATCAGGCCCAGCGTCGCGCACACCGCGTAGATCAGCAGGACGGTGGACCGGTGCGAAAGTCCCACATCGAGCAGCCGATGGTGGATGTGGCCGCGATCGGGGCTGAACGGCGAGCGGCCCGAGGACAGCCGCCTGACGATCACCCAGAACGTGTCGGTGATCGGAACGGCGAGGACGAGGATGGCCACGATGACCTTCGCCTCACCGAGGATCGCGAGCACGGCCAGCACATAGCCCATGAACATCACGCCGGCGGAGCCCTGGAAGATCGCGGCCGGATAGAAGTTCCAGCGGAGGAAGCCGAGCAGGCCGCCGGCGAGCGAGAAGCACAGCACGGCGACGAGCGGCTCGTTCACCTGCTGGGTGAGGCTCAGCAGTCCCAGCGTGACCGCCGCGATCAGGGCGATCCCCGTCGAGAGCCCGTCCAGCCCGTCGATGAAGTTCAGGCTGTTGATCATGCCGACGATCCAGATCACGGTGAAGGCGGTACCGACCGGCGTGATGAGCTGGATGTTGTTGGTCCCGAACGGGTTGCCGATGTACGCCACCGTGATCCCGGTCCCGACGGCCACCCCGGCGAGGACGAGCTGGCCGAGGAGCTGCCAGCGTGCCCGGAGCTCGAAGCGATCGTCGAGCGCACCGATGATGGCGGCGAGGATCGCGCCCGCGAACAGGCCGGCGACGTTCTGGGGCGTCGCGGTGTGGAGCACGGGCATCCCCGGGATGCCGCTCCCGAATGCCACGAGCCCGCCACCGACCACGACGAAGGCGATGACCACCGCGGTGCCCCCGCCCCGCGGGAGCGACCCGTCATGCGTGCGGCGCTCGTCCGGGTGATCGACGATCCGCAGCCTGACCACGACCCGGCGGATGAACGGCGTCACGAGCAGGGCCACGAGGGCCGAGGCGAGGAAGGCGACGATGATCACCGGCACCGCCGGGCCTGCGGTGGCGCCCCAGCTCACCCGGCGTCCTCGACGAACAGGCCCGGCACCGGGAACCGGCCGGCGATCTCGCCGGCCTCGGCACGCAGGTGGGCGCTCGCGGCGGGATCGTCGCGCCGCGCGATCGCGTCGGTGATGATCCGGGCGATCGCGCGCATCTCGTCCGGGCCGAAGCCCCGCGTCGTCGTGGCCGGCGTGCCGAGGCGGATCCCCGAGGCGGTGTTCGGCGGGAGCGTGTCGAAGGGAATGGCGTTCTTGTTGACCGTGATCCCGACGTCGTCGAGGAGCGCCTCGGCCTCCTTGCCGGTGACGCCGAGCGGCGTAACGTCGACAAGCATCAGGTGGTTGTCCGTGCCGCCGGACACGATCCTCGCTCCGCGCGAGGCGAGCGCCTCGGCCAGCACGGCTGCGTTCTCGACGGTCCGTCGCTGATCCCGCCGGAACGGCTCACCGGCGGCGAGCAGCAGGCCCACCGCCTTGCCCGCGACGACGTGCATGAGCGGGCCGCCCTGGACGCCCGGGAAGACGGCCTTGTCGATCTGGGCGCCGAGCGTCGACCTGACCATCGGGTAGTCGGCCTTGTCGACCTCGGGCGGCAGCTCCTCGCGGCTGAAGATGAGCCCGCCGCGGCCGCCGCGCAGCGTCTTGTGGGTGGTCGTCGTGACGATGTCGGCGTACGGGAACGGGCTCGGGTGGACGCCCGCCGCGACGAGGCCGGCGATGTGCGCCATGTCCACGAACAGGAGCGCCCCGACGCGGTGGGCGATGTCGGCCATTCGCGGGAAGTCGAGCGTGCGGGGATAGGCAGAGGCGCCCGCGACGACCATCTTCGGGCGGACCTCCGCGGCGATCGCTTCAAGCGCGTCGTAGTCGATCCGCTCCGTCCGCTTGTCGACGCCGTACGCGTGGACCTCGTACAGGCGCCCGGAGAAGTTGACCGGCGAGCCGTGCGTGAGATGGCCGCCGTGCGCCAGGTTCATGCCCAGGATCCGGTCGCCGGGCTGGAGCACGCTGAAATAGGCCGCCATGTTCGCCTGGGCGCCGGAGTGGGGCTGGACGTTGACGTGCTCGGCGCCCGGGAAGAGCGCCAGCGCTCGCTCCTGGGCGAGCACCTCGGCGACGTCGACGTACTCGCAGCCGCCGTAGTAGCGCTTGCCGGGCAGGCCTTCCGCGTACTTGTTGGTGAGCCACGAGCCCTGGGCTTCCATCACCGCCGCGAACGTGTAGTTCTCGCTGGCGATCAGCTCGATCTTCTCGCGCTGCCGGTCGCGCTCCTGGACCATGGCGTGCCAGAGCTCGGGATCGACGTCGGCCAGCCGCGCCCAGCCGAGGCGTGATTCGGTCGTCATCGTCACCTGGTGCCTTTCGGCCGTGGATCCCGCGGAGGCCCCGCGGTCAACTATCGTCCCACATCGACCGGGTGATCGGCGACGCCGTCGATCGCCTGAACGGGTCGCTCGGCGGCAATCGCCGCCTCGATCGCGGCTGCGGGGATCGCGCCGGCGCGCAGGATCGTGACCTGCGCGCCCGTGCAGTCGACGACCGTCGAAGCAGGCCCGCCGATCGACGGGCCGCCGTCGAGGATGAGGTCCAGCGCGGCGCCCAGCTCAGCTTCGATCGCCTCGGCGTCGCGCAGCTCCGGCTCGCCCGACCGATTGGCGGAGGTCGTCGGCAGGGGCCCGAGTGCCCGCGCGAGGGCGCGCGGCGCGTCGTGGGCGGGGACGCGCAGGCCGACGGTCGGGATCGCGCCCGGAGCGAGCTCGCCGCCGGTCAGCGCGGCCGGCATCGGTCGATCGGTGCGGCGCTCCACCACGAGCGTGAGGCCACCCGGCCAGAACGCCCGAGCGAGCCGGGTTGCGGAGCCTGACAGGACGCCGATGTCGCTCGCCTGCTCGACGTCGGCCAGCAGCAGCGCGATGGCCTTGTCCGGCGGGCGCGACTTGGCCGCGAACAGGCGCTCGATGCCGCCCGGCGTGGCGAGCGCGACCGCGATGCCGTAGACGGTGTCGGTGGGGACGGCGACGATGCCGCCCGCCGCCAGGACCCGCACCGCCTCGTCCCGACCGGCCGGACCGTCGGCGATCCGGCGCGCTCGCGCAGGCATCAGGCGCCGGGGCGCCGGATGACCGCGACCCGCGGCAGCCCGCCGAGGTCGAGCTCCACCTCGCATGACCAGCCCGGCAGTCGCGCGGCGGCGAGCGCCCGCATCTCGGCGTCCTGGTCGCCGCCGATCTCCAGGAATGCCGCGCCGCCTTCGGCGAGGGCCTGCGGGAGCAGGCCGAGCAGCCGGTCGATCAAGCGGAGGCCGTCGGGGCCGCCGTCGAGCGCGACTGGCGGCTCGAACGAAGCCGCCTTCGGGAGGGTCGGCAGCGCGTCGCTCCGCACGTAGGGCAGGTTCGCGAGCACCACGTCCCAGGGGGGCGCGTCATCGCCCGGCAGCAGATCGGCGTTCGCGAAGGCGATCCGGTCGCCGACCGCGTGCGCGACCGCGTTCTCGCGGGCGAGCTGGAGCGCCTCCTCCGACGTCTCGGTGGCGCTGATCACGACCTCGTCGGCCATCTTCCGGCGCCGCAGCAGGACCGCCAGCGTCACCGCGACGGCGCCGCTGCCCACGCCCACGTCGACGACCCGGAGCGGCGGTGAGCCTGCCGGCCGTGGGGCCCCGGTGAGCCGGCGCACGATCTCGAGCTCCGCGAGCTCGACCAGCTTCTCCGTCTCCGGGCGCGGGATCAGCGCCCTCGGGTCCACGCCGAACGCCAGCCCATGGAACTCCTTCACGCCGCGGATGTAGGCGACGGGCTCGCCGGCGGCGCGCCGGTCCAGCGCCGCAGCGAAGCGAGCGGCCGGTCCGTCACCGACCGGCGCGTCGGTGTGCGCGATGACTCCGGTCCGATCGGTGTCGAGCGCGTACGCCAGCAGCAGCTCCGCGTCGAGTCGGGCGCTCCCGGAGCCCGCCTCGCGCAACCTGCTGACGCCGGCGTCGAGGAGCTCCCGGACGGTGGCCACCGATCAGTCCTGCGCGGTCTCGACGAGCGCTGACAGGCGCTCGGCCTGGTCGGTCGTGATCAGGGTGTCGA
>DASQIK010000015.1:0-3213 GCA_035631615.1 Candidatus Dormiibacterota bacterium | reverse complement strand
AAGCTCAACGCGTTCATGTCGATCATCCGCGGCTGCCAGGACCTGGTCGGGACGTTCGTGTTCGGCGGCGTCTTCGAGCGCCATCCGCGCCTGCGCCTGGTCTGCGTCGAGGCCGACGCCGGCTGGGTGCCGCACTTCATGTACCGCATGGACCACGCCTACGACCGGCATCGCTACTGGCTGCCGGCGGGGGCGCTCACGAAGATGCCCAGCGAGTACTTCCGCGAGCACGTCTACACCACGTTCCAGGACGACTGGGTCGCCTTCCAGATGAAGGATCTGTGCAACATCCGCCGGCTGCTCTGGGCCAACGACTTCCCGCACAGCGACTCGACGTGGCCGCACTCGCAGGAGCTGCTCGCCAAGCACGCCTCCCACCTGACCGCGGCCGAGCTGCGCCTGATCCTCCACGACAACGTGGCCGAGCTCTACGGCCTCGCGGGAGCCTGACGATGGACTTCGATCTCGTCATCCGGGGTGGGACCATCGTCGACGGCACCGGACGTCCGGGCGTGCGCGGCGACGTCGGGATCCGGGAGGGCCGGATCGCCGCGCTCGGCGAGGCGAAGGGCGCCGCCGCGCGGACGATCGACGCCGCGGGGCTCGTGGTCGCGCCGGGCTTCATCGACGTCCACACCCACTACGACGCGCAGGTGATGTGGGACCGGATGCTCACGATCTCGCCCTGGCACGGCGTGACCACGGTGGTGATGGGCAACTGCGGCTTCGGCGTCGCCCCGACGCGCCCGGACCACCGCGGGCTCATCATGCGCACCCTCGAGAAGGTCGAGGGCATGAGCCTCGCCGCGCTCGAGGCGGGGCTCGGTGAGAAGTGGCCGTTCGAGACCTTCCCCGAGTATCTCGACGCGGTCGAGCGCCGCGGCACCGCGCTGAACGTGGCGGTGCTCCTGGGCCACACGCCCCTCCGGCTCTACGTCATGGGCGAGGAGGCGACCGAGCGGCCGGCGACGGACGACGAGACCGCGCGGATGCGGGCGCTGGTGCGCGAGGCCATCGACGCGGGCGCGATCGGCTTCGCGACCTCGAAGGCGTCCACCCACATCGGCTACGCCGGCAAGCCGGTGCCGAGCCGGGCCGCCCGGTTCGCCGAGATCGAGGCGCTGGCCGGGGCGCTGGGCGAGGCGGGACGCGGCATCATCCAGGCCACCGTCGGCCGCGAGCTGTTCTTCAAGGAGTTCGAGAGCCTCGCCCGGTCGACCGGACGCCCGGTGACCTGGACCGCGCTCCTGGCCGGCATGATGGGGCCGGGCTCCCACCGCGACCTGCTCGAGAAGTCGCGCGCGCTCGTCAAGCAGGGCCTGCAGGTGGTGCCCCAGGTCACCTGCCGGACGCTCAACTTCGAGTTCCAGTTCCGGGAGCCGTTCATCTTCGAGAGCATGTCGGTGTTCAAGCCGATCTCGGTCGCCGACTTCGCGGGCAAGGTCCGGCTCTACGGAGACCCCGACTTCCGCCGCGCGTTCAAGGAGAGCTTCGACCGGCCGCGGACCGGCGCGGTGTTCGCCGGCCTGAGCTGGGCGCGGACCTGGATCTCCTGGTACCCCGTCGACCCGTCGCTGGAGGAGCGCACGGTGGCGGAGGTGGCGGCGGAGCGTGGCGTACACCCGATCGATCTCGCGCTCGACCTGGCCCTGGCGACGAACCTGGACGCGCGGTTCCGCATGGCGGTCTTCAACCACGACGAGGACGAGGTGGCCGAGCTGCTCGCCGAGCCCGACGCGGTGCTGGGGCTCTCCGACGCGGGGGCCCACGCGAGCCAGCTCTGCGACGCGTGCTTCTCGACCTACCTGCTGAGCCGGTGGGTCCGGGAGAAGCAGGCGATCGCGCTGCCCGAGGCGATCCGGATGCTCACCTCGCGACCGGCGGAGGTCTTCGGCATCACCGACCGGGGACGCCTCGCCCTCGATCTCGCCGCCGACGTCGTCGTCTTCGACCCGGCCACGGTGGGGGCGAGCAAGCTGCGCCGGGTGCACGACCTGCCGGCCGGGGCCGATCGCCTGGTCGCCGACGCCAGCGGCATCGAGGCGGTGGTCGTGAACGGCACGATCGTCCGGCGCGGCGGGCGCGACGCGGTCGCGGCGGACGGCGCGCTGCCCGGCGCGCTCCTGCGGAACGGCCGCGCGCGGGCGACGGGCCGATAGCTGGGAGCCGCGACGGTCGCGGCCGACCGCGGGCGGTCGCGAAGTCGATGCCGGTGCCGGCGCCCCGCGATCAGGGCGACGGCGTGCCCGAGAACGTGCTGTGAGTCGCCGCGCCACCCTCGGCCTCGTCGGGGGCGCCGCGATCGTCCTCGCTCTCTGTCTGGTCGTGCGCTTCGAGCCGGCTCTCGCCCTCTCGGCCGCGCTGGCGGCGCCGCGACTCGAAGGCTGGCTCGCGTGGGTGAGCCGAGAGCCGGTCCGCGAGACCGTCTCGCTGCCGGTCGGGAGCCGACGGCTCGAGGCCGACCTGTACCGGCCCGTGAGCCGAGTGCCAAGGGGCCCCGTCGTCCTCGTGCATGGGCTGTCGCGGGCCGGGCGGCATCAGGTGGAGCTGATGCGACTGGCCCGGCTCCTCGCGCGCGAGGGCGAGCTCGTCCTCATCCCACAGCTCGAGGGGCTCGCCGCGTTCCGCCTCAGCGGCGACGAGGTGGAGGACATCCGCGCCAGCGCGCGCTACCTCGCCGACCTCACCCACGCTCCCGTGGCGATCGCGGGCTTCAGCTTCGGGGCCGGCCCCGCGCTCCTGGCCGCCGCCGACCTGCCCGGCGTGCGCGTGGTGGGCGCCTTCGGCGGCTACGCCGACCTGCGCAACGTGATCGTCTACATCACGACGGGGGTCTTCATCTTCCATGGGCAGCGGTACCACCGGCGACAGGAGGAGTACAACCGGTGGAAGCTCCTCGCCCTGCTCGTCGGATTCGTCGAGAGCGGGCCGGATCGGGCGCGGCTGACCGCGATAGCCGACCGCAAGCGCGCCGACCCGTCGGCGGCCACCGAGGGCCTCGAGCACGGGCTCGGCGAGGAGGGACGGGCGGTGACGGCCCTCGTGCGGAATCGCCGCGAAGAATCCGTCGACCCGCTCATCGACCGCCTCTCGCCGGCTGCACGCGCGGCGCTCGCCCGGCTGTCTCCGCTCGCCGCCGTGCCGAGGCTCTCCGGCCGCCTGCTGATCGCGCACGGCGCCGACGACGACTCGATCCCGTTCACCGAGAGCCTC
>DASQIK010000014.1:0-2442 GCA_035631615.1 Candidatus Dormiibacterota bacterium | reverse complement strand
CGCGATCCGGACGTAGTGCCCATCGACGCCGTGCTCGCGGGCCAGCCGCGACCCCGCCACGTAGGTCCAGTCCTCGATCGACGCGTTCCAGTCGTCGGCGAGCTCCCGGCAGTAGGTGGCGCTCGGCTCCGGGAGGAAGTCCGCCGCGACGACGAGTGCGGCGACCACCGGCGCGAGCGTCGATGGCGTCAGGCCCGCGTTCTCCTCCCAGCGATCCTGCTCCGTCGCCGGCCCCATACGCGCGATGAAGCTGGTGGCCGCCCACAGCATCCGGTCGAGCGCGGCCTCGGTCACGAGGTGCTCGAATGCCTGCACCTCGCCCGTCTGCCCGTGCATGTGTGCTGCGCCGGCTCGCCGGATCGCGCCCGCGAGGAGGATCGGGTAGGCCGCCTCGTCGAGCTGGACGCCGCCCCAGTACGCCACGCCGTCGACCCACTGGTTCTGGAACCAGTGGCCGTCCGGCTCCTGGGTGGCGACGAGGTACGCCAGCGTCCGCGCCGCCGACGCGCGCGCGCCGAGCGCGACGAGCGCGCCCGCGGACTCGACGAGATCCCGCGACCAGACCAGGTGGTACCCGCCGAGGTCGTTGCGGGCGTTGCCCCATGGGATCGACAGGCTGGCCACGGTGGCGCCGGGCGTCGTCCGGTCCTGGTGCGTCCGGAGGACGGCCGCCGAGTCGAGGTACAGGTCGGCGAGCTCGGGCGCGAGCGCGGCAGGCGCGGGCGTGCACGTGCGCAGGAAGCCGTCCCAATCGGCGACGTACTCGTCCCAGGTCACGTCGAAGTGGCCGGCGAGCGCCGCGGTGACCTGGAGCGCCGCCTCCTCGGGCCGAGCACCGAAGCCGAGGGCGATCTGGACCGGCGCTGCGTCCGGGAGCACCTCGAGCATGCCTGCGACGTTGCCCTCGTCGGTCGAGTCGTAGGTCCAGGCCATTCGTCCGTTCGCGGCGAAGTCCTGCCAGCCGTCGGACCTCCCGACGTACCCGACGCTCTCGCGGGTCGCGGCGGGGTCGCTCGCGAGCGCGAGGTACGACGCGCCGTTCTGGGCGAAGAGCATCGCCCGGCCCTTGTAGGTGCCAAGCCAGGCACGGTTGTGCAACCCGCTGAACCCGAGGTGTGGGGCCAGCAGCGGGTACAGCCGGAGGGCATGCGCCTGGCCCTCGAGGGCGGACGACGGCCGCCGGTCCTCGAGCCGCGCCTCGATCCGGACGACGTCGGCGTGCCCATCGGCGCAGATCCGGAGCGTCAGCTCGTACCGCTCATGGCGGTGCACGGCGACGATCGCCGGGACGCCGGGCCGCACGAACCGGACCTCGGACTCGGCGTCGCGCTTGACCTCGCTCCAGAAGCCCGCATCGTCCGCGACGATGAACCCGAGGTCGCGGACCTGCGGCGCGTCAACGCGCGGCCAGTAGATCTCGTCGAGGATGCCGTGCCCGACCGTGAACCAGACCCGGCTCGAGCCATGGGCCGTTCCGACGGCGTCCTTGGCACTGCTGGACCAGGTCGGCCCGATCCCCGGAGCCCCGGGCGCCGGGCCGCATCCGGCCTCGGTTGCGCTCGGGTCGGGAACCATCGGCTGAGTCTATGCTCGAACCGTGGCTGACCCGATTCCCGCACCGACTCCGGAGTACATCGCCATCCCCGCAGCGGACGCGATCCTGGACGGACGCGCGATCGGGCTGGACATCGGCGGAACCGGCATCAAGGCAGCGGTCGTCGATCTGGCGACCGGCGAGCTGGTCACGGCCCGGGTCCGGGAGATGACACCCGATCCTGGCACGCCCGCCGCGGTCATGGACGTCGTGACGAGCGTCGTCGCCTCGCTCGCGGCGACGGGCGCGTCGACGCCGGACATGCCGGCCGGCGCCGCATTCCCCTCGGTCATTCGCGCGGGACGGGCGATGACGGCGGTCCACGGCGTCGCCGCGTGGATCGGTGTCGACGTGCAGCAGCTCCTTGCGGAACGGCTCGGCCGACCCTTCGCCGTGTTGAACGATGCGGATGCGCTCGGGGTGGCCGAGGTCGCCTACGGTGCAGGCAAGGGCCAGCGAGGAACGATCCTCGTGCTCGACCTCGGGACGGGCATCGGCACCTCGCTCTTCAGCGGTGGCGCGCTCGTGCCGAACATCCAGCTGGGGCATCTCGAGATCCGCGGCCGCGACGCCGAGGCGCGCCTGTCGCCCGTCGCCAGGAAGAAGCGAGGGATCGGCCTCCGCCAGTGGGCCGGTGAGTTCTCGGAGCTGATCGCCCGCTATGAGGCGTACGTGTCGCCGGACCTGATCATCTTCGGCGGCGGCATGGCGAAGGACTTCCCTCGCCTCACCTCGCATCTGCAGTCGAAGGCCCGGCTCGTGCCGGCGGCGCTTGGCACGAACGCCGGCATCGTCGGTGCGGCGCGGGGGGGGGGGGGGGGGGGGGGGGGGGGGGGGGGGGGGGGGGG
>DASQIK010000013.1:0-9078 GCA_035631615.1 Candidatus Dormiibacterota bacterium | reverse complement strand
CAACCGCCGGGTAGCTAATCCCCGAGTAGAGGTTTCCGAGCAGACTCGCGGAACGGAGCTCTCGACGGGTGTAGAGGTAGCCACGAATTAAGGCTGGGATCGGATCCGCAGGACTGGGCCGCGCGCGTACCCGTGGCTTCTGGTCGGGACGGCTCCTCGAACCCAAGCGGCCCAGAGCGTCCGCGGCATCTCGACGAGCGGGCTCCGCAAATAGCCCGCCGTGTACGGCGCGGAGCGCCTCGATAGCGAGTTCCTTGGCCGATGCGTTCTTCGCCGCCGCTCGCTCAATGACTCGGACGGCGAACGAGGCGGTCGCCGGATCAGCCAGCCACGGGCGGATGGCCTGAACAGCCTCGGTGCCAAACGCGGCGATCGGGTCGCGCCACTCAATACGCGACAGCAGGTCGGCCTCGCGGGCTTGGCCCAGAAGGTCCAGAAGTGCCTGGGTCGTGCTAGTCATCTACAGATTCTCCAAGTCCTTGGCCAGCCGATTTCGGAGTTCAGTCGTGAGCGCTACGGCGCTCGTATTCAGCCTGTGCCGATCCGCCCGGCACACCAAGAACGGCGCCGCCCAGGACTGGCTGAATCGCTGGCGACGGCGAACGCATCGGGAACGGTCTGCCAGCCAACGGGCCGGGTGTCGGTTGGATTCCGATGTTTTGCGTCCACCGGCACTTCGGGTATCGCGAGCAGCCCCAGACGAAGCCACCGATGTTCGCGCCTCGACCTACCAGATGGACCGCCGCCGCCCCGCATCGCGGACAGAGCTCCACGCTCGCGGTCAAGGCAGTCGCCACCCCCGAACCAAGTCGACCTGGACTCCGCGTTCGATCGTATACCGCCGACTCGCCCGCGTGAGGGCGATTGGCGCATCCGGTTCGAGGCCCTCCGGACCCAGCGCGCAGGTGCCCGCGTCGCCGAAGCGCACTTCGCCAATCGCACTCGAGTCGCGGAACTCGTAGGGCACACTCATCGCGTCACCGACGATGTGGCCCCACACGGCGCCGCCCATGCGAAGCGGCAGAGCGAGATCGTCACTCACCGATCCGACTCCAGAACTCGACTGCAAGTCCCGCATCTTTGAGGGTCTGGCCCGGGTCGCCGCCTTTGCGATCGACAACCCATTTCCGCATGACGGCGATCGTGTCGGCGCCGGGCGAGCCACCGAGCAGCTCGGCGAGCCGCGAGACATCTGCCGCGGCGACAGTCCAGCCCCTTTCGTACTCGGTGCAATCCTCGCCGAAGAATGCGACGGCGGGGCCGAGGTCCTGGCCCTCGATCTACTGGTTGACGCAGGACTCGAGAGACAGCCCCAGGTCGGCGCCGTATTCCTTCATGTCGAATTCGCATTGCTGCCGGTTGACGTCGTTCCAGACTGCCGTGAGGTTGGCGTCGTAATTCCCGCATGTGCTCGACGCGAGCGTCGCGTTCAGTGTCGTTTGCGCAGCTCGATAGATCGTGACGTGATGCTTCTCGTGCGTGGCGATCTCCTGGAGGGTTTGGTTCCAATACGTGATCGTGGTCGCTGCGACGCCCGATGGGGCAGACCATCGGGGAAGATCGACGGTGTAGGTGAGCAGGATCGGCGGGTTCGCGTCTGCCCAGATGTAACAACTTCCATCCGTGTTCGACGCGAGATGGAATCGGTACTCAGCACTAGCCTGGGTTAGGCCGGATGCGTTCCCGTGCAGCCATGCGCTGTATGGGCCGTTTCGATTCATCGACTCCCAGATCTCAGTTGGTGTCGTGCCACTCACTCCATACGTCGAGAGAGTGACTCGAGAGCCGAAGAACGAGGCCCTGATTCGCAACACGGCGAGCGGATCGGCGGGTCTCGCGGTGGGGGCTGGGGTTGGAAGGCTCGGTAGCTTCGCAATTGGCTCATCGGACCCTTGTTGGACTTCGGCCACCGGGATCTCGAGCGCGAGGCCCCTCGCCAGCTCGGCTGCGTCCTTTGAAATAGCGAGGACTTCGGGCAACAGCCTGAAGAGTCCGACGGCCGCGTCGCGCGGCACCAATGCAACCGCCGCGCCGTAGTCGAGAACCACGGTCACGCCAGCGCGTGCTGACTCTTTCACCGTCGCGACTCGAGCCGCCAGCTTGTTGGCGTTCGGGCAGGCATCTAGCTCAGCCGTCAACTCGCCGTAAATCAACAGGGTCTCATTGACCCTGCGCACCTGCCCGAGCACAGCCCAGCCGTCGTACGTCCGCGCCACAAGGAGCGGACGAAGAGATGCGAGCTGGTCAGCGATCAACTGGCTCGATTGGCCAATGTCGCGAAGTGGCTTTGCGCACGGGCTCGCGCTCGGGCGAGGGGTCGGAGCCACCACCACGGATTCCGGAGAAGGCAGGAGCCCTGGGGTCGGCGGGGACAGGGTTGCTTGATCGACAGCACAGCCGCCTGCCGTCAGCGCGATCGCCAGGAGCACGATGATCGGCGAGCGAGCGAAACGATGGGTCATGAAACGACGATCAGCTGAATAGTGACGCGTACGCGCTGAAAGCCGGCTGGCCGCTCAGCGGCTGGATCGGGCTCGGCCCGAGCAGCAGCGGAAACCGTTCGAAGTCCTCCAGCCCCATCGCCGGAGGGTACTGCGGTCACCCAGAGATCTGGGGCCACGCCATCGACGCCACCGAACCCTCCAGGCAAGACCATGGTTGTCCGACTCAGCTGGCCAATGCATACTGGCATGGCACGAATATGTACCGTTGCGAGGAATCGGAATGACGAGGACCGTCGGCGAGCGGGGCCAGGTGACCATCGAGAAGGCGATCCGGGAGGAGCTCGGCGTGTACGCCGGCGACCAGGCGGTGCAACGCATCGAGAACGGCCGAGTCGTCATCGAATTCGTCCCGGCGCCGCATCGCCGATCGCTCGCCGGGATCCTTCGCGACAGGGCGCGTCCAGTTGCGGACGACGACGACTGGGCGGCTGTTCGTGCGCGCGCGGACTCGATGCCGGACCCCGACCGCACGCCGTGATCAGCGTCGATACCTCCGTGGTTGTTCGGTATGTCGTCGGCACTCCCGAAGCCCAAGCCGATCGGGCGGCGAAGCTGCTCGAGGGTGACGCGGAGGTTGGAGTTTCCCTCGTCGTTCTCGCGGAGACCGCGCACGTGCTTCGCACGTTCTATCGGCTGCCTCGTGCGGACATCGTCGACGTCCTCATTGACCTCCTCTCGAGGGCGAATGTCGGCCCCATCGAACTGTCAAAGGCTGAGGCGATCGAAGCGCTGGTTCGCGCGAGGGCATTCGAGTCGTCGCCGATCACTGATGCCCTGATTGCGGCGACCGCCCGCTCCCACGGCGCGCTTCCGGTGTACACGTTCGACGAGCACTTCGGGCGACTCGGCGCCTCCGTCGCGACGCCGTAGGTCGCGGAGCCCCACTCGCAGCCCGGCGCGTCAGTTGATGATCTCGCCTCGCTCATCCTCGCGGATGGCCGCCAGCCGGTCGCGCCATCCTTGCAGCGCCTCGGGCGAGAGGCGCGTCCAGTTGGTCACCTCGCCGACGACCCTGAGCGGATCTCGACTCCGGTAGGACCGGGTCGGGTTGCCGGGGAACTTCTTGTCGGTGACGTTCGGGTCGTCCTCGAACGGTCCCGTCGGCTCGACGATGTACACGCGCGGCGGAGCGTCGCCCGGGGCAAGCTCCGCCGCGAGCCCGGCGCCGTCACGCAGCGCGGTGAAGTAGATGTGGTTCATCACGACCTCGGGCCGGTAGTTGGACCGGAAGCCCGCGGTGAAGAGATCGCCGACCTGGAGGTCCGCCTTCGTGCCGTGATAGAACGGGCCTTCGTCCAACGACGCCTCCTCGCATGCCTGACCGCGGTACCGCTGCGCGACCCCCGCCAGCGCTTACCGATTTGCCCGCCCGTCAGGCGCCCGGGACCGCAGTGCGTAGCTCGCCTGGGCGTGGGCCACCTTGAGCTCCATCGCCTGCATCGGCGCGGAGAACTGCCGCTCCTCGTCGCGCAGTCCCTGAATGAGAGCACGCAGCTCGGGGTCTCGTCCGGCGTAGCCGGCGATGCGCTCGGCGACGCCCCGGATCTCGAGACGCGCCTCGCGGAAGTCGCCGAGGCGGTTGAGCTTCACCGCGTCCTGCCGGGCGCGGGCGGCGAACAGTTTCGCGACCGCCCGGTCGACCGTTCGATCGCGATCCTGGGTGTCGTTCGTCGGGTCGTCGGCGTATTCCCAGCCGACACCGACCGGCGCCACTCCCGCGAGATTCAGCACGCCCTCGCGATCGGTCGCCCCGACGAGGATGCCGATCTCCTGCCCGGTCGGGCCGTAGCCGAACTTGATCCTCAGCACGACCTCGATGCGCTGCTCCGCGACGAGGTCGCCGAGCAGGACGTGGAAGCGCGAGCCGCGCCGCTCGACCGGGTACGGCGAGAGGCTCCGCGGCTCGAGGTGCTCGGGCGCGGTGATCTCGAGCGCGACATTCCGCGCGACGACCTGGAGCAGCTCGCCGACCTCGCTCGCGATGAGGTCCTGGATCTGCGCCGCGTCGCCGATGAAGTAGAAGTGGCCGCCGCCGGCGTCGGCCATCGACTGGAGGAGCGCCTCGTCGAAGTCCTCCCCCACCCCGAACGTGGTCGTCGTCACGCCGCGAGCGCGGAGCTCGCTCGCGTGCCGGGCCAGCTCGCCCGGGTCGACGATGCCCTGGTTCGCCAGTCCGTCCGTGAGCAGCAGCACCCGGTTCACGCCAAGTTCGACGAGCCCCAGCGCGACCTGCTCGGCGCCGCGCAGGTAGCCGCCACCGAGGTCGGTCGAGCCGCGGGCATCGATGCCGCGCAGCCGCTCGATGGCGTTCGTCTTCGCCTCGCGCGATGCGTTCGTGCCCTCGACGATGACGTCGACCCGATCGTCGTAGCACACGACCGCGAACCGGTCCGTCGGCAGCAGCCGGTCGACCGCGGTCTCGATCGCCCGCTTCGCGAGCTCGATCTTCTGACCGGACATCGAGCCCGACCGATCGAGCACGAAGGCGAGATTCACCGGGTCCCGTTGCGGCTGCCGGGGCGCCGCGGGCGCCTCCAGCTCGACGAGGACGAAGCGCTCGCTCCGATGCGTCGACCGGATGTACCGTCGGTCGCTCCGCGCGAGAAGGCTGGCGCCCTCGACCGTGTGCCGCCGGCCGTTCTCGCCACGCCGCGGGTTCGGCATCCGAGGGTCCTGGGGTTCGCGCTCGTAGTTACCGGAGCTGGGGTCGCTCGCATCATCGGGACGGGTCATTTCATGTCCTCCTTCAGGACTTGCCGGGCGATCGTGATCAGGCGTTCGACCCGTCGCTGTTCCAGCCGGCTCAACGGCCGGCGCACATGCAATTCGATGTCCGGCGAAAGCTCGAGGCGCTCCCACTGGGATCGTTCCGGCCCGGCGGAGGCAGAGGCAGCCCTCGCAGCGGGCTCGCCAGGCGCGGCGGGCTCGCCAGGCGCGGCGGTCTCCGAGGTCGCTGCAGGCGCCGCGTCGGCGACTTGCGCCGCGCCCGCGGCCGGGAGCGTCGCGTCCGCGGCGGGCGGCTCGGCGCCGACGCTCGCCGGATTCCAGATCTGCTCGTCCGGGACCGCCGTCGGCAGCTCGGATCCGATGCCCAACGCTGCATATCGGGCGCGGGCGAGCGTCGGACGCGGCGCGGCCGGTGCGGCAGGCCGTGCTGGCGCGGCAGGCGTTGGCAGCCTTGCAGGCGTTGATGCACACGTTGGCATCGAAGTCGCGCGCTCCGCGAAGGTCGCGCCGAGGAGACCCCGGACGTACTCGAGCGCGGACGTCGTCGGCGTCGCCGCCGGCTCGACGTTGGTCGCGACGAGGCCGGCGACATCGCTGTCGGTCAGCTCGGCCAGGCGCCGGCGGATCTCCGAGAGCGGGAGGTGCTGCGCCTGGAGCCGCTTCGTGAGTCGCAGTCGATCGAGGTGGCCCTCGCCGTAGTGCGCGCCCGGCCCCGACTCGCCCGATGCCGGCAGCAGCCCCTGCGCCAGGTAGTACCGGATCGTGCGGACGTTGACGCCCGAGAGTCGGGCCAGGTCGGCGATCGTGTATGTCTCGTTCTGCACCGCCTAACTATACAGTAGACCGTCCGACTGTCAAGACTCCACCGAATCCCCGGCCAGGACTCGGAGCCTGCGGATGCGCCTTGCTTCGCCGCTGGCATTCGGGTCGAGGAGGCCGTCGCCTGCGACCTCCAACTCGTCGTCGTCAGGCAACCTGGACGGCCCGACGCTCCCAGCTCGGCACGACGCGCGCCCGCAACGCGGCTGGCGTCGCGTGCCCGACGTGCCAGTACCGGCAGCTCGGGCACGCGTAGATGTGGAACGCCTCGCGATGGCGCGCGCTCATCGAGCGCGAGATTGCCTTCGCGTCACGCTTGCTGAGGTACGCCTGCTTGGGTCGACAGCCTCGCTCGACGTTCAACGTGCCCGCCTTTCGCATCGACCGAGCCCGCCACGGAGGCGCGACCCGCCACTCGGATCGACCTCGGCTCTCCCGATGCACCGCGATCGTCGCGGCCGCCCATGACACCTCTGCTGTCACAACGGGTCCTGCACGCGGATCCCGCTGAATGAAAACGCCCGAGGATGTTCCCCTGGTGACCTTTTCTGGGGGTTCTCGGGCCTTTTCCTCGATTCGGATTGCCGTCGGGCCTGTCGTTGACCTCCCAACCGCCGCCTGCACCGCCGATTCGTGCTCAGCCGAGCACGAATTCAGGACATCCGTCGCGCCGGGGCCTGCTCGCGGACAGCCAGAAACCCGAAACCCCTCGAGAAGTGCCGAGAAAGGTCACCGGGAGACCATTCGGGTCGATTTCGGGCGCCCGAGCCGCGTGGCCCCCCGAGCCGCTTGGGCGCCGGTGTCACGTGGGCGCTCCGGCCGGGTGGGCGCCCGAGCCGAGCGCCCGCCGCAGCTACGCCGATTCGGGCGGCGAATACCGTGCCACGAGCCCTGCCTCGATCAGCGCCCGGTCGATGTCGAGCTCAGGTGCGCCCTCGCTCCCCTCCCCCAGCGGCGCCAACAGCGACGCGTGGACCCCGGGCCACGGCGCATTGGCCTTGGCGGCGTATAGCACCTCGACCGTCGTCCCATCGGGCCGCGCGAGCGTGAACGGCCCCTCCATCGAGCCCTCTGTGAGGAACGCCCGCCACGCCTCGGCGACACTCGCACGTTGCGCGGGCGGTGCGATGTCCTCGACCCGCATCGTCAGCAATCGCGCCAGCGGCCGTTCCGTCAGGCGCGAAGCGGCCGGCGTGGCGTGCACGTATCGTCGGTCGTCGTCCGCGAGCAGGATCGCCGGCGCGTCGCGCCGCGGCTCGACCACCGTGAGCGCATTGAAGTGCTCGATCGCGGGATCGGCCGCCCAGAACTGCGACAGCTCGGCGGCGCCCATCGGCTTGTCGAGATCGGATCCGACCGCGTCGACCAACGCGGCCTCGTCCTCCCAGAGCATCGCAGCCAGGATCTGGTCCCCGCGCCCGACGACCCGGCGGCCAAGGCTGAACGCCACGAGGCCGGTCGTGTCCAGCAGCTCCTCGGCCCAGGTTCGAACGGCCACGTAGTAGGCAGCCTCGGCGTTCACGCGGATCGGAATGCGGATCAACCGAAGCTTGGCCTCGCGCAAGGGCATCGCCCGTGCCTCGCCGATCACGAGCTCGTAGTGCTCGGCGCGGCTGCCGGCCAGCATCGAGGCCGCGCCCGGGATCGTGAGCGGCGCATCGAGGTCGGGCCCGGCGGCTGCAATCTGGTCGAAACCGGACCAGGTCGACACGATGACGAGCTCGGTCCCAGCTTCGGTCTCCCGAACGGCGGGCTGGAACGACAGCAGCCCCGGGATCCTCAGCCCGTGCACCATCGCCTCGTCGCGGACGACCTGCGCGAGTCGTGGGGCTGCCCCTTCCATCACGAGTGCGCGAAACACCCGAAGGATCAAGCGCCATCCCCTGGCTGCGGCGGCGATTGATGAGGCGGTGGCGCCGGGTCGTCGACGCCGTCGGGCAGTCTCTCCGTCACGGATGTTAACGCGCTCGAATCCTTCGGAGCGCGGACCGGCGCACGGTCGTTCGGCTTGTCGCGGTACCGGCGCAGGATCACCTGGTGGATCGTGCCGGCCGCGTCACGGATGGATGTCGGGTCGCCCTGGTGGACGTGCGTGATGCGCGTGCCGACCGCGACCAGGAACCGGTTGTCCTTCTCGAATCGAACGCGGACGGGTGCCTCCGCGGGTGGCAGCGCAGTCACCGACCAGCCGTCGGCGCCCTGGTCCAGCCGAATGCCGAGCTCGGGGCCCCAGCCCAGCGGCCGGTTCTCGCCGCCATCCACCTGCGCCGTGATCCACGCGCGATTTCGCCGCTGGTAGCGCTGGAACGCGAGCAGACCGACGACCGCGATCGCGGCAATGACGATGCCGCCGAGCGCGAACTTCGTCCACGGCTGGCAGTCGAACAGCCCCGCGCATGGCGAGAAGCTCGCCGACGCGACCGATGCCGGGCTGCGCCCCACGCTGTTCTCGGCATAGGCCACGCACTGGAATGTCTGGCCGTTGGTGAGGCCGGGGACGACGACGGTGGCCTCCGAGCCGGCGGCCTGCACCGACTGTCCCGACGTGTTCGTGCAGACGTAGACGTACTGCTCGATCGGCGGCCCGCCGACGATCGGCACGACCGAGAGCCGGGCGGCGCCGTTCAGCGGCTCGGCGGCGGGCTGCCCCGGCGCCGTCGGGATGCCGAGGACGATCGCGCGGTCGGACGGGGTTGAGTACGGCCCGATGGTCACGCCATCGGTCGCCGCGACCTGGCAGCTGTACGTGCTGCCGGCCGTCAGCCCGTCGAGCTTCGCCTCGAGCACCGCCGAAGCGGCAACCTGCGTCTGGATCGGTTGGCCGCCGTTCACCGGCGTGCACTGCAGGAGGTAGTCCGTGATCGCTTCGGCCCCGACTGTCGGCGCGAGCCACTGGACCGTCAGGAAGCCGTTGCCCGGCAGGACGCGGATGCCGGTCGGCACGCCGAGGGCGGCGGGCGTCGGGGTCGGCGGCAGGCTCGGGACCGGCGTCGGCGCGACCGTGAAGCTGCAGGTCACCTCCTGGAGC
>DASQIK010000012.1:0-2080 GCA_035631615.1 Candidatus Dormiibacterota bacterium | reverse complement strand
CCACACCACGCCGGCCCTGAAGAAAGCGTTGGGTATCGATCGCGAGCCCTTCCCGCCGTCGGCGAACGGGCGCGCCTCCCGCACGACGCCCGTCGTCTTCGCCCGCGGCCTGATGGACCTCGTGCCCGATTCGGCGATCCTCGCGTACGCCGACTCGGAGGACCGAAACCACGACGGCGTGCACGGGCGACCCAACCGCTCAGTGGACGGCCGGATCGGCCGCTTCGGCCGGAAGGCGTTCGTCCCCACGCTGGCGGAGTTCAATGCCGGCGCGTTCATCGCGGAGATGGGCATCACGAACCCGGCGCAGCCCACGGAGGAGAACATCGGAGGCAAGCCCATGCCGCCCGGGGTCGATTCGACCGCCGATCCCGAGATCAACCAGGAAGCGCTCGATGTGACGGACGACTTCGTGCGCTTCCTCGCGGCGCCGACGCCCACCAAGCTGGGCCGCGACGGCCGTCGCGGCCGTGACCTCTTCTCGAAGATCGGCTGCACGGGCTGCCACTTCCCCACGCTCCGCACCGGCGCGAGCCCCATCCTCGCGCTCGACCGGCGCGAGTTCCCGGCGTACACCGACCTGCTGCTCCACGACATGGGCCAGGACCTGGCGGACATCTGCCTCGGCCAGGCCGGCCCCGCCGACTTCCGCACCGAGCCCCTCATCGGACTCCGTGCCATCCAGCATTTTCTCCACGACGGGCGCGCCGCGACCGTCGATCAGGCGATCGAGCTGCACGGCGGCGAAGCCTCGGGCGCGCGCGACCGGTTCAAGGCCCTGACCGCCGAAGACCGCGCGGCCGTCGTCGCGTTCCTCAAGTCTCTGTAGGGGGTTGAAGAACCACTCGCAAGCTGATTAGGATTTCCCCGCGCATGACGTTCCTCTCACTCGATACCGTTTCGAAACGGTTCGGCGACGTCACGGCCGTCGACCAGGTGTCGTTCCGCGTGGACCGCGGCCAGGTCGTGGGCTTCCTCGGGCCCAACGGGGCCGGCAAGTCCACAACCATGCGCTTGATCACCCAGTACTACGAGCCGGACGCGGGCTCCATCACGCTGGATGGCACACCGCTCGGCGAGGCGGGTCGCGCCGCCAAGCGCCGGATCGGCTACCTCCCGGAGAACAACCCACTCTATCCGGACATGCTCGTGTCCGACTACCTGACGTTCATCGCGGATCTCCGCGAGCTCGAGGGGTCGTCACGGGATCGCGCCATCGACGAGTCCGTCACCGCAACCGGGGTCGAGTCCGTGTATTACCGGCCGATCGGCGAGCTGTCCAAGGGCTTTCGCCAGCGGGTCGGCCTCGCGCAAGCGATTCTGCACCGCCCCGATCTGCTCGTGCTCGACGAGCCCACCGAAGGCCTCGATCCGAATCAACGGGTGGAAATCCGTCGCCTGATCGGTGCGCTCGGGCGGGATCGGACCGTGATCCTGTCGACCCACGTCCTCTCCGAAGTCCAGAACATGTGCTCGCGGCTGCTCGTCATCAGCCGAGGCAAGATCGTGGCCGACGGTCCCGTGGATCGCCTGATGCAACAGGCGGAGGGCACGGTCGAGATCGCGGTGGAACTCGCGGGCGAGGACGCCGCTGACGCCCTCGCCAAGCTTCCGGGCGTGCGTCGGGTGACCCCCGCCGCCGACGCCAGAGACGGTCGCGTCGCCTTCACCATCGCCGCTGATCGCGCAACGGACTTACGTCCGGAGATCTTCGGGCTGGCCAAGTCCCGGGGCTGGACGCTGTACGAGCTTCACCAGGAGGCGGGGAGCCTCGAAGACCTGTTCCACCAGCTCACCAGCTGATCCAGATGCGCGCAATCCGCATCATCGCCCGGCGCGAGCTGAAGGCCCTGTTCGATCAGCCCACGGCGTACATCCTCCTGGTCGTGTTCACCGGCCTGAACAGCTACCTGTTCTTCGGGCAGGCCGATGTGTACGGCGTCGCCTCGCTGCGCCCAATGCTCGACTTCCTGCCCTGGCTGTTCCTGTTCCTCGTTCCCGCGGTCACGATGCGCGCGCTCGCCGAAGACAGCCGCTCCGGCACGCTCGAGGTCGTGCTCGCGCAGCCGATCACCGAGCT
>DASQIK010000011.1:0-16667 GCA_035631615.1 Candidatus Dormiibacterota bacterium | reverse complement strand
CCCCCCGCTGCCGTTGCTGATTCCGACCCGTTACTTGGGCAGGAGCATCTGGATCCAGCTGTTCGCGAAGTACACGACGAAGGCGATCGAGACGACCCACATGAGCGGGTGGATCTCGGACATCTTGCCGCGCACGACCTTGAGCAGCACCCAGCTGATGAACCCGGCGCCGATGCCCACGGTGATGTCGTAGGTGAGCGGCATCAGGATCATCGTGAGGAGGGCCGGGAGGCCATCCTCAATGTCGGCGACGTTGATGTCCTTGACGAGGGTGAACATCAGGTAGCCGACGAGCACGAGGGCCGGCGCTGTCGCCTGTGACGGGATCAGCCCGGCGATCGGCGACAGGAAGATCGCGAGCAGGAACAGCACCCCGGTCACGACCGAGGCGAAGCCCGTCCTCGCGCCTTCCGCGACACCCGCCGCGCTCTCGATGTAGGTCGTGTTCGAGGACACGCCGCCGGCGCCGCCGGCGACGGCCGCCAGGCTGTCGATGACGAGCACGCGGCCGATGCCCGGAACGGAGCCGTCCGGCTCGGCCAGGCCGGCTTCCGCGGCGATGCCGGTGACCGTGCCCATCGTGTCGAAGAAGTCACTGAGCATGATCGCGAAGATCGTCAGGACGGCGGTCACCACGCCCAGCTTCGTGAACACCTGGAACGGATCCTGGAGGCCGAGGCCGAGCGTCGAGAAGCTCACGACCGCGGTCAGCTTGCTGGTGTCGACGGGCTGGACGCCGGCCACGATCGCGATGATCGTGGTCACGATGATGCTGATGATCAGGGCCGCCCTGACCTTCCGGGCGAACAGGATGAACGTGATCGCGAGCCCGAGCAGGAACACGAACTGGGCCGGCGAGGCCGGGAACGCCAGCGTCACGAGCGTGCCATCGCAGAACCCGAGGGTCGCCGAGTCCGGCGCGCAGTTCGAGACGATCAGGCCGCCGTTGGCGAAGCCGATGAACAGGATGAACAGGCCGATGCCGACGCCGATCGACCGCTTCAATGCGAGCGGGACGGCGTTCATGATCGCTTCCCGGAGCCCGAGGACCACGAGGATCGTGATCAGGACGCCCTCGATGACGATCACGCCCATGGCGCCCTTCGCATCGAGACCCTTGGCCGTCAGGCTGAACGCCACGATGGCGTTGATGCCGAGGCCGGCGGCCAGCGCGAACGGATAGTTCCCGACGAGGCCCATTGCGATCGTGGCGATGCCGGCGATCAGGGCGGTGCCCGCGGCCACGGCCTCCGGGGCGAGCCCCAGCGGCTTGGCGATGATGTTCCCGTTCAGGAAGATGATGTAGGCCATGACCATGAACGTGGTCAGGCCTCCCCGAACCTCCGTCACGAGGTCGGTCTTTCGTTCGGCGAACTTGAAGTAGCTCGCGATCATGCCGCCCGACTGCGGCGCACTGTCTGCAGGAGCGCTCACCCGGACCCGTCCCTCCTCCACTGGCGCGCACACGCCTGGCGGGGCGCGGACGCTGCTCCCTCCCGGCGGACCCCGGGGCAGGGTCCGCAATCGCGGCGATGGTACGCCCGCCAAATCCCGGTTTCCGTCGATTCGCGCAGGCGACGGACCCGCCCCGGATTACTCCTCGGCGGAGGCGGAATCGAGGCCCTGGAGCTCCATCTGGACGTAGCCGGAGGTGTCGAATGCCAGCTGCCGCGGCTCGAATGGCGACGTGCCTCCATCGCCGCCCGGCGTGAACTCGACGACGACGGATTCATCGCCCTGGACGAGGGTGTAGACGATCAGCTGGTCCGGGCGCGTGGTGAAGTCGAGGTGCTCGAACGAGTCGACGTTGAGGGTGATCGCGATCGGCGTGAAGTAGGTCGACACGTCCGGCTGGTCGACCACGATCCGCTCGACCCAGCCCGTGCCGTGCGCCGCGACCTCGCGCCCGCGCAGGTAGCGATACGAGACCGTCTGCTTGAGGAGCGGCCGCAGGAGGTTGAGCATGTCCTCGCGGCTCGTGACCACGCCCTGGTTCACGAAGAACTTCGCCGGCGGCTGGCTGGGCACGGGCTCCTCCTCCGTGGCACGCGGGATGGGAGGGAACGGGGCCGATGGTAGCGCGGGCCGCGCCGGTTCGGGCCACCGAAATCGCCGCGTATGATCGAGCCATGCTGCTCGCGATCGACGTCGGCAACTCGAACGTCACGATCGGGTCGTTCCGCAACGGTTCGCTCGTCGCGGTGCGGCGCGCGGGCACGCCCCGCGGCGACTCGGCGGACGAGCTCGAGCTGCTCGTCGAGGGCATGCTTCGACTCGACGACACCGCGTTCGCGGACGTGTCTGCTGTCGTTGCGGCATCCGTCGTCCCGGCGGTGAGCGCCGCGCTGGAGGCGGTGACCGCCCGACGCGACCGGCCGCTGCTGCTCGCGGGGGCGGGCACGATCCCGATCCCGATCCGCGTCGACCGCCCGGGCGAGGTCGGGGCCGACCGGCTCGTCAACGCACTGGCGGTGGCACGCCTGTACGGGACGCCGGCGATCGTCATTGATCTCGGCACCGCGACGACGTTCGATTGCGTGGCCCGTGACGGCGCTTTCGTCGGTGGGGCGATCGCGCCGGGCCTGGAGCTCGGGCTCGAGGCGCTGGCGACCCGGACGGCGAAGCTGCCGCGCGTCGAGCTGCGAACGCCGGACCGGGCAATCGGGCGGGACACCGTCTCGGCGATCCAGAGCGGTGCCGTGCTCGGCTACCAGGCGCTGGTCGCGGGCCTGCTCGTGCGGATCCGTCGTGAGCTCGCGGACGCCGGAGATGTGACCCCTGCCGACGTGCATGTCGTGCTGACGGGGGGCCTCGCCCGGCTGGCCTGGGCGACGACGCTCGAGGGCGTCGAGTCGATCGATCCCGACCTGACCTTGAAGGGCCTCGCGATCCTGCACGCCGAGGTGGCCGGCGGACAGCCGCTCCAGCTCGAGCTCTCGTGAGCCCCGTCGGGCATGTCGCGTAGCGTGGCGTCGCGCCTCGAGGGCCGGCTCATCGCCCTCGGGGTCACCGGCTCGATCGCGGCGTACAAGGCGGTCGAGCTGCTCCGGCTGCTGACGGCCGAGGGCGCCGACGTGGTCGTGCTGCTGTCGCCCTCGGCGACGCGCTTCGTCGGGCCGCTGTCGTTCGCGGCGCTGTCGCGGCATCCCGTCGAATCGGACGTGCTCGATCTCCTGCCGGACGGGCGGATCGGCCACATCGTCATCGCCGACTCGGCGGACGCGATCGTGGTCGCGCCGGCGACCGCGCACTGGCTCGCCGCGATGGCCAACGGGCTCGCGGGCGACGTGGTGACGGCCGCGGCGCTGGCCACGAGCGCGCCGGTCATCGTCGCGCCGGCAATGGACGGCGACATGTGGACGCATCCGGCGACGGTCGCGAACGTGGCAAGGCTCCGCGACGGCTTCGGGTACACGGTGGTGCCGCCCGAGTCGGGGCCCCTCGCCTCCGGTCAATCGGGCGTCGGCCGGCTGGCGGAGCTGCCGTCGATCGTGGCCGCGGTCGTCGGCGCCATCGGTGACCGGCCGGTCCGGCAGGCGTCCGCCGAAGCGCGCCCGCCGGTGGTCGAGACGCGACCGCGCGACGCGGACCTCGTCGGGCGCAGGATCGTGATCACCGCGGGCGGCACCCGCGAGCCGATCGACCCGGTCCGCTACATCGGCAACCGCTCGACGGGGAAGATGGGCGTGGCATTGGCCGACGCGGCGCTCGCGCGTGGCGCCGCGGTCACCCTGGTCGCCGCCGCGGTCGAGGTCGCGCTGCCGGCAGAGGCGCATGTCGTTCGGGTCGAGACCACGGCCGGCCTGCGCGAGGCGCTCCGCGACGCGATGCCGTCGGCGGATGCGCTCGTGATGGCGGCCGCTGTCGCCGACTTCACGCCGACGACGATTTCGGATCGCAAGATCGCGCGCGCCGAGCGCCTCACGCTCGAGCTGTCCCCTACCCCGGATCTCCTCGCAAAGATCGCGGCGGAGGCGGCCCGGCGCGAGGCGTCCGGCATGCCGCCGCCCATCCTCGTCGGGTTCGCGGCGGAGACGGGCTCGCTCGAGCGGGCGGCCGACAAGCTACGCGCCAAGGGCGTCGACCTCATGGTCGCCAACGACGTCAGCGAGGCCGGCTCCGGGTTCGGCACGGACACGAACCGGGTCACGATCCTCGACCGCGCCGGCTCGGTCGACGCGCTGCCCCTGATGACGAAGCGCGAGGTCGCGGATCGCGTGCTGGATCGGGTCGCCCGAGCGTTGGACGCCCGCGACGCGGCGGCGCAGACTGCCGGCATGAATCCCGACCTGCAGGAGGGTCGAACCGCATGAGCGCGCCAAGCCAGGACGTCCGGCGCCTGACCGTCTCCGACATCGGCCGCATGCACGCTGATGGCGAGCGCATCCCGATGCTCACCGCGTACGACTACCCGACCGCCCGCATCCTCGACGACGCGGGCATCCCGATGATCCTCGTGGGCGATTCGCTGGGCCAGGTCGCCCTCGGCTACGAGACCACGGTCAGCGTGACGATGGACCAGATGCTCCATCACACCGAGGCGGTCGTGCGCGGGACGAAGCACGCGCTCGTGATCGGCGACATGCCGTTCCTGTCGTACTCCTCCACCGAGGACGCGCTCGAGAACGCGGGCCGGTTCATGCGCGACGCGGGCGCCCAGGCGGTGAAGATCGAGGGCGGCGTGCGCAGCGCGCGGATCGTCGAGGCACTGGTGAAGGCCGGTGTGCCGGTGATGGGCCACATCGGCTGGACGCCCCAGTCGCAGCACGGCCTCGGCGGCAAGGTCAGGGTCCAGGGCAAGTCGCGCGACGCCGCGCGCTCGCTCCTGTCCGACGCGATCGCGATCCAGGAGGCCGGCGCGTTCGCCATCGTCCTCGAGCTCGTGCCGGAACAGCTTGCCGCAGTCATCACCTCGCGCCTGCGCATCCCGACGATCGGCATCGGCGCCGGTCCGAGCACGAGCGGGCAGGTCCAGGTCATCACCGACCTGCTCGGGCTCGGCACGTTCAAGCCAAAGCACGCCCGGCCATACGCCGATCTCCAGGGCACGATCGCCGACGCCACGCGCGCCTGGATGGCCGACGTCGCCGCCGGCACCTTTCCAGGTCCCGCCGAGACCGTCCGCATGGACGACGAGGTGCTCGACGAGGCGCTCGGCCGCACCGCCGACGACCGCGCCCCTGGCGCCGTCGATCGCTCGGTCGGCTCGATGATCCCGCTCGACCGCGACCTGTAGGCCGCCGACGCGGTCTGCGGCAACTCAGGCGAGGGCCGCCGCCTCGGCGTGACGGAAGCAATCGATCGCGTGGTCGTTGACGAGGCCGGTGGCCTGCATGAACGCGTAGCAGGTCGTCGGGCCGACGAACCGGAAGCCGCGGCGCTTCAGATCCTTCGAGATGGCGGCGGACTCGGCGGTCTCGGCGGGGACGTCGCCGCTCGCGAACCGGTTCTGGAGCGCGTGCCCGCCGACAAACGACCAGATGTGGTCCACGAACCGCGTCCCGGCAGCCTCAAGCGCGAGCAGCGCCCGCGCGTTGTCGATCGCGGACTCGATCTTCGCGCGATTGCGCACGATGCCCGGGTCCAACATGAGCCGGTCGATGTCGTCCTGGCCGAGCGCCGCTACGTGCTCCGGCTCGAAGCCTTTGAAGGCTGCGCGATACCCGTCGCGCTTGCGCAGGATCGTGGTCCACGAGAGGCCCGCCTGGGCACCCTCGAGCACGAGCATCTCGAATAGGTGCCGCCGATCATGCGAGGGCGTCCCCCACTCCGTGTCGTGGTAGGCGAGGTACAGCGGGTCCGTCCAGTCGCCCCAACCGCAGCGAATCCGACCGTCGTTCGACATCGACCGGCATCCTAGCGGCCATCGATTGGCGTAGCCTCACCCGGTGGTCACCCGCGAATCACCCGCCGCCCACCTGCAGGTTGTCCGAACTCGAAACGAGCTCCGTGCGGCGCTCGCCCGCGCCGAGCGACCGGTCGGCCTCGTGCCGACCATGGGCTGGCTCCACGCCGGCCATCGGGCGCTGATCGCCCGGGCTCGCGCGGAGTCGGCCACGACGGTTGTTTCGATCTTCGTCAACCCGCGGCAGTTCGGCGACCCGGCCGACCTCGCCAAGTACCCCAGAAACGAGGCCCGCGACGTGGCGATCTGCGCCGAGGAGGGCGCCGACCTCGTGTTCGCGCCCTCGGTCGAGGAAGTCTACCCGTCCGGCTTCGACACGTCCGTCCGTGTTGGCGAGGTCGCCCAGCCGCTGGAAGGCGCGGCGCGGCCCGGCCATTTCGACGGCGTCGCCACGGTCGTCGCGATCCTGTTCAACCTGGTCGGGGCGGAGCGGGCGTACTTCGGCCAGAAGGACGCGCAGCAGCTCCTCGTGATCCGGCAGATGGCGCGGGACCTGGCGATCCCGACCGAGGTCGTCGCCCATCCGACCGTCCGCGAGCCCGACGGCCTCGCGATGTCGTCGCGGAACGTCCACCTCTCCCCCGCCGAGCGCGCGGCGGCGCCGGTGCTGCGACGGGCGCTGCTCGCGGCCCGCGAGTCCTGGCAGAACGGCGAGCGGTCGGCCGACGTGCTCCGGGCTCGGATGCGGGCGGTTCTCGCCGAGGAGCCGCTCGCGCAGCCCGACTACGTCTCGGTTGCCGACGCCTCGTCGCTGCGTGAGGTGGCGTCGATCGACCAGCCGGCGCTCGTCTCGCTGGCCGTCCGCTTCGGCGGGACCCGCCTCATCGACAACGAGCTCCTCGATTAGCAGGCCTCGCTGGAGGCCCGTCCTCGAAACCGAGCGACTGTCGCTCCGCGAGCTCGACGCGAGCGACATCGACAGCCTCGCCCAGGTGTTGTCGGACCCGGTCGAGATGCGCTACTACCCGGCGCCGTTCGATCGCGACGGCGTCGCCGCCTGGATCGGGCGGGCGCAGCTGAGCTATGCCGCGAACGGGTTCGGGCTGTGGGCGGTCACTGACCGCGGCGATGGACGGTTCCTGGGCGACTGCGGGCCGACGCTCCAGCCGGTCGAGGGCGCACTGATCCCGGAGATCGGCTACCACATCGTTCCGTCCGAACAGGGCAATGGCTACGCGACCGAGGCCGCTCGTGCCTGCCTCGCCTGGGTGCTCGAGCACACGGCCTTCGACACCGTGTGCTCGATGGTCGCGCCGGACAACGCGCCGTCGCGGGCGGTCGCATCGAAGGTGCATGCATCGATGCGGACGATCGTCTGGGGCAGGCTCGACCGGGAGATGTGCATGTACTGGTCCGAGCGAGGCGACGCCGTCGGCTGACCTTGACTGGTCGGCACCGTCACCCGCAACATGCTATGCGTGACTAGCACGTTATCATTTCGATCACCGTCAGCGATGAGCTACTGGCTCCTTGCGCTCGTCCTGACGACGTTCGGGTTCGTGGCGGGATTCAGCATCGGGCCCCCGTTCTTCGTCGTCGGCGTCGTGATGCTGGTGCTGGGGCCTGCGCGACGTCCGCGATCGACGGTGTCTCGACCACGGTCTGCTCCAGCATGCTTGGGCCTGCGTGGTCGGGCGCCGGTCTCTACAACCCGCCACCGGCGGCATTCGAGCTCGCGATGCGTGATGGCGTGGTCGCGGGCCTCGTTGCTGCGGTGGCCACGCTGACCGGGCTCACGCTTCGAGCCCGAGGACGTCCGAGCTCAGCTTGCGCGGTCAGGGTGAGTCGCGGCGCACCGCGGTGAGGTAGCTCGACGGTCGGCATCAGTCCACCCCGAATCTCGCCTCCGTGGCGACGCCGAGCACCCGATCGATGTCCAGGTTCGCGGCGACCAGCTGCTTGATCAGCTCGATCTTCTCGACGTCGGCGGCGTGCGTCTTGACGAGGAGGTCGTGGACCTCCGAGGCGACGGTGTACGTGTCGTCCGGCACGAGGGTCGCGAAGAGGTCCGCGCGGCGGATTGCCTCGACGGTCGACTTGCGCGGCCGGTAGCCGCCGGTCAGCACCAGGCCGATCGCGGCGCCGGCGTGGCCGTCGTCGAACGGGAGGGTCGGGCGGGTGAGCTCCTCGGTCGTCGCCGTCCGCGGCGAGCCCATCAGGTGCGCGGTCGTCAGGGTCAGGATCACGTCTTCGCGGTCGCCCGGCACGATCACCAGCGTCCCGGGCCCCACGCGCTCGAGCATGTGGCCCGGCTCCATCGCCCCGATCGCGACGCCGTCGATCACCCGCTCGAGGTCCGGGCCGTGGTGGAGCGTCTCGCCGTGGACGCCCTCGAGGATCATCTCGAGGGTCGGGTTCGACAGGATCGGGCGCACAGGCAGGACCCCGAGCAGTGGGATGCCGTACGGCGCCAGGCCGCGCTCGAGGACACGCTCGATGCCGGGCTGGGCCTTGACGTCGACCTTGTTCACGATCGCGCCCGCGACCTCCACGCCTCGACTGGCGAACAGGGACGCGTTGAGGACGATCTCGTCGATCGGCCGGCCGACGCCACCCTCGCTCACGATGATCGCGGGAGCGCCCAGCCGCGCCGCGACGGTTGCGTTCGACAGCCCGATCACCGCGCCGACGCCGGCGTGCCCGGTGCCTTCGATCATGAGCACATCGTGGTCGGCGAACCGCGCGTGTGCCTTCGCGATCCGCGCTCCGAGGTCTTCGACGACCTCGCCCGCGATGTACGCCTTCGTGAACCCGCGCGGGATATGGACGGGGCTGAGCACGGAGTACGGCTCCGGGAGCCGGAACGTCGTGCGCATCAGCACGGCGTCCTCGTCCGCGGGCTCGCCGTCGTCGATGACCGTCCGCTGCCCGACCGGTTTCATGAAGCCGGCCTTCAGCCCGCGCCGGAGGAAGCCCTCGAGCAGCCCGAGCGAGGCCGTGGTCTTGCCCCGATTCTGGCCCGTCGCGGCGAGGTAGAGGTGTCGCACGTTGGAGTCGCGCCTGGGCGCTGCGCCAGCCGGCGCGCTACGAGTGCGCGGTCGTCTTGCGCTCGATCAGTGCGACGCCGTCGCGCAGGCGGGTGATCGTCTCGGCATCGATGGCTTCCGACTCGAGGTACGGCCCGAGCCGCTCCATCACGTCCGCGACGAGGCCGAGGAACACCGAGGCGTCGGCGACGAAGAACTGCGGCTCGTTGTTGTAGCGGACGAGCGTGAGCCGGCCCTGGAGCACCCGACGCTCTTCGACATGCGCGATCTGGGTCGCGAAGTTGTGGCCCTGGATGCCGTCGGGGTTGTTCAGGAAGTTGAGGGCGTTGTCGATCGCGAGCCCGAAGCGCGCGCGCCAGGCGACGAGCCGCTCGTGGACCTCGGGCGGGATGCGCACCTCGGCGACCTCGTCGAACACCTCCGGCGCGACGGTCAGCAGACCGACGAGCGTCGTCCCCGGCCGCGCCCCGAGCATCACCTGGAGGCTCCGCTCCAGCGTGAACACCTCGCTGTCGAAGCGAGGGCTGGTGATGACGTCGGTCAGGAGGTCCTCGACGTTGTCGAGCGCCCCCGGCTCCCCGAGCGAGTTGGAGAGCGTGAGGATCTCTTCCTTGAACAGAAACTTCTCTTCGTGATCGAGCACGGCGCGATCCTAGCAGGCCCGCCGCACGCTCCGGCTCGTGGCAGCCCGCGGCCGCCCGCGGCCGCCCTTGGGACCTTGCCACTTCGTCATGCGGGGACGCTTCGGCAATCTCCCGGCTCGATTCCCCGCCCGAACTGGACCGTCCGGTCAACGGTGCGGACGGAGTGAGCACGAAATTGACACTCCGACCGTGATGCCGAAGTCCGCCTGAGGGCCCTTGGCGCATCCGATCCCGACGAACCGTCCGTGGGTGACGAAGTGGCCAGGATCCCCGATTCGTGGCGCGCCTCCGAGCGTCGCGGAGTCGCGCCCTTGCTACTTGTTCAGGATGCGGTCGGCCTTGCGGTCGATCTTCTGCTCCTCGGCCTTGGTCAGGTTGCCTTTCTTGACCTGCTGTGAGGCGCGCGCCTTGGCATTGCGGGCGTGGGACTCGTCGGGCATCGGGTACTTGCGCTCCTCCGGCAGGCCGAAGGTCGAGCCCTTGAGCGAGTCACGCTTCTTCTCGTTCAGCGTTGCCATGGTCGGAACCTCCTGCACGGCGACCGTCGAATGTCGCACGCACCGTGTCGCATGCGCGGGCAGGATCGCGCCGCACGATCTCCGTGTCAGCGTTGCGGGAGCGTGAAGAAGCAAGGCCTTCTGGGCCCTGGCGATCGACGGGCGACGCCCGACGGTCGAGATAAGCCCGCGTTGATCGCATCCGCCCATCATCGGATGGTGCCGACGCGCCGGGGACCGCTCAGTCGTGGAACGGACAACGGTCGCGTGATCGTCCAGGCGCTGATGCGCGAGCCCGAGGTCGCACGACGCTTGGCACGATCGACTTGCGAGCGTGGGATGCGGCATTCGATGGGCCTGGCGGCTGCGTCCGGGTCGAAGCCGAGGCGCACGCCCGAGACCTCCAAAGCCTCGAGCGGCGGCTCGCACGCAAGCAGCGCGACGGCGCCGTGGACTGCGTAATCCTGCTGCTCGCCGACACTCGGCATCTGCGGGCAATGCGCTGGTCCTCCTGTGAGTGGCTGCCCGACCACGTTCGTCCGTGCCGGCGTTGCGACTCGACCGCCGCCTTGCGATTGGATCGAAACACGGACGGCCAAGCGGCCCTGGACTTGTCGAACCGCAGTGGCCGCCCGGGTCGGATGGGCCGCTCAGGCGCCCGGCGTTGCATCCAATGGCAGACTTGGCGAACGACGTGAGCCGCCAGCGGCCTCGGCCGTCGTTGTTGCGATTGGATCGCAGGACGACGGCGAAGCGGCAGGGCCGTCGGGCAGGAATCGCGCCGGAATCGCGGGAGCCCCGGCCGGCGGCCGGGGCTCGCGATCGAGCGAGGGGCTGGAGGGCGTTGAGCGCCGCCACTGGACCTACGGGTACAGGCCGCGGAGCTGGGTGGCCTCGGCGACGCGCTTGACCGCGAGCAGGTACGCGGCGGTCCGCATGTAGCACTGCTCGCGGCGAGCGATGGCGAGGGTCTCCTGGAACGCCTTGACCATGATCTCTCGGAGCTTGTCGTTGACGACCTGCTCGCTCCAGTGGTCGCGGTTCAGGTCCTGGACCCACTCGAAGTACGACACCGTGACGCCGCCGGCGTTGCACAGGATGTCCGGGATCAGGAACTTCCCGGCCTTCCAGAAGATCTCGTCGGCCTCGGGGGTCGTCGGGCCGTTGGCGGCCTCCGCGATGAGGCGCGCCTTGACCCTGCCCGCGTTCTTGTCGGTGATCTGGTTCTCGAGGGCGGCGGGGATCAGGATGTCGCACTCGACCTCGAGGACCGCCGCGTTGGTGATGTCCTTCGAGCCCGGGAAGCCCTGCACCGTTCCGTGCTCCTGCTTCCACTTGATGACGCGCGGGATGTCGAGGCCGTTCGGGTTGTGGATGCCGCCGGTCGAGTCGGAGACCGCGACCACGGTGGCCTTCTCGGCGGTGATCAGGGTTGCTGCGATCGAGCCGGCGTTGCCGAAGCCCTGGATCGCAACCTTGGCCTTGTCGAGCTCGATGCCGAGATGGCGGGCCGCCTCGACGATGCAGTAGACCGTGCCGCGCGCGGTCGCCTCGTTGCGGCCCTCGGAGCCGCCGAGCGAGATCGGCTTGCCGGTCACGACGCCCGGGACCGTGTAGCCCGCGTGCATCGAGTAGGTGTCCATCATCCAGGCCATGATCTGGCCGTTCGTGTTGACGTCCGGTGCCGGGATGTCCTTCTCTGGCCCGATCAGGACCTCGATCTCGGTGAAGAAGCGCCGCGTCAGCGCCTCCAGCTCCTTCATCGACAGCTTCTTCGGGTCGACGATCACCCCGCCCTTGCCGCCGCCGTACGGGATGCCGACGACCGCGCATTTCCAGGTCATCCACATCGCCAGGGCCTTGACCTCGTCGAGGCTCACGTCCTGGTGGTAGCGGATGCCGCCCTTGGCCGGTCCGCGGCCGAGGTTGTGCTGGACGCGGTAGCCGGTGAACACCCGGACCGAGCCGTCGTCCATCTTCACCGGGAAGTGGACCGTCAGCTCGCGGCGGGGCTCGCGCAGGACGCGGCGCATGCCCTCGTCCAGGTTGAGCCGTTCGGCGGCGAGATCGAACTGCTGCTGGGCGACCGCCCAGGGATTGATCGGGGCGACAACGTGCTCGGTGGTCATGAAAGTCTGGGGTCCCTCGTATGGCGCGGAAAATTCGGTGCGGTTGGCGGCCGAGTATAGCCGGGGAAGGCCGTCGAACGCTCGGCGTCGCTACCGTCCCGCAACCCTGCGGCAACCGTCGCGTTCACGCCACCAGCCGAACGTCCTAGGCGGGGCGCGACGCCTGCGTGTAGAGCGCGACCGCGCCGACGCAGCCGGGCCCGAGATGCGGACCGACGGACGGGCCGATCGTGTCGACAGTGACCTTCGACGGGTCGATGCCACCGGGGACCCGCGGGATGAGCTCCTTCGTGAACTCCTCGACGTCGGCGCCGGTCGTGTGCAGGATCGAGAGGCGGTCCATCGGGCGGACGGTCAGGAGCTCCACGAGCTTCTCGCGGGCCTTGCCGCGCGTCCGCACGCGCTCGGCCGTCTCGACCTTGCCGTCCTTGATCTCGATGATCGGCTTGACCGACAGGAGCGTCCCGATCGCGGCCTGGGCGCCGCTGATCCGGCCGCCGCGCTTCAGGTACTCGAGGGTGTCGAGGCCGAGGTAGACCTGGAGATCCTCGCGTCGACCTTCCAGCGCCGTCGCGATCTCGCTCGCCGAGGCGCCGCCATTCGCCATCTCGACCCCGAGCTCGGCGAGCATGCCCTCGCCCATCGAGGCCGACGTCGAGTCGACGATGTGGATCTCGCGGTCCCTGAACATCGCCCGCCCGACCTCGGCCGCCTTGATCGTGCCGGACAGCGTGCCCGCGACATGGACCGAGACGACCGCCTCGGCGCCGCCGTCGAATGCGCGCTGGTAGGCCTGCTGGAAGTCGCCCGGGCTGCACGCGGCCGTCGTCGGGAACGGCGCCTCGGGCGCCGTCATCCGCTTCCAGAACTCGTCCGTCGAAAGGTTGACGCCAGCCGAGAACGCCTCCTGGCCGAAGTTGACGATGAGCGGAACGATCGTGATGCCGAGCGCTGCGGCCCGCGCGGGGTCCATGTCGGACGCGGAGTCGGTGACGATCGCGACGCGACCCACGGGTAGCCCTCCCTCATTCGCTGCCGTGCGTGTCCGCGGATGATAGGGCCGCCGCTACCCTACCGAACGATGGATCGCTCGCTCAAGGCCGTCCTGATCGGCACATTCACCCTCCGCTTCAGCACCGGCCTGACCGGCGCGATGCTGACGACGTACCTTGCGAAGCTCCCCCATTACCACCCTGACGCCGCGCCCGTGTCCGCGATCACGGTGGGGATCTTCGCGGCGACCTTCTACGTGGCGGAGCTCGTGCTGTCGCCGGTGTTCGGGGTGCTGTCGGATCGGCTCGGGCATCACCGGGTCATGCTCTGGGGCCCGATCTTCGGTGCGATCGCGGTGGTGCTGACGGCGCTCACCGGGAGCCTGGTCATCCTGGGCGCGACGCGACTGCTGGAAGGCAGCGCGACCGCCGCCTCGATCCCGTCGATCCTGGGCTACATCGCGATCGCCACCGCCGGCAGCGAGGCGCTGCGGGGCCGTGCCGCATCCCGCTTCGAGGCGGCGACGCTGGCCGGCATCGGGGCCGGGTTCATCGTCGCGCCGAAGCTGTTCGAGGCGCTCGGCCCGTCGGCGTTCCTGCTCAACGCCGTGTTCTACGGCGGCTCGCTGGCGATCTACTTCGTGTTCGTCAAGGACGCCGACGCGGAGTCGCGCAGCAGGGACAAGCGCGAGGGGGTGACGGTTGCCGACGTCGTCGCCATCGAGCAGACCACCCTGCGCCGGTACGTGGAGCTGGTCCAGCACTCCCACGTGTGGCTGCTCGCGCCGACGTGGATCGCCGTGAACGCTGCGATCGGCCTGTGGTTCAGCCAGTCGCTGTTCCAGTTCCAGCGCTCCGATCCGCGCTTTCCGGACCAGTGGCTGCTCCAGGGCTTCAGCCCGAACCAGATCACGGTCGGTGCCCTGGTCATCGCCGTGATCTTCGGCGCCGGCATCTTCTGGTGGGGCAACCGGTTCGAGCGCTATCGGCGGACCACGATCATCCTGATGGGCGTCGTCGGCGGAATCGCGCTCGCCGGCGCCGGCCTGGTCGTCAACCACACCGCGTTCGGCGCCGGCTCGAGCGCGATCCAGGCCGGCCTCGTCGGCCTGTCTGTGGCGATCGTCGCCGGCGGGCTGTTTGTCCTCGCCGGCGCGACCCCGGCGGCCGTCGGACTGCTCGCGGATGTCTCCGAGCAGTTCCCGAAGGATCGCGGCGCCATCATGGGCCTGTATTCGGTGTTTCTTGGCATCGGCCAGATCGGCGGCGCGCTGCTCGGCGGCATCGCCGCGGAGTGGCGGGGCATGGACGGGCTGATGCTCGGGACCGCAGCGATACTCGCCCTTGCGCTGCTCCCGCTCCGGCAGCTGCGGCGAACCGAGCACTACCTCGGCGGCCCGGCTGCACCAGCCGCCCTCGGGTAGGGCCCCGGGCCCTGGGAGCAGGCGCTTCCGGCGGGTCGAACGCTGGTCCCCCGCGGCCGCCGCGCAGGGGTGGTGGGAGCGCGGGTCAATCCAGCCGTTTGGTGAGGTAGACGGCTGGCGGACCTGTGCAATACTCCGCGGCACCGGTGGCGCGCCGCGCTCACACGAAGCCGCCACCGGACTTCCACCCTCTCTCGCCGGAGTAGCGCGTGACCTCGAACGTCGGGCAGAACTACCCCTACTCGAGCGAGACCGACGCCGACCGGGCGGCCGTGATCGCCGCGCTCGCGAAGTCGCAGGCGGGCCTCACCGACAAGCTCGCCGCCGAGACGACCCCGCTCGACGCGCAGGACCGGTGGTGGACATGGAAGTGCCCGACCCCCGGTTGCCGCGGCATCCTCCACGCCGCCGGGTACGCCCACGACCTCCACGCGGTGTACGTGGTCTGCGACGGGACCTGCGCGAAGACGTTCCTGCGCTGAGGCTCGATCCCCTCGCATCGACCGACGCGAGACAGGAGCCCCTCGCCCGAGGCTCGATGGATATCTCGACCTCCCGCCGCCGGCTGCTGAAGGACTCGGTTGGGATCATGGTCTCGGCGGGCGGGTTCGGGCTCGTCTACGGCCTCTCCGCCCGAGCGGCCGGCTTTTCCCCGGTCGAGGCCAGCGCGATGAGCCTGTTCGTCTTTGCCGGCGCATCGCAATTCGTGGCGGTCGGATACGTGCTCGGCGGCTTCTCCTGGATCGCCATCGTCGTGCTCACGGCCTTCCTGAATGCCCGCCATTTCCTTTACGGGGCGGCCTTGGCGCCATACCTGAGCGAGATCCCACGGCGGCAGAGGGCGCTGATGGCCCATGTCCTCACCGACGAGGCCTTCGCCCTTGCGATCGCCCATTTCCGACGAGTCGGGCGGGCAGATGCGCGCGGCTACTGGATCGGCGCGATCGTCAGCACCTGGATCCCGTGGAACCTCGCCACGCTCGTCGGCGTGACGGTGGGTGGGAGCATCCCGGACCCGACCCGGTTCGGGCTCGACGTCATCTTTCCTGCCGCGATGGGGGGATTGGCGGTCGGGCTCGTGGCGGGCCGGAGGGAGCTGGTCGCGGCGATCGCCGGAGCATTGATCGGCGTCGCCGTCGCGCTGGCGTGGGATCCCGCCGCCGGGATCATCGCGGGCGGCGTGCTCGGGCCGGTGCTCGGAATGGTCACGCCGATGCCAGCGACGGATCGTGCTGCGGCCGGCGGCTTGGCGGCCGGCGCCGACCCCGGTCCCGATCCCTCTCTTGGCATTCCTTCATGAGCACGGTCCTCGTTCCGCTCGCCATCCTCATGGGCCTCGTCACCTACCCGTGGCGCGCAGTGCCGCTGCTTGCGCCCGGCATTCACCGTTTGCCGGCGAGGCTCCAGGAGTACCTGCGTCTCGTCGGGCCGGCAGTGCTCGCGGCGCTCGCCGCGGTCGACACGATGGTCGTCCTCGACCCGGCACGCCACCCCTCGTTCCACGTCGGGCCCGAGTGGCTCGCCGTCGGCCTGTGCGTCCTCGTCGTCGCGCTGAAGCGCGGCCTGCTGATCGGTCTGGTGCTTGCCGCAGTGCTGATTGCCGTTCTGCGGGCGACTGGGTTCGCGCCCGTCCTCTAGCCCGGTCGACGCGGAAATGAGCAACACGTGACCATCTACGGCGCCGCGGGTCCCATGTGTCGCGAACCTCGTCAAACTCGGTTCCGGTGCGGACCAACCTGGCGGGAGAGGCACGAGCTCCGGGGCGTCAAGGTCAGCCTCGGCGGGCGTCGACCTCGATCTCGACCAGGATCGTGGGGTCGATGAGCGCGGCCACGATGACGAGGGTCGCCGCGGGGCGGACGTCGCGGAACCACTCGCCGTGGACCTCGCCGACCGCCGCGGCGTCCGCCGGGTCCGTGAGGTACATCCGCGTGCGCACGACATCGCCGCGCGCAAATCCCGCCTCGACGAGTGCCCGCTCGATGATCCCGAGCGCGGCACGCGCCTGGCCCGCGGCATCGCCGGGATGGATGGAGTGGCCGTCCGGGCCGGCGTCGGTCGTGCCGGCGACGTGGCACGTATCGCCGGC
>DASQIK010000010.1:0-1557 GCA_035631615.1 Candidatus Dormiibacterota bacterium | reverse complement strand
CCAGGCCGCCATGGCCTTCGAAGGCCTCGACTACAAGACCGCGGCCAGGTCTCAGCAGGCGGCGGACCAGGCCCGGCGCGCGTATGTCTCTCACTTCTATCCACGAGAGGGAGCATGGGAGGACCCGCGTCTCTACCACATGACGCTGGACTCCACCGCAATCTCGGTCGACGCGTGCGTCGACCTCATCGTGAGCGCGGCGCAAGACATCTTCAAGCAGGCCGAGGCCGGCACGCCTGCGAAGTCGAGACCCACCTAGAGTGGCCACCGTCGAGGAGAGTCCGCTTCCTGAGGCCCCGCGCGCTGTCGCGGAGCGGACCGCAGGCCCGCCGATGCTGATCTCGCTGCCGCCCCGCACGAAGCTCGCGATCCTCGGGGCGGTCCTCCTGACGATGTTCCTCGCGTCGCTGGACCAGACCGTGGTCGGGACGGCCCTGCCCCGAATCGTCACCGACCTCAACGGCGCGAGCCTCTATTCGTGGGTCGTCAGCGCCTACCTGCTGTCGTCGACGGTGACGGTTCCCATCTACGGGAAGTTCTCCGACGTGTTCGGTCGCAAGCTCATGTTGATGATCGGGGTGGTCCTGTTCCTGCTCGGCTCCTGGCTCTCAGGCGCCTCGCAGAACATGAACGAGCTGATCGCGTTCCGTGCGATACAGGGACTCGGGGCCGGCGCGCTTTTCCCGATCGTGATGGCGATCATCGGCGACCTCTACAGCCCTCGCGAACGGGGTCGCTTCCAGGGTCTGTTCGGCGCCGTCTTCGCTCTCAGCTTCATCGTCGGGCCGTTCATCGGCGGCTGGATCACCGACCACATCAGCTGGCACTGGGTCTTCTACGTCAACGTGCCGTTCGGCGTCGCTTCGCTGGCCGTCCTGGCCACGGTGCTCCCGAGCGCCGGCCGCCGCACGGCGTCAGTACGCGATCTCGATTACTTGGGGATCGTCCTCTTCACGGCCGGGGTGGTCCCGTTCATGCTCGGGCTCACCAACAAAGGCAACGTCAACAGCGTGGGCCAGCTTGCAAACTGGTCCGACGCCGATGTCGGCGGGCTGATCGCGATCGGCGTGGTCATTCTGGCCGTGTTCCTGTTCGCGGAGTCGAGGGCGAAGGAGCCGATAATCCCGCTGGACCTGTTCAGGAATCGGGACTACGCCGTCAGCATGGCGGCGGTGTTCGCGTTCGGCATCGCCATGTTCGCGGCGGTGATCTTCATGCCGCGCTTCTATCAGACCGTCCGCGGCATCAGCGCCACCGCCTCGGGTTACTACATCTGGCCGCTCCTTGTCGGGCTGATGGGAGGCAGCATCGGAACCGGGCTCTTGATCAGCCGGCTGGGCCGTTACAAGTGGCTGATGACCGGCGGCGCCGTCGTGATGTTGATCGGCGGCTTTCTAATGACGCACATCACGGCCGGAGTCTCGGACTGGGAGCTCTGGGCCTGGATGCTGGTCCTCGGGCTCGGAATCGGACCGACCATGGCCGGCTTCACGGTCGTCGTGCAGAACGCGGTGCCGATGAACCGCCTCGGCGTGGCCACCAGCACGCTCACCTTCC
>DASQIK010000009.1:0-38935 GCA_035631615.1 Candidatus Dormiibacterota bacterium | reverse complement strand
GAGGCTACACGGGCCTGAAGTCCGTCCTCGGCTACCTCTACGGCCTGAATATCCAGTACTACGTCGAGGTCAACTTCCAGGGCTTCACGAAAGTGGTCGACGCGTTCGGCGGCGTGACGGTCAACGTGCAGGTGCCCGTGCTCGACGATGACTTCCCGCAGTCGTACGGGAACCGAAAGCGCCTGTACATCCCCGCCGGCATGCAGCACCTGTCCGGCGCCCAGGCCCTCGAGTACGCGCGGTCGCGCAAGAGCACGTCCGACTTCGACCGTGGCGCGCGCCAGCAGCGAATCATCGTGTCGCTCCGCCGCCAGATCGATATCAGCGCGGCGCTCCAGAACATCGACGTCCTGGCCGCCGCGATCGGCCAGTCCGTGCGGACTGACATCCCGCGCGAGCTCATCCCTCAGCTGCTGGCGCTTGCCCAGACGGTCGACACGCGTTCGATCCGGTCGGTCATCTTCACGCCGCCCTTCTATCAGACGGAATGCATGAACTGCCCGCCGCGTGGCTACATCATCCAGCCGAACGTACCCAGGATTCGCCAGGCGGTCGCCGACGCGTTCAAGATCGATCCTGCCTTCGGAGAGACGCGCGATGCCCTGGCACAGGAGGGAGCCCAGCTGTGGGTGCTGAATGGGTCCGGGCGCACAGGTGAGGCGGCGCGCCTGTCCGATTACCTGAGCTACCTGGGGCTCGCCGCCACGGCGCCGAACCAGCGTCCCGACACGAGCGGGCTCTCGGCGACGACGATCCGCGCGTACAACGGCGCCACCGACAAGTTTCCGCTCACGGTTCAGGAGCTCTCGAAGGTCTTCGGCGTCACGATCGTGCCGATCACCGACTCGTCCGTCCGCATCGACTTCGAGATCATCACCGGCGGCTCGACGCCGCAGCTCACGCCCCCGCCGGTCCCCTAGCCTTCGCCTCGTCCCGCCGAGCGCGAAGGACTGCTCGGGCAGATCAGCGCGAAGGAATCGGCGTCAGCCAGTGGAGGAAGCGCTTGTCGTTGCCGCGAACGGCGGCGAAGTACGCCTCGTGGAGCTGGCGCGTGATCGGGCCGATGGCGCCGCCGGCAATGGGGCGATGGTCCAGCTCGATGACCGGCGACAGCTGGACGCCGGTGCCGCACAGGAACATCTCGTCGGCGACGTAGATCTCGGAGCGGTCGATCGAGCGGGTCTCGACCGGGATCCCGAATGTCGCTGCCAGCTCGAGGATGGCGCGGCGCGTCACGCCCTCGAGGATGTCGTCGTTGACCGGCGGCGTGAGCAGCACCCCGTCGCGGACGACGAACATGTTCGCGGCGGACGCCTCCGATGCGTGTCCGTCGGCGGTCAGGACGAGGGCCTCCTCGAACCCGTTCAGCTCCGCCTCGCTCTTCTGGAACGCCATGTTCACGTAGCCGCCGACGATCTTGCCGCGAGCCGGCAGCGCGTCGTCGGCGTTGCGGCGCCAGCTCGAGGTCATGATCCGGATGCCCTTCTCCGTGTCGACGTAGTTGCCGAACGGGACCGCCAGGACGGTCAGCTCGTGCGGCAGGCCGTGGAGGCGCACGCCGATCGACTTGCCGGACAGGTAGAAGCACGGCCGGACGTACGCGTCCTGCTCGAAGCGGTTCCGGCGGATCGTCTCGACGACGATGCGGACGAGCTCGTCGACCGGCGGCAGGTCGGTCATGAGGAGCATCCCGGCATTGCGGCGGATCCGCTCCATGTGCTCGCGGAGCTTGAGCCCGTAGAGGACGCCCTGATCCGCATTCCAGTAGGCGCGGATGCCCTCGAACACCGCCGTCCCGTACATGAACGCGTGCGTCATGATGCTGACGTTCGCGTCGCGCAGGGCCACGTAGTCACCCTGGAAGTACGCGACGAGATCGTCGGTCGAGGCGGGCGCGCCATGGCTCGCGGCCGTCGTGACCGGTGCCTCCTTCGCCTTCTCGGTGAGCATCTGGACGGCTCCTCGGTGCTGCGCGGCGAGGCCGCGGGGGATCCGCGGATGTGCGGCGCGAGTATATCGCGGGGCTTCCGGGCGACCCCCTGCCGAAGGTCACCCGCGGCCTCGCGGCCTAGCGCAGGGCGACGCTCAGGATGAACGCCACGTAGGCGACGTACAGCACGCCGCCGAGCAGCAGACCTCGCGCCGCCAGCCGCCCGCGCAGGATCATCGGGATGCCGATCAGCGCGACCGACGCGAACGCGACCGCGGCGGATGCGAACGCCGGCAGGTTGTGGCCCTGGATGGACCAGCCTTCGGGCGCGAACGACAGCGCGATCGCCGTCGGGATCGTGGCCTGGAACACCATCGCGCCGGTGATGTTGCCGATCGCGAGGGTGTCCTTGCCCTGGCGGATCCAGATGATCGCGTTGACCGCCTCGGGCAGCTCCGTCGCGATCGGGGCCACGAGCAGCGCCAGCAGCAGCTCGTCCATTCCGAGCGAGGCGCCGATGCCCTCGACCGCGCCGACGAAGATCTGCGCCCCGACGAGGATCAGGGCGGTGGCGACGATGACCTGGAGGAGCACGAGCCGAACGTGCGGGTCGTGCGCGTCGATGTGGTGCTCGCGCCAGTCGAACCGATGGAAGCGCAGCGGTCGCAGCTCCTCCGACTCGGCGCCCTCCTCGGGCTCGTCGGTCAGGTGTCGGAAGGCGTACCAGCCATACGCAACGATCAGGGCGATCGCTCCGGCAATCCGTGGCAGGTGGGCATCCGTCGGGAGGACCGCGAGGAGGACCGCGAAGCCGTAGGCGATGACGAACGTCCGGATGTCGTGGGCCACGACGCTCGTGCGCACGACGACCTGCGTGCCGTCGGCGCGCCGGCGGGCGGCGGCGAACACGACCAGGCCCGTGACCCCCATCGCGAGCGTGGCCAGCATGAACGGTGCACCAAGGATCGCGCCGACGCCGATCTCGTCCGAGTGGGCCCGGTTCGAGAACAGGATGGCGACGATCGGGATCATCGTCTCGGGCAGGGCCGTGCCGATCGCGGCGAGCACGGACCCGACCGCGCCCTCGCCCAGGCCGGCCTTCCGGCCGACCCATTCGATCCCGTTCGTGAACAGCTCCGCGCCGGCCACGATGATCACGAACGAGACGAGGAGGATGATCAGGTCCATCGAGCTAGCCTGTCACCAGGCCTGCGGCAAGCAGCGCGACGTCCATGGCTGGCCCGCGCTCGATCAGCTAGGGCCGAAGGTGCTCCGGGGAGTATGGGAGCAGGGCCACGTGGCGCGCGCGCTTGAGCGCGACGGACAGCTCGCGCTGGTGGCCGGCGCATGTACCGGTCTTGCGCCGCGGCTCGATCTTGGCGCGCTCGGACAGGTAGCGGCGGAGGCGGTTGACCTCCTTGTAGTCGATCATCACCGTCTTGTCGGCGCAGAACGCGCAGACCTTGCGGCGGCGACGATCGCGGTAGAAGTCGTCGCGCTTGCTGCGTGAGCGGGGGGCGGGTGGCATCGGTGGGGTGTCTCCTGGTCGGCCCTAGAAGGGCAGCTCGTCGATCTCGGTGTCGTCGTACCCGCCGGAGCGGGGGGCGCCGCCCGCAGGGGCGCCGGCAGCGGCCGGGGCGCCGGCGAACTGGCCCTCGGCGGCTTCGCGCCTGTCGAGCCCGAGGACCGTGTCGGCGGTGATGTCGAGGGACATCCGCTTCTGGCCGTCGTTGGCCTCGTACTCCCGGGCGCGGAAGCGCCCGTCGACGAAGACCCGGCTGCCCTTGCGCAGGTTCTCGGCGGCGCGCTCGCCGCGCTCACCCCAGATGCTGACCCGGAACCAGTCGGTCGACTCGATCCACTCGCCCGACTGCTGGTTCTTGGTCGATTGGTTGACAGCCACGGTGAAGCTCGCCACCGGGCGGCCGCTGGGGGTGTAGCGCAGCTCGGGATCGCGCCCGAGGTTGCCGATGATCTGGATCTTGCTCAGCGCCATCGTCCGGCCCTCTCAGTCGATCGCGGCCGGAGCCGCCTCGCTCTCCGACTCGTCGATTCGCTCGCGCCCATCATCCTCTTCTTCCTCGTCCTCCGCGGACGGGAGCGGCGCCTCGTCGGCGTCGAGGTCGGCGCCCGAATCGCGCGAGGCGCGAGCCGGCCGCTCCTGGCGGACGACGAGGTGGCGCAGGACCTCCTCGGTGATGAGGATGCCGCGCTCGAGCTCGGCGATGACGGTCGTCGGCGCCTCGAACACGATGATGTGGTAGGCGCCTTCGCGGTGGCGGTCGATGGCGTAGGCCAGTCGGCGGCGGCCCCACGGGGCGACCTTGATGATCTGGCCGCCATCGGCGGTGATCTGGCGGGTCACGCGATCGATGATCGCGGCGGTCCGGTCATCCGGCGCATCCGGTCGGAGGACCAGCATGAGTTCGTAGCGGCGCACAGCCGTAAGCGCTCCTTCCTGTGGGAATGCCCCGCTGGCGACGGCGTCGCACGGAGCAGAAAGGTCAGGCGGCGGAGTCTAGCACGGGTTCGGCACGGAACCGGCTGCGGCTGTCGCGAGCGCGGCGCAAGGCGGGTTGTATCCTCTGGCGGCGCCAAGCGCCTGCTGACCCCAGGGGGCCCAGTGTCCGACACCCGAATCCTGCTGCTCGGCAATGCCGCGAGCGATCCGCTCGTCAAGGTCCTCGGCCGCGCCGGTCGAGTCCTGACCCGGATCGACGCCGCGAGCCAGCTCGCCTCCGTCCCTCCTGACCAGCACGTCGTCGTGCTCGACGCCGGCGAGGACTCGCGCACGCTCGCGGACGTGTGTCGCGAGGTTCGGGCGCAGCCGGCGCTCGCCGAGATCCCGATCCTGGCCATCACCGGGACGGATGACGTCGAGGAGCGCATCCGCCTGCTCGAAGCGGGCGCCGATGACGTGATGATCCGGCCGATCGACGACCGCGAGCTCGACGCCCGCGTCGAGGCCCTCGACCTGCGCCATCGCCGCTCGAAGGAGCTGCGTCCCAGCACGATCGTCGCATCGACGCGCAGGCCCGGGCGGCGCCTGATCGTCGTGTACTCCCCGAAGGGCGGGGTCGGCACGACCACCGTGACCGTCAACACGGCGCTCGCGATCGCCGCGCGCCAGCATGACGAGGTCGCGGTCGTCGACTTCACGCCGATGGGCGGGCACGTCGCGACCTACCTGAACCTGGTCCCGAAGCTGACGGTCGCCGACCTGATCCGCGACAGCCAGGGCATGATCAGCCCCGAGATCCTGCGGGCGACCTACCTCACCCGCCACGGGAGCGGCGTGCTCGTGCTCGCCGGCTCCCCTGACACGACGACGCAGGCGCTGATGCCCGGTGAGGACGCCACGCGCATCCTCGACGGCGTGCTCGCGGCCATCCCGACCGTCATCGTCGACCTCGGCTCGAGCCTCGACGACCGGGTCATGGCGTCGATCGAGACGGCGGACGATGTCGTCGTCGTCGTGACGCCGGACTTCCCGACGCTCAAGTCGGTCCACGCGTTCTTCGAGTTCCTCGGCCAGTCGGGCAAGAGCACCGAGCCGACCGTCGTCCTGAACGAGACGTATGCCCTCCAGACGCTCACGCCGGGCGACATCGAGAACGCGCTGTTGCGCCGGGTCACGATCCGGATCCCATACGACCCGCTGCTCTACCTCCGGGCGGCGAACCAGGGCACGCCCGTCTACTCCGGCGCGCCGACCTCGCAGCCCGCGCGCCGCTTCGACCAGCTCGCCGGGCTGCTCCTCGGCGAGGATGCGCCGGCGCAGCCGTCGGAACAGCGCCGGCGGGGCCTCGCGGGAATCTTCGGGCGCAGCTAGCGGCGCTTCCCGAGGAAGCGCCGGGGCCCGGTGCTAGGCCGCGGTGTCGTCATCGAGGGCTTCGTAGTGGGCGACCTCGACGCCGTCCACCAGCGCTCGCACGCCGGGCACGAGGCGCGGCTCGCTCAGGTTCGGGCCGACCCATGCGTACAGCGACGTGGAGTCCTGCCACTCCTCGAACAGCACGACGTCCTCGGTGCCGTCCGGCTGGATGCGGCGGGCGAACTTCACGTACTTGATTCCGGGCTGCTCGCGGATCAGGGCGACCTGCGATCGGAACACGGCGTCGAACGCCGCGATCTTGCTTGGCTTGACCTTGGCCCTGAGCACGCGAACGATCACGAAGAGCACTCCCTCGGCTGGCGATCAGCATGTCGAGCGGAGCGGTCCCGGGCGATGCCGGATCGCGGCTGAATCGTTGCGACCGCATGTCGCCGTCGACCGTGGGCAGTACCGGAGGCGAGATTCGAACTCGCACGAGGTTGCCCTCAGCCGATTTTAAGTCGGCCGCGTCTGCCCTTCCGCCACTCCGGCCGGTGCAGGGTAGCGCGCGTCGGGCACGAGGCCGCCGCCGCGGACGGTCGCGCCGACGACCATCGCCGCCCCGATGAGCACGATGTTCTTGATGATGTACTGGCCCTCGAGCGTCGGGGCGAACGGGAAGATCGTGAACGTCTCCGACGGGAACAGCACGAGCGGCGTCAGCGTGCCGAGCATCTGGACCGCGAGCAGGAACAGCACCGCCCGCAGCCACTTCCCGACCACGAGCCCGACGCCGATGAGGACCTCCCAGGTCGCGAGGAACGGCAGCGACACGTCGGGGTGGATGGCACCGAACGACAGCCGCTCGATCGTGCGGCCCGCGAGGATCTCGGCGGGGCTGACGTTCGGGAAGTACTTCAGGACCCCGAACCAGAGGAAGACGATCCCGAGCGCGATCCGCAGGATCGGGACCGAATGTCGCGCGAGGGCGCCGGTGATTTGCTGGTCGAGGCGGTCGATCGGCTCCGGCAGCTGGCGAGCGGTCACCCCGTCAGGCTAGCGCGCCGCCGGGTTTCAGAGCCCGAACAGCCTGATCGCGTTCCGCCCGCGGATCGCGTCGCGCTGGTCCGGCGGCAGGGCCGCCGTGTTCGCCAGCGAACCGGCGATGTCGTGGACCTGGTGCGGCCAATCGGTCCCGAACAGGACCCGGTCGGCGCCCACCACGGAGATCAGGTAGCGAAGCGCCCCCAGGTCGTACGTGATGCAGTCGTAGTACATGCGCCGGAGGTAGTCGGCCGGATGCGCCGTCATCCGGCGCCGGCTCGGCAGCTCGACCTCGTCGCCCTTCTCGAACCTCCCGACGAGGTACGGCAGCGCCGCCCCGCCGTGCGCCACGATCAGCTTGAGGTTCGGGAACCGGTCGAGGAATCCGTCGAAGACCATCCGCGTGATCGCGAGCGTCGTGTCGAACATGAACCCGACCGACCACGACAGGTCAAAGCTGCCCATGTCCATGAGGTCGGTGCCCGGCGGCTCGCCGGGATGGACGAGCACCGGCAGCGCACGACGATCGATCTCGGCCCAGATCGGCTCGAAGAACGGCTCGGTCAGGCTCCGTCCGGCGACGTTCGCGAGGACCATCACGCCCGCCGCACCTCGGTCGCTCGTGCGCGCGAGCTCCTCGACCGCTCGGGCCGGGAACTGCCACGGGAGCGAGGTGAACCACCTGATGCGGCCCGAATGGGCGCGCTCGGCCTCGGCCATGGAGTCGTTGGACTCGCGCGCCGCCTCGAGGCTGACCGCCTCGGTTCCCCAGTACACGTTCGGGCAGGTCAGCGAGACGATCGAGAGGTCGATGCCCGCCTGGTCCATCGTCCGGAGGCGAATGTCGTAGTCGAAGTGGCCCGGTTGCGGGAAGACGACGGGCGTCCGGCCGCGGTAGATCTCGTCACGGCCGTCCGGGCGCACGACCACGCCGTACGGGTCGCCGGACGCGCGCAGCAGCTCCAGCCAGCGCCGCGTGAACATGTGGGTGTGGACGTCGACGATCGGCATGGACGTGGCCTCTCGGAGGCGCTGCCGGTTCGGGAAGATGGAGGCGACGACCGGATTCGAACCGGTGAATAGAGGTTTTGCAGACCTCCGTGTTGAACCACTTCACCACGTCGCCCTGGGAGCCGCCGGATTCTGCCATAGCCGGCCCGCGACCCCCGGTGACCGGCGCGGGATGGTTGCCCCTCGAGGATTCGAACCTCGCCTAACGGATTCAAAGTCCGCTGTCCTACCACTAGACGAAGGGGCATCGGCACGTCGGCCCTGCTCGTAGTTTGCCAGCCTCGCGCGCCGGATCCGAGCACCGGCCAGCGGCTCGGCAACCCCGCGGCCAAGGCCTCGTACGTGGTCTATCTCATGGAACAGGGCCTGCCAGGCAACGCGCGGCTCGAAGCGGCGAACCTGGCCGGGAAGCGGAACGAGGAGAAATGGAGCGGAAGACGGGACTCGAACCCGCGACCCTCACCTTGGCAAGGTGATGCTCTACCAACTGAGCCACTTCCGCTCGGGAGCCGCGCACGCCGGGTTGTTGGTGCCGAGAGCCAGAGTCGAACTGGCGACACCGCGATTTTCAGTCGCGTGCTCTACCAACTGAGCTATCTCGGCCCGGCGAGTCCGCCAGGCCGAAGCGGCCCGACGGCGAGGCGGAGGATAGCACGGGCCGTCGGCGCCCCTCAATCGAAGCCGGTCACGGCCACCGGCCTGCCGAGGAAGGCCGCGTAGCGTTCGACGGCGCTCGCGAGCAGGGATTCCGCCTCCGCGTCGAGCGGCGCTCGACGATCGAGCCCGACCCGGACGGTCCCGTTGTCGACCGTGCGGCGCCAGCGCCCGACGACCTTGCCGTCGCGCACGATCGAGTGGCTGAGGATCTCGTCGGCCGCGCGCGCCGGGGACGGAAGCGCCGGATCCAGGCCATCGCTTCGGTCGCGGAATGCCACGAGCAGCTCGTCGTAGTTCGGCAGCAGGTGGATCGTCCGCGCCGGCTCGCCGGCTCGTCCAGCGGCGCGCCCCGTGTCGCCGTCCGCGAACCAGAACGTCCGCCCCTCGATCGTCTCGCGGTCGAGCGCCGGGGACGCCGTCGCCAGCCCGCGGCGCGCGTCGGCGAGCGTGAGCCCCGACCACCAGGCGAGGTCGGCGGCCTGCGCCGGGCCGTGGCCCGCGACGTACCGGCGTGCGAGCTCGGCGAGCGCCTCGTCCCGCGTGCGCGTCGGCGCGGGCGGGACGCGCTCCTCCACCAGGGCGAGCGTCTGCTTGCCGTTGCGACGCGGTCCGCTGCACAGGATTGCCTCCGCCTCGGCGTGCAGCAGGAGATAGATGAGGCGAAGGCCGCTCGCCGGGATGCCCGCCTCATCGAGGTGGCGGCCCAGCTCCTCCTTGGTCATGGCCAGGCCGCCCGCCAGCACCCGCTCGTACACGTCGGCCGCTCGACGCGCGAGCGGTCGATGGATCTCGACCTGGCGGTACTGGTGGGCGCTCGCCTGGTGGACGCGCGGTCCGGTCAGGGCGAGGACCCAGCGGAGATCCTCGGGCGCGACGAAGTGCCACGTCGGGCGCACCGCATGGAGCCGGAAGAACGCCCCGGTATCGAACAGCCGGTCGAGGTCCGCATCCGTGGCGCCGACCATCCGCTGGGCGAGTCCCCACTTCGCGGCCGCATAGTCCTGTGACTGCACCGCGACCAGGTGACGAACGACTTCCGGTGCGGACGCGAGCGGTTGCCCGACCAGGCGCTGCGCCGCCAGCCGGCGCAGGGCGATTCCCTCCGCCGTCAATCGAGCCCGGCGAGCGCCTGCTGGTCCGGAGCGTCGAGCGGCGCCTCGCCGGTGAGCCGGCGCAGTCGGTTGATCCGGTCGACGATGCTCGGGTGCGTCGAGAACATCGAGCTCGACCGCGACTCGAACTTCTTGATCGGGTTCGTGAAGTACAGGTGCTGGGTGGCGCGATTGGCGACCTCGAGGACATCCTTGTCGCCGGCGATCTTCGCGAGCGCCTGCTCCAGGCCGTGCGGGTTGCGCGTGAGCTCCACGGAGGAGGCGTCGGCGAGGTACTCGCGCTGGCGGCTGACGGCGAGCTGGACGAGCCGCGCGATGATCGGGGCCAGGACGGCCAGGACGATCGCGAGCAGGTAGACGATCACGACGAGTCCCCCGCCGCCCCGGTCGCGATCACCGCCGCTACGGCCACCGCCCCAGAAGGTGAAGCGGAGGAAGAAGTCGGCCATCAGGGCGATGGAGCCCACCAGCACCGCGACGAGCAGCGAGAACCGGATGTCGTAGTTCCGGACGTGCGACAGCTCGTGCCCGAGCACGCCCTGGAGCTCCTCCCGGTCGAGCTTCTGGAGGAGGCCCGTCGTGATCGCCACGGAGGCGTGATTCGGGTCGCGCCCGGTGGCGAAGGCGTTCGGCGCGGTGTCGTCGATGATGTACACCTTGGGCATCGGCACGCCCGCGGCCAGCGCCATCTCCTGGACCACGTTGACGAGCTGCGGCGCCGAGCTGTGGTCGACCTCCTTGGCACCGGATGTCGCCAGGACGAGCTGGTCGCCGCCGAAGTACGACCCCACCGAGAGCAACGTCGCCAGGACGATCGCGCCGGCGGTCACGGTGAACCCGCCCGCAACCCTGCCGCTGGTGCCGAAGCCGATCGCGAACCCGAGCGCGGCCAGGAAGGCCATGACCGCGATCACGAGCAGGATCGAATTCCGCCGGTTCACCGACTGCTCGGCAGCGAACGTCGTGCTCATCGCCATCGTGTGACTCGCAGAGCCTGGATCGAGCCGGCGGCGCCGGCTGACTCGCTCAGCTCAGGCTGAGATCGACATTCGGGACGTTCGCGGCCTCGGGCTCGGCCTCGAAGAAGTCGCGCTTGGTGAACCCGAACATGCCCGCGAGCAGGCTGTTCGGGAAGACCTGGATCGCGTTGTTGTAGTCGAGGACGCTCGAGTTGTAGTGCTGGCGACTGAACGAGATCTGGTTCTCGGTCGTCGTCAGCTCCTCCTGGAGCGACAGCACGTTCTGGTTGGCCTTCAGGTCCGGGTAGTTCTCGACGACCGCGAACAGCGAGCGCAGGGTCGAGGTCAGCGTGTTCTCTGCCTGGGCCTGCGCCGCGACGCCCTGGGCGCCGGCGGACACCGCCGATGCGCGCGCATTGGTGACGTCGGTCAGGACCTTCTGCTCGAAGCCCATGTAGCCCTTGACGGCATTCACGAGATTCGGGATCAGGTCGTGCCGGCGCTTGAGCTGGACCTGGATCTGCGCGAGTGCCTCGTCGATCCGGTTGCGCCGCCCGACCAGGCCGTTGTAGATCCCGACCACGAAGGCGAGGATCACCACGACGATGATCACAAGGACGATGATTTCCATGCGAGCCCTCCACGACGGCTCGCGCCTGACAGGCGCGACGCCCCCATCCCGCAAGTCTACCGTGGTGGGCGGTGAGGGACTCGAACCCCCGACCCTCTCGGTGTAAACGAGATGCTCTGACCAGCTGAGCTAACCGCCCGCCCGAAAGCCTACAGCCTGCCCGGGGGCGTGCAGCGCTCGCCGGTCACTCCAGACCATCCGACGAGACGGCCGGCCGCGGCACTGCGAGACCCGCCGTCGCCGTCGACGGCGGACGGACCACGTCGAGGGCCACAGCGAGCCGCACGGCGGCGCCGGCCAGGGCGTTTCGCTCGCGCGCGCTGTATGGCCTGCCGCTCGGGTGCGGGTCGAGCTCGAGCCGCCCCGACCATCCCGGTCCCAGGCTGATCGTGACGACCACTGCCGGGACGTCCCGCGGCGTCGCGACCGTCGCAGACCGATTGCCGACGAGCTCGGAACCCAGGTAGGCACGGCCACCCGCGGCGCCCGACGCGTCGACGGCGACCCGCAGGAACGCGCGCATGGTGCGAGCCGGATCCGCGGCGAGCGCCTCCGCGACGCTCGCAGTGAATCGCTCGAGCCGGCGATCGATGTCCTGCGTGTCGCGGAAGCGCCGGTCGACGGCGCCCTGGAGGGCGTTCTTGATCGGGGTGAACGTCGTCGCAAGGATCAGGGTGCTGAGGACGACGGCGCCATCGGACGGATTGCCGGTGGCGGCGACGAAGAGGCGCTGCAAGAGGCCGACAGAGGCCGCATAGATCCCGGCGAGGATCGCGGTGAGTGGAACGTAGACCGCGGTGCGGCGGATGACGAGGTCGATGTCGTACAGGCGATAGCGCAGGACTGCCATCCCGATCGCCACGGGCATGAGCAGGATCGCGACGAACGCCACGATCAGTGCCGAGCTGGAGATGACCGCGAGGACCGAGCCGGCCGGCGCGGCTGCGGTCGCGTTGCCGACTGCAAAGCACACGATCGCGACCGCCGCGACGCCGGCGAACCACTTCACCTGCTGGCGCTCGATGCCCGACGCGCTGCGGTAGCGGAGGACGACCGAGGCCAGGATGAGCAGGAGCCCGGGGATGCCCAGGAGCCCGACCGCGCCGTTCGCAGCCGACAGCGCGTCCACGATGGACGCAGGGGCGAGCAGCGGGTTCTCGATCCCGGCGGGGAACGCGCCGGGCGTGAATGGCCCCACGGCATTCACGGCGACGGACAGGCCGATACCGATCCCGCCGAGAACCGCGAGCGGCCACCAGCGACGGGAGGGCAGACGGCCCGTCGGGAACAGCAGCGGCAGGAAGCCCACCACGAGGGTCTGGACCGGCGCCGAGGCCCATTGGCTCAACCACGCGAGCCACAGGGCGCCCGGCACCAGACCGGGGTGAATGTTCAGTCCTTGGTCCGCGAGTCCGGCTGAGCTGATTCCGGCCGCGACGGCGAAGCCCACTGCGGCGAGGAGCCAGCCGATTCGATTCCCAGGGAGACGGACCAGCAGGACGGCCCCCACGGATCCGAACGAGAGCGCAAGCAGGCAGACGATGACGAGCTTCGAAGGGTCGGTTGGGCCGCCGACGCGAGCGGTGAGCAACGTAATGACGATCAACGCGCACAGCACGACCCACAGGCCGCCGATCGCAAGGCGCAGCCCGCGGCCCCCAGGTCGACCCGCCCCTGATCGCCCGACGACCGCTCCGCCGTCCGTCACCGTGTTGCCCTTCCCTTGACGATCGACCTCACCGGCAGACGCCATGCGCCATCGACGGTAGCCCAGATGCGCGGGCGTCAGCCGCTGAGAAGGAGGAGTGGTGCCCAGGCCGGGACTTGAACCCGGATGAGTTGCCTCATACGCCCCTCAAACGTACGCGTATACCAATTCCGCCACCTGGGCCTCAGGTTCGCTTGCCGGCTGTGTCCCGTGGATCTCGAGGGGTCGAGGGTGCTGGTACCGAGGAAGGGACTTGAACCCATACGCCCTTGCGGGCACTAGCTCCTGAAGCTAGCGCGTCTGCCAATTTCGCCACCTCGGCGAGAGATCCACGGCGACCCGAATCGGGCTACGAGCCGTCGGCGAGCCGCCATGTTAGCACGTCCCAATAGCGGTCCCCGGAGGCCCCGACGAGGCGGGATTCGGGCCCGACGACCGTGTCCCGGAACACGACGTACTCGTCCCGGAACGCCAGCGGGAGCAGGTACTGGCGCGCTGCGAGCCGGACCTCGAGCGCCTTGTAGCTGGTGGCTCGGGTTGCCGGATCGACCGGCGTCCGCGCGGCGACGAGGAGCTTGTCCAGGTCCGGATCCTGAAGACCGATGATGTTCGAGCCGCCGGCGCGCGTCTGCGAGGCGGCGAGGAGCGGGTAGACGTCCGGGTCGAGCCCGATCGCGAACGGCACGACCGCGACGTCGAAGTCACCCTGGCCGAGGTGGGTGTCGATGAGCTCGGCGGCGGGCAACGGGACCTGTTGAACCGCCAGTCCGATCGCCTGCCAATCCGCGACGACGGCGGCTGCCGTGGCGTAGGCCACGGGGTTTGCGATCTCCTCGGGGCTGTACAGCTGGAGCACGAGCGGGGCCTTGGCGCCCTTCGGGATCCAGCTGTTGCCGGACTGGGTCCAGCCCGCCGCGGTCAGGCCCTTGCGTGCCGCGGCCGGGTCGAAGGCGATCGGTTGGTTGACGGTCGGATCGAACATCGGCGAGCTCGGCGGGAGGAGCGAGTCGGCGCGAACGCCGAGCTGGTCCATCGTTGTCGCCACGATCTGGTTCCGGTCGATCGCCTGGAGCAGCGCGATTCGCACGGCCGAGTCCTGGAATGCAGGTCGTCCGGCGCGCAGGTTGAACGTCACCGCGAGCAGCGTCGAGCTCGGGTAGATCACCAGCCGTGCGCCCGGGGTCTTCGAGAGCGCCGTCGCGTCCGCCGGCTGGAGGCCCGACGCCGCATCGAGGTCGCCCTTGTCCCAGGCCGCCCGCAGCGCGTCGGCGCTGTCGAAGAAGCGCAGCTCGAAGGTCGACAGGTACGGGACCGCGAGGTCCGGCTTCGGCGTCGGCGGCGCGGTGGCGAGCGAATCGGTCGGCCGGGGAGTGGAGAAGTTCGGGCCGCCGTCCTCCGGCGGGGGCGCGTCGACCGGGGTCGCGGCCGCGAGGATCGCCCGGACCGGGTCGAGCATCGTCAGCCGGAACGGGCCTGAGCCGATCGGATCAGAGCCGAATGGATTGTCGGGCAGCTGACCTGGGGGGATGTCGCCGAGGAGGTGCTCCGGGGCGATCGGCTGCGTGGCGGCCTGGAGGAACCCGCCGAGCGGCGTGGTCAGCGCGAGCTGGACGGTCAGCGGATCGATGACCGTGGCGGTCACGTCGCGCCAGGATTCGGCAGCGGGCCCGGAGTAGTCGGGGCTGCTCAGGACACCGACCGTGAATGCGACGTCGTCGGCCGTGATCGGCTGGCCGTCCTGCCAGCGCAGGCCGTCGCGCAGGTGGAAGGTCCAGATCCGGCCCGTCGCGTCGACCTCCCACCGGGCCGCGAGGTCGCCGGTCAGCGTGTTGCCCGGACCGAGATGGACCAGGCCGCGGAACAGGAGCGCGACCAGCGCACGATCCGCTGCCGAGCGCGCGCCGAACGGGCTGGCGTTCGTGGCGCGGCCGAGCACGCCCTCGACATAGTGGTGCCCGCCGGGCGGGGTCGGCGTCGCCTGGCTCGAATCATCGGACGAGTGCAGCGAGGGCGCGAGCGCGGCGATCGACAGCCCGATCAGGGCGACCGCGAGGATGCCCACGAGGGCGTGATCACGAAGCTTCATTCGAGCGACCCGCTGTGGAGCGGACCCGGGCGGACCCGGGTCAGGCGGTCACTGACGGCGCCAGGAGGAAGGCGACCAGGGAGAACAGGGCGAACAGGATGAGCAGCACGATCGTGAACTGCCACAGCCGGCGCTCGATGCCGCGCCGGCTGCGATACACCGCCGAGTCACCGCCAAACGTGCCGCCGAGCCCCGAGCCGCGGGACTGGAGCAGGATCGAGAAGGTGAGCGCGACGCTGACGATGAGCTGGCCGATAGCCAGGACCGGGTTCACGGATGCGGATCCTCCTGCGTGACCGCGGGATGGTAGCAGAGGGTCAGTCCCGGAGCCGCGAGGTGCCGGTCATCCCGGGCCAGCGCGGGAGGCCGGCGAGCTCGAGCAGGGTCGGTGCGACGTCGGCGAGGACGCCGTCGATGACGTGCCGGCTGCCGACGGCTGCGCCGGCCACCAGGAACGGCACCCGGTTCAGGGAGTGTGCGGTGATCGGGCTGCCGTCGGCGTTCCGGAGTGCGTCCGCGTTGCCATGGTCCGCGGTCACGAGCAGGAGGGCGCCCGAGGCGTCCAGGGGCGCGAGCGCGTCCACGATCCTCCCCAGCGACGCATCCACGACCTCCACGGCCCGGACCGTGGCATCCCAGACCCCCGTGTGGCCGACCATGTCCGGGTTGGCGAAGTTCGCGACGAGCAGGTCGAATCGGTCGGACGCAATGCCGCCGACGAGCGCGTCGGTGACACCCGCCGCGCTCATCTCGGGCTGGAGGTCGTAGGTGGCGACCTTCGGGCTCGGGACCAGCACGCGCTCCTCGCCCTCGAACGGCGCCTCTCGGCCGCCGTTCAGGAAGTACGTGACGTGCGCGTACTTCTCGGTCTCGGCAACGTGCAGCTGGCGCCAGCCCGCGGCGGCGATGGCGCCCGCCAGGCACGGGACGACCTCCGGCGGGAACGCGACCTCGACCGGCAGATCCGCCTCGTATTCGGTCATGGTCACGACGAGCAGGTCGCGAGGCGGCGGCTGGCCCGATGGGCCGGCGCGGTCGAAGCCGGTGAAGCCCGGGTCCGCGAGCGCGTGCACGAGCTGTCGGGCCCGATCGGCGCGGAAGTTGGCGTGCACGATCGGCTCGTGGTCGCGCAGGCCGCCGTCGACGCCGTCGATGACGGTCGGCCTGACGAACTCGTCGTTCGTGCCGGCGGCGTACGCCGCCTCGATGGCGTCGACGGCGCTCGGTGCGTGCTCGCCCGCCGCGTGCACGATCGCGTCGTACCCGAGCTCGGTGCGCTCCCAGCGCTGATCACGGTCCATCGCGAAATAGCGTCCGCCGACCGACGCGATCCGCGCGTCCGGGTGCGCTGCAGCGAGACGCGCCTCGAGGTCGCGCACGAACGCGATCGCCGAACGCGGGGGCGTGTCGCGGCCATCGAGCAGCGCGTGCAGGCGGAAGCTCGGCACGCCCGCTCGGCGCGCCAGCTCGGCGAGGGCGACGATCTGCCGATCCTGCGCGTGGACGCCGCCCGGCCCGACGAGGCCGACGACGCTCAGCCGGCCGGTCGTCTCGAGCGCCCGGCGGCAGGCTCCAGCGAGCGCCGGCCGGTCGAAGAACGAGCCGTCCGCGATCGCGGCGTCGATCCGGGGCAGGTCCTGGAGCACCGGCCGGCCCGCGCCGATGTTGAGGTGGCCCACTTCCGAGTTGCCCATCTGGCCCGCGGGCAGCCCGACCGCCTCGCCGGAGGCGTCGAGCCTCGCGTGCGGCCAGCGCGCGAGCAGCCCGCGCCAGACGGGCATGCGCGCGGCGGCGATGGCGTCGGCGAAGGCATCGGTCCCGATGCCGAACCCGTCGACGATGACCAGGACGATCGGACGCGGGCGACCGGCGGGCTTCACCGTCGGCGGTTCAGGCGCGCCGGGACGCCGCGCGGGCCTGCGCGGTCAGACCGGCGCGGGCGACGATGCCGGCCATCTCGTCGGGCTTGAGCGAAGCGCCACCGACTAGCGCGCCGTCGATCGCCGGCTCGGCCATGAACTCGTCGATGTTGGACGACGACACGCTGCCGCCGTACAGGATCGGGATGGCCTCACCGCCGGCCGCGAAGCCCAAACTCGCAAGCGTGGCGCGGATCGCGGCGGCCATCTCTGCGGCGTCCGCACCGCGCGCGTTCCGCCCGGTCCCGATCGCCCAGACCGGCTCGTAGGCGATGGTCAGGCGCGGGCCGTCGCCGTCGGCCCTGAGGGCGCCCGCGTCCGCGGCCGCGAGACAGCCGCGCAACTGCCGATCCACCACCGCGAACGCCTGTCCGGCGTCGCGGTCAGCGAGCTGCTCGCCCACGCACAGGATGACGCGGAGCCCGACCGACCTCGCGGCGAGGAGCTTCCGGCCGATGCGCTCGTCGGTCTCGCAGTCGTCGCGCCGGCGCTCCGAGTGGCCGACGATCGTCCAGGTCGCGAGCCCGGCGAGCATCGACGCCGAGGTCGAACCCGTGTACGCGCCCGTCAGCTCGTGGTGGACGTCCTGGGCCCCGACCGCGACGGCCGTTCCATCCGGTGCCGCCAGGTCACCGCTCGACACGGCCGCGCCGACCGCGGCGAGGCACACGAACGGCGGGCACAGCACCCGCGTCACGCCGTCGACACGGGTGCGCGCAGCGATCGTCCGCGCGAGGTCGCCGGCCTCCGCGGGCGTCGTGTGCATCTTCCAGTTGCCCGCCACGATCACCGGTCGCATCGGGTGAATCATGCCCCCGCGATCAGCCCGGCGCGCGTTCGGCCAGCCGCTCGATGCGCTCGAGGGCTCGCTGGACGGCGGAGCGATGGATCGCCAGCCGTTCGGCGAGCTCGCCCAGGGTCGCCTCGGGCGTCTCGCGCCGGGCCGCGGCGACGGACCGGACGGTGGCCGCCTCGTCGGCGAGCCGCCCGTCGGCGGTGAGCGTCGCGATCGCCTCCAGCTGGCGACCCGCGGCGGAGACCGTGCGGGCAAGGTTCGCCGATTCTGCGTTCAGCACGCGGTTCAGCTCGCCACGCAGGGTCCGTGCCACCTGCCGCGCCTCGATCTCGAGCAGGCTCGGGCCCGCGCCGATCCGGCGGAGGACCGTCAGCACCGTGTCGGCGCTCTTCCACGTCACCACGCCCCGACCACGACGGAGCCGCCAGCTCGGGGTCATGCCCACGGCGGCGAGCTCCGCCGCGAGCCCGGGTGCCTCGTCCGCCCCGACGACGAGCTCGAGATGCGTGCGGCCATTCGCGAAGCTCAGCGAGCCCTGCGAGAGAAAGCGCCCGCGGAGCCACGCCATCCGGCAGTGATCCGGGCGCGACGCCCAGTCGAACGCGGCGGCATCCTGGGAATCGCCACGGCGGGCCAGCCGGACCGCCAGCCGGGCCAGCGTCGGGTCTCGCCTCCGACCTGCCGGATCGAGCCCGGCCCGCTCCGCGTCGCGGTCGCAGGCGCGCGACGGGTCGATCGCGGCGAGCTCGGCCCGCAGCGCGAGCACGAGGTCGCGATCCGTGCCGGCCACTCAGGCGATGCGGGCCGTTCGCTCGCGCCGCACGGCGGAGCCCTCGCGCTCCCACGCGCGCAGGATCGCGGCCGCGAGCCGCTCCGGGTCGTGGTGGTGCGGCGCGTGGAGGTCGGCGACCGAATCGGTGACGAGATGCGGCGCCGGATCGACGGCGGGCGGCCAGCGAGGCTCGACCGCGTCGGCCGGTTGCGCGACGCCGCCCGCCCACTCGCCGCCGGCGGGCCGCTCCCCCGCCCCATCGAACCGGTCGTTTGCCAAGACGAGGTCGACGAGATCGGGCTGGGTATGCGCCAGCAGCGCGTCGACGTGGTCGGCGAGGTCATAGCCCTCGGTCTCGCCGACCTGCGTCGCGACGTTGCAGACGTAGACGCGCATGCCGTCCGCCTCCGCGACCGCGCGCCGAATCTCCGGGATGAGCAGCACGGGCAGCACGCTCGTGTACAGGCTGCCGGGCCCAAGCACGACGATCTCTGCCTCGGCGATCGCCGCCAGGGCGTCGTCGGAGGCGCGAACGTCGGCAGGCTCGATCCGAACCCGGTCGATGCCGCGGGTCCGCATGATCGTCGACTGGCCCGTCACGGTGACCCCGTCGCGGGTGCGGGCGACGAGGTTGATCGGCGTGGCGGACGCGGGCACGACCATCCCGCGCACCGCAAGGACCCGGTTCATGCGGCGGACGCCCTCCTCGAAGTCCCCGCCCTCGAGCGCCGTCATCGCTGCGAGGAGCAGGTTGCCCACAGGATGGCCGCCGAGGCCCCCTCGCTCGGTCTCGACCGGGCCCCCGTCGATCCTCGTGCCGCCCGGGAAGCGATAGCCGAGCAGCTCGCTCATGAGCGGCTCGGCATCGGCGAGCGCCGCGATGCAGTTGCGGATGTCGCCCACGGGCGGGATGCCCAGCTCCGCGCGCAGCGCTCCCGACGAGCCGCCGTCGTCCGCCACCGTGACGATCGCGGTGATGTTGCTGGTGTGCTGCTTGAGGCCGCGCAGGAGCGCCGACAGCCCAGTGCCGCCGCCGATCGCGACGATCCGCGGACCTCGGGCGAGGAATCGCTTCTGGTAGATCACGTCCGCGAGCGGTGTCTCCTCGTCGGTGCGGAGCGGCTGGGTCAGGTTCCGCGCCAGGCGCCAGGCACCGACGAGGACGAGCACGACGCCCAGCGCCCCGATCAGCAGGCCGCGCACGGGGAACGGCAGGAACTGCAGGGTCACGATGTCGACGATGGCCTGGGCCGTGCCGCCGGGCTCGAGGTCCTTGGTCACCTGGCGCAGGAACTGCGCGCCGCCGATCGCGAGCACGAGGAGGCCGGCGAAGATCGTCAGCAGCCAGCGCTTCACGCCCATCCCGGGCTGCAGCCAGCGACGAAGCTTCACGACATGGACCGAGCGGCGAGCGAGGCGAACGCCGTAACCCGCCTCATGCCCGCTCGAGCTCGCGGTGGAAGACCTCGACCGGCCCGTGGCCGCGCTCCCGCAGGCGGCGCGCGAGCTCCTCGGCGATCACGATCGAGCGGTGCCGCCCGCCCGTGCAGCCGATGCCGATCGTGAGCCGGCTCTTGCCCTCGGCGGCGAACGCCGGGACGCTGAACTCGAGGAGCCGGTCGATGAGCCCGAGGTACTCCTCGGCGCCGGGCTGCGCCAGCACGAACGTGCGCACCGGCTCGGTCAGGCCAGAGTGCTCTCGAAGCTCCGGCACGTAGTACGGGTTCTGGATGAACCGCGTGTCGAACACGAGGTCGGCCTCGAGCGGGATCCCGAACTTGTAGCCGAAGCTGACGAGCTGGATCGTCATCCGATCGGGCTGGATGTCGCCGAGGCGCGCGAACAACCGCTCGCGGAGGTCGCGCAAGGGCAGGCCGGTCGTGTCGACGACGACGTCCGCCTCGGCTCGAATCGGGTCGAGCAGGCGGCGCTCCATCGTGATCGCGGCATGGGTGCTGCGGCCGTTCGCCAGTGGATGGCGGTGGCGGGTCTCGGAAAAGCGGCGGATGAGCGTCTCGTCGCTCGCCTCGAGGAAGAAGATCTGGGGCCGGATGCCGCGGCCCTCGAGCGCGCCGCGCATCGCGCGATAGACGGTCTCCGCGTCGCCCGAGCGGACGTCGAGCACGATCGCGACGCGCGCGAATCGCTTCGGGTCCTGCACCACGAGCTCGGCGAGGTTCGGGAGGAGCTCGCCCGGCAGGTTGTCGACGACGGTGTAGGCCAGGTCCTCGAACAGCTTGGCCGCGGCGGTCTTGCCACCGCCCGAGAGCCCGGTCAGGACGACGACATGGGGCCCCCCCGATCCGTCGACGTCCGGCGTCGGTTCGTCCATCGCGCCGAGTCTAGCCGCGGGGTCCTAGCGACCGGTCCGTCGGATGAAGAACACGGTGAACTCGAAGAGCACGTACAGCGTGAGCCCGAGCACCGTCGGGCTCACGAGGTCGCCGCCCGGCGTGGCGACGGCCGAGAACACGGCGATGATCAGGATGACCATCCGGCGCGACCGGATCAGGCGCGCGGACGTCACGATTCCGACCCGCGACAGCCCGACGAGGAGGATCGGGAACTCCATCAGGATCCCGAAGGCCAGGAACAGGGTCGTCAGGAAGTCGAAGTAGCTCCGGATGTCGACCAGCGGCGTGATGTCCGGGGTCACGAAGCTGAACAGGAACTGCGCGGCAAAGGGCATGATCACGTAGGCGATGGTCACGCCGATCGCGAAGAACGCCAGCGCCAGCGGGATCCACGGCAGGACGGCTCGACGCTCCGAGGGTGTCAGCCCTGGCGAGACGAACCGCCAGACGTGCCACAGCAGGACCGGCATCGCCAGGATGACCCCGGCGACGATCGCGACCTGCAACCGGATCGAGAACGCCGAGCCCAGCTCGGTGGTGATCAGCGGGATGTTCGGCGGGATCGGGGCCTTGAGGACCGAGATGATCTGGGGGCCGAAGGCGAACCCGACGACGGTGCCGGCCGCGATCGCGAGGATCGACCAGATCAGCCGGTTGCGAAGCTCGGTCAGGTGGCCGGTCAGCGGCATCGAGCCCGGCTTGGCGGCCTGCGAGGGCTCAGTGGACGCGGCGGTGCTCATCGGTGGGCGCAGTCGGCGGCGTGGCGGGCGGCGCGGATGGCGCTGCCCGGGCTAGGAGAGCTTCGGATCTTCGGTCTTGAGCGTGTTCGGCTCGGAGGCGCCGGACAGGCTGTTCGGGGTGGGCTCGGTCGTGGACGGGGCGACAACGGGCGCGACGGGCGCGACGGTCGCCGTGGGAGCGACGGTGGTGGCGGCAACCGTGGGCGCCGGTGCCGGCGCGTCCAGCTTCGCCGCATCGGAGATGTCCGTCGCGGCCTTGCGGAACTCGCGGACGCTCTTGCCCAGTGAGGCGGCCACGTCCGGCAGCTTGCCGGGGCCGAGGACGATCAGCGCGATGATCAGGATGACGATCAGCTCGGGGGCGCCAATGTTGGGGAACGGCATCTTCGGGATCCTGTCTCGGCGCGGCCACGAGGCCGCCTGGCCGGGAGTTACGGTAGCACAGGGAGCCTGAGCGACCAGCTTCGAGCGACCTCGGCGAGGCGCGCTCCGAGATCAGGGCTCGCGCCCGGCGCGGGCTCGCCGGCAGCCGCCGACGCGATGCCCCGCGACACGTTGACGAGCAGCCCACCGCCGGCTCGACCTCCCGCCGGCGAGGCCGTCGCCGGACCCGCCGCGAGCACCGCGGCGAGGTCGCCGCCCTGGGCGCCGATGCCCGGCACGAGGATCGCGAGGCCCGGCGAGATGGATCGCACGCCGCGCAGCTCCTCCGGCGCCGTCGCGCCGACGACGAGGCCGGCCGTTCCACCGGCACCCCACCCGGCGACGTCGCGGGCAATCCGCGCCCAGAGCGGTTCCGCGGGCGCGGCCCGGGCGCCGCCACTCCCCTCGCGCGCCGCCACGGTGAGGCCCTGGACCTCGGCGGCCCCGGGGTTCGAGGTCCGGCACAGGACATACGCGAACCGGTCCGCGCGACCGAGGTAGCCCGCGATCGCCTCCTCGCCGAGGTACGGGCTGATCGTGACGGCATCGACGCCGAGGTGATCGAAGTACGCCACGACCTGCCGCGCCGATGTGGTGGAGATGTCGCCCCGCTTCGCGTCCGCGATCACCGGCACGTCGGCCGGAATCCGTGCCCGCAGGCGCTCCAGCGCCGCCCAGCCTGCCGAGCCGTACGCCTCGAAGAAGGCCAGGTTCGGCTTGACCGCGGCCGCGTACGGCACGCAGGCATCGACGAGGAGGCTCGCGAAGCGCTCGATCCCCGCAAGGTCCGGCGAGAAGCCGGCGGGCAGTCCCGCCGGATCCGGATCGATCCCGAGGCACAGGACGGTGCCCGTGGCCGCGCTCCGGGCGCCGAGCCGCTCCAGGTACGTGAGCGCCGCTGCGCTCACGGGGTGGCCGCGGCGCTCACGGGGTGGCCGCGGCCGAGGCGGGCGCGGGGGCAAATGGGGTCGGCGTCGCCGGCAGCGGCAGCTGGTCGGCCGGGATGAACCAGGTCGGTCGCGACGCTCCGTCGAGACCGGCCGAGATCGTCAGGGGGAGCGGCGTCCCGAGCGTCCACCTGGGTGCCGCCCCGACCAGCGGGACCATGTACAGGTCGACCACGCCGTGCTCGACGCGGAAGAAGGCGATCGCGTCCCCCTTCGGCGACCAGACCGGGCTGAACGAGCTCTCGTCGTTGGTCACGCGGAGCAGCTCGCTGCCGGTCCCGGCGTCGAGGATCACGACGTCGGTGCCGAAGGTGCTCGTCAGCGTGGCGGCGACGTACCGACCGTCGTGCGACCACGCGGGCGCCGTATAGCCGGCCCCCGTGAGCGCGGTCGACTTCCCGCTCGCCAGGTTGTACCGATAGATCGCCGGCGTTCCACGCGCGCCCTCCCGCGCATTCCGCACGTACAGGAGCGTCTTGCCGTCGGGCGACCAGGCGGGATCCTGGTGGCCGAGGGACTCCGACTCGGGCAGGTGCGGGTTGGTCAGCTTGCCGGTCGCGATGTCCAGCAGCTTGACCACGATGTCGCTCACGGTGGGGTCCGGGCCGTCGGTGACGATCGCTGCGGTCGTGCCGTCGGCGGTGATCGAGGGCTCCCGGATGAAGTACGACCACGTGTTGCTGCCCTGCTTCACGCGGCCCGTCAGGAGCACGACTGACTGGCCCGTGCCGTCGGCGTTCATCCGGAGCAGGCTCGGAACCTGCAGGTTGTACGTGTGGATCGTGCCGCCGCTCGGCCAGCGCCCGCTCTCGGCCTTCATGCGCACGAAGTAGATCGACGTTCCGTCGGCGGACCAGGTGGGCATCGAATCCTGGCCCCCGCTGGTGATTTGGTGCGCGTCGCTGCCGCTCTGGATCCAGATGTTGCCGTCCTTCACGTACAGCAGCGAGCCGGGGACGTGCGATCGGGGGTCGACGACGATGAGGTTCGACGGCGTCGGTGTCCTGATCGGGCCGCCGTTCTGGTCCCCTCCGGAGCCCGGGATCTTTGGCAGGGCGCCGCCGAGCAGCGCGAAGCTGACCAGCGCCACGATCACCAGCCCGATGGCGGACACGGCCGGCGCGACGTCGAGCGGCAGGCGCCGCCCGGCCACGCCCCTGGGCGCGCGTGGGCTCGGGTTGGCACGGGTCATGTGGTGGTCAGCCAGCCGTCGCGAGGCCGACCGGCGCGCCAGGCCCGACGGCCACGGGCGCGACCTCGAGCATCGCCCGGGACTCCGCGTGGAACCCGGACGGCGCCGCGTCGCGGATGTCGAGCTGGAGCGATTCGATGCCGCCGAAGCGCCGGCTGCGGAGCTGGGCGACGACGTCGATGACGTCGCCCTCGTGGACCTCGCGGGCGAGCTCCGGCCAGCCGAACGCGATCCCGTCGAGGACGTCGAGCTGGCGCTTGAGGGTCAGCTGCGCGTGGCCACCGCCGCCCGCCTCGCGCACCCGCGTCACCGAGAGCCCGAGCACGGCGACGAGTGGCTCCGGGTTGCCCGCCCCCCACGGCTCCCCGCGTCGGAGATCGCGATGCAGCGCGTAGTCGATCTCGCGTGCGCGGACCGTGAGGCTGATGTCGAGCGTCGGGATGGGGTCCGGCGGGCCTTCTGCGGCGGCGAGCGCGAGGAACCGATCCCGGAACTCGGGCCAGCGCTCCGCCTCGATCTCGAAGCCCGCCGCGCCGGCGTGGCCGCCGTGGCGGATGAGGAGGTCGGAGCACGACGCCAGCGCGTCGGCCAGGTGCAGGCCACCGGCGCTCCGACACGAAGCCCGAACAATCGAGCCGAGCTCGGCGCCGACGATCGCCGGGCGGCGCCGCTCCTCGGCCAACCGCGACGCGACGAGCCCCACGATCCCGACCGGCCACGGCCCCTTGATGACCGTCGCCGGCGCGTCGTCGACGGCGTCCGGCGAGATCCGCGCCTCGGCGATCGCCGTGCGCATCAGGTCGCGCCTGGTGGCATTGGCCGTCTCGAGGATGCCGGCCAGCCGCTCCGCCTCGGCCGGGTCATCGGCGAGGAGCAGGCTCGCGGCATCGAACGCCTCCCCCACCCTGCCCGCCGCGTTCAGCCGCGGGGCGATCGCAAACGACAGGCCTTCGAGGTCCACGTCCGCCGGCGCGATCTTCGCGACCGCCAGGAGCGCGGCGAGGCCGGGCCGCGGGTTCGAGCGGATGCGCTCGAGGCCCAGCTGGACGATCGCCCGGTTCTCGCCCAGCACGGGCGCGAGATCCGCCACGGTCCCGATCGCGGCCAGGTCAGCGAGGTCCAGCGCGGCGTCGCCGAGCAGCAGCCGTGCCAGGGTGAACGCGACCCCGCTCCCCGCGAGCCGCCGGTCCGGGTAGGTCGCGCCGTCGCGGTGCGGGTTCACGATGGCGAGCGCCGGCGGCAGCGCCACGGGCACGTGATGGTGGTCCGTGATCAGGACGTCGATGCCCGCCTCGTTCGCGGCAGCGACCTCGTCGACGCTCGACGTCCCTGTATCGACCGTGACGATCACCGTCGCACCGGCCGCTCGCGCCGCCTCGACCGCCGCGCGCGACAGCCCATGGCCCTCCTCGAGCCGTGACGGGACGTACGGGATCGCGGTCACGCCGAGGCGCCGCAGGGCGATCGTCAGGATCGTGAGCCCGGTGATCCCGTCGGCATCGAAGTCGCCGAACGCCAGGACCCGCTCTCCACCCTCCTGGGCGCGCCAGATCCGGGCCCGAAACAGGCCCGCGTCCGGCAACCGGCCGGGATCATGGAGCGAGCCAGCCGGGTCGCCGAGGAACCGCCGGAGGTCGTCCTCGCCGGTCACGCCGCGACGCGCGAGCAGCGCCACGACGCGCGCGCCGAGGCCGAGCTCGCGCCCGACCTCGAGCTGGGTCGGCGTCACGGTGACGGGGGTCGGGAAGCGCCAGCGGGAGCGAGGTGCGAGCACGGCCTCAGGATGTCACGCGGCGATCTACCGCGGCTTTCTTCGGGCGTATCCGGCGCGACCGGTCAGGCGGTCGCTCGGCGGGTCTTGCCGGGCGTCGCCTGGCGACCCCGGCGGCGGTCTTCCCACTCCTGCCACACGACGAGGAGCGGCGACGCGTTGAAGATCGAGGAATACGTCCCCGAGATGATCCCGATCAGCAGGGCGAGCACGAACTCCTGCGTGGCGCTGCCGCCGAAGAGGAGCAGCGTGGACAGGGTGAGCACGACCGTGAAGCTGGTCGTGATCGACCGACCGAACGTCTGCAGGATCGAGTGGTTGACGACCTCGGCAAACGGCTCGCCCGCGTGGCGCGCCCGGTTCTCCCGGATCCGGTCGAACACGACGATCGTGTCGTGGACGCTGAAGCCGATGACGGTCAGCATCGCGGTCACGAACAGGCCGTCGATCTTGACGCCGAAGAACGTGCCCAGGATCGCGAAGATGCCGACCACGACGATGACGTCATGGAGCAGCGCGACGAGTGCGGTGACCCCGAACTTCACGTCGCGGAAGCGCAGCGTGATCCAGCCGAGGATGCCGAGCGATCCGACGAGGATCAGGACGAAGGCGTCGTTGATGAGGTCCGCGCTCACGACCGCGCCGATCGAGCTCAGGCTGGCCTGCTCGGCGATCGGACCGAACTTCAGCTGGAGCGCGATCGCGATGCTGCCGATCTGGCCCTGGGTCGGGACGGTCGGGGCGGAGCCCGGGAAGGGTGTCGACGTCGGGGCGGGCGTCTGCGTCGGGCCGGGTGTCGGCGTCGGGGCGGCGGTGGGCGTCGGTGCGGGAGTCGCCGTCGGTGCCGGCGTCGCGCCGCTCGGCAATGGGCTGGCGCTCGGGCCCTCGCTGGGCGCCGGGGTCGGAGCCGGCGCGACCTGGCGCAGGTCGAGCTTGCTCATCCGGATGTCGAGGAAGCCGTGGCCCGTCCGGGTGACCGAGGCGTCCTCCTGGCCGAGCGTCACGAGCTCCGCCCGGACCTGCTCGGCGGTGACGTTCGGGTCGGCGAACCGGACCGACCACTCGGTGCCGCCCGTGTAGTCGATCGAGAACTTCAGGCCCGCCGCGCCGTTCGTGATCGGCGTCAGCAGGATGAAGAACAGGCCCGGGATCGTGACCAGGAGCGAAAGGAGGAAGAACCATCGTCGCTTGCCGACGATGTCAAACACTGCGTGGCTCTCGCCGCAGGCCTGAACGCGTGGCGGGTCGCGAGGTGAACTCGGCGTCGGTCACGCCGTACAGCCGGGCCTTGCGGGCCCACTCGCGGGCGACGACGATCCGGAGGATCGACCGGGTCACGGTGATCGCGCTGAACATCGAGGCGAGGACGCCGATGATGAGCACGAGGGCGAAGCCCTGGATCACCGAGGCCCCGAACAGGTACAGGATCATCGCCGTGATCAGGCTCGACACGTTGGAGTCGAGGATCGAGTTCCAGGCTCGCGCGAACCCCGCCTCGATTGCCTGCGGCAGCGATTTCCCGGACCGCAGCTCCTCCTTGGATCGCTCGAAGATCAGGATGTTGGCGTCGACCGCCATGCCCACCGAGAGCACGAAGCCCGCGATGCCGGCGAGGGTCAGGGTCACCGGGATCAGCCGGAACAGCGCGAGGACGAGCGCCGCGTAGTACAGGAGTGCGAAGCTCGCGATCGCGCCCGGCAGGCGGTAGTGGATGAGCATGAAGAAGATCACGAGCAGGATCGCGATCCCGCCGGCGAGCAGGCTGCTCTTGAGGAACTCCGCCCCCAGCGTCGGGTCGATCGTGTCGCTCGCGAGCTCCTCGACCGGGAATGGGAGCGAGCCGAAGCGCAGGACGTTGACGAGGGCCTCGGCGTCCTTCTGGGCGAATCCGGCCACGCCGCCGCCGGTGATCTCACCCGAGCCGCCCGTGATCGGGCTCTGGATCGTGGGGGCGGAGATCACGGCGTTGTCGAGGACGATCGCGAAGAACTGGCCCACGTGCGCGCTCGTGTAGTCGGCGAACAGCTTGGCGCCGGTCGATTTCAGCGTGAAGGCGACCACCCGTTGGCCCTGCTGGTTGGTGCTGACGTTGGAGCTGTTGATCTGGTCGCCGCCGAACAGCGGCGCGGCCGTGGTGGGCAGAGGCTGGCCCTCGACAGCCGTGCGTGGGCCGGGCGCGGTCGCCGTCCCGTAGTCGGCGACCGGCAACGGGACGAAGTCGAGCCGACCGGTCTGGCCGATGAGCTTGCGGAGCGCATCCGGGTCACTGATGCCCGGGACCTCGACCACGATCCGGTCGGTTCCGGACGTGACGACCACGGGCTCGGACACCCCCGTGGCATTCACCCGGCGCTCGATGATCCCCTTGACGACCTCGACGTCGGCCAGGGTCGGTGCGACGCCGCTGTTCGGGTCGACGCGGTATTCGACCCGCAGGCCGCCCTGAAGATCCAGCCCGAGCTTGGTCTCGATCTTGCGCGGGCCCGTGTCGCCGGTCAGCGCCGGCATGTACAGGTTCGGCCAGAAGTCGATGAACAGCGCCAGGAGCCCGATGACGGCGATGAGGATTGGCCCGGTTCTACGCACGAGGCCGGATGATACAGGCGCGGACTCGCAGCCGCCCTCCTCCGACGGCTGGCGACCTGCGGCGCCCTCCGCCGGGTGAGGTCAGCCACCCGGCCATCCACCTGCAATCCCCTTTTCTTGGGACGACGGGGGCCTATGCCTCCAGGTGGGCCTTGATCTTCGCGGCCAGGGCCGGGCCGATGCCCGGGACTGCTGCCACCTGTTCGACCGGGGCTTCGCGGACGCGCTTCATGCTGCCGAAGACGCGCAGGAGGGCGCCGCGGCGACGGGGGCCGATGCCCGGGAGGTCGTCGAACCTGGACCTGACGGAGGCCTTGCGCCGGAGGTCGCGGTGGTAGGTGATCGCGAAGCGGTGGGCCTCGTCGCGCAGGCGCTGCACGAGGTACAGGGCCTGTGAGGTCGTGGGCAGGAGGACCGGCTCGGTGCGATCCGGCAGGACCAGCTCCTCGCGCTGCTTCGCCAGGCCGGCGAGGGGCAGGTCGTGCAGGCCGAGCTCGTCGAGGACGCCCTTCGCGGCGCCGACCTGGGGCTTGCCGCCGTCGATCAGGACGAGGTCGGGCATCGCCCAGCGGCGCTCCTCGGCCGAGCCCTCGTCGCCGGCGCGCGCGGCACGGAAGCGGCGGCGCAAGACCTCGCGGTGCGACGCGACGTCGTTCGGGCCCTCGACGGTTCGAACGCGGAAGCGCCGGTACTCGCCCGTTCGCGGCTTGCCGTCCTCGAACACGACCATGCTCGCGACCGTCTCGCTGCCCTGGAAGTTCGAGACGTCGTAGCACTCGATCCGCGCGGGCAGTACGGGCAGTGACAAGGCCTCGGCAAGCTCCTCGAGCGCACCGAGAGTCTTTCCCTGGTCTGCCAGCCAGCGCGCCTGCTCGCGCGCGAGCATCTCCTCGGCGTTGCGCGTCGCGAGCTTCATGAGCGACCGCCGCTCCCCGCGTTGCGGCACGACCAGGCGCACCGGCGCGCTCGATCCAGCGGCGCGAGCGCGCGTCCGCGTCACCCGAACCGCGTCCGGACGCGGGACCGTGAGGTTCTCGGTGCGGTTCAGCGATCGGTTCGGGGAAGGCTCGCCCTCGGTCGCCCCTGCCGGACCACCCGTCGCGCGCCGCTCCGCGAGGAACCGCTCGAGGTCCGGGGCATCCGGCAGGGCCAGCGGAATGGCGATCTCGGGCGGGACGCTCGAGGCTCGGGCGTAGTACTGGAGCAGGAAGCCGGACACGACCTCGGCGTCCGACGCGCCGCGCGGCGTGTCGAGGGTGAACACATCGCGGCCGAGGGCCTTGCCGCCGCGGATCACGAACAGCTGGACGGCCGCCTGGTTGTCGCGCCGCGCGAGGCCGACCAGGTCCAGGTCCGTCCGAGCGAACGCGGCCATCTTCTGGCTCTCCATCGTCCGCTCGATCGCCTTGATCTTGTCCCGGTCGATCGCCGCGTGCTCGTAGTCCTGCCGCTCGGACGCGCGCCGCATGTCGTCGCGGAGCGCCTTGACCAGCGACTCCTGGCGGCCCTCGAGGAACAGCTCGACCTGCTCGATGTCGGCGCGATAGGCGTCCTTCGAGATCGCCTCGATGCATGGGCCCTGGCAGCGCTTGATGTGGTACAGCAGGCACGGCCGCTGGAGGGCGCGCACGCCGTCCCTGATGTCGATCGTGCAGGTGCGGAACGGGAAGAGCCGGCGCACGAGGTTCATCGCCTCGTCGACGCTCGATGCCGACGCATACGGCCCGAAATACCGGCTGCCGTCGTTCGGCAGCTTCCGCGTCCGCTCGATGCGCGGGAAGTCGTCGTTGAGCGTGACCTTGATGTACGGGTAGCTCTTGTCGTCCTTGAGCCGCACGTTGAACGGCGGCTGGAAGCGCTTGACCAGGTTGCCCTCGAGCAGGAGCGCCTCGCCCACCGAGTCGGTCAGGGTGTACTCGAGGTCGTCGACCCGGTCGATGACCGATCGGATGAGGTGATACTCGAGACCGGGCGCCTCCTTCTGCCAGTAGCTGCGGACGCGGCTGCGCAGGCTCTGCGCCTTGCCGACGTACAGCACGGTGCCGCGCGCGTCCTTCATCAGGTACACGCCGGGCCGGTCGGGCAGCTTCCTGAGGATCGCCTGGAGCTGTGGGGTCACCCTTGAATCGTAGGCAGCGCGGCGAATTTCGCTTGCGTGCCGCGCCGATCCGAGTCGGGAATCGCAGAGGCCGGGTCCGAAGACCCGGCCTCTGCCGCAGCCGCCTCGCGGCCCTGGCTCAGTGCTGGAGGAGGTTGGTCATCGACGAGACGTTAGCGCCATCGGCTGCGTTGCCGAGGTAGCCAAGGTTCCACACCTGCTCGATCGTGCGAAGGAGCGAGTAGTGGTTGTACGGCGTGTCGTCCACGATGCCTCGCGCGCCGTTGCTGGTGACGACCACCGCCGGCACGAGCCCGCCGCCGAACTGGCCGGCGTCCCATAGGCGCGGTTCGCTGCAGGTATGCGGAGCATCGGGCGGCGAGCAGTCGATCGGGTTGTCGACGAGGGGGAAGTGGTACGGAAGCGCAGGAGCACTCCCATAGCCGGGCGAGTCGCAGCAGCCGCTGACGTCGGCCCATAGATCGGTGCTCGTCGCGGAGCCGTCGAAGTCGGCCTCGTCACTCAGGATGAAGATCACGCTGTTGCCGGTCCACGCCTTGGAATTCCGAATCGTGTCGACCGCGGTGTGGATGAAGGCGTCGGACTTCTGCTTGAGGGCGGTGTCGTACTTGTCGTCCACGGTCGTGTTGTACGGGCATGGCGTCTCGGCGTGACCCGGGACGGTCGCGTAGACCCCGCCATGCATGTCGTTGCACTGATCAGGGCTGATCCACACGAAGTCCGGCGCATGCGACGAGTTGAGGTCCGCCGCCAGCGCCGTGTACGGCTTGATGTTCGCGAGCCGCGACGGGCTGCTCAGGACATCATCCATGAGCACGAACGGGTTGTGCTTGTTCGTATAGAGGGCGGCTCCACTGGGCGGCAGGGCTGTGGCGTCGGGGTAGATCGGCCCGGTGAAGCCGGCGTAGGGCAGGGCCTCCATGTACGCGCCCCAGGTCTTCCCATGGGACTCGAGCTGGTCCACCAGGTTCGTGTACGCGAAGTGATTAGTCGCGTGATCGTTCATGAAGGCCGGATCCATCTGGCCCGTGATGGCCGCGACGTAGTTCGGCTGGCTCGGATGGGTCACGCCGTAGTAGCTCGTCGCCTGGGCATAGTCGTGGGCCAGGCTCGTGAGGTACGGCAGGTTCGGGTCGCCGATCGTGGTCTTCTGGCTGTGGTTCTCGAGCATGATCACGAAGATCCGCTTCACCGCGGCGTGGGCGCCGCTCGAGCTGCTGTGGGCGGCCGCCGATCCGATCGGGACCAGCAGTGCGCCGACGAGCGCGGCAGCGGCCAGGAGGCGTGGGAGCTTCACGGTAACGGGCACGTCGCACCTCATCCCTGCAGTTGGCCGTCCAGCGTCGCCTCGCGTCGCGCGACCCCGCAGCCTCCACCGGCCCGGCACGACCATGCGCTGGATCCTGTCCCGGCAACGATAGCGCCGCCTGAGCATGGTGTTAACGCGTGATGGGTGACCTTGCCGGCGTGCGGTGCGGTGACGCACCACATGGGTGCGCGGAGGCACGCGCCACCCGGTGATGGCCCGATAAGCGCGTGCCGACACACTGGCGGCGTGCCTGGTCATCCCGCGGTGGTCGAGCGACTGGCGCGCCTCCAGCTCGACCAGCGGCAGGCGGCGACGGCGCCGCCCGGCCCCGTGCTGTGCGTCGCGCCGGCGGGCTCCGGCAAGACGACCACGCTCGTCGCCCGGGTCGCGTGGCTGATCGATTCCGGTGCCGCCCCGGAGTCCATCTGCGCGATCACGTTCAACCGGCGCGCTGCGGAGGAGCTCCGGGAACGGGTGACGTCCGCACTGGCGCCCATCGGCGACGACCTGGCCGCGCGCGTCCGCATCCGGACGTTCCATGCGCTCGGGCTGGAGATGCTCCGCGCGGCAGGCGAGCCGGTCGAGCCATTGGTGGACCGCGACGAGATCCTCCGCGCCGTCCAACCCGACGCAACGGGTGCGGAGCGCCGCCGGCTCGACACCGTCCTGTCGCGGCTCAAGCTCGATCTGGATGTCGACCCGGCGGCGATCGAGGCTGACCCGGAGGCCGGCCCGATCGCGCGGACGTACGCCGCGTACGAACGAGAGATCCGACGCCGTGGCGGCCTCGACTTCGACGACCTCGTCGCGCGAGCCCTGCGCCTGCTCGAGCGGAAGCCCGATGTCCTGGCGGCATGGCGCCAGCGCTGCGAGCACCTGCTCGTCGACGAGGCCCAGGACCTCGACCGAGCGCAGCTCCGCCTGGCATTGCTGCTTGCCGCGCCGGCCAACCGGATCTTCCTGGTCGGCGACGACGACCAGTCGATCTACGGCTGGCGCCTCGCGGACGTGCGCCGGCTGCTCGGCCTCGCGGACGCGGCGCTGCCGGGTCTCATCCGCGTCGACTTGGAGACGAACTACCGCTGCCCCGGGCCGGTGCTCGAGCGGGCGGTCAGGCTCGTCGAGCACAACGTGGAGCGCTTCGCGAAGGTGATCCGCGCAGGCCCGAACGCGTCGGGCCGGCTCGTCCTCGCCCCGTCGGCAGCGGACGACGTCGACCGGGCGGCCGCGGTCCTGGCGTCGTGGCCGGACGATGGCGGGACACGAGCCGTGCTCGCGCGGACGAATCGAGAGCTCCTGCCCGTGGTCGGGGCGGCGCTCCGGCTGTCGGTGCCGTTCCGGGCGGCCGAGCTGCGGCTGCCCGTCGAGTCGCCGATCGTCGAGGAGCTCCTGGCGGCGGCGTCCGGATCGCCCCTCGCGCGCGACGCGCCGCTCCTCGCCATCGGCCGGCTCGACGCACGTCGGCCGGCCACCGGTCCAGTCGTCGACCGCGATGACGACCCGGGCCTCGACCGCCGAGAGGTCGCCGCGGCGCTGCTCGGGTGGGCGGCCGGTGCTCGCTCGCTCGGCGACCTCTCGACCTCGATCGCCGTCACCCGCGTCCGGCTCGACGAGCTTCGACGCGACGACGCGCGGCTGACGCTGGCGACCGCGCACGGCACGAAGGGCCTCGAGTTCGATCACGTCGCCGTCGTCGGCCTGGACGACGGGCGGTTCCCCAGCGCCAGGTCGGTCGCGGAGGCGATCGAGCCGGAGCGAGCCCTCGAGGAGGAGCGGCGCCTCGCGTATGTAGCCTGGACGCGAGCCCGCCGCTCGCTCACCCTGGTCTATGACCCCGGATCGCCGTCCCAGTTCCTGCGCGAGGCGTTCAGCGCCGCGGAGCTGGGCGTCCGCTAGCCTTGCTGTCGTGACGGATCCGGAGAAGCTGGTCGTCAGCTGGGACGACCTCGACACGATGGTCGGTACGCTGGCCGACGACGTGGGAGCGGAGTACGACGTCGTGCTGGCGATCACGCGCGGCGCGCTCGTTCCGGCCGGAATGCTCGCGTACCGGCTCGGGCTTCGGAACATCCTCGTGGCGGCCGTCGCGTTCTACGACGACACCGGCCAGCCGGCCGAGCAGCCCACGTTCTTCCAGTTCCCGGCCGACCCCCTGCTCCACGGCCAGCGCGTCCTCGTCGTCGACGAGGTCTGGGATACGGGCACGACGATCGCGGCGGTGGTGGAGCGGGTCGAGATGGCGGGCGGCCGCCCGACCACGGCGGTGCTCCACTACAAGCCGGGCCGTTCGAAGGTTGCGCTCGTGCCAGATCACCACGTGGTGGCCACGGACGCGTGGGTCGTGTACCCGTTCAAGCACGGCAGATGAACCTCCCTTCGCTCGGATCGCGCGGCGAGGGCTGGGTCGTCCTCCAGTTCGTGTGCCTCGCCCTCGTCGCGGCCGGGGGGCTGCTGTACCCGGGGTTCGTCCCGGGCGACGACCTCGCCGTCCTGCGGCTGGTGGGCGACCTCCTGGTCGTCTGTGGCCTCGCCCTGGTCGCGTGGGCCATCGTGGCGCTCCAACCTGCGAAGGCGTTCACGGCGGTCCCGCTGCCGCGCGCCGATGGAGCCCTCGTGGAGACCGGCCCGTACCGGTTCGTCCGGCACCCCGTGTACAGCGGCTTGATCCTTGCCGGGATCGGTGGGGCCGTGGCGCGCGCGTCGTTGGCCGCGGGAGTGGCGACGATTGCCCTCGCGCTCGTCCTCGAGCTCAAGCGTCGCCGCGAGGAGCAGTGGCTCGTCGAGCGCTATACGGGCTACACGGCGTATCGGGCTCGCACGAAGGCATTGATCCCGTTCGTGTATTGACCCGTCCGGCTAGTCAGCCCCGAGGTCGTGGCGGGCGATGACCTTGAGGAGCCGGTCGGTCGCCAGCAGCAGCGGTTCGGTCACCGCCTCGGGGAGGGCGTCCCGGATCGAATCCTTCGGACCGTAGGCCGCGCGCACGAGCCGCCCAGCCGAACGGAGCGCCGGCACGGGTTCGTCGCGCAGGCGATCCGGAATCGGGGCGAGATAGCGCGCCCAGCGCTCGGCGCCCATCTCCCGCGCGACCGCGAGCGCCCGATCCGCCGCGCGAGCGGCCTCCAGCGCCGCCGCGTCAATGTGCGGCAGCTCATGGCGGGCGGGCGTGGGTTGCGGCCTGGGATCGGGGCTCGTCTGATCGCCCTTTCAGGACCCGGATCGGACCGCCACCCGGCTGACCTCGACCGGTGACACGGGCCGGATCGCCTTGCCGTTGCCGCGGCCCGCGGCCTCGGCGAACGTGACGTCGGAGAGCGGGACGAGCGGCTCGCCACGGAGCACGCGGGCGAGGTACTCCCCCGTCGCCGAGCGCGCCGCCTTCGCGATCTGCTCGGGCGTGCCCTGGGCCACGACCTGCCCGCCACGGGCCCCGCCTTCTGGTCCGAGGTCGATGATCCAGTCGGCCGTCTTGATGACGTCGAGGTTGTGCTCGATGACGATCACCGTGTTGCCGGTCTCGACGAGCCGGTGCAGCACCTGGAGGAGCTTCTCGACGTCCGCGAAGTGCAGGCCGGTCGTCGGCTCGTCGAGGACGTACACGGTCCTGCCCGTCGCCCGGCGCGACAGCTCGGTCGAGAGCTTGATCCGCTGCGCCTCGCCGCCCGACAGCGTCGTCGCCGGCTGGCCGAGGTGGATGTAGCCCAGCCCGACGTCGTTGAGCGTCTGGAGCTTGTTGGCGATGTTCGAGACCGGGCGGAAGAACTCGAGCGCCTCCTCGACGGTCATCTCGAGGACCTCGGCGATCGAGCGGCCCTTGTAGTGGATCTCCAGCGCCTCGCGGTTGTACCGCGCGCCCTTGCACACCTCGCACGGGACGTACACGTCCGGCAGGAACTGCATCTCGATCTTGATGATCCCGTCGCCCTTGCAGTTCTCGCACCGGCCGCCCTTGACGTTGAACGAGAACCGGCCCGGCCCGTACCCACGGACGCGCGCCTCGGGCACCGCCGCGAACAGCTCGCGGATCGCGGTGAACAGCCCGACGTAGGTCGCGGGATTCGAGCGTGGCGTCCGCCCGATCGGGCTCTGGTCGATCTCGATGACCTTGTCGACCTGCCGGAGGCCGTCGATCGAATCGTGCTTGCCGACCGGCTCGCGGGATCCGAACAGCTCGCGCGCGAGTGCCCGGTACAGCACCTCGGTGACGAGCGTGCTCTTGCCGCTCCCCGACACACCCGTGACCGCGGTGAACGTGCCGAGCGGGAAGGCCACGTCGATGCCCTTCAGGTTGTGCTGGCGGGCGCCCTTCACGACGAGCTGCTTGCCGTTGCCCTTCCTTCGAACCTTCGGGACCGGCACGCGGCGGTCACCGCGCAGGAAGGCGCCGGTGATGGAGCGCGGCGCGTCGAGCACGGCGTCGAGCCGACCGTTGGCGATGATCTCGCCGCCGTGCTCCCCCGCTCCGGGCCCGATGTCGATGACCCAGTCGGCGGTGCGGATGGTCTCCTCGTCGTGCTCGACGACGAGGACGGTGTTGCCGAGGTCGCGCAGGCGCGTGAGCGTCGCGATCAGCTTCGCGTTGTCGCGCTGGTGCAGCCCGATCGATGGCTCGTCGAGGATGTACAGGACGCCCATCAGTGTCGTTCCGATCTGGGTCGCGAGCCGGATCCGCTGCGCCTCGCCGCCGGAAAGGGTCTGCGACGTCCTGTTGACCGTGAGGTAGTCGAGCCCGACGTCGACGAGGAACCCGAGCCGCGCCCGGATCTCCTTGAGGACCTGGTACGCGATGGTCCGCTCCCGTTCCGAGATGCGGCTCGGGAGCGTGCGTGCCCACTCCAGCGCGTCGGTGATCGCGAGGTCGGCGACCTCGGAGATGTCGCTGCCGTCGATGGTCACGCCGAGGGCCTCCGGGCGCAGCCGCTTGCCCTTGCAGGTGGGGCATGGCCGTTCGACCATGTACTTCTCGAGCTCGGCCTTGATGAACTCGGAGTCGGTTTCCTTGTAGCGCCGCTCGAGGTTCGTGACCGCGCCCTCGAACGTCGCCTTGTACGAGTTCTCGCCGCGCTCGTGCTTGTAGCGGATCACGACCTGCTCGTCCTTCGGCGCGAACAGGAGATGCTGGATCGCCTCCGCGGGCAGGTCGCGCAGCGGCTTCATCGGATCCCAGCCGTGGCTGAGGAAGACCGCCTCGGTGATCTTGAGCCGCCAGCTGGCGTCGGTGATCAGTCGCGCCCACGGCACGACCGCGCCCTGCACGACGCTCTTGCCGCGGTCCGGGATGACGAGATCCGGATCGATCTCGAGGCGTACCCCGAGCCCAGTGCACGTGGGGCAGGCCCCGTGCGGCGAGTTGAACGAGAAGCTGCGTGGCTCGAGCTCGTCGATGGTCGTGCCGTCGTACGGGCACGAGTACCGCTCGCTGAACCGGCGCTCCTCGAACTCGGGCGCCTCGCCCTCCCGCGCCGCGGGCGCGATGAGCACCACGCCCTCCCCGAGTCGCAATGCGGTCTCGACCGAATCGGCCAGTCGGGGCCGGTCGGGATCCTCGAGGGCCTCGCCCGTGTCCGGGTCGATCGGCCGGCCGCGCTCGTCGCGCGCCCAGGGCTGCGGCGTCACGCCGTCGGGGCCTGCCGGCGCCTCGGCGCGCCGCACGACATATCGATCGACCACGACCTCGATCGTGTGCCGCTTGTACTTGTCGAGCGTCGGCGCGTCCGCCAGGTCGTACGTCTCGCCATCGACCCGGACGCGCACGAAGCCCTGCTTGCGCGCCGCATCGAAGATCCGATCGCCCTCGGTCTTGCGGTCCTTGATCAGCGGCCCGAGCACGAGCAGCCGCGTCCCCTCCGGCATCTCGAGCACCTGGTCGACGATCTGCTGCACGGTCTGGCGCTCGATCGCGTGGCCGTTCGGGCAGTGGGGAATCCCGATGCGCGCGAACAGCAGGCGCAGGTGGTCGTAGATCTCGGTGACCGTGCCGACGGTCGATCTCGGGTTGCGCGAGGCGCCCTTCTGGTCGATCGAGATGGCCGGGCTCAGGCCGTCGATCTGGTCGACGTCCGGCTTCTCCATCTGGCCCAGGAACTGCCGCGCGTACGCGCTCAGGCTCTCGACGTACCGGCGTTGGCCCTCGGCGTAGATCGTGTCGAACGCCAGGCTGCTCTTGCCGCTGCCGCTCAGGCCCGTGATCACCACGAGCCGGTCGCGCGGGAACGCGACGTCGACGTTCTTCAGGTTGTGCTCGCGCGCTCCGCGCACGACGATCTGGTCCTGGGGCACGTCACGAAGTGTACGCGAATCGCCCCAAACCGAACGGATGTTTCAACGCATCGTCAGAGCCGGGATGGCACGCCACCGTGCCGTCGTGCCCGAGCGCTCCTCCGGGTCGGACCTACTTGGCGCTGATCATGAGCGCCACCTTCCACGTCGTATCGGTCGGCTGGATGCCGCCCGCGATCTCCGCCGCCATCACGTCTGCGAGCGCCTGCTGATACAGGTTCGCGAAGAACGCGGTGGCGCCCGCCGCGCCGGTCACCGGAATGTCGACCGAAACCGTGCGCGTCTCGCCGGAAGCGAGTGCCGGCCACTCCAGCCCGAGCACGGATTTGCCGGAGGTCGAGTTGCAGGTCGTGCAGTTCGGCTGCCCGAACGGCAGGGCGCCGGCGTCGGGCATGTACAGCAGCACGGAGACGGGCGGCGACACCGTCCCGCCCGGGTTGTTGACGACGAGCGTCACCGTCAGCTTCGAACCCTTGACCGCTCGCGCCGTGATCGTGCCGGTGTCGGTGCCGAAGCAGACGGCCCCCGCCGTGACTGACCCAGGGCAGGCCAGCACCACGATGGAACCGGGCACCGCGGCCGTTGGGGGTGCCGTGGGACTGGGCGCAATGGTGGCCGTCGGAGTCGGCGTGGGCGGGAGCGACGTCTGGCTCGGTGTCGGGCCGGGTGTCGTCGTGCAGGCTCCGAGCAGGAGCGATGCCACCCCCAGGGAACCCAGGCACCGCACGCGGTTCACGTCTCGGATTGTGCTCCCCGCATGCAAATGAGAGCCCCGG
>DASQIK010000008.1:0-21226 GCA_035631615.1 Candidatus Dormiibacterota bacterium | reverse complement strand
GCGCCGCCGCCCGTCGCCTCTCGGCAGACGGGCGGCGGCGTTCATGGGCTCAGGAATCTGCGGGGCCACGTGATGGGCGCCCTGAGCCTCGCTCCGCGGACCCCTCCTACTGCGAGGCCTTCACCTCTGTCCACATCTGCGTCCAGGCGTCGACCTGGGCCTGTGTGACATCGGGCGTGAAGTTCGTCCGCTGCAGGATCGTCGGGTCACCGATCGAGAACGTCTTCGACAGGAGCTGTGGCGTCGATCCCGAGGTGGCGTTCGTGTACGTCGCCGCCTGTGCGGGGTCGTTGATCCCGCTCATGACATCGCCGTTCGCCGAGCCGTAGAAGTACTCGTTGACCAGGTTCACGTTTGTCTGCTTGGCGAGCTTCTCGTCGATGAACTTCAGGGCGAGGTCGTAGTTCTGCGACTTGGCGTTGATGCAGTACACGCCCACCCAGGAGTTGCGCCCCTCCTTCGGGTCGGCATAGGCGACCGGCACGCCCTCGCCGATCAGGGTCGCGAAGTCGCCCTGCCAGGCGTACGCCACCGTGACCTCGCCCGACTTGAAGAGCGGCGGGAGGTCACCGGCCGACTCCCAGTACGTCCGGTTGAGCTTGGCCTGGGCCGTCCACTCGGCCTTGATCGCCGCCAGCTGGTCCGGCGTGATGTTCGTCTCGTCGTAGTGGTGGATGTACGAGGAGACGGTGACCGCGCCCGGCCCGTCATCCCACATCGAGATGTGGCCCTTGTAGGTCGGGTTGGTGAGCGCGGCCCACGTGTCGATCGGGGCGGCGACCTTGTCGGTCCGATACAGGATCGAGGTGAAGCCCCAGTCCCAGGCCACGCAGTACTGCTTGCCGTTGTACTGGCCGATCTGCTGGAACGCCGGCGGGACCTTGCTCCAGTTCTTGAGCTTGCTCGTGTCGATCGGGGCGACGAGGCCGTCGTTCACGTCGAGCTTGATCCAGCCGGTGTACTGGTGGAACAGGTCGGCGGTGCTGCCGGCCTTCATCTGGGAGCGGATGTCCGCGTCCGTCGTGCCGAACGTGAACGCGACGTCGACCTTTGGGTAGGTCTTCTTGAAGTCGATCCAGAAGTCCGGCGTCTCGTAGCCACCCCACTCGAGGACGGAAAGGGCCCCCGTCACCTGGTCAGGAGGAACCTCGGTTGGCCCCGGGGTCACGGGAGCCGCAGTCACGTTGGTCGTCGCGACCGGTGCCGACGATGGCCCGGTCGTCGCGGTGCCGCCGCTCGAACAGGCCGACACGAGGGCGACCACGCAGGCGGCCACGCCGAGTCGCAGCAGGGACAGGGAGCGGCGGGGTTCCATGACTCCTCCTCTCCGGCCGGGAGCGCTGCCGGGGATGCAGCACTGGCTGCAGTGGCACTTCAGCCGGATCGTCGCATCGTAGGAAGCGCGCCATCGTTCGTCAACGGGAGACGCGTAGTTCTGAAGCTATACTTCAGCCCGCGATGGCCATGCGAACGGCGCCCAACGTCGAGCCCGAGCCGATGGAGGTCGACCTCGGCGCGCGCATCCGTGCCCTTCGCCTCGCCCAGGACGCAACCCTCCGGAAGCTCGCCGCGCAGGCCGGCGTGACCGAGAGCTTCCTGTCCCAGGTCGAGCGCGGAGTCGCGTCGCCCTCGATCGCCTCGGTACAGCGCATCGCGCGGGCCCTTGGCACCTCGATCGCCGAGCTCTTCGCGGCGGACGAAACGGCGGGCATCGTCGTGCGGCGAGCGGATCGCCGGCGGGTGGTCTACCAGGGCCTCGGCGCCGTCGACGAGTTCCTGACGCGCGCCACCGACGGCAAGCTCCAGGTGATCATGTCGACGATCCAGCCCGGTGGCGGAACCGGAGACGAGGCGTACACCCACGACTCGGACGAGGAGGTCCTCGTGGTGCTCGAGGGCGTCCTCGACCTGTGGGTCGGCGCCGAGCACTACCGCCTCGAGGCCGGCGACGCCGTGACGCACCCCTCGCGCGTGCCCCACCACAACACCAACCCGGGGCCCGGCGTGGCGCGCGTGCTGTTCTGCATCACGCCGCCATCGTTCTAGCCCGCGGGCGTCGCCGCGCCGATAGGATGGCGCGATGTACGCGGTGATCATGGCCGGCGGCGGCGGGACGCGACTGTGGCCACTCAGCCGGCCCGAGACGCCCAAGCCGTTCCTGCCCCTGCTCGACGACCGGTCGCTGCTCCAGCGCACGTTCGACCGGATCGTCGGCCCGGAGCTCGGCCTGCGACCCGACGACGTCGCGGTCGTGACCGAGCGTCGCTACGGACCGATGGTGCGCGAGCAGCTCCCCGGGGTCCGCGTGATCGGCGAGCCGCTCGGGCGCAACACCGCCGCCGCGATCGCGCTGGCGACGCTCCAGTTCGAGCGGGAGCCGAACGAGGTGATGCTCGTCCTCCCGGCCGACGCCTGGATCGACCCGGCGCGCGACGGCGTGTATCGCGAGGTCATCAAGGCCGTCGCCCGCGTCGCGCGGGATGGGGCATTCGAGGTCGAGGCGCCGCTCCTCACCCTGGGCGTGAAGTCGGAGCGCCCGGCAACCGAATACGGCTACCTCATTCCGAACTACGACGCCGGCGCGGTCATCGACGGCATCCAGATGTATCCCCTGTCGGGCTTCGAGGAGAAGCCGGATCGCGAGCGGGCCGGGCAGCTGTTCTCGCAGCTCGGGGTCGCCTGGAATGCGGGCATCTTCCTGTGGCAGCGCCGGGCGATCCGCGACGCGATCGACCGGTATACGGGGCTGATCACGATGATCGGCAGCGTCGCGGGCAGCGAATCCGGGCTGCACGCGGCCTATGACCGCCTGAAGCCGATGTCGATCGACCATGCGGTCATGGAGGGCGCGGCGAGCGACCGCCGCGTGCTCATGGGCTCGATGAGCGTCGGCTGGAGCGATCTCGGCTCGTGGACGCAGCTCGTCGCGGCGCTCGGCGGCACGGGAACCGGCCGGGTGATTCCGCCGAACGAGGCGGTCGCCGCGACGGACGCCGACCTCGTGATCGAGCGCGTCGGCGGGCGGCTCGCCGTGAGCGGCGGGCCGCGCGATATCCTCGCCCAGAGCCCGGTGGCCCTGCTCACCGGAGCGGCAGCGGCCCCGGACCCCGTCCACGCCCTCGTGAGCCGCGTCGCCGATTGGGAGGAACGCCAGTGACCGAGTCCGCGCCCAGGTCGCCGATCGTGTTCGGCACGGACGGGTGGCGGGCTCGGATCGCCGAGGACTTCACGTTCGAGAACGTCCGGCGCTGCGCCGACGGCGTCGCCCGGTACGTGGCCGGGCGCGGCGAGCAGGCGAAGGGGGTCGTCCTCGCCTACGACCGGCGGTTCGCGTCGGAGCACTTCGCGATGGCCGCGGCCGAGGTGATCCTCGCCCACGACATTCCGGTCGCGTTCGCGGCGCACGCGGTGCCGACCCAGATGAGCTCGTATGAGGTCGTCGCGCGCGGCGCGGCCGCGGGCGTCGTCATCACCGCGAGCCACAACCCGTGGACCGACAACGGCTTCAAGGTCAAGGCCCCGACCGGGTCGGCCGGCGGGCCGGACATGCTGGCCGTCATCGAGGCGTCGATCGCCAAGGGCGCCCCCGTCGAGCGCCGCCCGTTCGCGGACGCCGAGGCGGCCGGGCTGGTCGAGCGCTACGACCCGTACGAGGGCTACGAGCAGTTTGTGCGAAGGACGGTCGACCTCGATGCCCTCAAGGCAGCCGACATCGATGTCCTCGTCGAGCCGATGTGGGGCGCGGGCTCCGGCTGGCTCAGCCGGCTCCTCGGGGGCGGCCGCATCCGCGTCAACGAGATCCACCAGGAACGCAACCCGTACTTCGGTGGCGTCAACCCGGAGCCGATCCGGCCGAACATCGACGAGGCGCTGACGAGGATCGTCCAGGACGGCAGCGAGGTGGGGTTGCTGCTCGACGGTGACGCGGATCGCGCCGGCGCCGCGGACGAGCAGGGCACCTTCATCCACCAGCTCGAGGTCACCGGACTGCTGATGTATTACCTCGCGGAGTTCCGGGAGCTGCGCCAGCCGGTGGTCGTGTCGGTCAACAACACATCAATGGCGGCGCGCCTTGGCAAGCACTTCGGCATCGAGGTGTACGAGAGTCCCGTCGGCTACAAGTTCATCGGCCCGAAGATGATCGAGACGGGGGCGATGATGGGCGCCGAGGAGTCCGGCGGGTTCGGGTTCGGGATGCACCTGCCCGAGCGCGACGGGATCTATGCCGACCTGCTCCTGCTCGACCTGTTCCTGCGCGAGATGGCGCGCGGCGTCTGGCCGGTGTCGAAGATCGTCGCGCAGTTCCACGAGCTCGCTGGGCCATCGTTCTACAGGCGCATCGATGTCCACGTCGAGCGGTCGGCGTACCCGGAGACGAAGCGGCGACTGCTCGAGGGCCTCGTCGGCACGCCGCCGACGGCGCTGGCGGGCCAGCCCGTCACGCGGACGCAGGCGCTCGATACGAAGGACGGCTTCAAGTTCTTCGTCGACGACGGATCGTGGCTGCTCATCCGGACGTCGGGCACCGAGCCGCTCGTGCGGGTGTACACGGAAGCGACGTCGGCGGATGCGCGCGACGCGCTCGTCGGCGCGGGCGAGCAGCTGGTCCGCGGGTGAGCGGCGAATCTCGCCTCGGCTCCGGCTGGCCGTCGGGTCCGCCGCGTCGGCCGATGACCACCGACCCGGTCCCGCCCCCGCCGCCCGGCTCCCTGCCGCGCCGCGTCGAGAAGCCCTGGGGCCACGAGATCATCTGGGCCCACGCCGAGCAGTACGTCGGCAAGCTCATCGTCATCGAGACCGGCAAGCGCCTCTCGTTCCAGTACCACGACGCGAAGGACGAGTGGATCTACGTGCTGTCCGGTCTCCTCCTCCTGACCCTCGAGAACGACGCGGGGGTCGTGGAGGACCGCGAGCTCGGGCCCGGCGAAGGCGCCCACGTCGCTGTCACGCGCAAGCACCGCTACGCGGCGATCGAGACGTGCACGCTCATCGAGGTCTCCACCCCGGAGCTCGACGACGTGATCCGAATCGAGGACGACTTTGGCCGCGAGGGCACGAACGCGCCGTAAGGCCGCTTGGCGACCCCCTCGTGATCACGGGCCGCATGCCGGGCGTGCCAAAAGGCCCGCGCTCGTAGACTCGACCGTATGACGATCTTCCTCGCCGAGACCACCGACCTCCTGGAGCGGACGCCACGCGTCGTGTCCGCGCTGCTCAAGGGCCTGCCCGACGCCTGGGGCGACACGCCGGACGTGGACGGTGGCTGGCGGCCGCGGGATGTCGTCGGGCACCTGATCACGACGGAGCTGGACAACTGGATCGTCCGCACCCGACGGATCCTCGACGAGGGCACGTCGGTGCCGTTCGATCCCCTGGATCGCTTCAAGCACCAGGGTCGCGACGACGACCAGACGCTCGACCAGCTGGTGGATCGGTTCGCGCAGCTCCGCGCCGCGAACCTGGAGCGCCTCGGAGCGCTTGTCGGTGACGGTGACCTCGATCGGCGTGGCATGCACCCGGCTCTCGGCGAGGTGACGCTCCGCGAGCTCCTGTCGACCTGGACGGCCCACGATCTCGACCACGTGTCACAGATCTTTGCCGGCATGGCCGGCTCCCGCGACGCCGACGTCGGCCCGTTCAAGGTCTACCTGGGCATCCTCCTCCGCCGCGACGACCCGGCCGCCGTTCCCGGCTGATCCGCCTCGCTTGGCCGGCGGCCGAAAGCGCCGCAAGCCCGCGCCGCTGGCGGCCCCGGACGGCCCGGTCTGGGGATGGTCGGACCGACGGCCCGGGTGTAGGCTTGACCGGCGCCCGCCTCGCTCGGTCGGTGCAGGACCGGACGGCGGCCGCCATCGCCCCGCGCGGGGCCTGGAGGGTCTGGCCAGATGCACAGCTCCCTGATCGGCAAGGTCGAGAAGGCGAATCGCTACGCCCGTGAGCTCGATCGCATCTCGATCGATCGCGTTGCGCTCACGTTCCGCGGCGACAACGACACCCACCACGTGAGCCTCGATGCCGGTCAGTGGCACTGCACTTGCCACTACTTCGAATCGTGGGGGAGCTGCGTCCACCTTCTCACCCTCCAGAAGGTGTTCGGCGTGATGCTCCCGGACGCAGCCCAGGTCTCGATCTTCACGCCGGCCCAGGTCGCCACGACCGCCTGAGCGGCGGGAGGCCGGGCGTGGCCCGGCTTCCCGTGTCGCGCGCCGAGCCGGCTCTCAGAGGCACGGTGACAGCCGAATCGCACCGCGCGCCGGCGTCGTCGGGCAGGCGATCACCGCGATCCGCACGGTCGCCGACGTTGCGCCAAGGAGACCATCGCCGCCGGGGGCCGTGAACAGCAGCCGGTAGTCGTACGTCGTCGACGGCGTGAGCGTCAGCCCGTAGCTGCCCGCCGTGGAGTTGCCGCCGAGGGGCCCGAAGGTCGACCACGACGTCGCGCCGGGGAGCCGCCGCTGGAGCGTGATCGTCCGGCCGCTCAATGGGTCGCCGGAGAGCGCCTTCGCCGCCGATGTCACGGCCACCTTGAACGTGCCGGTGATCCGAACGGAGCTGCCGGCATCGATCGTTGTCGCGCTCGCGACGACAGACAGCGACGTGGCGAGCGACAGGCACGTCGAGACCCTGTCGGCGCTCGACTCGAGGGCGTACTCGAGCTGGAGCCGGGCCACGTCGCAGCGCCCGAAGGCGTGCTGGTCCCAGCCCGCCCTGGGCTTGCTCCGGGCGGCGTACTGGACGACCGCGTCCTGGAAATCGCTCTCGTCCTCGAGGTTCTGGTGGTGGCCCAGCAGCTCGATGTGGCCGAACTCGTCGAGGGCCACGTTCTCTGCGTCGTAGCACCCGGTCGTCGGCGTCGACTGGCCCTGGCACCAGCGCAGGGTGCCCCAGTCGAACGCCCAGCCGTACGGTCGGAACCACATGCCGTCGAACGAGCTCGGCACGCCCGTCCGGTTCATGCACGCGATTCCGTAGCTCGAGCAGGGGACCGCGCCGCCGTACGCGATCTCGCTGCTCGAGGAGCTGACCCGGATGAAGGTGGCGGCTCGCGAGCCCTTGCTCGATCGCACGTCCGCTGCGCCTGCATCGATGGCGGCGGCCATCCACGACGGCGGCGTGGCGCCCGACTTCCACTGGTAGCCGACGACCTGGTCGAGGCCCCACGGCGTGGTGCCCAGGAGTGGGTCCGGGCCGTGGGCGACGGTAGCCGCGTTCGCGATCAGCGCGGCGGCCAGCGCCATCGCGCTGCACCCGACGACGAACCTGCGTGGCAGCGCGATCACGGGATCACCTCCGCGGCGACTGGGCGGAAGGAGTGGGGCGTGGCGCCCGGCGCGCCGATGGCGACCTCGTCGACGCCGAGCTGGACCCCGCTCGTCGCCGCGACACCCGACGCGAGCAACCGCTCGCCCGCGCGAACCCCTTTGGCGAGCACGGTCTTGCCGGAGATCAGGTCGAGGCGGAGTGTCCTGCCGGCGCGGCTGTCCGAAGAGGCCACGAGAAAGCGCCCATCGCGCGTGACGGCCGCGCCATCGGCGCGGTCGAGGATGATCGAGCTGGTGCCCGTCGCGAGATCCCATGCCTGGATGGCGCACGGGTAGCCCGGGCATGCCGCCCACGTGAGCAGCTTGCCGTTCGCAAAGCCGAGCATCGCACCCTGGGCGACGTCGGCCGCCGCGCCGCGGAGGATCGCGGGCGTCGTTGCCCGTGCCTGCAGGTCGAAGATCCGCGTCAGGCAGCCGCTGTCCGTGCACGACTGGACGGCAAGGAGCCGCGACGTGCTGTCGAGGCGGAGGTCCGTGACCCACGCCGGCCCCTCGAGGAGGCCGGCGTCGAGGGCAGGCGCGACCAGCTGCGGGGCATCGATCGCGGCAGCGCCCTGGCCGCCGAACCGCCATGTCCCGAGATCAGCACGCGTCGCGCGGCTCACCAGGTGGGCGAGCACCGAGCCATCGAGCGGATCGAGGATCGCGCCACGGACGACGTCGCCGGTCGTATCGACCAGCCACGAGCACGCGCCTGCAACGGAGACGAGCCGGATCTCGGAACGCTGCTCTCCATCCGTGGCGAGAATGACCACACCGCCCACCGGCCCGCTCGCGATCGACTCGATCGGGAGGTCCATCGCAAACGTCGTGGCGCCGCCGCGCCCGACCGCGAGGTGGCGGCCGGCCATCGCGCCGTGCGCGTCGAGCCGCTCGCCCAGGGTCCACCACGATCCCGGCCCGACGTCGGGTCGCGGCCGCCCCGCGGCGTCAGTTGGGAGCGGCGACGCGGCGCACGCCCCGACCGGTGGCGGCGTCGTGCGGCCGCCCGCATCCGCTCCGGCGTGGAGCTGGCTCAGGACCAGCGCGACCGCCCCGATGACGATCGGCGGTCCGAGCCACCGTGCCCAGCGATGACCACCCGACATCTCGACCTCCGCGGCGGGTTACCGGCGGGAGGCGACGACGGTCGGATCATCGACCCCGGGGCTGCACGCGCGATCACGGAGGTATCACCCGCCGCTTATCGCGGGCTCACCCGGGAGGTACGGCGCACCGGGGAGGGGACGGCTCACGCGCCAGCCGGAGTGCTAGGCTTCGGCCGTCGTCCGCTTCGACGACACACTGCGCGGCCGCGAAGCCGGTGAGAGTCCGGCACAGTCCCGCTACGGTGACCATCGCTCGCGATGGAAGTCCGGTCGCCGACCCGCAGTGTCTGCTCGACCTTCGAGAGAAAGGGTAGGCACCGCATGCGATCCACCGGCTGACGCAGCCCTCCCCGACGTCGCGTGGCGCGCCACCGCGCCAGGTCCCTTCCTCGAACGCCGGAGACTTCCATGGCTGCACGTTCGATTCCCCGTTCCCTGCGCCTGTTCCTCGTCGCCCTAGTGGTCCTCGCCATCGGCTGCTCGTCCGCCGCGCCGACGACCGCGCCCACGATCGAGCCGGGCGCGACATCGCTCATCCCGACGTCCGCGCCGCCGACCTCGTCGGGGCCCTCGGCTGCACCTGCATTCCCCGTCACCCTCACCGATGACGAGGGCACCCAGGTCACGATCCCGACCGAACCCCGGAAGATCGTGTCCCTGACCCCGGCCACCACCGAGACCCTGTTCGCGCTCGGCGCCGGCTCGCGCGTCGTCGGCAAGGTCCAGGACGTCGCCAACTTCCCGCCCGAGGCCGCGTCGATCCCCGAGGTCGCGACCTTCTCCGGCGTCGACGTCGAGAAGATCATCGCGAGCGGCGCCGACCTGGTCGTGTCCGGTGGGACGGGCCTGACCCAGGGCGACGCGGTGACGCAGCTCCGCGCCGCGCACATCCCGGTCGTCGTGAGCTACCCGACGTCGATCGCCGGCGCGCTGCGCGGCATCAGGCTCATCGGCGACGCGGTCGGGCTGCACGATGCGGCGACCGCGCTCGCCGATCAGATGCAGGCAGAGATCAGCGCCCTCACGCGCATCGCGTCCACGGCACCGGACCAGCCGCGCCTGTTCTACGAGATCGACGTCACGGGCGGAATCTTCACCCCGCCCGCCAAGTCGATCTACGGCGAGATGTTCCTGCTTGCCGGCTCCAGGCCCATCTCCGGCGACGCGAGCTACTCGATCTCCCTCGAGAACCTCGTGGCCGCCGACCCCGAGGTGATCCTGCTCGGCGATGGCGCATATGGCGTCACGCCGGGCGCGGTCGGCAAGCGCGCCGGCTGGGAGGGCATGACTGCCGTCAGGAACGGCCGGATCGTAGCCGTCGACGACATCGTGATCACGCGGCCCGGTCCGCGCCTGGTGCAGGGCCTGTACGACCTCGTCACTGCGATCCACCCCGGCATCAGCATCGACGTGCCGGGCATGTCGTTCCCGGCGGTCGCGCCATCGGTCGCGCCATCGGTGGCGCCTTCGTGAGCTCCCGATGAGCGCGGCCACGGCCCTCGTGCACCGACGCGGTGCGACGCGGTCGATCGCACGTCGGCCGTTGGTCCTGGCCGCGATCGGCATCGTCGGGCTGCTCGTCGTCCTGGTCCTCGGCGTTGCCGCCGGGTCGGTCTTCGTGCCGCCCGGCGACACCGTCGCGATCCTCGCGCATCGGCTGCTCGGGCTCGACCTCGGGATTCACTGGACGGCCGCCGAGGAGACGATCGTGTTCGAGCTGCGGCTGCCGCGCGTCCTCGAGGCGATGACCGTGGGCGTCGGCCTGGCAGTGGCCGGCGCGACGTTCCAGGGCGTGCTGCGCAACCCGCTCGCAGATCCATACGTGCTCGGCACGGCGTCCGGGGCCGCGCTCGGGGCGGCGGTGGCGGTGATCCTGCCGATCCGCGCCGTCTTCTTCGAGTTCGGGCTGCTGCACGGGCTCGCCTTCCTCGGCGCGCTCGGGGCGGTCTTCGTCGTGTACCGCCTCTCCCGCGCGGGCGGGCACGGCCAGATGACGAGCCTGCTCCTGACGGGCTACGCGATCGCGTCGCTCCTCGCCGCCGGGCTGTCGATGGCGATGTTCCTGTCCGGCGCGGGACTGCGCCAGATCTTCTCGTACCTGCTCGGCGGCTTCGAGGCGGCCACATGGGTGCGATTCGGCACGGCCATGCCGCTGATCCTCGGCGCGTCGATCCTGATCGCACTCCGCGCACGCGCGCTGAATGGCTTCCTGCTCGGCGAGGAGGCGGCTGCGCACCTGGGCGTCGACGTCCGGCGGGAGCGGGCGATCCTCCTCGGCCTGGCCTCGCTCGCGACGGCCGCCGCGGTCGCGGTGTCCGGGCTGATCGGGTTCGTCGGGCTCGTGGCGCCGCACGTCGTCCGCCTCGCCGTCGGGCCAAACGCGCGGATCGTGCTGCCGCTCGCGGCGATCTTCGGCGCCATCCTCATGGTCGGCGCCGACCTCGCGGCGCGGCTGCTCGGTGACCTCCCAGTCGGTGTCGTGACGGCGGTGATCGGGGCGCCCTTCTTCCTCTTCCTCCTCCGCCGGACCCGTGCCGGTTACGACCTGTGATCGATCGATGACCGACGCCGTCCGAACCGAGCGCCTCACCGTCGCCTACCGCGGCCGGCCCGCGATCAGCGACATCGACCTCCGGATCGAGGCCGGCGAACGGGTCGCCCTCGTCGGACCGAACGGCGCCGGCAAGTCGACGCTGCTCCGCGCCATCGCCGGCCTGGTCGATGCGACGGCGGGAACCGTGGAGATCGGCGGGCTTCCGTTGGCGGGCCTCGATCGAATCGGGGTCGCCAGGCGTCTCGCGGTCGTGCCCCAGCTGCCGTCGCTCCCGTTCTCGACGACGGTCGAGGAGGTCGTCGCCCTCGGCCGCCTGCCCCACGAGCACCCGATCCGCGGGCTCCGTCCGGTCGATCGCTCCGCGATCGCCCGCGCCATCGATCGAGTCGGCGTCGGACATCTCCTCGGGCGCGATGCCCGCGAGCTGTCCCTCGGCGAGCGCCAGCTCGTGCTGCTGGCGATGGCGGTCGCGCAGGCCGCCCCGATCCTCGTCCTCGACGAGCCGACGGTCCACCTCGACCTCCGTCACCAGGTCGAGGTCATGGACCTCCTCGCCGACCTCAACGCCCGCGACGGCACGACGATCATCTCGGTCCTGCACGACGTCGGCCTCGCGGCACACTTCTTCCCGCGCATCGTCGTCCTCGACCAGGGCCGCATCGTCGCCGACGGCCCGCCTGCGGAATCGCTCAGCGGCGACCGGATCCGCGACGTGTTCGGCGTCGATCCGGGCCTTGTCCGATTGCCGGCCTCGCTGCGAGGCTCGTCGGTCGTCTAGGGGCCTCGGCCGCTGGTGCCCGTCAGCCAGAACTGGTACGGGTAGTAGTCCGCAGTAATGGAGCCGCCAGCCCCGATCTGAGCGTGGCCGAGGGCGGCCTTCTTGTCGAACCCTCACCCGATGCCCGAATTGACGCGTTGTGGATGACGAATACGCGCTCCAGTTCTATCCGACGGTTGACCCCAGGTTCAACAAGCTCGCGCAGAGCAAGCTGTTCGGGCCAACAGCAGGTTTGCCTTCCACGCGAGCCGCTCGCCCGGCAACAGGTAACGCCGGATGTCTTCCGGGCGCCCGGCCGAGTCCGTCACGAGGTCGGGCCGAGCCCCAGACCCTCGAGCCAGGTCGCGGCGTATTGCGCGACCTCCTCCCAGCCGGGTTGGGCGATGATCCAGTGGGTTCGGTCGGGGAACTCGTGGAAGTCGGTGCGGGCCGAGGACCTGGCGGCGGCCTTGAAGTTCCGACGGTTGATGACGGGCGGAACGATGCGGTCCTTCGCGCCGGCGAGCAGGAGCAGCGGCGCCCGGGTTCCGTTGGAGAAGCTCACCTTGATCGGGCTCGAGCGATCGAGCATCGCGACCGCGCTCTGCCAGAAGATGCGGCCGGTCTCGGGGACGACCTGCCGGTCGTACGCCGCGTGCGCGTCCGCCTCGGAAAGCGTGTGGACGAACGCGTACCGGAAGTTCGAGTACTTCCACGTCACCACCCTGCGCCAGACCCGCCAGTGGAGGAGTGTCGTGATGAGGGCGCGGAGGGCGGTCGGCTCGTAGGCCCAGACACCCTTGGGCGGCGCCGAGTCGATCGCGACGCCCGCCGCGCCGAGCCCGCGGTCGAGCAGCATCTGGGTGAACAGCCCGCCGAACGAGTGGCCGACGAGGATCGGCGGCTCGTCCATCGCGCGGATCAGGTCGGCATAGTGGTCGACGATCTCGCCCACGCCGAGCCCGGCGAGCGGTGATGGATCGGCGCGGATCGCGTCGATCGGGCGGTCCTTGCCGGGCCACGCGGGCGCGATGCAGCGGTAGCCATTCGCCTCGAACCACGGCACGAACCGCTCCCAGCACAGCGGCGTCACCCACGCGCCGTGGATGAACATGATCGTCCGCGTCATTCGAGCGCCGCCTCCGTGAGCCGGGCGACGGTGTCGACATGGCGGTCGAAGTCGAGCGGCGAGTCCGACCGCCGCATTGTCGCGGTCGGGCCGAAGCCGACGATCCGGTTGGCCCGGGCAAGGATGCGGATCGCATCGACCGCCGTCTCGAGCGAGAGCCCATCCGGCTCCGGCATCGCGACGCAGACGCCTTCCGAGGCGTCGATGGCGTCGAGATCGAATGCGACATAGAGGCCGTCCGTGCGCTCGCCAACCACCCGAGACCAGCCTTCGAGGGCGGCCAAGCCCGCGGGGCCGGCGAGCATGCCCGCGCCGAACTGGGCTACCGGCGACGCGGCAAGCATCCGCGACTCCTGCTCATCGAGAACCTGTCCGCCGAGAAGAGCGGCGTCCTCCTCGCGGACGGTCGGGCCGTCGCATGCGGCGACGAGGCCGGGATCGCCACGGCCGCACAGCATCGCGAACGGCATGCCCCAGACGTTGCCCGACGGCGTCGAGGCGGGGATGTTGAAGTCGCCGTGGGCGTCGAACCAGGCGATCGCCAGTCGCGCATCGGGCGTCGCGCGCTTGAGCGCAGCCATCGTGCCGGCGTGGGTCGTGCAGTCGCCACCGAGCATCAGCAGGCGAGCACCGGGATCCTCGTCCAGCACGTCCTCGACGTACGTGGCGAGGCGCCCGAGGTAGTCGATGATCGCCTGGCGGTTCTTCATGATCGGGTCGGCGTCGGGCGCCCAACCGGGGTCGTTCGGCACGTCCCCGTGGTCGACGAACGTCGCGTCTCCGAGGCGCGGGCGGTCGTACAGGCGATCGAGCAGGCCGGCCGCTCGAAGGTCCGCCGGTCCGCGGTCCATGCCCGCGAAATGGCCGCCGAGCGCCGTTGGCGACCCGACGATCGCGATCGTGTTCGTCACGGCGGCGAGGCTAGCACCGTGGATCGGTCGGTCGGGGTGCATCATCCGCGGATGCGGCTGGCCGACTTCGCCCTCGAGCGGTACTTCGCGCGATGGGAGTTTGCGGTCAAGCACGTCCTTTGCGCGAGCGACGTCGAGGGCTGGTCGATGGCCGACCTGCTCGCGCTCGCCGATGACGAGACCGCGGCGATGTGGTCGGGGCTGCAGCTCGGCTACACGGAATCGACCGGGCACCCGCTCCTGCGACGGGAGATCGCGAGCCTGTACGACTCGATCGGGGCCGACGACGTGCTCGTCTTCGCCGGCGCGGAGGAGGCGATCTTCTGCCTCATGGCGACCTCGCTCCAGGAAGGCAACCACGCGATCGTGACGTGGCCCGGCTACCAGTCGCTGTACGAGGTCGCGCGATCGACGGGCGCGCACGTCAGCCTGCACGCGCTGCGCGAGGAGGACGGCTGGTCGCTCGACGTCGATCGGCTGATCCGCTCGTTCCGGCCCGAGACGCGGATGGTCGTCGTCAACGCGCCGCACAACCCGACCGGGATGCTCCCGACGGAGGGGGAGTGGCGCCGTCTCGCCGCCGAGTGCGCCACGGCCGGGATCCGCCTCGTCGCCGACGAGGTCTATCGCTTCCTCGAGCACAATGGCGCTGCGACGCTGCCGGCCGGCGCCGACCTCGACGAGCGCGCCGTGTCGATCGGGGTCATGTCGAAGTCGTTCGCGATGGCCGGGCTGCGCATCGGCTGGCTCGCGACGCGGGATCGGGCCGTGCTCGATCGCTGCGCCCGGATGAAGGACTACACGACGATCTGCTCGTCGGCGCCGTCGGAGGTGCTCGCACTGATCGGCCTGCGCGCGCGCGAGCGGGTGCTGGTGCGAAGCCGCCAGATCGTGGCGGCGAACCTGGGCGTGCTCGACGCATTCTTCGCCGAGAACACGGAGACGTTCAGCTGGGTCCGCCCGCGCGGTGGCTCGACCGGGTTCCCGCGCCTGCTTCCCGGCGGCGCGGCCGGCTCGTCCGCGGACGCCTTCGCGGCGCGGCTCGTCGAGGCGACCGGGGTGCTGCTCCTCCCGTCGACCACCTTCGGGAGCGGCGATTCTCACTTCCGCCTCGGCCTCGGCCGCACGGACCTCCCCGAGGCGCTCGAGAAGCTGGATGCGTTCCTGCGCCGACACATGGCATCGCGCTGACTGACGTGAAGGTGCCGTCGCCGGTCATGAGGGTGCCGTCGCCGGTCATGAGGGTGCGCTGGTCGAAGGTTAAGGCTCGCGTGTTTGCGCTCCTGGAGCCAGCGGTCGCCAAGCACTTCGACGTCCACGTGACGAAGTACCGGTACGACAAAGAGGAGTACGGGCGCGTGTGGTTCACCTGGCATCGTGCCGAAGTCGCCCGGTTTGAAGACGGCTCGTTCTGGTGGCGCGTATATCCGCTGAGTGACGAGCTGAAGGCCCTCGGCAGTGACGTTGACGATGCCTGGAAACAAGCAATCGACACGGCGCATGCGGAGGCCAACACCGATGTATCGAGGTTTTATGGTTCGGTCTTGGAATATCTGGATCTGCCGGTCGAGGACGCTTTGACGTCGCCGGACTTTGTGATCCGCGGCTTCGCCATGCTAGATCGCCGTGTGGGCAAACGGGCGATCGCAGCCCTCCGCGACCGGAGCGACCCAAACCCATTCGTTCGCCGTATGTACGACCTACGTCTCCGCGCTCAAGAGCCGGACGCATGACATTCGCCGACACTTACCGACCTGTGACGCATGCATGCGCGACCGGCTCGATGCGACCCAGCCCAGAGCGGCGCTTCGCCGAAGAAGTCTTGCGCGGTCCTTCTAGGATCACAGCGGGCACCGGCGATCGCAGAGGAGCCGCGTCGTCATCCATGAGCCCGGGAGGGCCGCACCGTGACGTCACCGAAGACGCTCGGCCGGATCACAGGAATGCTGTATCTGGTCGGGAGCCTCGGGCCGGTGCTCGCCATGGTCTTGCGGTCACGTGTCGTTCAATCCGCGGACGCGGCAGCCACGGCCGACCACATCCGGGCGTCGGAGGTCCTGCTGCGAGTCGACGTTGCCGTCGGCCTCGTGTCGCTGGCGGCATGGCTGTTCGCGGTCACGGCCCTGTACCGGCTACTGAGGCACGCCGGTCGGCTCGCTGCCACGGCGATGGTGGTCACGGTCACGGCGGCTGTCGCGGTCGAGTGCATGAACCTGGTCAGCCAGTTGACGGCCCTCACCGTCGCAACCAGCCCCGCGTATACGGGTGCCCTCGGTGAGGCTGGAGCCAATGCTGCCGTCATGCTGGCCGCCGACTTGTGGCGCAACGGGGCTCTACTCGTTGGTCTGTTCTGGGGATTGTGGTTGCTGCCGCTCGGCTACCTGGTGTTCAGGTCCGGAACATTCCCCAAGGTAGTTGGGGCGCTGTTGATCCTGGGTGGCGGCAGCTACCTAACCGTTCACTTCGTGTCCGTTCTGGCTCCAAGCCTCGCTGGCACCGTTTCGTACCTATTGGTTGGAGATATCGGGGAGCTGGTCTTCGTCGTCTGGCTACTCGTGAAGGGAGGCCGGTTGCCACCATCGGAGACAGCCGGGCCGAGTGCGCAGTCGACGTGACATTGCCGAACAGGAGCGAGGCGGGACTGATGTTGGAGTGGGAGCTCAGCGAGGCTTTTGCACGAGGCGTCGGCCAGTTCAATCTCGTGGAGCGACACCCATCGGAGCTGCTGCGTCGAGGACGCTTCCCAGAGCAACGGCTCCGCGCGTTTCGGGTTGAGCGAAGCAGATCGGCCGACGTCATGGGGCTGAGCGACGTTTCGCTCTACGCGGTCTCGCCGGCGTTCGTCGCCGCTTCCGAGGGCCTTACAGGGCTCGCATTCGCCGAACTGGACCTCGACGGCGGCCCAAGAAGTTCTCGCCAAGCCGTCCGACGACCTCAGCGCGCCCGTAGTCCGCGGCGTCTCCGCGGCCTCTTCGTCGACAACCCAGAGTCTGGAACAGACTTTGCGATGCCCGTTGACCGCTCGTCGATCCTCCTCTCCTCTAAAGCTGCGACGCAGCTGGAGTCGGCCCACCTCTCGAACCTTAGGCTCGAACGGATGGTGGAGGTCCGCTACGACATCCCGAATGACCGGCTGAGCGGCAGAACCCTCGGGCAGCAGTTCTCGGCGAGTCTCGGCAGACTCGTCCGATTGGCGCATCCCCATCGGCCGGATGCGTCAGGTGACATTGGGCGTCGCTGACTGAGGACGTATGCGGACTACTTGCGCACGCCTCGTCCTTCTGGTCTCGTTGCTCGGGGGCGTCGGTGCTTGCTCGACGACAGTGCCGCCTACGTCACATCCTGCCCAAGTCAACTGCGGCATCGGCGAGGGATGTGACGGGGTCCTCGCCGCGGCCGCCAGGGTTGTTTCGCTCGACCAGACGCGAGTCGTCGTCGGCTACGGGCGGGGTCTGCGGACGTTCCATGCGGAGGTCCACTTGTGCTACCCGGATGGCCGATACGTTCTGGTCGATGTCATGGGCGATGCTCTCAATGCGAGCGTGCGGGCGGAGCCGTGGCCCAGCGCTCCATGCCGGTGATGTCCGGCGCTGCGGACCAATCGCGTGACGGTGAACGATGACTGAGGGATGCGGCACAGCATGAGGACACGCCCGCTTGTCGTCCTCGCCCTCCTCGCCGCCGCGTGTTCTGGGACACCCGCCGCCTCGATCGCCGGCGGGCCCGGGCTTTTCCCCGCCTGGACCACCGACCCGACGCCGAGCCTCGCCGCGATAAGGTCATGCCGTACTGCTGACCTTCGCATCACCGTGACGAACACCGAGGGCGGCGCCGGCAATGTCGGCGGCTACCTGCTTTTCGAAAATGCGACCGCTGAGGCATGCACACTGCACGGGGCGCCGTCGCTCGCGGCCGCGACCGCCTCAGGCGTTGCCACGCAAGCCCGGGTCGCGGAAACCACCGGCACTCCGTTCCCGAGTCTCAGCCAGCCGCCGCTCGTGGTCGTCGGGCCCGGGGACAGGGCGTTCGCCGCCTACGGCGGGACCGACAACTCCGGAAGCACGACGGCGACGTGCCCGCCGCCCTACCAGACCTTCCGCGTGGCTCCACCCGGAGACCCAGCCAGCGTCGATCTCCCGGCGTTCAACGCGTGGCTTGGTCAGGATCAACCCTCCTGCTTCGGGATCGCCGTCACCGTGATCGCTTCGGCGAGCGCGGTCGAACAGGTCAACGACCTCAGTTCTCTGCGTCCGTGAGTCTTTCCCCATCGCATGACATTGGGCGACGCTGAGCGAGGTGGCGCGGCTGCTCGCCGGTGCCTTCGCTGCGGCGCTTCTCGTCGCCTCGTGTGGCACCACAACGCCTTCACCGACGGCCGTCGAAGCAACACCAGTGCTCGCAGACCTCACGCCGTTTCCGCCTCAGGAGGTTCGCGACGCGATGACGAAGCAGACGGGCATCGGCATCGATCCCCTCAGTGCCGTCGAACGCGGGCAGATCGACGTCAGCAGCGATGATGCGATCCGAACTGCTTTGGCACCACGTGGCGTCCGCGTAGCGGGGCCTAGCGGCAAGGGCGAGATCGCCTGGACAAGCGCAGGCTTTGTGTATCTCGCGACCTTCACGCCGGCAATCGGTCCGGGTAGCTACGGCGGAGGTCATACAGATCGCTCCCCATTCCCGGCATACCTTGTGCAGGTGCTCGGACCACCGATCGCGGGCGATCCGAGCTCCAACACGGCACTTGTAGTTATCGATGCTCGATCCGGGGACATCGTCGAAACCATGAGTCCATGCAACGGACCTCTGTGCCGTCCGCAATGAGGACCTGTCACCTGACATCACGCGTCGCTGGCTGAGGCATGCGGCTGCCGTGGGTCTCGTGACACGGCCTCTTGACGGCGTCGCGCGTATCGATCGACCATCGGATTGTGGAGGGCGCTCGATGCGCGAAAACCGCAGTTCGATCCGTGTAAGTGTCTTCGTGGCGGGCCTTCTCGCCTTGGCCCTGGCCCTCGCCGGATGTGCGCGGGTCGGCGGATCAAGCAGCCCGACGCAGGGTCCCGATCCCGACAACGTGCGCCTCCACGCCGAGGCGGACGCTGACCTCAGCCGGTGGGCCTCCGCGGTCGCCGCCGGCCAGGGGTCTGCGGGCTTCGTCCCAGTCGCCGAGCTCACCGGCCAGATCGGAGATTGGGAGGAGTCGAACGGCGACTTCAAGGTGTCGCTCATGTCCGGCGTTGTCCAGGCGGCGACTAACCTGCCGGCGGACCCTCCGCCTGCCGGCCAGATCCGTTGGCCCGACGGCTCGTCGACGACCGTGCCGCTCCTCGCGGCCGCGCAGGCGCTCGACGCCATCCGTGAGAATGCAGCCCAGCCGTGTCCGGATTGCCGTGCGCTCATGGTCACCGCCGCTCGGCTGACGACCCAGCCCTTCGAGACCAATCGCGGCTCCGCAACCGTGCCAACCTGGGCCTTCACCGTCCAGGGCACCGCGGTCGAGATCACCAGGGTGGCCGTAGCGACGACGATCGGCCCCGTCGCGCCGACGTGGAATCCCGATGATCCGCCGATCGGCATCTGGATCGAGAACGCCAGCATCGCCGCTGACGATCGGACACTGACCGCGCACTTCGTCGGAGCTCCGGGACCGGCAACCGTTTCGTGCGGCGATGACTACACCGCGGAGGCGGTCGAGTCCGATCTCGCGGTCGTCGTCATCGTCCACCGGTATACCTATCAAGGTCCTAGCGGCAACACCATGTGCGACCTTGTTGGCGCGGATAGGACCGCCACGGTCCTGCTGGCGATGCCGCTCGGCGATCGGGCGGTCCTCGAGGTTCGGGAGGGCCGTGCCGTTCGAGTCACCGGTCCGTCGTGACGGCCCGATGAACGACATCGCGACAGGCTCGGACGGAGCCCTCATGTGACAAGCTCCTATCTAGTCGAGTCCCAAAAACGAGGCCTGACCGACCGGCTGGCTGAGGATCCGGAAGACGCAAGCCAACGTCACCGCGGCACGTTCGCGCAATGGGCCAGCCGCCCTCGTCGACGACACCTTCGCAAAACCACGAAGGCCACGTCTGACCCTACGCACATTGCCCGACGCTGACCGAGCCAATGTGGACTAAGGAGATGTGAATGGCGCACCCGGGCCCGCTGAATCCAGAGTCCTGCCACATCTGCCAAGCGCATCGAGGCGAGGGGCACCGAGCGGCCCAGCTCGTCGGGGTTGGCGGAGGATTCTGGGTGTACCACGCTCAGTCCGACGACTCTGGGTTCGCCAGCCTCGGCTACCTGTACATCGAGAGCGATAGGCACGCCGCGTATCTCGACGATCTGACCGACGACGAGGCTGCGGCGCTCGGCCGTATCCGCAGCCGGCTGGCCGCGGCGCTGCGAAAGAGTCTCGATCCGGAGTTCGTGTTCTCGGCGGTCATCGGACGCGGTATCGCCCACTTCCACGAGCACCTGTTCTGCCGCCATCGGGGGACACCGTCCGACGTGGCCTGGGAGGCGAGTGACGAGGCAGCTCCCCGCGCCGACGACGCACGCGTCGCCGAACTCGTCAGCGACCTGCGACATGCGCTCGGAGACATGCTCCGGCTTCCGGCTGGCACTTGACATTGCCCGCACCCTGCGCGAGCCCGGGGTGATACTTCGTCGATGCGGATCTACTTCGCCGGGCCACTGTTCAGCGCCGCCGAGCGCGATTGGAACGGGACGCTCGCGGCGGCGCTGCGGGAAGCGGGGCACGAGGTCTTCCTGCCGCAGGAGCAGGAGCCCGGCAAGGACGCCGCGGGCATCTTCACGACCGACGTCGGCGGGATCGATTGGGCCGAGGGCCTCGTCGCGATCATGGACGGCGCCGATCCGGACTCGGGAACGTGCTGGGAGGTCGGCTACGCGTACCGGAAGAAGCCGATCGTGCTCGTCCGGACCGATATGCGGCGCAACGCCGGGAGCGGCGGCTCGGGCTACAACCCGATGCTCACCGAGTCCGCCACGATTCGAGTCGATGCCGTAGCTGCCCCGATGGACCGGGTTGTCCGCGAGGTCCTCGACGCGCTCGCGCGGCTGGAAGCGTCGCGGCGATGAGATGGAGGTTCGGTCGATGAATACCGCTCGCAATCCCGAGACGATCCACGCACCGGCGGGCCGGTACGTCCACCAGATCGAGGTCTCGAACCCGAGCCGGCTGCTGTTCATCTCCGGCCAGGTCGGCACGAACCCGGACGGCACGACCCCGCCCGACCCGGTCGATCAGCTGCGCGTCGCCGTCCAGAACGTGCTGCGCAATCTCGAAGCCGCGGGCCTCGACGTCGATGCCCTGACGAAGATCACCACCTATGCGGTCGGGCCGCTCGATCCCGCCGCCCGTCGGGCCGTCCTCGACGAGCTCCTCGGCGCGCACGTCTCGACCAGCACCCTCGTCTACGTCGCGGGGCTCGCGAGCCCCGACTTC
>DASQIK010000007.1:0-2748 GCA_035631615.1 Candidatus Dormiibacterota bacterium | reverse complement strand
GGCCGGCGCCCACCGGGCGCCGGCCGCGTCGATTCCCGGGCCGCGGAGCCTGCTCGGGTACCATCCCGGCGATGTTCGAACGGACGACGCTGGCCGACGGGCCGCGCGTGATCAGCGCGCCGCTGCCCGCCGCGAGATCGGTCTCGATCGCCGCGTACGTGCGTGCCGGGTCGCGTCTCGAGGCGCCGGAGCAGGCAGGGATGGCGCACTTCCTCGAGCACCTGACGTTCAAGGGAACGCAGGCGTACCCATCGACCCGCGCCCTCAGCGAGGCGATCGAGGGCGTCGGCGGCTCGTTCAACGCGGCCACGGACCGCGAGGCGACGATCTACTGGGTCCGCGTGCCGCGCCGCGAGACCGAGCGGGCGATGACGGTGCTCGGCGAGCTCATCTGTCGCCCGGCCCTCGACCCCGGCGAGATCGACCGCGAGCGGGAAGTGATCGTCGAGGAGATCCGGGGTTACCTCGATGACCCCGCGGAGATGGCCCAGATCCTGTTCCAGCAGGCGATGTTCGGGCAGACGGCGCTCGGGCGTGAGATCTGCGGCGAGGAATCGGACGTCCGCGCGCTGCCCGCGTCGGGGATCCGGGCGTTCTGGTCCGCGACGTACCAGCCGGCGAACGCGGTGGTGGCCCTCGCGGGCGACATCGAGCACGCGGAGGCGGTCGATCTCGCGGGGGCGGCCTTCGGGCGTGGCAACGGCGCGGTCCACGGGTACGAGCCCGCGCCCGCGCTGCCGGCCGGGGACCGCATCCTGACCGGCCGCCGCGACACCACCCAGGCCCAGCTGTGCGTCGGGGTCCCGGCGCTGCCCCGCGATCACCCGGATGCGTGGGCGCTGAGCGTCCTCAACTGCGTGCTCGGCGACGGCATGAGCAGCCGCCTCTTCCTGGCCCTCGTCGATCGCGACGCGCTCGCCTACGACGTGTCGTCCGGCGTCGTCGAGTACGCCGACGCCGGCGCGCTCGAGGTGTCGGCGGGCGTCGACCCCGGGCGCGTCGGACGGACGCTCGAGGCGATCCTGCGCGAGCTGGCACGCCTCCGCGACGAGCAAGTGACCGACGAGGAGCTCGCGAAGGCGAAGGCGTACCTGTCCGGCGGCCTCGAGCTGCGCATGGAGGAGACGCGCCATCTTGCCTCGTGGATCGGCGGGCAGGAGACACTCCACGAGCGTGTCCTGACGCTCGACGAGGCCCTCGATGCCGTCGAGCGGGTGACCTCGGCAGACGTGTCCCGGCTCGCCGGCGAGCTGTTCCGCAACGATCTGCTCCGCCTGGCCGTGGTCGCGCCGGCGCGCTCGCTGCGCGGCCTCGAGCGCCACCTGCGGTTGCCGGCATGACGGCCGCGACGAGCGGCGGGCCGGTGGCCGACGCCCGCCTCGATGACCTCCGGATCGCCCGTGTCCACCTGCGGCTCGGGCAGCTGACGCTCGCGCGTGCCGAGCTGGAGGACCTGTTCAGGCGCGACGCGCTCGACACCGGCGGCCTGGCCGTGCTCGCGGAGGCACGCTGGCGGACCGGCGACGCCGACGCGGCAGCGCAGGCGGCGGTCGCCCACCTCGGCGGCGGCGGCTCCGACGATGTCGCGCTGTGCATCGCGGCCGAGGCGGCGGCGCTCGATGGACGCGCCTCGGAGGCGCGTGACCTGATGGACCGGCTGCCGCACGCAGACGCAGTGACGCTCGACGCGATCTTCGCCGGCCTGCCGCGACGCGCGCCGTGGCCGATGGCGCCCGTCGAGCGCACCGACCCGAGCGAGCTCCGGCGCGAGGCCGCCGGCCGGCCCGATGCCGGCCGGGCCATGCCCCCGCGGGTCGGCTCGGAGCCGGGCGGCCAGCCGGCACCGACCGCGGCGACCGCGCCGGACCGGCCCGCCGTGTCCACGGGCCGGCGCGTGCGCGCCCAGCTCGATCCGCTCGCCGAGCTCACCCACGCTCGAGAGGAGCTGGAGACGCGGCCCGATCGGGCGTTCCTGCGCCTCGCAATCGTGCTGCGCCACGATCCGACGCTCGCGCCCGCGGTGCTCGACGCGCTGCATCTTCGGCGTGAGCCCGGCGCCGCGCTCCTGCGCGGAGACGCCCAGCGCTTGCTGGGCCGACATCTCGAAGCCGAGGCCGCCTACGATGCGGCCGCGGAGAGCCTGGAGGTCTCGTGACCGAGCGAACGCTCGTCCTGATCAAGCCCGACGGCGTGCAGCGCCTGCTCGTCGGCCGCATCCTGGCGCGCTTCGAGGAGCGCGGGCTGAAGCTCGTCGGCCTCAAGCTGCGCCGGGTTGATCGGCCCTTCGCGGAGCGCCACTACGCGGTCCACCGTGGCAAGCCCTTCTTCGAGGGCCTGCTGGACTTCATCACCTCGGGCCCGCTCGTGGCACTCGCGCTCGATGGCCCGAACGCCATCGCGATCGTCCGCTCGATGGTCGGCGCGACCCGCCCGCACGAGGCCGCTGCCGGCACGATCCGAGGGGACCTCGCCGTCGAGACGGCGCAGAACCTCGTCCACGCGTCGGACGGCGCCGAGACGGCGGCCGCCGAGCTCGCCCTGTGGTTCGCGCCAGGCGAGCTGGTCGAGTACGGTCGCGAGGTCGATCGCTGGGTGCTTGCCCCCGCGGACTAGGTCTGTTCTCCCAAGACATTGGTGACAAACGAGGAGCCCGTCACCGAGTAGGTTGAGAGCGCTGACTCTTCAATCACTCGGGAGGGCTCCTCGATGCATTGTCACCCGAATGCGCGCCGCACACCACGTGGTCGA
>DASQIK010000006.1:0-18535 GCA_035631615.1 Candidatus Dormiibacterota bacterium | reverse complement strand
CCTACAGGTGGACTTTGTACTCGGGTCCCATTCGCTCCCGGAGGAACATCGTGTGGTGGCGCTCCATGAGCCATTCGGCGCCCCGGTGGGCGATCGCCTGGATCCCCTCGTCCTGCTCCATGGCGTCGAGGGTCCCGTACGACGGGAGGTCGAACAGGAACAGGTTGTCGAAGTCCCAGCCGTGGGCCACGTTGTACCAGCCGATGAACTTGACGCCGTATTTCTCGCTGGTCTCGCGCATCTGGCGCGGGAACAGGGTCTTCATGTAGAACTTGAAGAAGGGGTCGCGGCCGCGTCGAACGGTGAAGTAGGTCGCGAGCACGGGCACGGGGCGAGCGATCCTCCGCTGGGCTTCCGGGTCGGGGCGGCGCCTATTCTCGCATGCTCTCCCCGGTTGGCTGCGCCGGGTCCGCGGTCTCCGCAGAGCCGCCCGCCTCGTCCTCGATCTCGCCCACGGTCTTGGTCTCCGAGCGCACCGGCCGGCGCCGGCCGGTGGCGCGGCGATCCGCGGCGACGAGCCGCAGCAGGAAGATGACGGTCTGGCCGACGAAGAGCAGGAGCACCAGCGTCAGCGCGAGCAGGAAGATCGTGATCGGGATCGGCCAGCTCCAGGCGGCGCTGAGCGGCGTCAGCACCACGACGATCGCCAGCACGACGACCTGGATCCAGAAGCAGCCGAGCCCCGGGCCTTTCTCGGCGTCGAGCGGAGCGCCCTTGTATTCGACGGCGCGCTGCGTCGGCGGACGCCCTTCGTGTTGCGGATCGGTCACGGCCCGACTCTAGCGGGCTTCAGCGCAGCACGGGCTGGCCGGTCCGCGCCACCCGCTCGATGCGGTTGGCGGCCATCACCGTTCCGGGGTTGGCCTGGTAGCGAGCGGCGGCTGCGGCCATCCGGTCGTGAAGCGCGCGATCCGCGAGCAGGCGATCGATCGCGCCAATCAGCTGGGCGTCCTCGAACGCGTACGCCGGCAGTCGGACGCCGAAGCCGGTCTCGTCGACACGCTGTGCGTTGTCGACCTGGTCCCAGAACAGCGGCAGCACGACCATCGGCTTCCCGAAGTTGAAGCACTCGGTCACGGTGTTGTTCCCGCCGTGGGTGACGACGAGGTCGACCTGCGGCAGGACTGCCGGCTGCGGAAGGATCGCGTCGCCGACCATGTTGTCGTGGAGCCGGATCTGGTCGGCGAGCGGGCCCTTGCTCACGATCACCCGGTGGCCGGTGGCGCCGAGGATGTCCACGAGCCGCTGGAGCAGGCCGACGTCCGCCGAGCCCAGGCTCCCGAGCGACAGGTAGATCAGCCCGCCGTCACCGGCCCGGAGCCGCTCGGGAAGCTCCCACGTGCCATCTGTCTCGCGCACGCACGAGTCGAGGCGGTGCCACGTGGGCGCGAGCGGCCGCTCCCGCCGGTAGTCGGCGGCTTCGGGGTAGAGGTACAGGTTGAGCCACGGCGATTCGGGCATGAAGTCCGGGCCCTCCGCGTGCCACGCGAGCGCGGGGGCGCCGCGGGAGCGGCAGAACGCGTCGTAGTCGGCCCACATGTCGCGGTGGGTTCGGTCGACCTCCGCCAGGAACTCGGCGTTTCGCGAACGATCCGCGACCGGGTAGCCGGAGCTGAACGGCGGGACGGCGGGATCCTTGAGCTCGGCGGGATTGCACGACACGATCCGGACCCACGGTCGGCCCGAGGCCGCGAGCGCCGGGAAGAAGATGACGTTGTCCTCGACGATCGCGTCCGGTGCGAGCTCGTCGATGATCTCTCGGAGCCGATCGTCCACGTACTTCGAGCCGTCGATCAGGGCCTGCCAGGTCGGCTGCATGAACTCGCCGAGCTGGTCGATCGTCGGCTTGCGGAAGATCGGGGCCGTATCGCGGATGAAGTCGATCCAGAACTGGCCAGGGACCTCGTCCGTCTCCGGCTTCGGCCCGAGGCGCATCAGCCGCTCCTCGAAGCCCTTCTCCTCGAGCCGGCCCGCGAACGACTCCTCGACGATGAACACGACCCGATGGCCGCGCCGCCGAAGGACGTCGCCGATGCCGATGCAGTTGTTCGTCGGTCCGTAGGCGCCCTCGGGGAAGAACACGATCGTGCGAGCGTCGCTGGCCACGCGGGGATTATCGCGAGTCGCGCTCGCTACCATCCCCCGGATGAGCGACGCCGAGCGCCCACATTGGCATCCCGAGCCCGAGCTGCTATCGATCCGTGACGCCGCGACCTCCCGCGAGGCCCTCCGCGACGCCGGCGCAGCGATCTGGGAGACCGCCCTCGACTATGTCTACGACCACGCCTTCGCCCGGGCGATGGGCGAGCCGATCGAGTACGACGCCCTTCGAGCCACGTTCTATGGCAGCTCCGGCGGGCCGGCGCCTGCCCCTGTCGAGCCGGCGGCCCTGCAGGCGGTCCTCGACGAGTTCTCGACCCGGGTCGCGCCGCACACGGTGAGCGCCTATCACCCGCGCTCGTTCGGCTACTTCACGCCGCCGCCATTGCTCGCCTCCGTGGCCGGCGAGATCCTCGCTCAGGTCGCCCAGCAGGGCATCGACATCTGGCACGCGGGCCCGATCGGCGCGTTCGTCGAGGAGGAGGTCCTGCGCTGGCTGTGCGACCTCGTGGGCTACGGCCCGGGCAGCTTCGGCATCCTGACGTCGGGCGGCGTGATGGCGAACTTCATCGCGATGGCGCTCGTCCGCGACGTGCACCTGACCGCGGCGCGCGGCCTGGCTTTGCCGCCGCGCGGGCGCGACCTCGAGGGCGTCCGCGTCTATGCCTCCGACCAGACCCACTTCTCGATCGGCCGCGCCCTCGACGAGCTCGGATTCCCGCCCGAGACGCTCGTCGTCGTCCCGGCCGATGACGACTTCCGCCTCCGCGGCGCGCCGGTCGCCCGGGCGATCGCCGAGGACCGTGCTGCGGGGCTCCATCCGATCGCGATCGCCGCCGTCGCCGGCTCCACCAACACCGGCTCGGTGGATCGACTGGGCGAGATCGCCGACGTGGCCGCGCGCGAAGGCCTGTGGCTGCACGTCGATGCGGCCTACGGGGCGGCAGCACGCTTCTCGCCTCGGCACGCCGACCGTGTCGCGGACCTCGACCGGGCCGACTCCGTGACCGTGGATCCGCACAAGTGGCTCTTCCAGGCGTACGACCTGGGCGGCCTCGTCGTCCGCGACGGCAGCACGCTGGCGCGCGCCTTCGGGACGCGCCGGCCGGAGTACTACCGCGCGGGGCACGGCCCCGCGCCCGACGCTCACGAGGACGATGGTCACGGGGCGGCCGACCAGCTCAACTTCTGGCGGCTCGGTTTCGAGGGCACCCGGCGCTGGCGCGCCCTCAAGCTGTGGCTGTCCTGGAAGCACGTCGGGAGCCGCGGCTTCGGCGCGCTCGTCGCGGCGAACATCGACCTCGCGGACCACCTGGGCGAGCTCGTCGCCGCGTCGGACGACTTCGAGGCCCTCCCGAAGCGGCAGGAGCTCTCGGTGGTGTGCTTCAGGCACCTGCCGGGAGGCTCGGCCGCGGCCGGGCGGATGGCCCCACAGGACCTCGACGCCCACCAGGACCGGCTCCAGCAGGCGCTCGAGCGCTCCGGCGACGGCTGGCTGTCGACGACCCGCCTTCGCGGCCGCACGTACCTCCGCGCCGGCATCCTGAACACGCAATCGACGCGCGCGGACGTAGCGGCGCTTCTCGACCTGCTCCGGAAGCTGGGTCAGGCGGGATCGGGTTAGGATCGGTCCGTGCGCAGCGAGGCCCGACGCGGGACCCTGGTTCGACGGCTCCCCGGTGCCGTGCTCGGGATGGCATCGTTGATCATCCTGGTGGCCGCGAACGCGCCCGCGTCGCTCGCGCCCGGCGCGATCCTCGATCTCAACGAGTCCGGTGGCGGCGCGAGCTCCGGCGGGGGGACCGGTGGGACATTCCTCTCTGACTTCGGCCCGCTGCTGCTCGTCGGGCTCGCGATCGCGGCCGTGGTGCTCCTGGCCGCCCTCGTGATCCTCGTGCGGACCCGTGGTGCGGTCACGCCCTCGTCCAGCTCCGAGGGCTGGTGGACCTGCTCGAACTGCGGCGCGGGCAACATGGACGGCGCGGCGCGCTGCCACGCCTGCAGCACGTGGCGGACGGCAACGCCCCGACCGACCCCGAACACCTAGGCGTCGGGCGCGGCGTCCTTCTCGCGGGCGGCCATCCGATCGCGGAACCGGAAGAACTCGCCGGCGAATGGCAGGAACCACGGCCGGCCCTCGTACGGTGCCGGCACGATCGGGAAGCGCAGCTTCGCGAGCGCGGGCGCCTCGCCCCCACCCATCCACTCCGCCGCGCGCGTGCCCAGCCAGTTCGACATCACGAGGCCCGTGCCCGAATAACCCATCGCGTACATCACACCCCCGGCGCGCCCGATGTGCGGCATGCGATCCATCGTGAGCGCGACCTTGCCGCCCCAGGAGTACTCGACCTTGTAACCCGCGAGCTGCGGATGGACCTCGAGCATCCGCTTGTACAGCAGCTTCGCTGTCCGATCGACCGTCGTCGGCAGGAAGCTCACACGGCCCCCGAACAGCATCCGGCGGTCCTTCGATACATGCCAATACGACAGGAAGTTCTTCGTGTCGAAGTACGCCCGGCCGGTCGGTGACAGCTCGCGGGCGAGGTCCTCCGGCAGCGGCTCGGTGGCGATGATGTAGCTGCCGATCGGGATGATCCGCCGGCGCAGCGTCGGCGCGACGCCGTCCGTGTAGCCGTTGGTCGCCACGAGGACGTCGCGGGCCAGGATCGCGCCGCGCTTCGTCTCGACGACGAAGCGGCCGTCGGCCTGGCGGCGGATCGAGGTCGCGCGGACCCCCTCGTGGAGCTCGGCGCCGGCTCGCTCGGCCAGGCCGACGAGCGCCACGAACCACTTCGCCGGGTGGAGGACGCCGCCGGCGTCGACGGCGAGCCCGCCGTGATACGCCGTCGTCCCGATCTCGGTCGCGAGCTGGTCGCGCGGGAGCGCTCGCGCCTTCGTGCCGAATTCGGCAAGCGCAGCGACCTCGCCGGGGAAGTCATCGGCATGCCTGCGCGCCCAGGCGAGCTCGAGGTAGCCGTTGAAGCGCAGCTCGGCGTCGATGCCCTGGTCGCGCACGATGCCGGCCAGCAGGTCGGTGGCCTGGACGCTCTCGGCGTAGAGCGCCTGGGCGAGCTCGTGACCGTGGCGCTTCGTGAGCGTATCGGGGCCCCACTTGAAGCCCGGGTGGGCGATCCCGCCATTGCGCGTCGATGCGCCAAAGCCAAGCGTGTTCGCTTCGAGCAGGACCGTCCGCGCGCCCTGGAGCGCGAGCTTGCGCGCCGCCGCGGTGCCCGTGTAGCCGCCGCCGACGACGATCGCGTCGACCGAATCCGGCAGGTCCCGCCCGCTCCGATCGGGAAGCTGCGGCATCGTCGCGTGCCAGTACGCGCGGCGCTCATAGTCGAGGTTCAGCGGCGGAAGCTTGGGCATCCGCGACATCGTATCGGGCGCGACGCGCGCGAGGATGGGTCCGGGCCTCGCCAACCGGGCCGGATCAGCCGGCCTCGGGCGCCTCGAAGGCGAGCCGGCCGCTCGCGACCGTGAACAGCACGCGACCGGGGAGCTGCCGGCCGAGCAGCGGGTTTCCATGGCCCCGCGTCAGGAGGCTCCCCGCCTCGACGGTCCACCGACGCGCCCGATCGAACACGACCAGATCGGCCTGCCTGCCGACCTCGATCTGCGGCTGGCGGCCGATGCCGAGCACACGCGCAGGCCCCGTCGTGAGGGCCTCGATCAGGCGAGCGAGGGGCAGCAGCCCGGCATCGACCAGCTCCAGGAGCACGCCGAGCGCGATCTCGATCCCGGCGATGCCCGGCTTCGCCAGCCCGAACTCGACATCCTTGTCGACCTCGGTGTGCGGCGCGTGATCGGTGGCAATCGCATCAACGGTCCCGTCGAGCAGGCCCGCGAGGCACGCCCGAGCGTCGACGGGCGAGCGCAGCGGCGGATTCACGCGCAGCGCGCTGTCGAACGGCGCGGCAATGAGCGCGCCGTCGCGCCAGGGATCCCGGGCGCGGCCATCGTCCGCGAGGGCCTGCCAGGCCCAGCGGCGAGCGCCCGCGACCCACTCGTCGGTGAGTGCGAGGTGATGCGGCGTCACATCGCAGGTCACCGGTAGGCCGGCGGCCTTCGCGCGCCGCACGTGCTCGATGGACGCAGCCGTGGAGAGATGGGTCAGGTGCAGGCGCGCGGACGGGACGTCGTGCGCGACATCGGCCAGCAGTGCGAGGTCCAGCGCGACGGCGCTCGACTCCGCCGCGCCCGGCCAGCCCTTGAGCCCGAGAACGGTCGCGACGAGCCCGTCGTTCGCCTCGGCGCCGGCCGTCAGGGCGAGGTCCTCGGGATGGTCGATCAGGGGCAGACGGAGCATCCCCGCGTAGGCGAGCGCGTTCCGGAACAGCTCCGGGCGGTGGATCGGTGATCCGTCATCGCTGAAGCCGATGACCCCGGCATCCGCCAGCTCGCCCAGCGGCGCCAGCTGCTCCCCCGCCCGCCCGAGCGTTGCGGCCCCGTACGCGAGCATCGTCACCGGCGATCCGGACGCCGTCGCCGAGGCCCGTGCCGCTGCGACCATCGCCGCGTGATCGACCGGCGGCGTCGTGTTCGGCATCGCGCAGACCGTCGTGAATCCGCCGTGCGCCGCAGCGGCGAGGCCCGAGGCGATCGTCTCGGCGCCCTCGTTGCCGGGCTCACGGAGGTGTGCATGCAGGTCGATGAAACCGGGCGCGACCACCACGCCCAGGTCGTCGCCGACGCCCGGCTCGTGCTCGTCGTGCCAGGTCACCGACTCGATCACGCCATCGGTCATCACGAGATCCGCGGTGCCGGCCCGCCCGGTTGCGGGATCCACGAGCCACGCCCCACGGAGATCGAGGTCGACCCTCCGGCCGACCTCGCCGCGCGTCGCCTCGGTCGCCGGCGTCACGGCGCCACCGACGTCACGAGCGACAGCACGGCCATCCGGATCGCGACCCCGGTCGCGACCTGCTCGGTCACGAGCGAGTGCGGCCCATTGGCCACGTCCGATGCGATCTCGATGCCCTCGTTCACCGGCCCGGGGTGCATGACCACGCAGCCTTCGGCGGCAGTTGCAAGCCGCTCCTTCGTCAGCCCGAACCGCGCCGCGTACTCGTGCAGCGAAGGCAGGAGCCCCGAAGCCATCCGCTCCTTCTGGATCCGAAGCGCCATGACGGCGTCGGCATCACGCAGCGCGGCGGCGACGTCGGACGTGACCGTGAACCGGCGCTCTCCGCCGACGCCGGCGGCGGCCCATGCGTCGAAGCCACGCAGGAGCGTGGCCGGGCCGCACAGCCAGACGTCGGCGCCCGCGGCGGTGAGCGTCCACAGGTTGCTCCGCGCGACCCGCGAATGGAGGATGTCTCCCAGGATCACGACCTTGCGCCCGCGGAGCGACCCACCCGGCACGTGGCGGAGCAGCGTGGCGAGGTCGAGCAGGGCCTGCGTCGGGTGGGCATGGCGCCCGTCGCCCGCGTTCACGACCGATCCGCGGAACGCACGCGCCACGAGGTACGGCGCACCGGAGGTCGCGTGGCGGATCACGAGGACCTTCGCGCCGAGCGCCTCCAGGGTCCGCATCGTGTCGAGCAGCGACTCGCCCTTCTCGATCGACGAGCCGCTCACCGCCACGTTCACCACGTCCGCCGAGAGGTGCCTCGCTGCGACCTCGAAGCTGACCCGGGTCCGCGTCGACGCCTCGTAGAACAGGTTCGTCACGCCGACGCCGCGCAGGGCGGTCGAGCGCGGCCGCTCCCCGGCGACGATCTCGACCATGTGGCGTGCCGTGTCGAGCACCAGCTCGATCTGCGGCCAGGTCAGGACATCGGTGTCGAGGAGGTGCCGGTGCGGCCATGCCGCCCGCGAGCCCGCGGCCGACCCGCCCGGCGCCGCACCAGCGCCGGCGTCTGACGCTCCGTCGGCCCCAACCGCAAGGACGTGACTCATTCGGCGCCCGGTGCGGCGGCCACGCTGACCGGCACCTGCTCGATGTCGACCGCGTCCTCGCCGTCGATCTCGCTCACCCGGACCTTGACGATCTCGTCGCGCGACGTCGGCACGTTCTTGCCGACGTGGTCGGCGCGGATCGGCAGCTCGCGGTGCCCCCGATCGACGAGGACCGCCAGGCGGACGGCGCGGGGTCGGCCGAACTCGCGCAGCGCGTCCATCGCGGCCCGCACGGTCCGGCCGGTGTACAGCACGTCATCGACGAGGACGACCGTCGCGCCCTCGATCTCGAACGGCACGTCGGTGCCCTTCAGCACCGGCGACTGGCCGAGCCTCGAGAGGTCGTCGCGGTAGAAGGTGATGTCGAGCGCACCGACGGCGAGGGGCGCGCCCTCGTGGTCGGCGATGGCCGCCGCGAGCCGGAGTGCGAGAGGAACGCCCCGGCGCTGGATCCCGACGAGGACGAGCCCGGCCGTGCCGGCCTGCTTCTCGACGATCTCGTGGGAGATGCGGATCACCGCGCGGCGGATCTCGTCCGCGGTCATGATCCGGCGACCGGTCACAGGCTGCCTCCCGGCCTCTCTGGGCCATCCACCGGCTCGCGCGGCCGGGCCTCGAAGGTCACGCCGGAGTGTATCGCCTCAGTAGACCTTGACGGTCACCTGGGTCGTGCCCGACCACGATCCGCAGCCGCAGATCCGGAAGAAGTCCGGGCGGTACATGTCGATGATCCGCCCGGTCGTCTTCGCAGGCCCGTAGTCGGAGACGACCGTCTCGATGCAGCCTCCCGCGCCGCAGATCACGATCGTGGTGCCGCGCGGGACATCGCGCATCGCGGTCGTCCCGTTGTCGTAGAACGAGGCGTACCCGGACATCGAGTACCGGGGCGCCTTCCAGATCCAGCTGGGCCGGGCACCGCCGACGTTCGGCTGCGGGCGGTCGTCAGGACCGGCGGCGCGACCGGATGCCAGCTCAGCGATCGGGTCCGTCGCGCGCAGGACGCCGTCCGACCGACCAGCGGCGTCGAAGACGATGTCTCCGCCGACTTGCCGATCCTGCGTGGTCGCGAGGAAGACCTGTCCGAACGCCGCTGCATCGATGGGCTGGCCCCGGCCCGGCTCATGGGAGCCGACGAGCCCCGGCAGCGCGCCGAGCGCAAGCACCGCGGCGAGCGCGGCCCTTGCGACCGTCCTGCTGGGTCGCATCTGGCGCCACTGTACGCCATCGGACCGGCGGAGTCCCGCCGGTCAGCGGACGATGAACAGGTCCTTCGACGGGATGGTCCGGACCTCGCCGAAGTTGTCGTGCGACCAGCCCAGAACCTGGACCGAGCTGTCCTGGCCGTCCTGGCCGGGCGGGCTCACCCACGCCAGCCGGCCTTCCTCGATCGAGAAGCGGCGCAGCGCCGGCACGCCGGGCAGGGGCGCGATCGTCTGGTCGACCGCGCCGGTGGTCGGATCGAGCACCTGCAGGTACAGACGCCCGACCGTCGGGTCGTGATCATCGGCGACCCAGATCGCGAGCCGCGTGCCGGTCGGGTCGAACTTGCTGGAGAACGTGGCGGCCCGGCCCTCGACGATCGTCACCGGCGACCCGATCGGGCCGACGGGCGGCGTCGTGGCTGCCGGCGTCGTCGCTGCACTCGTCGTGGCGGCGGTTGACGAGGCAGCGTCCGCGCTGGCCGACGGTGCCGGCGCGACGCCCGTCGACCAACCGTCGAGGACGAGGTGGCCCTCGCCGGGGCGCCAGTCGCGGCCATCGGGGCTGGCCGTCAGCGTGCCGGACCAGAACGCGACGAAACGACCGGTGGGATCGACCACGGGCAGCCACACGTCCGGCTGGGTGATCTCGGAACGGGTGAGCGTCGAGGGATCGAGCAGGAACGACGATGGATGGCCCACGATGGCCGGGGCGGCGGAGGGCGCGTCGGCGCTCGCCGATATGTCGGCACTGGCGGCGGGTAAAGGAGCGGCAGAGGAGAGGTCACCCGTGGCCTGCGGGTCGTTGCTGGCCAAGGGGGCCGCGGCGACGCCCACCCGGCTCGCCAGCACCTGGTTGCCGAACCAGGCCGAGAAGTAAGTCTGGTGGTCCGTCGTGACGGGCAGCGCGACGGGATCGCCGACGTGCCACAGGTACAGGTCGGGGCCGGCAGACCCGTTGGCGGGTCGTGCGGAGAACGCCAGCCACTTGCCGTCGTCGGAGTACGCCGTGTCGCCCACGACGGTGACGCCGGACGCGATCTCGATGACCCCGGCGGCGATGGTGGAGGACGGGATCGGGCTCGGGCTGGTTGGCGCGGTCTCGGGCACGCCCGACTGCGGCGCGACCGTGGCCGGAACCTCCGGGGTCGCGGCAGGTGTCGGCGCCGGCACCGGCACGACCAGGATCTTGTTCGGGGCGGCACCCTGGCCGAGCGACTCGACCACGAGGTGGTGCTCGTCCGGGGAGATGGACACGCTCGCCGGAGGATTGCTGAGCGCGACCGGCCGGCCGTGGACGTCCTCGCCGAGCGACTGGCAGCCCGACTGCGCGTGCGGGCAGACCGCCTGCACATCGCTGATCACGAGCTCCCACGAGCCGTCGCGCGTCTGGCGGACCCAGCCGACCGGGGCCGCGGCAACCAGGAACGGGGTTGGCTGCCCGGCGTCGGCCGTCGTCTGGGGGCTCGACGTCCCGAGCGCCGTGATGGTCGGCGGGACGAGCCGCGGGGCGAACGCCGCGCCGATCACGACCAGCAGGACGAGAACGCCCGCGGCGGGCGCGAGCGGGAATCTTCGCGGCGTCCGATCCTCGGTCGAACGCGCGGGCCGGTTGCGGGCCTCGCGGTCGAGCGCGGCCGAGGTCCGCGCCCACAGGTCGCGCGGCGGCTCCGGCGCGTGGTCGCGGAGCGAGCGCACGAGGGCGCGATCGGCGAGGTATGCGTCGCGGTCGCGGCGGCAGTCGGGGCAACCGCCAAGATGGCCGGCCAGCCAGCCCGCCTCCGCCTCGCTGAGCGGCTCGAGAAGCTCATTCGAGATCAGCGCGTGGGCGCGATCGTGGGCGGCGTCGTCATCGTGGTGGCGGCGGCGGAACGGCAGCGTCATCGGTCGCCGCGCGCCTGGCTCGCGAACCGTGCATCGCGCTCCGCCTCGGCCTTGTGCTCGGCGTCCTTCTCGGCCGCCAGTGCGCGGCGCAGGCTCTCGCGGGCGCGGGTCAGGATCGCGCGTGCGGCAACGTGGCTGACGCCCATCGCGGCCGCCAGCTCGAGGCCGGAGAGGTCGTGCAGCTCGGCAAGGAGCAGGGCGGCCCGCTGCCGCTCGGGGATCGTGGCCAGGGCGCGCTCGAGCGGGCCGGACAGGCGCAGGTCCATCGCGAGCCGCTCCGCGGACGGGGCCGCCCCATGCGATTCACCGGTCCACGGGACCATCCGCAGGATCTTGCGGTGGCGCAGCTCGTCGAGCGCGACGCGATGGGCGATCTGGTACAGCCACGCGCGGGCGTTCTCGTCCTTCTCCAGCGTGTCGTAGTTCTTGTAGGCCTTGATGAACGCGTCCTGCGTCAGGTCGGCGGCGAGCTCCGAGTCCCGGAGCATCCGCACGAGGTAGGCGTAGATCTCCGTGTGGTGCTTCGCGAACAGGCTGTCGACGAACGCTCGGGCGGTGTCCTGGTCCCAGGTCCGGCTCACGGGGCGGCCGGCGAGGATGCCTGCGGGCTGGGTCGTCGATTGTTCGAGCACGATCGGTGGTCTTCCCTGATGGCGACCGCGGCATCGATGGGAGGATGCCGGTGCTGGGCTGCGGCGTCGACCCGAGGGACGACCCGATCGCGGCCCGTGTGACGCTCGCTCACGTGGCGGCCTCGACGCGCATCCCTGCCCGCTCGAGCAGCTGCTCGACGGCGGCCTCGGGCGAGACAGGGTTCACCGGCAGGCCCGTGCCCAGCTCGAGCCCGGCGATGTCGCGCAGCCGGGGATGCAGCTCCCAGTGCCAATGGAAGGTGGCGTCGACCCGCTCGCGCACGGGCGCGGTGTGCAGCACGAGGTTGTACGGCGGCCCGTCGAGGCTGACGGCGAGGCCGCCGAGCACCTGGCGAAGGGCCTGCGCCGTGGCATGGACGGCGGCGTCGTCCGCCCGGCCGAAGTCCGCCTGGTGGGTTCGCGGGACGATCCATACCTCGAACGGCGAGCGCGAGCCCCACGGCGCGAAAGCGACCGTCGAGGCGTCCTCCCAGACGAGCCTCTCCCGCGTGCGCGACTCGTCGCGGACGAGCCGGCACCACGGGCACTCGCCCTCGCGGATCACGAAGCGTGCGGCGCCGCCGAGCTCCTCGGCGACCCGGTGCGGGATGAGCGGCAGGTCGTACACGTCGAGGCACAGGTGATTCGTGCGCGCGCCCGCCTGGGCGCCCCAGTTCTGCACGACCTGGACATAGCCGGTCTGGGCGGCAGCTGCAGCCTCCGCGACGGCATCGCGCGCGAGCCGGAGCATCGTCTCCGCGACCCCGCCGACCTGGGCGAGCGCGCGGTGCTCGCGCGGCGGCGCCGCGATCGTCCGCCAGCTGCCGGCGGCGCGGGCGTCGGCGACCGTCACCTGGGCGATGCCGCGGTCCAGCTCGTCGCGCTCCTGCTCCGTGCCCACGACGTGGAAGGCGTAGTCCTTGAGCACGCGCAGTCGAACGCCGTCGCCGTCGGGCAGGCGGCAGTTCTGGCAGTCGCCGCCGTCGTCGATCGCCGCGGCGGGCCGCGCGAACCGGCTCCGGTCGAAGTCGCGATCGACGATCGTCGCAACCCACCAGCCCGTGATCGGGTCCTTGCGCAGCTCGAACAGGCCGGCGCTCATGCCGGGACGAGATCCCGCTCCGCGACGGCGGTCCAGTCGAGCGGGGCGCCGATGGCCGTCGCGAACGCGCCCCCGAAGATCGAACCGGCGCGCTCGACGGCCGCCGTCGTCGGCGGCTCGGCGGTTCGGCCGAGCTCCTCGGCGATCGACGTCGAGATCAGGCCGGGCATGCCGCATGGATCGATCAGGTCGAAGTCGCGCAGGTCCGGGTCGATGTTCAGCGCGATGCCGTGATAGCTGACACCGCGCTCGATCCGGAGCCCGAGCGCTCCGATCTTGCGATGCGGGCGACCGCCGTCGCCTTCGACCCAGCAGCCGGGGTGACCGTCACGCCGGAACGTGGCGACGCCGAGGCTGGCGGCGGTCCCGATCATGGCCGCCTCGAGCGCCGCCACGAGCGGCCGGACGAGCAGCCCCCGATCCGCGAGTCGGATGATCGGGTACGCGACCAGCTGGCCCGGGCCGTGATACGTGACCTCGCCGCCGCGCTCGACGCGGATGACCTCGATGCCGCGGCGGGACAGCTGCCGGCGCGTGGCCAGGACGTGCTCGACGGCCGCCTGGCGCCCGAGGGTCAGGACCGCATCGTGCTCCATGAGCAGCAGCCGGTCGCCGATCTCGCCCGTGGCCCGCTGCGCGACGAGCTCCTTCTGGAGCGCCCAGGCATCCCGATACCCGATCCGCCCGAGCCAGCGCGCCTCGATCGGTCCAGGCCGTCCCATGCGCGGGACGATAGCAGGGGGCCCTCTCCGGCCCGTTCGTGGGGATGCCCTACGCGAGCGCCTCGGCCATCGCGTGGAGGTGCGGCGGGGTGCTGCCGCAGCAGGCACCGATGACATTCGCCCCGGCGTCGCGGAACCGCCGCGCGAACTCGGCCATGGTGTCGGGGGTCGTCTCGTACTCGACGGCCATGCCAACGAGCTGGGGCATCCCGACGTTGCCCTTCGCGACCAGCACGGCGTCCGGGAACGCGGCGCGCATCTTCTCGATGACCGGCACGAGCTCCTCCGGCCCGTTGCCGCAGTTCCCGCCGATGGCGGCGGCGCCGGCCCCCAGGAGGGCGGCCCCTGCCTGCTCCGGCGTGACGCCCATCATCGTCCGGCCGCGAGTGTCGAAGCTCATGGTCGCGATCACCGGCAGGCCGGGCGCGGCGTCCTTCGCGCCCAGGATCGCCGCCACTGCCTCGTTCACGTCGCTCATCGTCTCGACCCACATGACGTCGACGCCGCCCGCCGCGAGGGCGCGCGCCTGCTCCGCGAACACCTCGCGCGCGATCACCGGGGTCAGCGTGCCGCCGATCGATTCCATGATCTGGCCGCTCGGACCGATGTCGCCGGCGACGACGACCGGGTGATCCGCAGCGTCGGCCTCGACCCGCGCGAGCACGGCCGCCGTGCGGTTGAGCTGGTCGACGCGGTCCTCGCGGCCGTGCAGCTCGAGGCGGAGCCGGTTGCCGCCGAACGTGTTGGTGAGCAGCACCTGGGCGCCGGCCTCGATGTAGGCGCGCTGGACGCGCCGGATGATCTCGGGGTGCTCGAGGTTCCAGAGCTCCGGCGGATCCCCGAACTCGAGGCCGTTGGCCATGAGGACCGTGCCCATCGCGCCGTCGGCGACGATCGGACGGCCGGATCGAACGAGCTCCTCCCAGCTGGCCATCGCACCGCGATTGTGCACTAGGTGTGGATTGGGGGTCCCCACCACACGGCGGCCGCGATGATCGCGTACAGGCCGAGCAGCATCGCGCCCTCGAACGCGTTCGCCTCGCCGTCGGCGACGATGATGAACACGAGCAGGACGCTGACCGCGAGCGTGCCCAGCAGCAACGGGCTCAGGATCAGGGTCAGCGGCGCGGGCGCGACGAGGAAGCTGAGGAGGACGATCACCGGCGCGAGGAACAGCACGATCTGGAGCGCCGAGTTCAGGATCAGGCTCATCGCCAGGTCGCCCTTGCCCTTCGCCGCGGACGTCACGCCGGCGAGATTCTCCACGGCGTTGCTGGCCAGCGCCACGACGATCAGGCCCGCGAATGCCTCGCTCATGCCGAGCGTCGCCATCGCGGGCTGGAGTGCCTCGACGAACCAGTCCGCCACGAACGCCGCGGATGCGCCGGAGATGGCGAGCAGCAGGATGGTCTGGATGAGCGGCTTCGGGACGTCCTCGTGCGTGGCGTCGTCGTCCGGGACGTGCGGCTTCGCGGCCGGGGCCTCCGAGGCCAGGCGCAGCGAGATGGGCACGGACACGGCGAACAGGACCAGCAGCACGATCGCGACGACCCCGGACAGCTCGTCCGCGTGACCGAAGTCCGGGGCGCCCGGCTGGGTCGCCAGGAACGGCACGGTCAGCGCGGCCACGCCGAGCACCAGCTCGGTCGCGTACAGGCGGTTCGCCGACGCGGAGAACGTGAGCTTGCCGTGGCGCAGGCCGCCGACGAGCGTAGCCAGCCCCAGCACGAACAGCGCGTTCCCGAGGATCGAGCCGACGAGCGCCGCCGCGACGACCTGGAGGAGGCCGGCCTGCAGGGCGAAGATCGTCAGGAAGAGCTCGGGCAGGTTGCCCAGCACCGACTGGACGACGCCGGTCGCGGCGGGCGACAGGCGCCGTGACAGCCGCTCGACGGCCTCGCCGACGGCGACCGCCCCCGCCGCGAGGGCGATGACCGCAACCACGAAGCGGACCATCGCCGGCAGCCCGAGCAGGTTCGCGAACGCGACGACGGCGAAGGCGGCCGCGTAGCCGCCGTAGATCAACGCGGTCCGGCGGTCGACGCGGCTGGGCATGTCGGACGCCATCATCGGGGATGGGCCAGCCCGCGTGGTGGCCGCACGCTAGCGTTGTGGGCGATGGCGGAGGGGATGTCGGTCCGGGCGCGGAACTGGCGCCTGGTCCAGGCCGATTCGGTGTTCATCGGCGTCGTCAACGCCTCGGGCACGTTCCTGCCCGTGTTCCTGCTCCGCCTGGGCGCGAGCCCGAATGCCATCGGACTGCTGACCGCGCTCCCCGCCTTCACCGCGTTCGCGCTTGCCATCCCGTTCGGGCGCTGGCTCCAGCGGCGGCGCAACACCGTGCCGTGGTACAGCCGCCTTCGGCTGATCGCCTGGTCCAGCTATGGCGTGATGGGCATCGCGGCTGCCGTCCTGCCGCGCGACATGGCGGTCCCCGCGCTGCTGCTCGTGTGGGGCATCGCCTCGGTCCCGTCGACCGCTGCCTTCGTGACCTTCCCGATGGTGATGGATGGCGCCGCCGGGCCTGGCGGCCGGTTCGATCTGCTCGGCCGGCGCTGGGCCATTGCCGGCGTGTCGGCGGCGATCGCCGTCGCCCTCGGCGGCCAGTTCCTGAGCGCCGTCGCGTTCCCCGAGAACTTCGAGATCCTGCTGATCGTCGTCAGCGTCGCCGGCTTTGGCAGCTACCTGCAGTCGAGCCGGCTCGTGATCCCGGACCAGGTGCCCGTCCCGCCCGCGATCCGAGCCGACCCGCGCGGCCGGGTCCGCGGCCTGTGGCGCCTGATCGTCGCGAATCGCTCGTTCACCCGATACGAGGCGCGCGTGATGCTGTACACCGTCAGCATCGGGCTGGCGATGCCGATCCTGCCCCTGTTCTATGTCAACGAGGTGAAGGCGCCGGACGCGTGGATCGGCGTGATCGGCTCCGCGGCGTCGGCCGGCAGCGTGCTCGGCTATCTGATCGCGCGGCAGCTCGCCCGCCGGCGTGGCGCCGCGCTGACGCTCCTGCCGTCGCTGCTGCTGGGGGCGCTCGGGCCTGCCGCGCTGTCGCTCATCGGCTGGCTGCCGGCCGTCGCCGCGGTCGCGTTCGCGATCGGGCTCGCCGGCGCCGGCGCCCAGCTGGCGCTGTTCGACCAGCTCATGCGCCGGATCCCGCCGGAGCACGGCGTGACGTTCAGCGCGGTGGACCAGACGATCCAGAACCTGGTGCTCGTGATCGCGCCGAACGTGGGCGGCCTGCTGGTCCTCGGCCTTGGCATTCGCGGCGCGCTGGTTGCGCTGGCGGTCGTCGGATTCCTGGCCTTCGCGCTGTTCCTGCTCGATTCCCGCAGGCGGACCTCGAGCCCGACGGGAGTCCCCGCTCCCGGCTGACCGGCTGCCGAGCGCCCTGTCGCCAACCGGGATGTCGTTCCGTTGTGACTCCGGCGGTACCGCCCTCGATGCCGCTGTCGGCCTGGTCGGCGGATGCTCCACCGAATGGCGCCGGCGGATGGACGCGTCCGGCAACGGGAGGGCACGACCCTGGACAGCGCACAGCGATCCGATCGGAACGCCACCGCGTGGCTCGCACTCGGGCTGGTGGGTATCGCCGGGCTCGTGATCATGACCATCCTGGTCGGGAGCCACGTCGTCATCCCGTTCGACAAGCCGTTCCTGGACCTGGCCAGCTCGTGGACCTCGCTCGACCCGGTCTGGAACCTCTTCACGAACCTTGGCAACCTGCCCATGATCCCGATCGGCCTGGGCTTCGTCGTCTGGCTCTGGTGGAAGGGGCGGCATCGCGAAGCGATCGTCGTCTTCCTCCTCCTTGCAGCCGCGACCGCGACCACGGAAGGGCTCAAGGTGCTCCTCGCCCGCCCCCGGCCGGAGGTCGGTGCCGGCGGGGCGAACATCATCCCGGGCACCGAGTTCAGCTACCCGTCCGGGCACTCGCTCGAGGACGTGATGATCCTCGGGATGGTCGGGCTGAAGGTGTGGCGGCGTCTCCGCTCGGAGCTGGGGCGCGTCCTGTACGTGGTCCTCGCCGTCGCGTTCGTCGTTGTCGTCGAGATCTCGCGCGTGGCGCTTTCGTCGCATTATCCGAGCGACATGCTGGCGGGAATCTTCGGTGGCTTCGCGGCGGTGGGCCTGTACGGCTGGTTCTCGCGGCGCGGCGGCTGGGCCGACCGTCCTCCGGAGCCCGAGCGCCAATGACGACGGACCACGCCGAGCCCGCCACGCCCCCCGCCAGCTCCGCGGGCTCGCGGGTCGATGCCGGCCCCGACACCGAGTCCGGCCCGCTCGGCCGCGTCGATCCGAAGCAGCCGAAGAGCAGCACCCAACCGACACCGCGGCCGCCGCTCGGCCTGGCGACGGGCGTGCTCGTGGTGGCGGCGGCCGGGCTGATCGCCAGCCTCGTCGTGCTGGGCTTCATCGCCGAGGGCGTCCGCGACCAGGAGGTGTTCGCTCTCGACGCGTGGGCGACGCCGTTCCTGCACAGCATCCAGTCCCCGAACTTCAACGCGCTGATGAACGGGCTCACGACGATGGGCACGACCCTCATCGTGCTGCCGGTGCTGCTGGTCGTGGGCGGGGGCCTGCTCGTCGTCCGACGCTATGGCGCGTTCACGTTCCTGCTCGTGTCGCTCGGCGGATCGATGGCGATCGACGCGATCATGAAGCTCATCTTCCAGCGGCCGCGGCCGAAGCTCGACTATGCGGCGGTGCTGCCCGACTACAGCTTCCCGAGCGGCCACGCGATGAACGGCGTGGCGTTCTATGTCGCGATCGCGCTGATCCTGTGGTCGGTGTTCGGGCGGAAGGTCGGCGTGATCTCGTTGATCACGGCGTCGGTGCTGACGTTCGGGATCGGGGTGAGCCGGATCTACCTCGGCTACCACTTCCTGACCGACGTCGTCGGTGGGTGGCTCGCCGGGATCACCTGGCTGATGATCGTCGGCGCGGTCTTCCGCCTGCGGCCAAGCGTCTGGACCTGGGGCCGTCGCGGCCGGCCGCCGA
>DASQIK010000005.1:0-27519 GCA_035631615.1 Candidatus Dormiibacterota bacterium | reverse complement strand
CCCCCCCCCGCTTCTGTCTACTCGGACTACCCAAGCCTCCGCATCCCCGCGTGCCCGAGCTGGCGGACACCCTGCGGCGACTCCGGGCCGCCCGCGCGCTCGGCGACCTCGGTCAGCGCGCGGACCTCGTGGGCGATCACGTTGACGACCGACGACTCGCGCTGGAGGTCGCCGTCGACGAGGAGCAGCGCGTGGCGTCGGACGACGCCGCGGAGGCGCGCCCAGGTGTCGGGCCAGAGCGTGACGTTGACCATGCCGGTCTCATCCTCGAGGGCGAGGAAGACCGTGCCCTTCGCGGTCATCGGGTGCTGGCGGGTCACGACGAGGCCACCGATCCGGACTGGCCCGGGCTTGCGTTCGGCGAGGGCGCCATTCGTCACCGCGCCGAGGCGATCGAGGGCGTCGCGGAACAGGGTGATCACCTGGCGCTTCGCGTCGAGGCCGACCACGGCGTAGGCGTCGCCGAGCCGCTCCGGCTCGGTGATCGCGGGCAGGTCCGGCGCCGCCGTCGCCGGCAGTCGCAGGTCCAGCGGCCTGCCCGCCGCTCGACCCGGGGTGCCGCGGCGACTGCCCTTGCCGTCGACGCTCCCGCGAGATGCGCCCGCGACCTCCCTGAGCTGCCACAGGAGCTCGCGTCGCGGACGCCCGAGCGAGTCGAGCGCGCCCGTCCGGATCAGCCGATCGATGGTTTCCTCTGGCAGCCCCGTGCGCTCGACCACGTCGGCGAGCGAGACGTACGGCCCGCGCGCAAGCTCGGTGTCGAGCAGCTCGGCATGCTGCTCGCCGATCCCCTTCACGAGGTGCAGCCCGAGCCGCACGCCCCAGCCGATCGCGCTCTCGGGCACCCACTGCTCGCGCGCCGCGCCGCTCGGGACCACGCAGGCCGGCGATCGAATCGGCTCGGGTCGTGCCTCGATGCCGCAGCCCTCGGGCAGCGGCTCGCCCGGGCGCCCGACCCACTCGGTCGTCGTCTTGTACGTCGACGCGTTGAGGTCGACCGGCAGCACGGCGACTCCGTGCCGCTTGGCGTCGTTGACGAGCACCTCGACGGGGTAGAAGCCCATCGGCTGCGCATTGATCAGCCCGACCAGGAACTGGGCCGGGTAGAACAGCTTGAGGAAGCTCGACTCATAGGCGGTCCGCGCGAACGCAGCGGCGTGGCTCTTGGCGAACCCGAAGCTCGCAAACGCGGAGACCTGCCGGAACAGCTCCTCGGCGATCTCCTCGGTCATGCCCGGCTGGCGCATGCAGCCATCGTGGAACTGCTGGTGGAGCTTCTCCATCTCGCGGTTCGAGCGCCAGGTGCCCATCGCCCGCCGGAAGCCGTCGCTCTCGGCCGGCGAGAAGCCCGCGACCTCGATCGCGATCCGCATGACCTGCTCCTGGTACAGGATCACGCCCATCGAGTCGCGCAGGACCGGCTCCAGGCTCGGGTGCAGGTAGGTCACCGGCTCGAGGCCCTGCTTGCGCCGGAGGAACGGGTGCACGGCGTTGCCCTGGATCGGGCCGGGCCGGATGATCGCCACCTCGACGACGAGATCATCGAGGGTCTTCGGCCGCGACTTCGGCAGCGTCTGCATCTGCGCTCGGCTCTCGATCTGGAAGACGCCGACCGTGTCCGCCGCCTGGACCATCTCGAAGACCTCCGGGACCTGCTCCGGGATCGCATCGAGGATCACGCACGCCCCACAGTCGTGCTCGATCAGCTGGATCGTCTCGTCGATCGCGGCGAGCATGCCGAGCCCGAGCAGGTCGAGCTTGATGAGCTTCAGCTCCTCGACGTCGCGCTTGTCGAACTGGACGACGACGCGGTCGACCATCGTCGCCCGCTCGATCGGCGCGATGTCGATCAGCGGTGCGGCCGTGACCAGCATCCCGCCGGAGTGGATCGAGAGGTGGCGCGGGAAGCCGTCGATCCGGGCGCAGAACTCGAGCCAGCGCTCCCAGTCGGACATGCCGACGGTGCTTCCGCCGCGCGGCTGCGCCTCTGGTTCCGGCTCGACCCTCGCCACCGAGCTGTGCGGATCCGCCCGCCCCACCCGATCCACGCCGATCCCGCCGCGGATGTCGTCCGGCTGCGGCCAGTAGTGCGGCCGGCCGAGGCGATCCGTCGGGCCGTCCGTTCGCCGGCTCGGCGGGGCGAGCGCGCCAGACTCGGGATCGATCGCTCGACCCTCGACGGTGCCGGGTGCCGAGCCGGGCGTCTCGCGTGACGCCTCGCCTCGAACCCGGATGCCCGGCCGTGCTGGCCCCGTTCCGTATCCCGTCCCTCGCCCCGCCCGCAGCCACGCGACGCTCGCCGGCGTGTCGCCCGGCCCGCCCTCGTCGTCCGCGCGCCCACCCGGCCGGATCGCGGGCGGCGACTCCGGTGCCTCCTCCCACATCCCCGACGCGCTCGGGCCGGGCGCGTCCCCGCCACCTTCTGGCCAAACCGACATCGGGGGACGGTTAGCAAGAGCGAGCGGGTCCGCAGGCACGTCATCTGCCACTTCGTCGATGGAAGCTGTCCCGGTCCACGCGTGCGCCGGGATGATTCCGGGCTGCGGAATCGCGACAGCCGCCGTCGGCACGGCTGTCGACTTGACGAACCGTCCGGGGGTGTCGATATGGCCAATTGGTCGCGCTTCCGGGCCGATGGACTCCGCATCCGCACGGGCGTGCTCCTCGCCGAGCCACGCGAATGGGCGCGGCGCGTTGGCATCGGGCGGTTTGGGGGGCTGGCGCCACGGCGGCACCTTGCCGACGAGCGGCATGCGGGTGTTGAGCTGGCCCATCCCATCGACGAAGCCCAGCGAGTGGGCTGCCTCGGCTGCGCCCGCCTCTGCCGGGAGGCCCTCGCCGGGGCGCCGGAAGAACTCGGCGAAGCCGCCGTCCGCCTCGAGGTCGCGCCGGACCATGACGCTGTCGTACGTCTCGAGCGCCTTGGCGACGCGGTCCACGAGCGGCCGGGGAAAGCCGAGCGTATAGCCGACCTCCCGGACCGCGGACCGCGCCCGATACGTCACGAGGTTGCAGACCATCCCGGTGTGCTCCGGGCCGTAGCGCCGGTAGACGTACTGGATGACCTCCTCGCGCCGCTCCGAGGAGAAGTCGATGTCGACGTCCGGGTACGTCGTCCGGCCCTCGTTGATGAAGCGCTCGAACAGGAGGTTGTGCTGGATCGGCTCGACCCGGCTGATCCCGAGCGTGTACGACACGATCGAGCTCGTCGCGCTGCCGCGGCCCTGGGCCGGGATGCCCTGCTCCTTCGCGAAGCGCATCAGGTCCCAGCAGATGAGGAAGAACTCGGCGAGGCCCGCCCGCTCGATGACGCCCAGCTCGTGGGCGAGCCGCTGCATGACCTCGGAGGTCAGCGGGTGGTAGCGCCGGCGGGCGCCCGCCCAGCACAGCTCCGAGAGGTACGAGAAAGGCGTCTCGCCCTTCGGGACGGCGAAGCCCGGGAACCGGTACTGCTCGAACGCGAGGTCGACCGTGCACGACGCCGCGATCTCGCCCGAGCTCGCGATCCCCTCGGCCCAGGCACGAGCCGTCCGAGCGTCCGATTCGACCGGCGACCCGGGCGGGTCGGCCGGTGGCAGCGCCGCCAGCTCGTCCGCCGACTTGAGGTACGACTCGCCGTCGGGCCGGCGCAGGTCGGCGAGCGTGTCGAGCGTTCGACCGTGGAAGATGCCGGTCAGGACGTCGTGGAGCTCGCGATCCTCGGGCCGGGCGTAGTGGACGTCGTTGGTCACGACGACCGGCAGCCCGAGCTCCTCGGCGAGCGCCGCCTGCTCCGCGACAAGCCAGTCGTCGTCGGGCTGGAGGTGGTGGGTCAGCTCCACGAAGTAGCCCGCCGTTCGGGGCGAATCGCCCGGCGAACCGCCGCCCGCATAGAGCCTCGCGTAACGCTCGGCGGCGGCCCGCGCGCCGGCTCGGTCGCCGACCACGAGCCGGCGGGCGATCTCGCCGTCGCGGCCGCCGGAGAGTGCGAGGAGGCCCTCGCGGTGCTGGTCGAGCAGGGCATGGGTGAACCTGGGGACCCGCTTGGTCCCGTCGAGATTCGCGCGGGAGACGAGCCGGCACAGGCTTCGGTAGCCCGCCGCGTTGCGCGCCAGCAGGACGAGGTGCGGGCCGCGCTGGCGCGAGCCGATGCCGCGCAGGTCCTCCTTGACGATCGATCGATGGCCGGGCAGGCGCGTCCGGGTCGGGCGTGGGCGGGCCGGGAGGCCCTCGATGGCAGGGCCGGGCGCCGTGCCGGGCTTCTCCGGACCGCGGCTCCGTGGCCGCCGGCGCGCCGGCACGACCACACCGCCCGGGTCCGGGGCCGCCGCGTCGAGCAGCTCGATCTCGATTCCGATGACGGGATGCACCCCCGCCGCCGTCGCCGCGGTGGCGAAGCGCACCACGCCGTACAGTCCGTCGTGGTCGGTCACGGCCAGGCCGGACAGGCCCAGGGCCGCCGCCCGCTCGACCATGTCCTCGACCGGGGACGCGCCGTGCAGGAACGAGAAGTTGGTATGGCTGTGGAGCTCGGCGTACGTCCGTTGCATGGCCTGCCCGTCTGGCTCTCCGCGTCCGAGGGGGCTCCTCACTATAGAACAGATGTTCTATCATGGGGGACGCGCAACAGACCGCGAATCCGTCGCGTCTGACGCACGTGGGAACCGACTTCCGCACCTTGGCCGTCGTCCTGACGAGGACCACCGCGATGCTCCTCCTCGCGGTTCTCCTGATCCTCGTCATTCTCCCGGCGGCACTCGCGGCAAGCCGCTGACCACACCTCGAGGCAGGCCCAACCAGCCAGCCACGATCCCGTCGAGCGCCTGGTGAGCGGGCAATCGACGCTCGAAGGGACCCCGTCGCTACTGGGGGCGACGGGGTCCTTTCACGTCTCGCTCTACTATCCGCTCGATGAACCGCGCCTGGTCGCTCGCGGCGCTCACCGCCGCAGTCGTCATCGCACTCGCCGCGTGCTCGTCGGGCGGGCCTGGCTCGTCGGGCGGGGCGAACGCCACCGTCATCGGTGCGGCGCCGACGCCCCCGCCCACGATCGCCCCCAGCCTCCCGACCCAGACCGACACGTCCTGGGGTCGCATCTGGGACGACGTGCCCGACTCGTTCCCCGACCCGACCGGCAGCGAGCCCGCGACCGACACCGGTCAGGGCCCGGCAAGCGCCCAGCTCGTCGTCACGGCGGCGGCGAGCGACGTGGCCGATGGCTATGTCACCGCCCTCCACTCGGCCGGCTGGACGGTCACCAGGGACGGCCCGCTCGCGGACGGCAGCATCGTGGTCAACGCGACGAACGCTGGCGACTGCAAGGCCCGGATCACGGTGCACTCGATCGGCGACGCGTCCACCGTCGTGGTCCTGTACGGAGCCACCTGCCCGTTCGAGTGAGCGTGGCGCCATGCGGCCATCGCCGCGTTGGCTCGGTCCGGTCCTCGCTCGCGATGGAGCTCAGTCGTAGAGGCGTTCGAGGTGCCAGGAGCCGGCGACCCGATCGAAGTAGATGAGGGCGAGCCAGTGCTCGCCGACGACCTTGAAGTAGTCGCGCGCGATCGGCTCGCGCCACCAGGATTCCTCGACGCGCCAGCGATTGCACACCTCGACCGGCTCGCGCCGGTTCGCCCAGGCGATGGCGACGACCTGCCCGGCGTCGAGTTCCACGGAAATCGACGGGTGCCCGCGGAGGAGGCGCGTCATTGCTGCCCCTCCAGCGGGAGCTGTGGCGCGCTCACCGAGGTCCGAGGCGGAGCTCCGCGACGCCATCGCCCCGAGGTTTGGCCGCGGACGAGGCGGGTCATCGCCAGGCCCAGCGACGTTCCGGGAGCGGCGCCTCCGGATCGGTGATCTCGACGCGCCGGATCCGATCCTCGCCGTAGGTCAGGGCGAGTCGCGCCAGCTGCCAGGCGAGCCGCGCGCCGTGCAGCGCCTGGGGCACGAACAGCGGGAGCTGCTGGCCGACGGCGGGGCTCGCGCCGCGCAGCTCGAGCTCCAGGCGGGCGGCGGCGGCTGGTGGCGGGGTCCGCTCCAGGCGGGCGAGGAGCAGCCGCTCGATCGCCTCCGCGTCGGCGGTGGGCTCCGGGAAGCGGCCCTCGATGACGAGCTCCGGCGGGGTCCCGGATCGGGCGAAGGCGAGGTCCAGCTCGAGGCGCAGCCGGCCCTGCTCCGCGGCGAGCCCGCGCGCCGCCAGGTTCTCCCCGAGCGCGACTGCCAGCCGCCGGAGCACGAACCGGATCGCCTCCAGCTCGACCACCGCGGGCTCGATCGGGAGGCCCAGCAGCAGCCGCTCCGGCGCGCGGCGCGGCCGGAACGGATCGATCTCGACGCCACGGGAGCGAGACCCGATGCGGGCCCCTTCCTCGCCGAATCGGGCGACCAGCGCCGACGCGGCCAGCTCGGCCACCTGGCCGATCCGGCGAAGGCCGAACCGGCGCAGCCGGGCGCGGATCTCCGCATCGGGGGTGAGCAGCGAGGCGGGCAGCGGCGCGAGGAAGACCGCCTCCGCGCCCGGCGGCACCGACACGAGCGAGCCCGGCTCGGCGGCGAGGGCCGCCACGGTCGCCGCGAAGCGCGTACCGGCGATTCCCGCCCTGGGCCGGCCGGCCAGCGCCGGCTCGAGGGTCGCGTTGGCTCGCTCGACGAGGGCCAGCTCGGGCCCCCACAGGCCCGCGAGCCCGTCGATCTGGGCCTCGAGCAGCCCGAACGCGACGGCGGTCGGGTCGGACGTGCCGGCGATCGCCGGGCTCAGCTCGGCGAGGCGCTCGAAGGCGGCCTCGAGCTCGGCTCGGTCAGCCTCCGGATCCGCGTCGAGGAAGGTCGCCTCCGGCGCGAGCCGGTGCGCCGACCCCAGCGGCATCCCGCGCCGGACGCCGAGCGCCCGCGCCGCCGGATCCGCGTCGAGGACGTTCCCGTCCGACCACGGCTTCCCGCCGAGGACCACCGGGCCCGCCGGCCACGAGCCGGAGGGCAGGCGCCGCCTCGCGAAGTCGAGGAGGAGATGCTGGCGATGGAGATGGAGGAGTCGCATCGTTCCGCTTCCCGGGCACTGAGAAGGGGGCAGGATCTTGGCCGGCCAGCTGAACCGGCCAGGGGTTCAGCAGGGCCTCGCGGCGGAGGCAGGCGTCGCGCTCGCCGCCGTCCGCGTACAGGATCTGGAGGGTCGCGCGCCGACCGGGTGGGCCGGCGCGATTGCGCGCGACCATCACCTCCGTTCGCTGGCCGACCACGTCACGCCCGAGCCGGATCCACGATCGACGGGCCAGCTCGAGCCGGATGCCGGTCGCCTCGCCGACGGCTGACGCCAGCGGCCCACGCGGGTCCGAGCCGCGACCGCTCGCGAGCGTTGGTGGCTCGAGCACGACGAGGGTGATGCCGGCACGCCGAGCGAGCGCGGCGAGCCGCCCGAGCCGATCGGCGAATCTCGCTCCCGAGCTGCCGCGGGCGGGCAGGTCGATGACCAGCAGGTCCACCGCGCGACCCGCCAGCAGCGAGCCGGCGATGGCCAGGCCCTCCTCGGGATCGGCCGGGGTCAGGACGACCAGCCACTCGGGCTGGATCCCGCGGGCGACGGCTTCGATCGGGTCGAGCGTCGAGGTCAGGTCCAGCCAGGCCACGATCGAGCCGGCCGCCTGCGCCTCGGCCGCGAGCCGCAGCGCGAGCGTCGTCCGCCCGCTCGAGGCGCCGCCCCGAATCGCCACCCCCATGCCCCGCGGCACGCCGCCCGGGCCGAGGATCGCATCGAGCTCGGCGAAGCCGGTCGACAGCACCCCATCCGGGTCGACCTGCCGGCTCGGCGCTTCGGCCGGGCTGCGATCCGTGTCGCCGGGTACCTCCACTGGCACCGTCGCGAGCGCACCCACGACCTCGCCGGCATAGCCGGGCGCGGCCGCTCCCCAGCGCGATCGAAGCGTCGCAAGGGCCGTGGCCAGACCGGTCGACGGAGCCATCATGCCGTTCAGTATCGAACATCTGTTCGAATGAATCAACCGGTATTCGTCAGGTCGGCCCGGGGTCACCTCGAGGGCCGGCCTGTCCCGGGCCTCGGCGAGCAAAACCACCAGCGATGTTCCACCACGCGACCATTTCCCGGGTTTGCCGGGCCATTGCGCGTCGTCAAGCCACTGCAGCCCGCTCGATCCCGCCCGACAGCAGGCGCTCCGAGCACGAGCCGGCGACCGTCGAGCCGGCTCGTCGACCGGCCGGGCGGCAAATGGGCCAAGAAGTGCCGGAAAAGGTCACCACGCGAACATTCGGAGACATTTGGGGCGCGCCGACACGGCCCGCGCCGGCACGGCATTGAACGCCGGCACGGCCCTGCGCGCCGGAGCCGCACGGCCGATGCGGAGCCGGACCGGCGCCCACGCCGCGGCCGGAGGCGGCGGGACCCCGTGCTAGACTCCGGCCCCGCGTGGGGATGTAGCTCAGCTGGGAGAGCACCGCGTTCGCATCGCGGGGGTCAGGGGTTCGAGTCCCCTCATCTCCACCATTCCCCCCACCCGGACGATCGTACGGTTGCCTGCGCGCGCCACCCCGACCAGACTCGACCGACGGGGACTTACCCGCGTGACCGGAGGCCTGCGAGTCCTTGGCCCTCGAACGCGAACTCGTGCTCGTCGCGGAGGACGACGTCGCCAATCGCGCCCTGCTGGCGCGGCTGCTCGACCGGGCGGGCTACCGATCCGTCATGGTCGGCGATGGCCGTGACGCCCTGCGTGCCGCGACGGACGAGCACCCCGACCTGGTGCTGCTCGACGTCGGGCTACCCAGCCTGAGCGGGCTCGAGGTCTGCCGGCGCCTCCGGGCGGACCCGCGGACCGTTGCCCTGCCGATCATCCTCGTCACCGGCCAGACCGCCTCGCGCGACGTCGTCGCCGGGCTCGATGCCGGTGCCGACGACTTCGTCCGGAAGCCGTACGACGAGGCCGAGCTCATGGCGCGCGTGCGCACCGTCCTGCGTCTCGCGCGGGTCACCGCCGAGATGGTCGGGGCGCACGGCGTGATCGCCGCCCTCGCCAACGCGGTCGAGGCCAAGGACTCGACCACCGAGCTGCACTGCCAGCGCCTGGCGGCCCTCGCCCACCAGCTCGGCGTGCAGTCGGGCATCGACCCGGGCGGGCTCAAGGCCCTCGTCTTCGGCGCGCTGCTCCACGACATCGGCAAGATCGGCGTGTCGGACGCGATCCTGACCAAGGCCGGTCCGTTGAGCCGCACGGAGTGGGCCGAGATGCGCCTCCACCCGCTCATCGGCGAGCGCATCTGCGAGCCTTTGGCGACCGCGTCCCAGTTCTCGCCCATCGTCCGGCACCACCACGAGCGCTGGGACGGGTCCGGCTATCCGGACGGGCTCCGAGGCGTGCAGATCCCGATGGGCGCGCGCATCGTCGGGCTTGTCGACGCGTACGACGCGATCATCCACGACCGGCCGTATCGACCCGCGCGGAGCATCGAGGCGGCCCTCGAGGAGATCGAGCGGGAGTCCGGCCGGCAGTTCGATCCGGGGCTCGTCGAGCTGTTCGTCCCGATCGTCGAGCGCGAGGAGAACGGTCGGGTGGCGCCCGGGGTCATTGCGCTCGAGGCACTCCGCGCGGCGGTCTGACGCATGGCCTTCGCGACCATCACGCTCGTCCTCATCGCACCGGCGATTCGCCTCGTGGCGCCTCCGCTGTGCGGCCTCCAGTCGGACGCAGGGTCGCGCCTGAACGGCACCGTGCAGGGCGTGCTCACCCGCGAGGACGATTCCCTGGTCGCCATGCACGCCTTGCCGTCGCGCAAGGGCGCGCCCGCATGACGGCCGGACGAAGCGAGGGCCCGCTTCTCGTCGCGGTCGAGGACGAGCCTCGCAACGCGGCCCTGCTCGAGGCGATTCTCGGACGATCGGGCTACCGGCTCCAGATCGTGCCGGACCTGGCCGGGGCGCGCGAGCTGCTCGAGACGACCACGCCCGACCTCGTCCTCCTCGACCGGCACCTGCCGGACGGCGACGGGCTCGACCTGATCCCGGAGATCCGCGGCTCGGACCGGCTCGGCCTCGTGCCGATCCTGCTGGTCAGCTCGAGTGTCCTGCCACGCGACGTGCAGGCCGCAATGGACGCCGGCTGCGACGGGTTCCTGCCGAAGCCGGTCCACGTCAAGCCGCTGGTGGAGGCGGTGCGCCGCCTGCTCGAGCGAGGATCCGCGGTCGACGCGCAGGCCGCGAAACTGGCAGACTAGCCGCCGCTCGCGGCTCCCGGCCCCACCGCCCGCCGCGAGGCTTCGCCGCGTGGGTCGGTTGGGCAGGTGGTGAGCCCAAGGGTCTGTAAAACCCTCGTCTTCGACTGTGGCAGTTCGATTCTGCCCCGGCCCACCAACACTTCCCGGATCGCTCAGGTCCCGTGCGAGCCTGCGCCACGCTCCGGCTCCGGGTAGGCGTCCAGCGCGCCATGGAGCGCATGCGAGTTCCGGCGCAGCCAGGAGCGGTCGGCGAGGTGGGTCGGCCGCCGAGCGGCAACGAGCGCCCAGAACGCGGGGCCGTGGCCGAACACGCGCAGGTGCGCCAGCTCGTGCACGACGACCGTCTCCAGGGCCGCCGACGGCGCGAGCACGAGCCGCCACGAGAACATGAGCCGGCCCTTCCGCGACGCGCTGCCCCACCGGGTCTCCGGATCGCGCACATCGATGACCGCCGGCTGGACCCTGAGCGCCGGCGCGTGGGCGGCGACTGCGACGTCGATCGCCTCGATGGCGCGCTCGCGGAACCAGGCCGCCAGGATCCGCTGGAGCGGCCGGCGCTCCGCCGTGGCGAGCGACACGATCAGCTCGTCCTCGGCCTCACCGCCCGCGCGCTCCACCATGGATCGTCGGCCCCGGATCGCTCCGCCGACCACGCGAATCCGGTGCAGCTCGCCGCGATACGGGACGAGCCCGCCGTCGCGCGCCCCGCCGCGAGCCCGTGCCGAATCTCGCTCCCGTGCCAGTCGATCGACGTGGCGGAGCACCCACGCCTGGCGCTCTCGAAGGAACGCCTCGATCCGTTGCTCGGGCCGGGTCCAGCCCCGGCGCGCGGCCGGCGGCACCGAGACGACGAGGCCCTCGCGCGCATCGATCGTGACGCGCAGGCCGCGGGAGCGGACGGACCGCCGGAGCCGGTACTCGACCGTCCGCGCGCCGAGGCGGACCTGGTTCGTGACGAGCTCGCCTGCAGCGGCCTCGGATCGCCCCATCGCGCGGTCAGCCAGGCCGGTCAGTGGGTTGCGTGCGCGAGGAGGAAGCCGGCGACCGTGAACACGGCCACGGCGCCGACGCCGAGCCCGGTGCCGACCCACGCGTCGATCACCGAGACCCGCAGTCGGGCCACGAGCGCGCGCGGACGCCCGAATGCGAGCAGCCCGATCACGACGAGGAGCGCGACGTCGAACACGATCGCGAGCGCGTCCGTGTACGCGACCGGCTGCGCGCCACCGGCCGTCGTCGCGGCGAGCGCGTCGAGCACCCGCGTCAGGACGGCGACCGCGAGCGCGACGGCGGTCACGGCAAGGCCGAGGAGGAGCCATCCCCGGTGGCGCCAGACGCGCGGCACGGCGAGCGCGCCCTGGGCCCCGATCGCGCCGATCGAGAGCACGCCGAGCGGGAGGAAGCCGGCCAGCGACGGATCGGCGCCGGAGAAATGGGTCGTGCCGGCGCCGATCGAGCACAGGAACGCGACCGCGTCGGGCGAGCCCTCGGCGACCGTGAGCGACGCGTGCTCGCCGACGACGAACAGGTGGACCGCGGCAGCGCCGCCCGAGCAGGCGGCCGCGATGACGGGCCCGTAGCTTGCGAACGGCACCATCGTGCCCGGCTCGCCGAGGCGGCCTCGGCGCTGGAGCAGCGTCACCGCGACGACGATGACGACGAACAGTCCGACGAGCGCCGTCGCCGCCAGCATCAGCACCGCGTGCGCGTGCATTGCCACGATCCTACTTGACGACGTGTGCAAGATGGGCGCCAACGGGCACGAAAAACGCCGCGCCCAAGCGGCTGGCCCATGAGGAGCGACTGGATCGCGGCTCGTCCCATTGTCGCCAGCGGCGGCATTGCCTGGACGCGAGCGTGGCTCCGACTCCGAAATCGATGGCTCGACCCCGTCTTGCGTCCCCGGACCTGAGCGCCGGCTGACGTTCGGTCCCGTCCATCCCATCGCTGCGGAGATGTCCCATGATGGCGAACCTGTTCACCCCGAAGGGATTCCTGACCTACGGCGGGGTGGTCCTGCTCCTTCTCGGCATCATCGGCCTGTTCGCGCTCAACAGCGCCACCGCAACGCCGGCCTTCTGGCTGGACAACGGCGAGAACTACGCCCACATCGGGCTCGGCGTCATCGCCCTGGCGATCGTGTTCATCCCGGGGCTCAACACGATGTTCGCGCCGTACTACCGCTGGATCGTGATCCTGCTCGGGATCGTGGCCCTGTTCTTCGCGGTCTACGGCGTCATCGTCGCCGGCAACACGTCACCGAACACGTTCGGCCTCGCGAACCTCGAGTTCCCGGCCGACGACCTGCTCCACCTCGTGGTGGGCGCGTGGGCCCTGTACGCCGCCTGGAAGCCGGGTGGCCTGGCGATGGCCTCGCGCTAGCGAGCTCGCTCGCACACAGCCGGCCGGCCGGGCCTCGCCTGGCCGGCCGCTCGATTCTTCAGTGGCCCTGGCCGTGCGTCGGTGCCGGCAGCTCGGCGATCACGCCGAGCACGCACCGGAATCCCGCCCGGCGCTGGAGCGGCGGCAGCATCGTCGACTGGCCGACGGGACCGTCGGCGGGAAAGACCTTCACCCACTCCTCGTTGAAGATCTCGAAGTCGGCCGGCTCGCGCAGCGACCAGTTCGCCCAGACGATCCTGTCGATCGAGGTTCCCGCTTCCTCGAGCCGCAGCTTGAGGTTGGCCAGGCACTGGCGGGCATGCTCCTTGATCCCGCCGCGGACGACGCGCTCCGTCTCCGGGTCGATCGGGCCGATGGCCGAGATGTAGACCATGCCGCCGGCCTTCACCGCGCGCCCGAGGCCGAGCTTGACCACGGCGGCGTCGGACGTCTCCGAGGCGTCCTTGAGCCCGAACCGGCCCTTCTGGACGCGGATCGGGTTGGCCGGGTCCTCGGGCGGGATGCCGAACTCGCCGGGCGGCAGCTCGACGCCGTTGCGCGCGAACTGGGCCATGAACGTGGGGCGGATGCCGGTCGGCTTCAGCTCGCCCTGGATCTTGCCGTCGACGACGCCGGTCTGGACGTAGGTGAAGATGTCCTGGGTCAGGATCTCGTCGTCCTCGATGCCGTAGACCTCGGTGATGTTGGTCACCTTTCGGGTGCCGTCCTTGAGCCGGCCCGTGTGGACGAGCAGGTCCACCGCCGACGCGATCTGCTCGCGGATCGCGCGCAGCGGCAGCTCGTAGCCGGTCATCAGGACCATCGTCTCGAGGCGGCGGAGCATGTCCTTCGGCGTGTTCGCGTGGCCCGTCGAGAGGGAGCCGTCGTGGCCGGTGGTCATGGCCTGGAGCATGTCCAGCGCCTCACCGGATCGGCACTCGCCGACGATGATCCGATCCGGCCGCATGTGCATCGCGTTCTTGAGCAGGTTGCGGATCGAGATCTCGCCCTCGCCCTCGAGGTTGGCGGGGCGCGCCTCGAGCGTGATGACGTGCTCCTGGCGGAGCTGGAGCTCGGCGGCGTCCTCGATGGTGACGATGCGCTCGTCGTTCGGGATGAACGACGACAGGACGTTCAGGAACGTGGTCTTGCCCGAGCCGGTCCCGCCCGACACGAACACGTTGAGGCGGGCCTCGACGCACGCGCGCAGGAACTCGAACATCTCAGGCGTGGCGGTGCCGAACCCGATCAGGTTGTCGACCGTGTACGGCGTCTTCGAGAACTTGCGGACGGTGATCACGGGGCCGATCAGCGACAGCGGCGCGATGATCGCGTTGACGCGGGAGCCGTCGGGCAGGCGGGCGTCGACGCGCGGGCTCGTCTCGTCGATGCGCCTGCCGAGCGGGGTGATGATCCGGTCGATGATCCGGAGGACGTGCTCCTCGTTCAGGAAGAACGAGTCGACCCGGATGATCTTGCCCTTGCGCTCGATGTAGATGTGGTCGGGCCCGTTGACCATGACCTCGGTGATGGTCGGGTCGTTCAGGAGCGGCTCGAGCGGCCCGAACCCGGTGATCTCGTCGATCATCTCCTGGACGAGGCGCAGCCGCTCGTCGCGGGTCACCGCGAAGTTGTTGCCCTCGATGACCCGGTCGACGATGCCCTCGATCTTGGTCCGGGTGTCGACCGACGTCCCGTCGAGGAGCGTGTCGAACGCATTGATGACCTCGGCCTGCATCCGCACGCGGATGTCGTGGAGCATCTCCTCGCGGACGGTGTTGCGAGGGCCGGTCGACTTCGCGGCGACGGGCGGGATGACCGCGGGCACATGGGTGCCCGGCGGGGCAGCGGCCGGGGCCTCCGGTGGGGGCGGCGGTGTGGCCCGCTGTGTCTCGGCCTGCTGTGCCTTCAGCTGCCGTTCGAGCAGCGACATCGGTTCGGTGTGACCCCCGCGGTTGCGTGCGTGGATCGGATCGCCCACGGGCAACCCGCGCCGGGAGGATACCCCGGGTCCCACCGTTGCACACCCGCACCTTCGACTAGTACTTCAGGGCTGCCCGAGGCCGTTGGTATACTCCGCGCTCCGGATGGGGCTATAGCTCAGCTGGGAGAGCGTCTGAATGGCATTCAGAAGGTCAGGGGTTCGAATCCCCTTAGCTCCACCAAATCCAGATACGGCCCTCTCCCTTACCGGCGGATAGCCGGGCCACGATCGTGGCTGGCTATCCTTGACCCCTTGCCCGCGGCGGTGAGGGGTTTTTGCTGTCCGGAGGCCGGCGGCGGCCGGCCCCGATCCCGAGCCCGCAAACCAGGAGCCCCGACCGATGACCCAGGCACCCGAATCGAACGAGCGAACCCGGATCGAGCGGTACGACCCCGTCTCGATCGAGCCGCGCTGGCAGGCGCGCTGGGAGGAGCTCGGCCTGCATCGGACCAGGTTCGACGAATCGGGCAGGCCGCCGTACTACCTGCTCACGATGTATCCCTATCCATCGGGCGACCTGCACATCGGGCACTGGTACATCGTCACGCCGACCGACGCGATCGCCCGCTTCCAGGTCATGCACGGCAAGAACGTGTTCCTGCCGATCGGGTTCGATGCGTTCGGCCTGCCGGCCGAGAACGCCGCGATCCGGAACAACATCAACCCGCGCGACTGGACGATGTCGAACATCGAGAACATGCGCCGCCAGTTCCGGACGATGGGGGCCCGGTTCGACTGGGACGCCGAGGTCGTCACCGCCGACCCCGGGTACTACCGCTGGAACCAGTGGTTCTTCCTGCAGTTCCTGAAGGCCGGCCTGGCCTATCGCGCGAAGTCGCCGGTCGACTGGTGCCCGAATGACGGCACGCTCGCGCGCGAGCAGGTCGAGGGCGCGGATCGCCACTGCTGGCGTTGCGGCGCGAAGGTCGAGAAGCGCGAGCTGGACCAGTGGTACCTGCGCGTCACGAAATACGCCGACGAGCTGCTCGACTTCTCGCAGATCCACTTCCCGGATCCCGTCCGGATCATGCAGACGAACTGGATCGGCCGATCGGAGGGCGCGGAGGTGGTCTTCGAGACGGCGCCTTCGCCACACCACGCGGGCGGCAAGCCGCTCACGGTGTTCACGACGCGCCCGGACACCCTGTACGGGGCGACGTTCATGGTCCTGGCGCCGGAGCACCCGCTGGTCGGCGAGCTGACGGCGCCGGATCGGAGGCAGGCCGTCGAAACGTACATCTCGAAGTCCGAGACCCGGACCGAGATCGAGCGGCTGGCGACGGACCGCGAGAAGACGGGCGTCGCGATCGGGGCGGAGGCGATCAACCCCGTCAACGGCGAGCGGATCCCGATCTTCGTCGCCGACTACGTGCTGGGCGGCTACGGGACGGGCGCGATCATGGCCGTCCCCGCGCACGACGAGCGTGACCACGCCTTCGCGAAGCAGTTCGGACTGGCGATCCGGCGCGTTGTCGCGCGGCGGGGCGAGGAAGCGGAGGACCTCGACGGCGCCGGTGCGTACATCGCGCACTCGGACGACGAGGTCCTGGTCAACAGCGGCGAGCACACCGGCCTGGCCGCCGACGAGGGCGGTCGAAGGATCGTCGCGGCGTTGCAGGCCCAGGGCAAGGGCAAGGCCGCGGTGACGTATCGCCTGCGCGACTGGCTGATCAGCCGGCAGCGCTACTGGGGCACGCCGATCCCGATCATCTACTGCCCCACCCACGGCGCCGTCCCCGTGCCCGAAGCGGACCTGCCGGTCCGATTGCCGGACAACGTCGACTACGAGGGCAGCGGCGTGAACCCGCTGACCCGTGACGAGACCTTCCTGAACGTGCCTTGCCCGATCGACGGCGAGCCGTCCCGCCGCGAGACGGACACGATGGACACGTTCATGGACTCGGCCTGGTACTGGTATCGCTACCTGTCGCCGGGGAAGCAGGACGGCCCGATCGATCACGACCTGGTCGAGGGCTGGACGCCGGTCGAGCAGTACACCGGCGGCGCCGAGCACGCGGTCATGCACCTCCTCTACGCCCGCGAGTTCACGAAGATGCTGCGGGACCTGGGCATGGTCCAGCAGAACGAGCCATGGAAGCGGGTGTTCAACCAGGGCCAGATCCTCGGCGCCGATGGCGAGCGCATGTCCAAGTCGCGAGGCAACGTGCAGGACCCGGACGAGCTGATCGCGAAGTACGGCGCCGACACGGTCCGGCTGTTCCTGATGTTCATGGGCCCGTGGGACCAGGGCGGGCCCTGGAGCCCCACCGGCATCGGCGGCGTGCACCGGTTCCTGAACCGGGTCTGGGCCCTGGCGCTGGACCCGCACTACCGGGAGCCCGGCGATCCGGACGCCGGCACGCTGCCCGCGGGCCAGGACGAGGCGACGGCGCGGGCGGAGCTGCGCGCGGCGGCACACCGCACCCTGCGCGACGTCACCGCGGACTACGAGAGCTTCCACTTCAACACGATGGTCGCGAAGCTGATGGAGCTGTCGAACACGCTGTTCCACTACCGCGGCTCGGCAGTCGCCGGCGGCCCGGAGTGGGACGAGGCGATGCGGCTGATGCTGCTGATGCTCGCGCCGGCGGCGCCCCACATCACCGAAGAGCTGTGGTCGCGCCGGGCTGCCGCGCGCGGCGAGCCCTGGTCGACGGTGCACCTGGAGCGGTGGCCGACGGTCGATCAGTCGGCCGTCGCCGAGTCGACCCGCGAGGTGCCGGTCCAGGTCAACGGCAAGGTCCGCGACCGGGTGGTCGTGTCGTCCAGCGCGGACGGAGCCTCGATCGAGCGCGCGGCGCTCGCGTCCGCGAAGGTCCAGGCGATCCTCGCCGGCCGGACGCCGGATCGGGTCATCCAGGCCGGTGGCGGCCGACTCGTGAACATCGTCGTCCGGGAATGACGTTCGCGAGCTGGGACGAGAACGTGGCCAGCCACACGCCGGAGGTGCAGGCGGCCGCGAGGGCGCTTGACGCCATCATCCGCGAGGCGCTGCCGGCCGTCGTCGTCCAGCAGGCAGGGTCAACGCCAGTTCGTGCGGCCATCCGCGCCCAGATCGATCACGACGGGGACGCGCCACTGGATGCGCGAGTCCGGGCTGGCCGACCTCCTGCCCACGCTGGCAGACACGGTCTACGTGGGCATCAGCTCGGGAAGCATGGTGCTGACCAGGACGTTCGGGACGCCGTACGACGACTGGTTCGCGCGCGAGCCGCCGGCGCCCGCCAGCAACCTGCCCGTCGCAGACGATCGGGCGCTTGGGCTGGTCGACTTCTCGATCTTCCCGCACGTCGATGTCCCGTGGTCGCCCCAGAACTCGATGGCAAACGCCGAGATCTGGGCCGGCATGGTGCACACGCCGACCTACGCGATCGACGACGACACCGCGATCCGCGTGGTGGACGGCACGGTCGAAGTCATCTCCGAGGGCCACTGGAAGCTGTTGCCCGGCTGACCGGCGGCGCCGCTCCGCGCCGCTCGTGGACTAGTTCGGACGGACCTCGTGATCGTGGTCGGGGCCGTGCTCGGCCTCCTTGAGGCGCGCGCGGTGGCGGGCGGCCTTTGCCTGGTTGCCGCAGGAGCGCATGTCGCACCACCTGCGTCGGCCCGTCGGCGAGGAGTCGAAGAAGGCCCACCGGCAGCGATCGTTGGCGCAAACGCGGAGCCGCTCGGGACGGCCGGTCGCCAGCTCCTCGACGATCGCTTCAGCGATCAGCGCCAGGGCGTCGTCGACGGGCGTCTCCGCATGACGGTGGCCGATGCGGAGGGCGGTGCCGTCGAGCTCGAGGCGGGTCGGCCGGCGCTGCTCGAGGACCGCGTTGACGAGGTAGACCGCGTCGGTGTCCGGCGTCCGGCCTTCGACGACCGCGTCGACCACCTCGCGAAGGGCGCTGCGGACGCGGCGGATGCGGGCCAGCTCTGTGTCGCCGATGCGGATGCCGGCGTCCGGATGGACGAGGTCGTGCTCCAGGAACCACATCGCGGCGTCGCTCGGGCGCTCGAGGTGTTCGTCGCGCAGGTGCTGCTCGTCGGTCCGGCCGTGACCGGGGTGGAGCGTGTTCAGGAAGTCGAGGGCAGACTCGAGATCGATGCCGTGGGAGTGCTCCGCGGGGTTGATGTTCGACATGGTGCTAACCACTCTATACCGGTTGACAGGTTACGCGCAAGGGGGTACTCTTCACGAGTAACCTGAACGACCCAAGACATGGGTTACGGAGTGAGAAACGGAGGTGCCGGATGGCTCCCTTCATCGCAATCGTCCTGTCCATCGGGATTCTGACCGCCTTCGGCATCGCTGCCGCGATCTGGGGCACCGACTCCCGTCCATCGTACGGCGACGACCACGCCCGCTGAACTCGGGCGCCTTCTCATCCTGACAACCCACGGCATCCTCGGAGGACAACCACCCATGAACGCCCTCGTTCCCTATCTGGCCGCGCTGCATCAGCAGGATCTGCTCGAGCAGGCCGAGCTGCGGCGTCGGGCCAAGCTCAGCATCGCGTCGGAGCGGACCACGCCGGCCTGGCGGCGACACCTGAGCGCCGCGGCTCGCGCGCTCGATCCGAGCGTCGAGCGCATCTCGGAGACCGCGATCGTGACCGGTCGCGGGGCCAACGCCCTGCCGTCCTGCTGATCGCGTATCGTCCATCGGGATGAACGCACCGCGCGGGCTTGCCGCAACCACCTGGGGCCCCGGCCGCCTCGACCTGTTCTGGGTCGATGACGACCGGGGTCTCTGGCATGCGGCTTCGATCGACGGCGCGTGGACCGAACCAGAGTCGATGGGCGGCCTCCTCGCGTCCGGCCCGACCGCGGTCGCCTGGGCCGAGGGCGAGATGGAGGTCTTCGCCGTCATGGACGACGGCGAGCTCTGGAACCGCTACTGGGACCGCACCTACTGGCACGCCTGGGAATCGCTAGGTGGGGAGCTCGATCCCGCGTCGACGCCCGCCGCCTCGTCATCCGGCGGCAATCGGCTGGACGTGTATGCCCGCGGGCGGGATGGCGAGACGTGGCACCGATGGTGGGATGGGACCCGCTGGGTGCCGTGGGAGCGGTGGGGAGTCGATCATGCATAGGCGTGCGACTGCCGCGACCGCCGCGGCGCTGCTGGCCCTTTTGCTGGTCGCCGTGCCGGCATCCGCCGATAACGAACGAACCCTGGTGCCGGCCTCAATCAACTGGCCGCTGGCCGTGATCCTCACCGTGCTCGCGCTTGCGGGGTTCTACTACGTGTTGGAGGGCATGAACCAGGGCCGTTGAAGCGGGACGACGTATCAGTTCGAAGCCCCTGACGCAACGGGGTTCGCGTCAGCCATTCGCTCGGTGACCAGCCGCTCCGTCACCGCTGCGGCGGCCGGCCCGGAAACGGCGCACATGAATGTCGTCGGGTCGATGCCATAGGCGGTGACGTCCGTGACCGCCCTGACGGTGGCGGTTCTCGGGCGCCTGCGCAGCAGGGCGATCTCGCCGACGCCTGCGCCCGGCCCGAGGCGATGGATCGGCCGCCCGTCGACGATCACCTCGATCTCGCCGGTAGCGACCACGACGAACCGGTCCCCTGGCTCACCCTGGGTCATCAGTGCGCTGCCCGCCGGCGCCGTCACCGGCACGATGCCCTCCACGAGGCGTTCCACGGCGGTCAGCGGCAGCTCCGCGAACTCGGGCACCTTCCGAAGCAGGTCGACGAGGCCCTCATCGACGAGGATGACCTTGTCGGCGTGGCCGATCCGCCGGTAGATGATCGCGGCCAGGATCGGCAGCAGCGAGCCTCCGATCACCAGGGCTTCGCGATTGCCGAAGAGCAGCAGGACCGGCGCAAGGAGGCTGCCGGAAACGGTCCCCACGCCGATGACCGCCTCGAGGAACGACATGACGGTGGCGCGATCGTCATTGGTCGACCCGCGCTGGAAGATCGTGTACAGGGCGGTGTCGTAGGTGGCGTTCGCAATCCCGATCAGCGCCATCGCCGCCAGGGCAACTTCAGGAAGCGCGAATACGCCAATGGCCACGATCGGCGCGCCCCAGAACACGAGTGACAGGGTCTCCGTCCGGATCAACCGGGGCGATCGATTTGACGAGACCATGAAGATGGCCCCGAGTCCGCCGAGCCCGAGCGCCGCGTTGAGCAGCCCCAGGCCCGACTGGCCCATGCCGAGCAGCTCGATCGCCGCGACGACCACCAGCGAATTGAGCAGCCCGCGTGTCACGACCTGCCCGTACGACCCGAGCAACGACCACGCGAGCACCGGCTGGCGGAGGATCGGGCGCAGGCCCTCCATGAATCGGAGCCCGGCGGTGGCCCGCCGGCCACCGCCGGATGCGTCGGCCGCCTGCTCGAACCGCAGCCCGGCCGAGAGGTAGGCGGTCAGGAGGAAGGCCACGCCGGCCAGCGCCGCCACCGCGGGGTACTGGTTCAGGCCCATGAGCGCGCCGGCAATGAAGGGCCCGCCGAATGCGCCGAGCCCCTTCACCGCATTCCAGGTTGCGTTTGCCGCGACGAGCTCGTCCGGGCTGCGAGCAAGCGCCGGCATGAGCGTCGCCTGGACCGGTCGCACCGGAGCGTTGGCCCCCGCGGCCACGCTGGGCAGGATGAACATCATGGCCAGCGTGAATTGGTGGTCGGCCATGGTGGGACCGGCCGTGGCCAGCACCAGCCCCGTCAGCCCGGCGGCAACGGCACGGATGAGCCCGAGCGTCACGAGGATTCGGTCACCACGGAAGCGCTGGAGCAGCGCGCCAGTCCACAGGCCGGCGATGACCGCGGGGACCATCCGGACGGCGCCGAGAATCGCGGCGGCCAGCGGCCCTCCGCGATCGTAGACGGTAACCAGGCTGACCACGAACAGCGCCGTGTCCGCCGCGACGCTCAGCGCGAACGAGATCCCGAGGCGTCGGATGCCGTCGTTGGCGAACGCCCGGCGCGAGGACGCAAGCGCCGATCGGAGCGCCTGCTGGGCCTCAGGCATCGTCAGCCCTCAAGCGCCGCGGCGTCGTCGCCGACCACGCGGGAGGAACGAGGGTCTGGCCAGCCACAGGAGACGTCCACCTTGGTCCGAGGGTATCCCGAAGGTGTTCGGCGGTTCCACCCATTTCCTTGATGCGCCGCAGACACGCGGTCGCCGGGAGGGTTCAGGCGTCAGCCGGCGAGGAGCTGGGCGAACCGGGCCCGAGCCTCGACTGCCGAGCCGTCGAAGCAGGCTGCCTCCGCCTCGGCCGCGAGCCGGCCCGCGTCGGCGTTGCGGATCGCCCGCCGGACCGCCGGGAGGCTCGGCGCCACCATCGACAGCGACCGGATCCCGAGCCCGACCAGGGCCAGTGCCGCCGTCGGGTCGCCGGCCATCTCGCCGCAGACTGACAACGAAATGCCACGTTGTTCGGCCGCTTCAGCGGCGAGACGGATCAGACGAAGCTGCGCCGGGTGCAGGGCGTCGCGGTAGCGCTCGAGCGCTGGATTGCCGCGGTCGACGGCGAGCGTGTACTGCAGGAGATCGTTCGTGCCGATGCTCGCAAACGAGATCCTGTCGAAGTAGCTCCCCGCGGTGAGCACCGCCGACGGGATCTCCAGCATCACCCCGAGCTCGATTGGCCCGAACGGCACGCCCTCCGCGGCGAGGGAGTCGCGAGCCCGGGCAGCAAGGTCGAGGAGGACCGCCGCGTCTGACGCGTCGGCGATCATCGGGGCCATCACCCGGACCGGACCGGCGATCGCGGCTCGATGACAGGCACGGAGCTGGGTGAGGAACAGCTCCGGTCGCTCCGCTGCGAGTCGCAATGCCCGAACACCGAGGAACGGGTTGTCCTCCTTGGGCAGCGGCAGGTACGGGATCGGCTTGTCGCCGCCGACATCGAGCAGCCGGATCGTGACGGGCTGACCCGGGAACGCCTCGACGACCTGCCGATAGGCCGCCGCCTGCTCGTCCTCCGACGGTGGCGCAGCCCGCTCCAGGAAGAGGAACTCGGTCCGGAACAGCCCCACTCCGGCGGCGCCGAGGGCGCGGGCGCCGCTTGCCTCATCGGGTCCCCCGATGTTGGCGAGCAGCGTCACCTCGACGCCGTCGATCGTCACGGCGGGCAGGCTGGCGTCGGCAAGATCCTGGGCACGAGCGCGCGTGGACTCGTCCGCGAGTCGCTGGAATCGTGCGGTCGCATCGGCGTCCGGCCCGACGATGACCTCGCCCGTCGAACCGTCGAGGGCAATCTCGAGGTCGCTGCCCGCAGCTCGCACGGCGACGAGAATGCCGGTTGCCCCGACGACCGCCGGGATCCCGTAGGCGCGGGCGAGGATCGCGGCATGGGCCGTGGGCGAGGAGCCCTCGAGGACGATCCCGAGGACGCGGTCGCGGGGCAGCGTCGCGGTGAGCGAGGGTGGCAGGTCCTCGGCGACGAGCACGGCCGGAGCTGCGACCTCGGTCGCCGTCGGCAGGCCGAGGATGTGGCGGGCGATCCGATCGGCCACATCGAGGATGTCGGTCGCGCGGGCGCGGAGTCGCTCGTCGGCGAGGGCCGCCAGGCTCGCGGCCGAGGCCCGGGCGGCGGCCATGATCGCGCTCGCCGCGTCGGTCCGCGGGCCCTCGATCTCGCGTGCAGCGGCGTCCAGGAGGTCCGGGTCGCGGGCCATCAGGGCGTGGGCGCCGAAGATGGCAGCCTCCGGCTCGTGGCCCTCGGCCTTGACCGATTCGGCGAGAGCACGCAGTTCTCGCGCCGATTCCATGGCGGCTGCCCGCAGCCTGGCGAGCTCGGCGGGCACCTCCGCGGGCTCGATGAGGCGCGGCGCCGGCAGCGCCTGCCTGCCGACCTCGGCCCACCGACCCTGGGCGATCCCCGGCGCCGCGGCGATGCCGCTGATGCGCTGGCCCACCACGGTCACGCCGCCAGCCTCCGCGTGGTGACCACTGCCGCATGGACGATCACGACCTCGAGATCCCGCCGTTCGACCACCCTGACCTGGGTGCCCGGGGATCGGCAGGCGGCGACGGACCAAGCGACCGCCGTGCGGAGTGCGGCGTGGTCGGCGCCCGCGGCGAGGAAGCCGCCAAGGAGCGCGTCGCCCGCCCCGACAGTGTTGTCGACGTCATCGATCCGAGCCTCTGCGTGGGTGCGGCCGTCGGCGTCCACGAGGAGCGCACCGTCCGGGCCGAGGCTCACGAGCACCGCAGCCGGACCATCACGCCGAACCTCTTCCGCTGCGTCGACGACGTCGCCGAGCGTCGGCAGGGAGCGGCCGACCAGACGCTCGAGCTCGGCGTGGTTCGGCTTGACCAGATCGACCCGCGCCCCGAAAGCTGCGCGCAGAGGCTCGCCGTCGGCATCGACGGCGTAGCGGCAGCCGGCGGGGAGCGCCCGCCCGAGGCGTGCGTAGAAGTCGATCGGGGCGCCCGGCGGCAGCGACCCGGTGCCGACGACCCATCCCGCACCTTGGGCGAGGGTTGTCGCCCGGCGCAGCACGCTCGCCGTCTCGGCGGCCGTCAGCTCCGGGCCCGGCTCGTTCACCTTCGTGATTCGGCCGTCGGCCTCGATCAGGCTGACGTTCACGCGCACATCTCGGGCGATGCGCACGGACGCGAGGGTCGCCATTCCGCCGAGGAGGCCGGCAAACACCGGCCGCGAGGCGGCCGACAACGGAACGACGGCGACGGTGGACCGGCCCTGTGCGGCGAGCACGCGAGCGATGTTCACGCCCTTGCCCCCGGCCTCTGCGGTCGCGGCGGTGGCCCGGACCAGCTCGCCCGGGAGGAGCCGGCCGATTCTGACGGTCCGATCGATCGAGGGGTTCGGGGTCACCGTCACGATCACCGGGCCCCCTTCCGCGACGGCCAACCGGCGTCAGCCGAGATGCCGCTCGAACAGGCGCGCTTCGGCCGCCGTGGTCCACGTCCCGTCGGCGGCAAGTGCTGCTGCCACGTCCGGCTCCGTCGTGGCAAGGTCCGCGAGCGCGGTGAGGGGCAGGTCGTGGAGGGCCGGGAAGATCACGATCTTGCCCGGGAACCGACCGTCGATCAGGGCCTGCAGCGCCTCGGGGGCAGCACCGAGACCGCCGATCGCAGCGAGCGCGCGGCGCGGCTCGAGCACCAGGGCCAGCGCCTTCGAGATGACAGTCGCCTGGTCGGCGATGCGCGAGCCCGAGGTGCCCGTGAGCTGGGCACCGTCGAGGAAGACCGGGCTCAGGTCGAGCGCGGCGCGAGTTCCCACCGGGACGCCGGCGAACAGCACGAGCATCCCGTCGGTGGCCATCGCGGTCGACGCGGCGACAACCGCCGCGGCGGATGGCGCGGTCACGATGACGTCGTCGGCGCCGCGGCCGCCCGTCACGCGTCCGACCGCGGCTGCCAGGGCGTCAGGCTCCGGGCCCAGGGTCTCGACGACGAGGGGCCGGCCGGTCCTGTCCGCAATGGGCTGGAGCTTCGCGGCGGCAGCGCCGAGCCTGTCTTCGTCCAGATCCACGGCAAGGACCAATCGTGGACCGTTCGCGAGGGTCAACGCCCGCTCGACGTGCATCTGGCCCATCGGGCCGCCCGCCCCGACGACCACCGCCACCCCGCCGGGTCGCAGCTCGGCCCGGTTCCGGGCCTCGCCATATGCGGCGGTTACGTCTGCTCCGCGGGTCCCGACATAGGCCGTGTAGTGGTAGTGGATCCGCCCGATGTCGATCTCGACGTCGCCGTCGAGCGGCTCGTCCGAGACGATGTTCAGGACGCCCCGGAACGCGAGCCGGTCGGCAGCAGCGGAGACGTCGGCGGCGTGGCGTGGATCGAGCAGGATGATGTCGTCGAACGGACCGGCGGCGTTCGGCTCCGAGAGCGAGTCGGCGAAGGTCGTGCGGGCGGGATCGGCGAGTGCAAGGATCGCCTCGCGGAGCGGCGCGCTCGCGCCGACGACCGTCAACGTCCCGGCGTCGGTGAGGGCGCGCCCGAACGTGTACGCGCGCCTCGACTCCCGGCCCGCCAGGACCAGCATTCGCCCGCCGACTAGCGGCTCCAGCCGGCGCCGCTGGGTGTACGACGCCTCGACGCAGGCCCACGGCTCGGTCAGTGCCGTTTCCGCGTAGCCGAGGGAGGGATCGACCTCGCTGACGTAGGCGCCATCGTCGGCGGCCAGGACCTCCGGCCCGATGAGGTGGGCCTCGATCAATCCGCCCGGGATCGTGTAGCCATAGGCCGTGCTCCGCCCGTCGACGTAGATGTCGGGCTGGATCGCGAGGCGCTGCCCCGGCCGAAATCGGTCAACGAGATCGTCTCCGACGGCGAGCACCGTGACCGACGTCTCGTGCCCGAGCCGAGTCGGCGCCTCCTTGAGGTCGCGTCCGTAGAGCTTCGGATGGTCACCACCGAGACGTAGAAGCTTGACGTCGGAGAAGCACAGCCCGACGGCGTCGACCCGGATCAGAAGCTGGTCGCGGCGAGGCCGCCCGACCTCCACCAGCTCCGGCTTGCCGTCGCGGCCCATCGCCTCGATGCCGGTTCCATACAGGTTCCAGGCCAGCCCGACCGTTGGCATCGGACCGTCGGCCCGGCGGTAGGCATTCCAGGCGGAGGTGGAGGGCAGAACGCTCACGAATCTCGCTTCCGTGGCAGGTCGGCATTCTTCAGGACCCGGCCCGTGGCGTCCATGATGCCGACCTTCGTGCCGATCGTGCGCGGGCTTGCCACGAACAGGTCGCCGGAGTTGATCACGATCCAGCGATACCCCTCGAGCGGCCGCAGGCGCTCGATCGCCGGCCCGATCTCGGCGGCGCTCGCCGCGACGACGAGCCGACCCTGGGCCGCGACCAGATCGGCGACCCCCTCTGGATCCGGCGATGCGCCCAGCTTGGCACTGATCGCCGCGAGCAGGCCGGCGCGATCGAGGGCCATCAGGCCACCTCGTCGGCGGCGAGGAGGATCTCCAGGACGGCCGCGAGGGCAGGCTCGGCCTCCGGGCCGACTGCGCTGACGGTGACCTCCTCGCCGGTGTTCGCGCCGAGCGCGATCACTCTGGTGATGCTCAGCGCGCTGGCCGATCGGTCCCCGCACGCGATCGTCACCTCCGCGTCGAACGCCATCGCTCGCTCGACGACCTGGGCGGCGGGCCGGGCATGCAGGCCGTGGGGATTGGCGATCCGCACCGAGCGGACCATCGCCGCGGGTGCGACACGGGGGGCGGGGGCGGCGGGCGGCTCGGCCTCGCTCGTGAGCGCCGCGAGGATCTCGCCCGCGTCCGAGGTCGCGGCGAGGCGCGCGCACAGCTCCGCGTTCTCCAGGATGCCGGCGAGCCGCGAGAGGACTGCGATGTGCTCGTCCGAGCGCGCCGCCAGCCCGATGACCAGGCGCGCCTCGTCATCGCCCCACGGCACGCCCGCCGGGTACTGGACCACCGCCAGGCCGGTCCCCAGGATCGTGTCCTGGGCGTCGCTGGTGCCGTGCGGCAGGGCGATCCCGTTGCCGAGATACGTCGAGATGACCCGCTCACGAGCCTGCATCGCCTCGACGTAGCCGCTCGTCACGAGGCCCTCGGCCACGAGCACGCCCCCGACGCGTGCGATGGCCTCCGTGCGGTCGCTCGCGAACTGGCCGATCACGATTGCGGAGCCTTTCAGGACCGTCGTCTCGGTGGTCATCCGGCGGGTCCGTCGCCGGAGATCGGCTCGCCGGTCGTGAGCTGCCGGACCAGGAGGTCCGAGGCACTGTTGTTGAGGAAGTTCCGGAACGTCAGGACCACCGCCTGGGGAGCGGACTTGCGGGCCCGCTCGGCAAGGCCCTCGTGGGCAATCACGACATCCGTGTTCGGCGGGATCTCGTTGACCCGGGCGTGGATGACGGTGACGGGGAGGTTCGCGTCCTTGACGCGCTTCTTCAGCTGGTTCGCCCCGATGAGGCTGGAGCCCATACCGGCTTCGCAGGCGAAGACGACGAGGTGAACGTCGGCGGCTGCCTTCTGGACCATCGCGTGGGCCTCCGGGGAGAGCGGCGGGGGGGGGGGGG
>DASQIK010000004.1:0-39617 GCA_035631615.1 Candidatus Dormiibacterota bacterium | reverse complement strand
TCGACCACGTGGTGTGCGGCGCGCATTCGGGTGACAATGCATCGAGGAGCCCTCCCGAGTGATTGAAGAGTCAGCGCTCTCAACCTACTCGGTGACGGGCTCCTCGTTTGTCACCAATGTCTTGGGAGAACAGACCTAGTCGCCGCCGCGGACCTCGTAGACCGAGAGGCGATACGAGGCGATCGCGAGCGCGGCGACGAGGGCGATCACGGCATAGAGCACGGCGCCGTTGCCGACGATCGACCCGATGACGCCCGGTGACACCAGGTGGATGATCCCGCGGACGTACTCGCGGACGCTGAAGACCTGGGTACCGGGCAGGAGGCCCGCAAGCAGCCCCTCCCAGATGAGCGCGTACCCGAGGCCGACCAGCAGCCCGCGGCTGGTGATGACGCTCAAGGCCGCGAAGATCGCCGCGTACAGGAACGAGCCCGCCAGGACACCCAGCCCGAGCGAGAGGACGATGCCGCCGAGGTCGGCGCCGGGCTCGGCGAGGAGCATCGCCGTGACCACCGTCGACGGCACGACGAGGGCCGCCGTCAGCGTGCCCGCGACCGCGACCTTGGCAACGACGATGGTCGTGCGGCCGATCGGCTTCGTGAGCAGGTGGACGGCGGTCCCGTCCTCGAGCTCCGATCCGAGGGCCGCCGTCCCGAAGACCAGCGCCACGAGCGGCAGGATGATCCGGACGACGAGGCCATCGAGCGTCGCGCCCACGCTTCCGATTCCATTCGAGTTCGCCCGCACCAGCAGCCCGACGAGGATCGGGATGCCGGCGAGCAGGAGCATCAGCACCGATCGCCGCCGCCCGACGAGCGCCCGCAGCGTGACCCGCGCGACCACGAGGAAGATCGTCATCGGCGGCTCGTGAGGTACGCGAACACGCTCTCGAGCGAGTCGTCCGTTGGGGCGACCTCGTACAGCGTCACCGCGGCATCGCGGGCGACACGGGCGACGATTCGCGTGAATCCGCTGAACTCTGCGACGCGCACGTTGAGCCGCCCGTCCTGGAGCTCGGCACCGAAGACCGCGGGCTCGGCGAGGAAGGCCGCGGCGAGGCGCCGGTTGTCCGAGGACTTGACCACGAACGTGTGCGGTCGATCCGTCATGAGGCGCCGGATCTGGCGGTAGTCGCCCGCGGCAGCGAGGCGGCCGGAGTTGATGACGAGGACCTGCTCGGCCAGCCGCTCCACCTCCTCCAGGATGTGCGACGAGAACAGGATCGCGCGGCCCTGTGCGGCCATCGACCGCAGGAGCTCGATCATGTGCAGGCGCTGCCGTGGGTCCATTCCGTTGAACGGCTCGTCCAGCAGGAGGATCGACGGCTCGTGCACCAGGGCGCCGGCGATCTTGACGCGCTGGCGCATGCCCTTCGAATACGTGCCGACCGGACGTCCGGCAGCCGTCTCGAGGTCGACCGTCCTGATTGCACGCGCCGCGGCGGCAACCGGATCCGGCAGCCGCTGGAGCCGTGCGCACATCTCGACGAACTCGCGGCCGGTCAGGAAGTCGTAGACCGCCTCACGCTCCGGCACGAGGCCGACCTGCCGGTACACCACGGGGTTGCGCCATGCCGGCTGTCCGCCGAGGAGCACCCGACCGGCCGACGGTCGCAACAGTCCCGCGAGCATGTGCAGGATCGTGGTCTTTCCAGCCCCATTCGGACCGAGCAGGCTGGTGATCCCCGCGCCGAGGCTGAACGACACGTCGTTGACCGCCACGACGTTGCCGTACCAGCGCGACGCGCGCTCGAGGACGATCGCCGCGGGCGTTGTTGCCGGCTCCGTCATGCCGTGATTCCCCGGAATCGGCGGATGGCGAGGGCGATCGAGCCGGCGATCCCGACCGCGGCGGCAACGAGGTAGGCGACGTCCGGGATCGGCTCGAGGAAGCCCCCGAACTGGCCGCCGCGCGGCGTGTTGAACAGGAACGCATTCGTGCCGTCGAGCACCGAGCCCGGGCTGAGCAGGATGAGCCACCGCCCGATCTCGGCCGACCCGAGCCCCACCACGATCCCCGCGACGATGCTGGGGATCACGAACAGGGCGATGATCCCGGCCACGGCGTAGGCGCGCCGAGGCGTGTAGGCGGAGATCGCCATCGAGAGGCCGCCCAGGAGGGCGGCGGTGAGGGCGGCCTGCGCGGCCGCGGCCGTCATCGGTTGGAGCTCGTCGATCATGCCCTTCAGGACGTCGGTCGCAAGCAGCGCCTGGCCGAGGAAGAGCAGGACCTGCGGCAGCATCTGGACGATGAACACGGCGATCGCGAAGCCGGCGATGCGGGCCAGGACGTAGTCCTCACGTCGGAGCGCCCGCGAGAAGTACAGGCTCAGGAGCGAGTGGCGCTGGTCCCGCCCGAAGAGATCCGGAGCCTGGGCGGCGCAGAACAGGACCACGAACAGCCCGATCGTGCTGGCGTAGGTGTCGAACCGGATCGGGAGCTGGCCCTCGAAGCCCTGGCCGCCGGGGAACTGCCGGATCAGCGCCTGGGCGGCCACGATGGCGAATGCCGGGAGGCACGCCAGGAACCCGAGCGTGAGCGGCGCGATCTTGGCGCGGCCCCCTCGCCCGATCCCGAAGGACGATCGCAACGTGTGCGTGAACAGCGACCGGATCGCATGCGCCCGTCCGAGCCGGGGACCGTCGTACTTGCGGTAGCCGATGTCGTAGATCGAGCCGGTCTCGGCGGCGGGCGCAGCAGCGGCGGTCATGCGGGCGGACTCGCGGCCGGAATCGCGACGGGAACCGCGGCGCCAGACCCAGCCGGCGCGTCCCGGAACAGGTCCTCGAGCCGATGCCGACGCCGCTCGATCCGGAGGAGCGGCAAGCCGAGGTCCGCGACGGCGTCGCGCACGATGTCGTAGGTCGGCTCGCCGGCGAGCGCGACCAGCACGGCGCGCCCGTCCACCGCGACGGACAGGCCTTCGCGCGCCAATCGCTCGGCGAGCCGCGGCGCGTCCTCGTCGACCTCGACGGCGAGCGTCCCGGTCGCCTCGGTGAAGTCGCCGAGCGGTGCGGAGCGCAGGAGCTGGCCGCCCTCGATCGCGACGAGGTAGGTACACACCCGCTCGATCTCGTTGAGCAGGTGCGAGGCGACGATCACGGCCATGCCGAACTCCGTGCCGGTTCGGCGAACGAGCTCGAGCATCTCGTCTCGGCCGGCCGGGTCGAGTCCGTTGGTCGGCTCGTCGAGCAGGAGCAGGCGTGGGTCGTGGACCAGCGCCTGGGCGAGCTTGACGCGCTGCTTCATGCCCGTCGAGTAACCGCCGATCGCCCGGTACCGCTCCTCGTACAGCCCGACGTGGCGCAGCACCTCCGCAGTGCGTTCCCGGGCGGCGACGCGCGGCAAGCCGGACATGAGCGCGAGGTGCGCGACCCAGTCGGTCGCGGTGGTATCAGGAGGGAGGCAGTCGTGCTCCGGCATGTAGCCGACGAACTGCCTGATGTCGGTGCCGCGCGTCCGAACATCGAGGTCGAACACCGTCGCCGAGCCGGACGTCGGCTCGATCAGCCCGAGCAGGATCTTTATGAGCGTGGACTTGCCTGCCCCGTTCGACCCGACGAGCCCGACGATCCCGGGCTCGATGTCGACGGTCAACGCGTCGAGCGCGGTCACGGACGTGCCGTAGCGCTTGGTCAGCTCGCGAACGGAGATCAGGGACACCCGGACAGCGTAGCCGCCCCAACCTCGCGGCCGCCGCCGACCGCGCCGCCCGCAGGCCCTTGACACCCACGATTTACGATCGCCCCATGGCATCGACACGGGTGTCCGGCCCTGATCCGGACGAGATCGAGACCTGGATCACCACCACCTACCCGGACACGAAGATCCCCCGAACCGCCCGCATTCGCCCTTCAGTCCTTGCGCGTTGTCGCCGGTCGGTATGATCGGCGCGGTGGGAGGTGGCCGCGCTCCGATGAAGATCGATGCGGCGCGGATCGACGTGGCCCGGCTCGCGCTCGTCACCGCCCTCCTGCTCGCGCTCCATTCGGGCGAGCCGACGGCGGCCCACGTCCTGTTCCTCGTGGTCGTCGGGGCCGTGCTCGCCGCCGCGACGCGCTGGCCGGTGGGCCTGGCGACGATCGGCGTGCTGCTGCTCGGCGCGATCGTCATCCGGATCGCGATCTCCGATCGAACCGGCTCGGACGTCCTCGACGTCACGCGCGCCGCCATCGACCGGGTCCTCGCCGGGCTCAATCCGTACGGCTACGCCTACAAGGCATCGACGCCGCCGGGCGCGCCGTTCCCGTATGGCCCGCTCGCGATCCTGGTCTACCTGCCATTCCACGACGCGGCGTGGGTGCTCGAGCTCGTCTCCGCGGGCGTCGTTCTGGGGATCCTCGCATTCTATGGCCGGCTCATGGGCCTTGCGGTCTACGCGGTGGCGCCGATCGTCGTCGCGATCTCGGTCGATGGCTCGAACGACACGACCCTCGGGCTGATGATCCTCCTGGCGTTCATGCCGGCCAAGCGCTGGCCGGCAGTCGCCGCATTCGTCCTCGCGCTCGCGACCGGGTTCAAGCTCTCGGCTTTGGCGTTCGTGCCGGGATTCCTCGCGTGGGCCGGCCTGCGTGTCGCGCTCGTATTCGCCGCCGGCACGGTCATCGCCTGGTCACCGGTCATCGGCAACTGGGGCATCGCCAGCTACCTCGACAGCGTCGACAAGGCGAACGTCATCCATGTCAACCGCACGACCTGGTCCCTCGGCGTCCTTGTCAAGTGGCTGACCGGCGCACGGCAGCCGATCATGGACACCCTCAAGTACGCGTTCGGCGCCGCCATCGCAATCGGCGGGCTCCGGTTCCGCCGCTCGCTCGACGGGGTGATCCTCGTCGGCGTCGTCGTCTACCTGGTCACCCTGTACGGCGGCAACTGGGGCTCCTACGCCTACTTCGGCGGCATCGCGCCCGTCGTCTGCTGGCGCCTCGACGACTGGCTCGGGTTCGCCTCGGTGCCCATGGCCGATCGCCTGCGCGCGCTGCGCGATCAACGTGCGGCCCGGAATGTCTCCAGCGTGGGACCCCTCGTCTGACCGCGCTTCGCCCGCAAATGCCCCGAAATGTTCTCTACGCGACCTTTTCTGGGGGTTGCAGCCTGATTTCGGGGCCAGGTCGGCTGCTCGGCGCCGCCAAATGGCCGAAGTCGTGCTCGATCGGAGCCAGCGCGAGCGCGGGAGCCGGGTTGGGGCGCGCCCAAGTCCGCGGAATCCCACGAGAAGTCCTGAAAAAGGTCACCAGGAGACCATTGGGGGTGATTTCGGGCTGACGTGGTCGAACCGGCGGCGCTCGGTGCGGCGACGGCCCCCCCGCGCTGACGGCCCCCTGCTGCGCCGCAACACCGCCCGACGCGCCTACGCGACGGCCCCGCCCCGCCCCGGCCGGCGCCGACTGATATGCACCCTCCACGTCGCGGCCTGCCGAAGGCGGCGCCCCGCATGCCGACCAGCGCCTAGCCTCGACGCGTGACGGCAACCGCGGTCGCTCGCCTGCCCACGCCATCGGAGGTGGCCTGGTCCGCGGTGTCCACGGCGGCGAAATCGGCCGTCGTCGCGCTCGCGGCGGATGCCTTCTTCAACTCGAAGAAGCCGCGCTTCCGCGGCAAGGCGATGCGCGTTCGGGCGATCGGCTACACGGTTGTGCTGTTCATCGTGCCCGTCGTGTGGCGGCTGCGCGGCCGCCCGGAGCCGTATCCGCACGAGGTCGACCTCCTCGCGACCCTCCCGGTCCTCGTCGACGCAGCCGGCAACGCCACGGGCCTGTACCAGGGCGCCCACGTCGACGACGCCGTCCATTTCGGCAACGGCGCGCTGATCTCCGGCGTGATCGGGTCACTCATCCAGCCGCGGACGAGGACCGCGTGGGAGGCCGCCACCTTCGCGACCTCGATGACGATGGCAGCGGAAGCGGCCTGGGAGATCTTCGAGTGGACGGCGATGAAGCTCGGCTCGAAGCGCATGGACCTGACGTACGACGACACGATCGAGGATCTGATCGAGACCAGCGCCGGCGCGCTGCTCGGCGGGATCGTCACGCTCCTCCGCCATCCGGCCCAGCTCCGCCGCTTCCCGGGTCGCGCCGGTGACCCGATCCTGGACCGCTGACCTCCGAAGCAACCCGATCCGCCGCTACCCTGGGCGGCGATGCCGGACACGACCGAGGCCGTCACGGTCAGCGACCTCGCGATCCGGAACGTCGTCGACACACCGGCGGGCCAGGACCCGGCGATCGGCGAGGGCGTGATCATCGCGTCGTATGCCGGGGAGCAGGACTCGATGGCCCGTTCGATGCTCGACGCGTCCCAGCGGATCGCGCACGCAATCGAGGACCTGGCCAAGCTCCATCCGGAGGCGGCGCACGTCCGCAGCGCCCAGCCGATCTGACGACCCGCTCCATCCAGGATCGTCGCGATCAACCGGCGGCTTCGTACGCCTCGCGCAACCAGCCGATGAGCTCGCCGTCGATGTCGTGCAGCGTCCGAACTCGAACGCGGTTGCTGAACAGGGCGTTGAACGACTCCGCCGATTCAAGCCGCTCGTCGTCGGGCGCGCCCGGCAGGATGAGCCCGAGGTCGATGTGCTTTGCCGCGGGTTGGATCATCGCGAACTGCTTCCGCCGGCGGATGCTGACATAGCCCTTCTTCGGCGCCAGCTCGATGTCGCCACCCAGCGCCCGGACCTGCTCCATCAGCGCGGCGTGGAGCGGCAGCAGGTGCCGGCGGGACTCCGGGTAGAGCGCGTCCTCGAGCGACGCGGGAGCCGGCGTCCCGGCAATGCGCTCGAGGGCGACGAGCGCGACGCGATTTGCCGAGCCGTGGGTCAGGCCGTGCTCGCCCTTGAGCATCGCCACGATCTCGCCATGCCGGCGCAGGCCGCTTGCGCGGATCAGCTCCACCCACTCGTCGATCGAGCGCCCGTAGGTGGACTCGATGTTCCGGATCTGCGCCTGGAGTCCTTCGGCGACGGTGGCCATCGGCGCCCTACGGGATGTGGTTGATGGCGTCGAGGGCAAGCGCCTTGTCAGCCGCCAGGACCTTGTCGTACGAGCCGTTCGCGCCAAAGGCCACGGCGACCGTGAACACGCCGCCGCCCTTCGAGAAGGTGAGGTTGGTGCCCGCGTTGATGCTGCCCACCTGTTCGAAGCAGGCGCCATCGCCCACGCCGCCGATGGTGGTCACCGTGAGCCCGAGCGCGGAGTCGCCGGGCCCGCACAGATCCGCGAACGTGCTGCCCTTCTCGATCGTGATGCTCGCCTGGATGGTCGGCACGGCGTCGGGCGGGTACTGGAAATCGCACTCGTTCGGATCGATGTCCCTGGTCCCGGCGCCGACCGACTGGCCGACTGCGGCACTGACCTCCGCCTGGGTCAGGAGGGTGCACGGATCGCTCACGGCGCCGCCGCCACCTGCTCCGCCCGCGGAGCCGGCGGTCGCGCCGGCGCCCTGCGTCGCACCCGGCGCGCTCGCCGGCGCGGACATGCCCTGGGTGGCGCCATTGCATGCGGCGATCGCGAGAACCACCGCGGCCAGCGCGACCGACACCTGGCGAAAGCGCATGTCGGCTTCCTCTCTGGGGCTTCGATGCCGCTTGTAGCACAAGTGGCGATCCATGCCTCGCACGGCCACCGCGATCGATGACGATGGGTGGAATCCCGCAGTGGACGTGGGTAGCCGGGCTGCGATGATGCGACGGTGAATCCCGGTGACGAGATCCGGCTGGCGATCGTCGACGATCACCCGGTGATCGCGCGTGCGATCGAAGCCGCTGTGGCATCCGAGGGCGGGATCCGGATCGTCGGCGTCGCACGGACGCCGGAGGACGGGATCGCGCTCGTGTCGCGAGCGGGTGGCGACGCACCGGACGTGGTCCTGTGCGACGTGCAGCTCCGGTCCGGGACGGACGGCCTGCGCGTGGTCGAGGCCGCGACGGCGGCGCGCTGTCGCGCGATCGTGCTGACCTCGTTCGATCGCTCGTCCCTGATGCGAGCCGCATTCGAGCGTGGGGCGGCGGGCTTCCTCGACAAGGGCGCGGAGACGAGCACGATCCTCGCCGCCGTGCGCACCGTGGCGGCAGGCGGCACGGCGTTCTCGGCGGCCGTGCTCGATGCCGCGCGCTATGGCCCGAAGCCGCCCTCGGATCGCGAGGTCGCCGTCCTCACCGAGCTGCACAAGGGCGCGACGAGCGACGAGATCGGGGCGCGGCTCGGCATCTCCGCGCGCACGGTCGAAAGCCACCTTCGGCGCCTGTTCGATCGATATGGGGTGCTGTCGCGGACCGAGCTGGCGGTGCTCGCCCTCCGCGAGGGCTGGATCGACCCCGGCCGCGACTGATGGCCGGGACGGCGCAGCGTCCGCCGGCGCTCGACCGGAGCCACGCGCTGCCCGGCGCGCTCCTGCTCGCGGTCGTCGTCGTGGGCGCGGCGATCGTGTTGCGGCTGCTCGACTTCGCCACGGGCAGCTTCCCGTTCGGGACCGACTGGTTTCCCGCGCTGTTCGCGGCCGGCGGCCTGGTCGCCGCCGCGCTGCTGGTCCGCCGGGCTCCGCCCATCGCCTGGTTCTCGATGGTCGCCTCGGCGGCGATCGGCGCGATCGAGATCGTGGGCGTGGCGCGCGCCCATCAGGCGACGACGCCACTTGGCGCCTGGCCGGTAGCCGTTGCCGGAGCGGGGGTGGCCCTGATCGCCGCCGCGGGGGTCGCAGGCGCCTACGCACTTCGGCGCCCCGCATCGGCCGCGCGGCGCGCGCGGCGGATGATCTGGCAGGTCCTGATCCTCGCCTGCCTCGGCGCAATCGCGGTCAGTGCCGGGATGGCCGTTGCGGTCGCCATCGGGATGCGCGCCATGGGCGCCGACCTGCCGGCCTCGATCGCGGACCCGGGCGTGCTCCGGACGACAGGGCGGATCGCCGCGGGCTTCATCGCAATCGCATCGTTGGGTGGCCTGTGGTCCGACCTGGGCGCGCCCGTGGCGCGGGCGCGCGCACGAAGCGGCGATCTCGCCGAGTTCACGAGAGCACTTGCCGATGAGCTCCTCCCGACCTCGACTGCGATGCGGCGTCTGGGCGTGGAGCGAGAGCGGGCGCGCCTCGCGGCGGAGCTGCATGCGCGCGTGCTGCCGGACCTGCGCCGCGCGGCCGAGGCCGCCGAGGCAACCGGCACGTCGTCGGACCCGCTGGCGATCGGGCTGCGACACGCGCTCGAGGACGTTGAGGAGCTGATGCACGGGCGGCAGTCGGTCGTGCTCGAGGAGTACGGGCTCGTTGCCGCGCTGGAGTGGCTCGCCGAGCGCACCCAGCAGCGCCGCCCGCTCGTCGTCGACGTCGAGCTGGAGGGCCCTTCCGTCGACGACGCCGGAGCCATCCCGGAGCCCATTGCCCGCGCCGCGTTTCGCGTGGCCCAGCTCGCCGTCGACAACGTCGTCCGGCACGCACAGGCGGCGCGGGTCGTGATTCGGCTCGCGGTGGACGCGGTGCGGATCGAGCTGACGGTCGAGGACGACGGCGTCGGCATCGCGCCCGCGGGGAGGGCCGGATCAGGCCGCGGGCTGGCGGACATGCGGGCGGCCGCCGCCGAGATCGCCGCGAAGCTGCGTGTCGAGCGTGGCGAGCGTGGGACCATCGTCGCGCTTGCGTGGCCGCGGCCAGGCGGCAACGCCGCCGGCATTCCTGCCGGCACGGCCGCTGTCTCAGAAGCGCCTACTCGGCGCTGACGTCGCCCTCGGCGCCCTCTTCGCCGGCGGGTGTCGGCTCGGGCCGCTCCACCCGGCTCAGGTGGCTGACCTCGACGATGCGCGGCGTGCCGTCGCGATCCTTCCAGCGCGTCTGGAGCTCGACCTCCTGCGTCTCGCTGGTCACTCGCACGACCACCACGACCGCCGACGCGCCACGCTCCACCGAGCTGATCGTCGCCTCGGTCGCCGGGAGGGGCAGGAGCGCGACGACCTCGCCGAGATTGCGACGCAGCTCGTCGCTCAGGAACCCGATCGCGGTGTCGACATCGCCCGCGACCAGCGCGTCGGCGACCTGCTGGGCGCTCGCGCGGACGTCGTCCTCGTTCATGCCGCCGATCTTAGCGCCACGCTCGCATCCCGCTACCCTCGGTGGGCAGGAGGGACGATGACGGACCAGATCGAGCCCGGCGAGCCCGGTCCGCCGGTCGACGGCGAACCGTCTCGGGACGACGCGCTGCCGGTCCCAGCGCCACCGCCACCGCTGAAGGCCGGTCGATGGCGGCCGCTCATCGTGCTCGCGCTGCTCATCGCGTTCGTCGTGGTCGTGGTGTTCACGGTCAAGGACAACACCGCGGCGAACGACCTCAAGGTCGGCGACTGCTTCGACCTTCCCACCGCGACCGCGGTGCAGACGGTCACGCATCACGCCTGCACCGAGCCGCATACCGCCGAGGTCTTCCTGGTCGCGGACTACACCGGCACGGCGATGGACACGCCGCTCACGCTGCTCCTGGAAGCCTTCGTCGGGGCCACCTGCGATCCGGCGTTCACGGCCTACGTCGGGCGGGATCTCGCCGCCTCGCCCGACCTGTCGATCGGCTACTTCTACCCCGACGTCGACGCCTGGCAGCAGGGCAAGCGCACGATCACGTGCTACGTCGCGAAGACCGACCAGAGCGCGATCTCGGCGTCCCTGAAAGGGTCCGCCGCGCAATAGCGCCACGGCCCCCCTCCGCGGCCCCCGTCGCGGCCGGCGAGGCCCTAGCTCGCGGCGCCGTTGCCGGTGTCGCGCTTCCGTGGCGACTCGCGGCGCATCTCGGCGGCCACCGCCTGCTCTCGCGGTGTGCCCGCGGCGAGGCCCGCGATCGTGCCCTCGAAGTCCGCCTGGCTGCGGTTCTGGGTCAGCTTGCGCTTCGCCTCGAGCCGGGTGATCCGCAGCTCGAGGCCGACGATCGCCCTGACCTGGGTCTCGACGTAGCCCTCGGGCGCGTCGTCGATCGACCAGGGGTCCGAGCGCGCCGCCTCCTGGCGATCGACGAGCCGGCGCACGTGCGGGAGCAGCCACCCGGGCTCCGGGTGCAGGGTGATCGTGCCGTGCGCCAGGACGGTGACGTAGTTCCACGTCGGGACGACCTTGCCGGTCAGCCGCTTCTCCTCGTAGAACGCCGGGGAGATGTAGGCGTCAGGACCGTCGAAGATCGCCAGTGCCTCGACCGCGGGGTCGAGGTCACGCCATTGCGGGTTGGGTCGGGCGAGGTGGCCGCGGAGCATCCCGTGCTCGCCATCTCCGGCATCGAAGAGCATCGGCAGGATCGAGGCGCGGAGCCCGTCAGCTCCAAGCGTCACCAGCGTCGCGGGCACGCGGGCGGCGAGCTCGGCGAGCAGCTCGGCGGTATCGGCCACCTCGAACCGTCGGTGCGCGGGCTGGTACACGGCGGCCTCCCTCGATTCGATTGTGGCACGCAGTCCTGGCCGTGCGATCATCGGGCCGATGGACGTCGTCATCTTCCTGGCCGGGCTGATCCTGCTCGGGATCGTCCTGTGGGACATCTTCCAGTCGATCGTCGTCCCGCGGCCCACCCCGGGGCTGCTCCGGCTCGGCCGCTATCTCATCCCGCCCACGTGGCGGCTCTGGCGCGCGATCGGGATCCGTGCTCGCGACGCCCAGGCGACCGACTGGTTCCTCGGGCTCTACGCGCCGGGTGCGGCGATCCTGCTCTTCGTCGTGTGGCTGGCGATCATCATCGTCGCCGACGGCCTGATGCTCTTCGCGCTCCGCGGCGAGGTCACCCCGCACCTTGGCACCTTCTTCGACGCGATGTACTTCGCCGGGACGTCGGTGCTGACGCTCGGCTTCGGCGAGATCGTCGCGACCGGCGGGATCTCGAGGGCGGTGGTCATCGTGGCCGCGGTCACCGGCCTCGGCGTCGTGGCACTCGTCATCACCTTCGTGTTCTCGCTGTTCGCGAACTACCAGCGACGCGAGGTGCTGGTGGTGACGTTGTCGGCGCGGGCGAAGACACCGCCCTCCGCGGTGACGCTCCTCGAGACGCACGCCCGGCTCGACATGGTCGACGAGCTGCCAGGGCTGTTCCGCGAATGGGAGCGCTGGGCGGCCGAGGTCCTCGACAGCCATGTCGCCTACCCGCTGCTGGGCTACTTCCGGTCGAGCCACGACAGCATCAGCTGGATCAGCGCGCTGGGCGCCGTGCTGGATTCGGCGGCCCTCGTCGTCACGACCATCCAGGGGGTGCCGCGCGGCCAGGCACACATGATGCTCAAGGTCGGGGCACACCTGGTCGAGGACATCAGCAACGTGCGCGGTGGGACCACCAAGGCCTCCGAGGTCGACGAGGCCGGCTTCACGACCGTCTACGAGCATCTCGCGCGCGCGGGCTATGCCCTCGAACCGCGCGACCGCGCCCTGCGCGCGTTCGAGCGCGTCCGAAACACGTACGCGGGCAGGCTCGAGGCGTTGGCCGCCTTCTGGGCGACGCCCGCTCCGGGCTGGAGCGAGCATCACGACGTGCTCACCGGCACCGCGATCCACGAGGCCCGGCTCGCCAAGTAGCCGACTTCTAGACGGGGCGAAGGATCTCGACCGTGTCGCCGTCCTGGACCTCGTGATCCCGGCCGACGCGCTGTCCAGCGAACCGCGACGACGGACCCCAGACGCGTGCTCCGATGAACGAGGCCGCGAGCTCCTGGTGGACCCAGGCCGCCACGTCCTCCACGGTCGCACCGGGATCCAGCGCCAGCGGCTCCGGATCCGTCTCCCCGTTCGTCCGCAACCGGACGCGGATGAGCCCGGTCAGCCGCCATGTCGCCGCGCGGAAGGCGTCGAGGCTCGCCTCGTCGATCACGGACACGGGCACGACCTCGAGGTCGGGAAAGGCCGCTCGAAGCCGTTCGAGCGCCTCGGGCGCGGCCTCGTCGAAGCGGGTCGCCGCCACGAACGCCGGCTTCTCGATCCCCGCGAGCGCCACCTCGGCGCGAACTGGCACGAGCTCGCGGGGATCCGCGTCGGCGCGCGCGCAGTAGACGATCGCGTCGGCCGAGCGGAGCACGCCGAGCAGCGCCCGTCCCCCACCCCGGTCCTCGTTGGCGCCCTCGATCAACCCCGGGATCTCGACCAGCTGGACGAGCACGCCGCCGATGCGCGTGAGCGCCGGAATCGGCCGCAGCGTCGTGAACGGGTAGTCACCCGTCCTGATCTGGATCTCGGAGAGGGCCTGGAGGAGCGACGACTTGCCGACGTTCGGCGGCCCGACGAGCGCGATCTGCGCCGCGCCCTCGCGGCGCACGGAGATCGAGTTGCGATGGACGGCGTTCGACCGCTGCCGTGACTCCTCGATCTCCGAGACGAGCCACTTGCGGAGGTCTGCGTACGGACCGTTCCTGTAGTCGGGCAGCTCCGCGATCAGCGCGTTGACCTCGCGGATCCGGTCCCGGCCCTCTTTCCCGACGAGCCTGCGCTTCGCCACCTGGGCGAACGTTCGATGCGGCATTGGCATGGCGATGACTCCCAGATCGTGGGGACGACGCGGCGCGCGCAGCCATCGCTGCAGCAGCGGCCTCGCGTCTGTCCCGCCCCTTCCTCCGACGCTGATGTGGAAGGGGCCGATCAGCCGTTCTGCTTGCGGATCGTGGCGGCCCACGCGTCGATCGGACGCTGGACCAGGAGCTCGTTCATCGCTAGCGAAGGGTACCGCACCGCAACCGGAGACCTGATCCGGAAGGGCATGCCGCCCATAATCACGCCGTGTCCGCGCTGACCGACGCGCCGCATCTCGAGGTCGCCGACCGGGCGACGTGGCGCGCATGGCTCGAGGCGAATCACGCCACCGCGACCGGTGTCTGGCTGGTCATGGACCGGCAGGAAGCCCGGCGAACGCTGTACGAGATGACCGTCGAGGAGGCGCTCTGCTTCGGCTGGATCGACAGCACGGCGGGCCGCGTCGACGACGAGCGCGGCAAGCTGTACTTCGCGCCTCGCAAGCCAACGAGCGGCTGGGCCGCCACCAACAAGGCCCGCCTCGAGCGGCTGATCGCCGAGGGCCGCATGGCGCCGGCGGGGCTCGCCGCCATCGAGCGAGCGAAGGCGAACGGCACGTGGGAGATCCTGGACAGCGTCGAGCGCGGCGAGGCACCCGCGGACCTCATGGCAGCGCTCGCGGCGCGGCCTCCGGCCGCCACGAACTGGGCGACGTGGCCGGCAAGCGTGCGCAAGCAGGCGCTGACGTCGATCGCGTACGCGCGCCGCCCGGAGACCCGCGCCCAGCGCATCGAGAAGATCGTCGACCACGCCGTTCGGAACGTCCGGCCGTTCTGAGCATCGCCCGTGCGAGGGCGACCGGCCGGCGCCCGGCCTCAGACCGTGATGACGACCTTGCCCTTTGCCCGGCCCTCATGCACGGCCCGGAGCGCTTCTCGGACGTCGGCCAGCGGGAAGCGCTGGTCGATCCTCGGTTGGATCACGCCCGCGGCGATGAACCCCTTCAGCCCATCGACATCGCTCGGCGCGAATGCGCGCCAGCCGCCCATCAGCCCAAGGTGCTTGCCGCGCGCAATCAGCCAACCCGACAGGGCGAGGACCGGCAGCGACAGGATCCACGGGCGGTTGCCGCCCATCGCCTGGTAGACGCCATTCGCTCGGAGGGCCTTGATGAAGCCGAGGATCGAGCGATGGGCGTCGACATCGATGATCCAGTCGTATTGCCCGGTCTTCGTGTAGTCGGTGGTCGTGTAGTCGACGACATGGTCGGCGCCGAGCGAGCGGACGAAGTCCATCTTCTCGGTCCGGCACACGCCGGTCACCTCGGCGCCCAGGTGCTTCGCGATCTGGACCGCGAACGGTCCGACGTTGCCGGACGCCCCGACGATCAGCACCTTGGAGCCCGGCCCGACTGCCTGGCCGTGGCGCGGCCGCATTCCCTGCACCGCGAGCAGGGCGGCGTGCGGCAGCGTCGCGGCGTCCTCGAACGACATGCCTTCGGGCATCGTCTGGAATGCTCGCTCCGGAGCGCACACGTATTCCGCGAACGACCCGTGGCCGAACCAGAACAGGTCGGCGAAGACCGCCGCGCCAGTCTCGAACCGTCGAGCCGTCGGGCCGACCGCCTCGACCACGCCGGCGACGTCCAGGCCGAGGCGATGGCGACGCGGCGCGCGCACGCCGGTGAACACGCGGAACAGCTGCGACTTCGGGAGGAGCCAGTCAAGGTCGGCGCGGTTGACCGAGGCGGCACGAACCTTCACGAGCACCTGGTCGTCGACCGGGACCTGGGTCGGGATGTCACGGACGTCCACGACGTCCGGCTCGCCGTAGCGATCGTGCCACGCCGCCTTCATGCCTGCGGCTCGATGTTGAAGTTGCGCCGGAACACATTGTCAGGGTCCCACGCGCGCTTCAGCGCGCGCAGCCGCGGCAGCTTGGCGTCGCCGTAGACGGCGCGCGTCGACTCGGCGCCGTCGCGGGTGCAGCCGTTCACGTACCGGCCGACGCTCAGGTCCGGCGCGACGATCGCCATCGCCTTGTCGATCCAGACGATGTTGGCCGTATCCAGCGCCGGGTCGTCCCAGGAGCTGTCGGCGCTGAGGTCGAACGCCGCGTCGCGGCCGGTGTACGCCATGGCGTCGTCCGCGACCCGCCCGATCGCGCCGCCCTGCACCGTGATCGAGACCGAGGCTCCGTCCGGGGCATCCGCGGCATGCGCGAGGAGCGCATCGATCGTGTCCGGGCGAACGTCGTTCGCGTACGCGCTCTCGATGACCGACCGATGCCCGAAGCCCATCGCCAGGTCGTGCGCCGTCTGGACGTCCAGGTACGGGAGGCTGGCCTCGTTGGTCACGACGGGTTGCGCGCCCGTGCGCAGCGGCTCCGTGTCGCGTGCCACGTCCTCCGCGGCGCCGCAGTGGTTGTAGCCGACGACCACGATCGGCTGGCCCGCGATCGAATCCGGGTACTCGTCGACCGGCTCCGCGCGCCCGATCGCCATGATGCACGTGAGCGCGTCCGGCATCGACGGAGCGTAGCCACGGACGGCAGACCACACCGCTCGGGCATCCGACGCGCGATAGATCCGCGTGCCGCGGTGCAGGACGCCGGCGAACGGCTGCAGCTCGAACTCGAAGGCCGTCACGATCCCGAAGTTCGCGCCTGCGCCCCGGATGGCCCAGAACAGGTCCGGCTCGTCCGTCTCGCTCGTCCGGACCTGCCGCCCATCGGCGGTCACGAGCTCGACGGCGCGCAGGTTGTCGATGGTCAGCCCGAACTGGCGCTGCAGCCGCCCGACGCCGCCTCCGAGCGTGAGCCCGGCGACGCCGGTATGCCCGATGACGCCGACCGGGACGACGAGGCCGTGCGCCTGCGCCGCGACATCGAGCTCGCCGAGCAGCGCGCCGCCGCTCGCTCGCGCGATCCGGCGCGCCGGATCGACCGCGACGCCGCGCATCGCGGCCATGTCGATCACCAGCCCGCCGACCGTCGACGAGTGACCGGTCGGGCTGTGCGCGCCGGAGCGCAGCGCGATCTCGACGTCCCACTCCCGCCCGCGCCGGAGCGCGGTTGCCACGTCCTCGGCATCGACCGGGCGGACCATGACGCCCGGCCGCCGGTCGATCAGCCCGTTCCAGGCCCGGCGCGCGTCGTCGTAGCCCGCATCATCGGGCGCGATCACCGCACCACGGACCGCGTCGCGGAGCTGCCGGATGTCGGTGGCTCGAACGGCTCTGCTGGGCATCCGTCGATGCTAGCGATTCAGCTCTGAAGCGCGAACAGCCGCGGGTCAGTCGTGCTCGAGCCGGATGAGCCGGATCGCCCACGCACAGGTGCCCGTGACGACGAGCGTGAACGTGGCCCACGTGCTCGTCCCGGCAACGGGCCACGGCACCGGCATGCCGTCGAGCGGCGACGCCTTCACGGACGTCGTCGAGGTGCCCACGGCGGTCAACGGGTCGAAGCTCGGGTCGTCGGGCACGAGCTGGACCTTGAAGGCGCACGAGGCCGCGGTTGGGCTCGCGGCCGCCCAGTACAGCAGGAACGCATCGTGGCGCGGCATCGGTGGCGAGACGTACCTGCCGCTGCCGGCCACGACGAGGCCCGGCGCCTCGACCGCCGCGATCTGGGCCGTGGTCGGGCGCCGTTCAAGGGTCGCGTACCTCGTCGCGCCGATCGCGGTGGCGATCCACGCCGGGACCGGCTGGCCCGCCATCGGCGCGGTGTCGTACCAGTTCGTCGTCTGGTCGTCGAGCTTCGCACCCGCCGCCGGCCAGACGAGGTACCAGGTGATGTCGGCGATCTGGAGCGGACCGGCCTGGACCTTCACGAAGTTGCCCCTGCCGAGCCGGACCTCGCCAAGGTCGCTTGCGGTCGTGCCCAGGATCAGGTACTGGTGGACGAGGCGCGCCGTCTTCGTGGGCGCCGTGCGGACGGCGAGCCGGTCCACCTGGATCCTGAGGATGTCATCGAAATGGAAGCCGTTCGTGACGACGGTGCCGGGAGAGGCGGGCACCTCGGTGGGTGCGGTGGTCGGCGCGCCGGTTGGCGTGAGCGTGGGCGCCTCGGCCGACGGACCGCCGGTGTCGAGCGGTGCCGACGTCCCGTTCGGTAGCGTGCTCAGGCTTGCGGTTGGGCTCGAACAGGCGATCACGATCGACGCGATCCCGAGCGTGGCGATGAGCCTGCGCCGGGCACTCGTGCGGAGCTCGCGGACCCGCGTCATCACTGGCGGCGCAAGCCTACGCTACGCTAGGCCGTCAGGGGCGGCCGCTTGCCGCACCCGCCCAGCCCGCAATCGAGGCCGAGTTGACGAGACGATCCGAGTTCGAGCGCGCGCGCCGCGTCGCCGAGAACGAGCGCATGGTCGAGATCGAGCGCGCCTGGCGAGGCAGCATCCCCGCCGACGTGGCATCCAAGTTCGACGCTCAGGTCCGCGCCGCCCAGGCCCGCGGCCCGCTCCCGCCGGCGCCGAACATGGCCCCCGGCACGCCGCCCCGCCCGCCGCGTCCCGGCCACGAGCCGAAGCCCAAGAAGCTCGACGAACGCGAACGGCGCGGGCGCTAGCCGGTGCGTCGTCGCAAGGTCACCTATCCCCCACCGAAGACCGCCACCTCCGGCGGCTCCGCGAGCGCCTCGGTCGTCGACGCGCGAGCCGCCGCGAACGCCAGCCGCGCCGTCTCCATCAATCTCGAGGCCAAGGTCGGCCGCCCATCCATCGTCCAGGGCGCGCGCGTCCAGATCGGCAGCGGCCTGTACCAGGGTGAGATCGCCATCGTCGAATCGGTGGTGAGCGGCGTCATTCCCGCGGCCGTCGTCCGCACCGAGGCGGGCCGCACGCGTCGCGTCCGCACCGTGGACCTCGTCCTGTACCGCGGCGAGTCGCCCACGGCACCCGAGGCCCGGCTCGAGTCCTAGCCCTCTCCCGGCTCGCTGCTCGGCGTCGGTCCATCCCCGGGCTCGGCATTCGGAAAGCCACGGCGCTGCGCATCGCGGAACCGATCGGCGGCCGCGGTCTCGGCGCGCACGGCATCCTCGAGAGCAGCGTCTGCATTGGCCTGGTCGTCCGCAGCCGCGCTCGCGGTCATGTTCGCGGCCTCGGCGGTTCGATGGGCCGCCACGGCGGCGCGTTCCGCGGCGACCAGGCTGAGACGCGCAGCATCGCTTGTCTCCTTCGCTGCCAGCTGCGCCTGCTGTGCGGCCTTCTGGGCGAGCGAGGCGGTGTCGGCGTTCGCCCGGGCGGCAGCGAGGTCACGTTCGGCCGCGCGCCAGTTCCCGAGCAGCTCCGCCGCGGAGTTCTTGCCCAGCTTGTGGCCTTCCGGCTCGGCCATCGACCCCTCCTCGCAGGTGACCCACTCGCTGCGGAGCATATGCACGAGAGCCGGAGCTGGTCTTGCAATATCACCCGGTCGCGGCGCGGGGCCCGAAGGTGCGTTTCCGGTGCGCCTGCGAGGCTACGCCTCTGCCGGTCCCGACTCCCGTTCCGTCGAAGCAAAGCCGCGCCGCTGGGCCTCGCGGAAGCGGTCGCCGGCATCCGAGGCGGCCTGGAGGGCCTGCTCGAGCACCGACTTGTCGACTGCCGCATCATCCGCGGCCGCGACGGCCGTGAGGGCAGCTGCCTCGGCAGTTCGGTCGGCCGCTTCTGCGGCATGCTCGGCGGCGGCCTTGCTCAGCCGCGCGGCCTCGCTCGTCTCCTCGGCTGCGATCTGTGCCTGCTTCGCGGCATTGGCGGCAATGGCGACGGTGTCTGCATGGGTCTGTGCATGCACGACCTCGCGCTCTGCGCCGCGCCAATCGCCGAGGAGCTCGGCTGCGGATTGCCTGCCCTGCCTGGGCTCGTTCCCGTCAGCCATCGACCATCACCTCGTGTGTCGCTGGACGCGCCTCAACTCGGATGACCGGATCGAGCGATCCGCTCGCCCGGCAGGATAACCACGGGGCGCTGATTGGGTCTTGCAACGCCCACGCCGGGCATTGCACGCGCGCTCGAAGGCTGACGCGCCGGCACCGAAGGCCGCCCGGTTGGGCCGGCGCCGCCCTGGGAGCGATGGGGCCGATTGGACCGGGGAGCTGCCGACTCGCTGGAGCGACCGACGGGGCGCGGGCGCTGGGGCGTCCTGCCGGCGGATGCGTAGGCGCGACTCGAGGTCGGCCGCCCGCCGCTGCGACGAATCTCGCGGATCGGCTCGGCGCGGATGCTCCGATCTGGCTCGAAGCCGGCCACGTACTCCCACGGGATCGGCTTGCGGAGCAGCGTCTCGATCTCGGCGAGCAGGTCGGCCTCGTCGATGCACACGAGCGAGATCGCGTCGCCTTCGAGCCCGGCGCGGCCGGTTCGCCCGATGCGATGGACGTAGTCCTGGGGCGTCGTCGGCAGCTCGTAGTTCACGACGTGTGGCAGCCCGTCGATGTCCAGGCCGCGGGCAGCGACCTCGGTCGCGACGAGGATCGACGCCGTGCCGTCCTTGAAGTCATCGAGGGCGCGGACACGCTGGCCCTGGCTCTTGTTGCCGTGGATCGCGGTGGCATCGATGCCGTCCATGACGAGCTGCTCGGCGAGCCGGTTGGCGCCGTGCTTGGTGCGGGTGAAGACGAGCGCACGATCGATCCGCCCGCTCCGGATGAGGTAGCTGAGCAGCTCGCGCTTGCGATGCCGATCGACCGGGTAGACGACCTGGCGAACCGCCTCGACCGGCGCGTTGCGCCGTGCGATCTGGATCTGGGCGGGATCGCGCAGGATCGTGGCGGCGAGCTCGCGAACGTCATCCGCGAAGGTCGCCGAGAACATCAGGTTCTGCCGACGCTGCGGCAGCAGCCCGATGATCTTGCGGATGTCCTTGATGAAGCCCATGTCGAGCATCCGGTCGGCCTCGTCGAGGACGAGGATCTCGACCGCGCGGAGGTCGATCTTGCCCTGCTCCTGGATGTCGAGCAGGCGGCCGGGCGTCGCGACGACGATCTCGGGGCCCCCCTGGATCGCCTTGAACTGTGCGTCGTAGCCGACGCCACCGTAGATGGTGGTCGAACGGACGGGCCGAGAGCGGCTGTAGTTCTTGACGAACTCCTCGACCTGGATGGCGAGCTCGCGTGTCGGCGTGAGGACGAGGCACCGGATCGGCAGGCCGGACGCGATCTGGACGGGAGCGCCGAAGGATCGACGGCCGCCGCTGCCACTGGCGCGGATCGGATGCCTGGGGGTGGGCCGGTTCTCGTGGAGGAGCTGCAGGATCGGCAGCACGAAGGCCGCCGTCTTGCCTGTGCCTGTCTGGGCGCCTGCGAGGACGTCGCGGCGCGCGAGCACCTGCGGGATGGCCTCGGTCTGGACCGGGGTGGGTTCGGTGTAACCCTCGGCCGCCACGGCGCGAAGGAGCTCGGGCGCGAGCCCGAGGGTGTCGAATGACATGTAGAGACAGACTCCTGACTTGTCGGCCCACCCGCTGCAATCTGCAGCCGGGACCGGTCAGGGCGCTTTACGAAGAGATCAAATGAGGGTGGTGGGCAAGACCGGAGCGCTGACCGGAGCGCTCATACCGCATCTAGGAATGACACCCTAGCAGGTTTTCCACGATCCGACCATCTGTTCGATCGCCACGATCGTCACCGCACTTCCGGCCGAGCGGCGACAATGCCGCTGCATGAAGGAGCCCCCGATGACCCTGGACCACGACCACGACGCGCACGACCACGGCGAGCACGAACACCACGATCATGGACACGATGCGCATGCCGGCGGCGAACACGCGGGCCACGAGCACGTGGCGTATCCGGACGCTGTCGCGAATTTCCGAGCCGAGAAGGACGAGTACTTCCGCCTCGCCCACGACAGCCCGCTCCCGCATGACGTCCGGCACGACTTCACGGGCCTTCCGTACTTCCCGGTCGACGAGGCGCTCCGCTTCGAGGGCCTGACCCTCGAGCCATACGTCGGGTCCGAGCCGGCGCGCTTCCAGATCCCCACCTCGGACGGCAAGCTGCGCGATGCGGTCCGGGCCGGCGTCTTCCGGTTCGACCTGGGCGGCGCGACGCAGACGCTGACGGGCTACCGGTTCAGGGACGGCGGCTCCGAGTCGGTCTTCGTGCCGTTCCTCGACGGAACGAGCGGCACCGATTCATACGGCGCCGGCCGATACCTCGACCTGTACCCCGAGGAGGACGGCACGTACGCGCTGGACTTCAACCTCGCGTATCACCCGTCGTGCGTCTATGACACCCGATTCTCGTGCCCGCTCACGCCCGCGGAGAACCGCCTCCCACTGCGCGTCGAGGCCGGTGAGCGGCTGGCGCCAGACCATGCCTGATCCGATCAGCGCGCGGCAGCGAGCTTCGCGCTCGGCGTGACCCGGATGACCGGAATCGTTCGGCCGGTCACCTTCGCTGGATACTCGCCGAAGTTCGGCAGCTGCTCGACATGCCGATCCCAGGCCTGGTCGCGCTCGGCGCCACGCAGGTCGGTTGCAACCGCGGAAAACGTGTCGGGCCCGATCTCGATGGTCACGTTCGGGTTGGCCACGATGTTGTGGTACCAGCTCGGATGCCTGGTCGGGTTCCCGCCGTACGAGCCGACGATGTAATACGCACCGGTCCCGTCATTCGAGTACGTCACGATGGATCGGCGCTGCTCGCCGCTCTTTGCTCCCGTCGTGTACAGCACCATCAACGGATTCCCGGCCAACGGCCCCTGGCTCGGTCGACCGCCATTGGCCCGAAGATCCGCGATCAGCTGCTCCTCCCATGCCTTGGCGTCCCAGGTGCTCGCGTCACTCGTCATTCCGCCGTCCTCCGCGCTCGCGTGTGATCAGGTCGTTGCGCCGGCAACGATACAGCGGGCCGGTGATCGGCGCGCTCGCGTGCCGTAGGCTTCCGCCATGCCTGCGCCGGCGCTCCGCTCCGTCCGTGCGACGAAGTACCTGACCCCGTTCCGGGAGGGCGGGTCGCTGCCCGGGCTCGTCGAGGCGGACGACGACGGCCTGTACGTCGTGAAGTTCCACGGGGCCGCGCAGGGTCCGCGGGCGCTCGTGGCGGAGGTGATCGCAGGCGAGCTGGGCCGGGCGCTCGGGCTGCCCGTGCCGGAGCTCGTCCTGGTGGACGTCGATCCCGCACTTGCCGGCGTCGAGCCCGATCCGTGGGTCGGTGAGCTGCTCGGGAAGAGCCCGGGGACGAACCTGGGCCTCGACTTCCTGCCCGGCGCGCTGACCTTCGATCCCCGCGCGGACGGGGCGCCGGACGCGGACCTCGCCGCCTCGATCGTCTGGTTCGATGCCCTCGTGACGAACACGGATCGGTCGCCGCGCAACCCGAACCTGCTGTCGTGGCATCACCGACTGTGGCTCATCGATCACGGCGCTTCGCTGTTCATTCACCACACCTGGCGCGACCCCGACGCCCACGCCCGCCGGCCGCTCGAGACGATCGCCCAGCACGTGCTCCTGCCATACGCCGCTCCGCTCGCGAGCGCCCACGACCGATTGGCGCCCCTGGTAACCGAGGAGCTCGTCGCCGCCGTGGTCGCCCTTGTGCCCGACGCCTGGCTGCCGGTCTCCCCCGCCGTGGGCGGCGCGGATGCGCAGCGCCGTGCCTACGTCCGGTACCTCCTCGGGCGCGTCGGCGCCCGCGACGCCCTCACGACCTCGATCGAGCAGGTGCGACGTGCAGCGTGAGCCGTTCGAGTTCGCGATCCTGCGGGTCTCGCCGCGGGTCGAGCGCGGCGAGACCGTGAACGTCGGCGTCGTCCTGTTCTGCCGAACGAGACGGTTCCTCGGCGTACGCGCGGACCTCGGCGAGCGACAGGCCGGCGCGCTCGAGGCGATGGCACCCGGGGTCGATCTCGAGGCGGTGCGCGCGCACCTCGCGTCGATCCGGGCCATCGTGGCGGGCGATTCGTCCGCGGGCCCGATCGCCGCCCTCGCGGCCCCGGAGCGCTTTCGCTGGGTGACCTCGCCATCGAGCACGGTGATTCAACCGTCGGAGGTGCACGGCGGCCTTACCGACGACCCGCGCGCCTCGCTGGACGAGCTCTTCGAGAAGCTCGCGCGGTAGCGGTCGCCGAGCGGTTGATCGGCGGCTAGCCTGCTAGCTGCCGAAGCGGCCCCGGTGATCGAGCGGGATCAACGGGGTCTCGCCGCGGACCTTCAGCTCCTGCACGGCCCACGAGTTGCCGTCGGGGTCGTCGAAGCCGAAGAATGTACCGCCGTCGCGCTCGTCGAAGGTCATGATGTCGCTCACGGCGACGCCCCGGTCGAGGAGCTCCTGGCGCGCGGCTCGCGCGTCCGGGACGACCAGCTGCAGCCCCTTGAGCGAGCCCGGTGCCATCTGGTTCTGGGAGGGCAGGTCGCCGATCACGATCGAGCAGCCTGAGCCGGTCGGCGTGAGCTGGACGACGTGCATGTGCTCGTTGCGCGTGTCGTGGTCGAGATGGAAACCGACCTGGTCGCGATAGAACGCAACCGCGCGATCGATGTCGCTGACCGGGACGATGACGACTTCGAGGGTCCAGTCCATCGAAGCCATGATGCAACGGATGCGAGTCTGATGGTGTTCACTACGACGATGGCATCCGGGCGCGGCGTCGCAGCCTCCAAGGTCGATCGAGTCGCCCTGGCGGCGGCGCTGACGACCGTCGTCCTGTGGGCATCGGCGTTCGTCGGGATCCGGGCAGCGGCCGTCGACCTGTCGCCGGGCGCGCTGGCGCTCGGACGGCTGCTGGTGGGCTCGGTTGCCCTCGGTGTCGTCGTCCTCCTGCGACGTCCCGTGCGACCAACACGCGCGACGATCGTCCCGATCCTCGTGAGCGGCGTGCTCTGGTTCGGCGTGTACAACCTGGCGCTGAACGCCGCGGAGCGACAGGTCGACGCGGGCACCGCGTCGATGCTCGTCAACGTCGCCCCGATCATGGTCGCGATCCTCGGCGGGGTGTTCCTGCACGAAGGCTTTCCGCCGCGACTGCTGATCGGCTGCCTCGTTGCGTTCCTGGGGGTCGTCGTGATCAGCGCGGCGACGTCCGGCAGCAAGCCCGGCGACGCGACGACGCTGGGCATCGTGCTGTGCTTCGTCTGCGCCGCCGCGTATTCGGTGAGCGTGACCCTGCAGAAGCCGGCCCTGCGAACGGTGCCCGCCCTGATGGTGACGTGGATCGCGTGCGTGACCGGCGCGGTCGTCTGCCTGCCGTTCCTGCCGCAGCTGGTCTCGGAGGCGTCGTCCGCGCATCCTGCTGCCCTCGGCTGGCTCGTCTACCTCGGCCTGTTCCCCACGTCCATCGCGTTCACCACGTGGGCCTTCGCGCTCGGTCGCAGCACGGCCGGCCGGCTCGGCTCGATGACCTACCTCGTCCCGGCGGTCGCCATCGTCATGGGCTGGCTGCTCCTGTCCGAGACGCCGCCGCTCATCTCGTTCGTCGGCGGCGCGATCGCGATCGGAGGCGTGATCCTGGCGCGTTCGAAGCCGAGGTCCAGGCCGGAGCCGGCGACGGCGCCGGCCACGACCTAGCCGAGACGGCGCGCTGCCGCTGCCACGGCAGCCTCGCCCCACCAGGCGAGATCGTCCGTCGCGGTCCAGCCGTTCGGCAACATGAGGCCGGCGTCGGCATCGGAGCCCTTGCGCCAGCCGCGGAGCAGCAGTCCGACGAGCATCGCGAGGTCACGTTCCGCGGCCCATGCCGAGTCGTCGGGCAGGCCCGCGACCACGCGATAGCGCTCGAGCGTCGCGTCCGGGTCGAGCGGGAGTCCGGCCACGTTGCAGACGAGGAACCAGCCGAGCTCGACGGCTCTCGGCGCGACGAGCGTCATCTGCCAGTCGATCAGGAAGACCGAGCCGTCATCGGCCAGCCCGACGTTGCCGAGCTTGAGGTCGCCGTGCAACCCGACGCCGGGCAGTCGGGCGAGCGCTGCGAACAGCAGTCCTGGCTCGGCGATCAGGCCGTCGACCAGCGCGCGAGCAGCCGCGGTCGCGTGCCGGTCGAACGCGTCCCAGCCGAGCCGGAAGCGCTCGCCCACCGCCAACTCCGCGGCCTCGTAGCGGGCCGCCGAACGGCGGGTCAGGAGCAGGACGCGAGTCCGGAGGTCGGTCCACGGGAAGCGGCTCGGCATCGCCTCGTGCCACGGCTCGCGGTGCAGCGCGGCCAGCCCGCCGAGCACGCGATCGACCGTGGCCGCATCGACCGGTGATTCCCAGCGCAGCAGCGTGCCGGTCAGGTCAGGCATCAGCAGCGCGATGTCGTCGCCGTCCCGTGCGACGGCCAGGTGCGGCAGCGAGACCGGGGCCGGGAGGGGCGGTGCAGCTCTGACCAGCAGCGCCTCGCGCAGCTCGGGATCGTCGTCCGTCATCCGCGCGATCCAGTCACGGGCGAGGCTGTCGCGCTTGAGGACGAATCGCGCGCCATCGTCCCGGGTCAGGCGGGTGATCCTCGCTCCCGACCAGCCGTCGTGGCTGAGCGGCGCTTCCTCGGCGCCGGCGAGCCCGTGCTGCTCGAGCACGGAGGCGAGATTCGGCAATCCCCCGGTCATGCCGGTGCCCGGGTCAGCAAGGGGCCGGGACGTCGTCACTTCCGTCGGGGCCGTCGTCCATGTACACCACGTGGGAGTCCGGACAGTTCCGGGTGAGCACGACGACGAGCGGCTCGTTGCCGGAGGCGTTCGCCTCCACGTGGACCTCGCCCGCGGGGATGTAGACGAAGTCGCCCGCCGTGGCGCGCAGCTCGTGCTCCAGGCCGGTCGGGCCCCACGTGTAGCGGGCGATGCCCGAGCTGATGTAGATGCTCGTCTCGCACGGTCCGTGGTGATGGATCCGAGTCTTGCCGCCGGGCGCGGTCGTCACGATCGACGAGTACAGGTTCGTCGATCCGGCGAGGGGCGCGGACACCGCGATCGCGCGTTCCATGGCCGCGTTCTGCCCGGTACCGACCAGGAACTCCGACGGCTGGATGCGGCGCGCCACGTCAGCGCAGCCGCGTTCGAAGCCGCTCGACCTGCGCCGTCGACAACCCGCCGGCCTGCAGGTATCCGGCGACGCTGCCGTGGCGCGCCTCGATCACCGGGATGACGCGACGCATGGTGTCCGCCGGCGTCTGGCTGAGCTTCTCCCGTCGCCGGCGATCGACCGCGGTCGGCGCGTCGTCCAGCCAGGACTCGAGGGTGAGCGCGAGGTTCGGACCGGACAGTGCGTAGTCGCGCCCGATCTCGTCGAGCGAGACGCCGGCGAGCCGGAGCAGCAGGGCCGCCACGAGGCCGGTGCGGTCCTTGCCGCCCATGCAGTGGATGACCACCGGTCCGTCGGCCTCGGCGATGGCCACGAACGCCTGTCCGAAACGCTCCCGATTGCGCTCGAGGAACTCGACATACGACCAGGCGTAGTGATCGGCGACGTCGTCGACGGAATCGAGGTGCGCGTCGAGCTCGCGAAGGTAGTCGAGGCTTGCCTCCATCGTCTCGCCCAGCACCGACACGGGGACGACCTCGATCGCGACGCCGCGCGGCGGATCCTCCGCGGCCTCCTCCGGCCACCGGAGATCGACGATGCGCTCGATGCCGTGGCGCTGGAGCGACCGCCAGCCGCCCGCCGTCAGGGCGCCGAGATTGTCCGCTCGGATGATTCGGCCCGATCGGGTCTCGCCGCCGTCCTCGGTCGGCAGGCCGCCGAGGTCACGGACGTTCACACAGCCGTCCCAGGTGATCGTTCGCGTGCGCGGACTGCCTATCACGACCCCGGGATGGTACCGGCATCGGTCGTGCAAGACGCGCCCGGCTACGATCGGCCGGTGAGCTCGCCCCGATCGAACCTGCCGCCACTCCCCGACCTGCCGCGGGCCCGCCTGCTCGACGGTCCGACGCCGCTCCAGCCGCTCGAGCGGCTGTCCGACGCCCTGGGTGGCCGGGCGGAGCTGTGGATCAAGCGCGAGGATCTCGGGCCGTTGGCCTTCTCGGGGAACAAGCTGCGAAACCTCGAGTTCCTGCTGGGCGCGGCGGTCTCGGACGGGGCCGACACGATCGTCACCTCCGGCCGGCGCTGGTCGAATCACTGCCGGCTGACCGCGGCCGCCGGCGCCCGGCTCGGCCTCCGGGTCGAGATCGTCGTCAGCGGCCCGCCGGCCGCCGGCTCGGCGAACCTGGCGCTCATCGAGTCGCTCGGGGCAACCGTCCACCAGGCCGCCACCGACGCCCGATCGGAACGAGAGGCGCTCGTGACGCGGGTTGCCGCCGAGGCGGGCTCGGCGGGCCGATCCGTCCACGTCATCCCGGTCGGTGGCTCTGATGCGACCGGCGCCTGGGGCCAGGTCCTGGCCGCGCTGGAGGTCGCGGATCAGGCCGCGAGTCGGGGTTTCCGACCGGACGCCATCGTGCTGCCGAGCGCCACCGGCGGAACCCAGGCAGGGCTCGTCGTCGGGGCTGCGATCGCCGCCGGGCAGGCCGGCACCGCGCCGACGCGGATCATCGGGGTCGCGGTTGCACACCCTGAGCCCGAGCTCAGGCCGCATGTCACCGAGCTGATCGACGAGCTCGCCACGCTGGCGAGACTCGATGCTCCCGCGGACTCGATCGCCATCGATGGCGCCCAGCTCGGCGGCGGGTACGGAATCCCCAGCCCCGGTTCCACGGAGGCGGCGAGCCTGCTGGCTCGAACCGAGGGGATCCTGGTGGACCCCGTGTACACGGCGAAGGGCCTCGCCGGGCTCATCTCTGCGGTGCGTTCAGGTGCGCTCGACGGCCGGCGGGCAATCTTCTGGCACGGCGGCGGCCTGCCGGCGCTGTTCGAGACGCTCGGTCCTACCATCGAAGCCATGCCAGCCGACCCCGAGCCCACCCCGGACGTCGCGCTCTACGACACCGGCGCCGTGCGCTATCGCGGCTACCAGCTCGCCGGGCAGATGCACGGTGAGTGGGAGTTCCTGCGCAAGGACGGCACGCTCATGCGGGCCGGTCGATTCGAGCGAGGCACGCAGGTCGGCGTGTGGCGCACGTTCGACCGCCATGGAGACGTCGTCAAGGAAACCGACTTCTCCCGAAAGCAGGCGTGAGCGCCGCCGCGCACATCGCGCCGGCACGGCCCGTTCGTCAGTGGCCGGCCAGCGACGCGATCACGCGGAACAGGGTCACCAGCAGGAAGCCGATCACGACGATCGTCACGAGTGACGGACCGCGGCGGGCACGTGTCTCGAACCGGGGGTCGGCCGGTGCCGCGGTCCTGGTGGCCGGGTTCGCGACCACGAACTGATTGGTCGCACGCGTCGGCGTCGGTGGTGCGGGCCGGCGCGGGGCGCCCTGGGTGCCGCCATACGCCTGGGTCGAGAGCCGGTTGGGCTCGACGCCGTCCGCCAGGACGTTCGGCCGTGGATCACGGGATCGTGGCGCTGTGCTCGGCACGCCGCAACCGTACGTCATCGGCGAAGGGCTTGCGTCGGGTGCGATGATCCGTGCATGGTCGAGTACGGCGGCGGCATCGCGAATGGCCCGGCGGGACAGGTCGCGGGCAGCTCCGGGCAGCACCCGCTGGGGCAGCCGGTGGACATCTTCGCGAGCGTCAGCCATACGTTCAACGACGCCGCGAACTTCGTCCTCTCGCAGCCGCCCGAGGTGCTCGTCGTCGGCATCGTGGTCTTCTTCCTCGGGCTGATCGTCCTCAAGCGCGCGTTCTAGATCCCATCGGCAGCCTGCCCGCGAACCAGCGACCCGCCCGGGCCCGACGCGGACAAGTCGCCCGGCTTACGCCAGCCCGCGCGCGAGTTCGATGAGGCGATCGAGGATCCGCTCGCCGTCCGAGCGGATCCCGCTGTGCTCGAACTCGTCGGTCTCCCACGTCCGAAGGCCCCGCACCATGGCGGCGGTCTCGACGGCGAAGCGCTGCTCGACGTACAGGTCGTGGACGTAGATCGTCGCCGCGACGGGCACCTCGTTCCGGGCGAGCTGCTCGGCGTCGTACAGGCGCGGCCAGGGATGCTCGGCGAGGATCGCGGCGGCCTCCCTGTGGGAGTGGAGGCTCGAGTAGTCGTCCCACATCCACCGGAAGATGTGCTCGGCCGTGAAGTAGCGCTCCTCGCGCACCTCGTCCGGCAGCAGCCGATCGCTCGACCAGCGTGTCGCGACCCCGTCGGCGTACGACGACTCGTGGAGCGTCGCGTAGATCGGGTTCCGCCCGAACCGGATCGGGTCCTCGAGGTCGGCCAGGAACGCCCGTGACCCGAATGGCAGCTCGATGACCTGGTGCATCAGCTCGAAGCCGGCGTTGTCGCCGAGCTTCATCCCGAGCTGGAGGAAGCGGCGTGAGGTCAGCCGGTCGCCGGAGGGCAGCCGGACGTCCTCGCCGTCCAGCCGCTCGAGGATGTCGCGCACGCGAGCCCGATCGCCCGGGTACCGGGCGAAGTAGGCCCGGTTCTTCTCGATGAGGCGCTGGTACGTGGCGGCATACACGTCATCGACGGGCCGGCCGATCGGTGACAGCCCGCCCGTGAGGAATGCCTCGCGCAGCGAGTCAGGAAAGAACGACAGGTAGGTGAGGGAACAGAACCCGCCGAAGCTCTGGCCGAGGATGCTCCAGCGATCGATGCCGAGCTCCTTCCGGATGAGCTCGGCATCGCGCACGATCGAATCCGCGCGGAAGTGGGTGAGGTAGGTCGCCTGGTCCTGGGGTGTCGCGCCGGGAATGTCACCGACCGGCGTCGATCGGCCCGTGCCGCGCTGGTCGATCAGGAGGATCCGGTAGTCGGCGAGCGCCCGCTTCTGCCAGCCGGACGGGGGTGCCGTTGGCCGCGTGGCCTCGAACCCGGGGCCGCCCTGGAGGAAGAGCAGGTACGGGCGATCGCGTCCATCCGGTGCCGCGACCTCGCGGGTGAACACCGTGATCGATTCGCCGCGGGGCGTCGCGTGGTCCAGGGGGACGCGATGCTCGCGTTCGATCGTGATCGCGCCCGGGGTCGCGTACGTGACAGGATCCATGGCCGGAGTCTAGTGGCTCGTAGGGCGCGCGCTCAGCCCATTGACGTCTCGAGCGCCGCGCGCTCGCGCTCGACCTCGGCGGCATCCTCCCGAGCCAGCAGCGCCCGATTCAGCGCCTGCTGCGAGAGGACCGGGCGCGTCCGCCTTCGACCGCGCCGCCACCGTCAGGCGGGATCCAGGCTCGCGAGGAAGCGGAACGCCGGTATGGCCGTCGCGAAGCCCTCCGCCAGCCGGTCCGGCAGGTCCGGCGAGAGGACCTCGTCGTCGGCGAGCCGGCGCCCGAACACCACGTCCTTCCACCGGAACATGTGAGCGAGTGGATGGTCCTCGGGGAAGCCTGGGGGCATCCGCCTGAGCTCCTCGTGCGGATGGACGCCGCCGAACCAGGCGATGAACCGTGGCTCCTCGAGCGCGGCCTGGACCCGCCCTGGATCTTCGCGGAGGACCGCCCTGAAGGTGTCGATGCGCGGCTTGTCCATCTGCCACATCCCGCCACCGACGTACATCTCGCCCGGCTGGAAGTGGAAGTAGCCGCCGTTCCCGTGGGTCCGTTCCTCGTGGTCGCCACCGGCCCGTATCGCCGGATCAGCCTCGACCCACGGGAAGCTGGCGCCGAGGTGGGTTTTGTAGGGCGACTTGTCCTTGCTGAAGCGCGTGTCGCGGTAGATGCGGAACGGAGCGCGCTTCGGGTCGGCCAGAATCGGGACCTTCCGCACGGCGAGCCGATCCGCCAGGGCCGCGATCATCGCCTCCATCGGCTCCTTCAACAGCCGCTCGAACTCGGCCTTGCGCGGCTGGAACCAGGCCCGGTCGTTGTTCTCGGCGAGGTCGGCGAGGAACTGGATCGCCGCCGGCGTGAAGCCGGTGAACGGCAGCGCGGTCACGGCCAGCTGGAGCCTCCGAGTGCGACTCGTCGAATCTACGCGTCGCGGGCGGCGCTCGCCTCGGCGCGTTCGAGCAGCAAGCCCCGCTCAGCGGCATTCCGGGTGAGGTCCGCCGCGCGCCGCATCTCCGCAGCAGCCTCGGCGTACCGGCCGACCTTCGAGAGGAGGTCGCCCCGAACCGCCGGCAGCAGCTGGTACGAGGCCAGCGCCGGCTCGGCCGCGAGGGCATCGACCAGCTCGAGGCCCGCCGCGGGGCCGAACGCCATCGACACCGCCACGGCGCGGTTCAGCTCGACGATCGGCGATGGCAGGAGCTGGGTGAGCGCGTCGTAGAGCGCGACGATCCGGTGCCAGTCGGTGGCCTCCGGGGTTCGGGCCCGGGCGTGCACCGCCGCGATCGCGGCCTGGAGGGCGTACGGCCCGCGGGCGCCGCCGAGGGCCTCCGCCTTCGCGAGCGCCGCGAGGCCGCGGCCGATCAGGAGCCGGTCCCAGCGCGCCCGGTTCTGCTCGGCGAGCGGGATCGGCTGCCCGCCGGGAGCGACGCGCGCCCGCAGCCGCGATGCCTGGAGCTCCATCAGGGCGACGAGGCCATGGACCTCGGCCATATCGGGGACAAGGCCAGCGAGCACGCGCCCGAGCCGCAGCGCGTCCTCGGCGAGTGACGGCCGGACCCAATCCTCGCCGGCAGTCGCCGAGTAGCCCTCGTTGAACACGAGGTAGATGACCTGGAGCACCGAGTCGAGCCGGGCGTCGAAGTCCGCGCCCGTAGGGACCTCGAACGGGACGCGCGCCTCGGCCAGCGTCCGCTTGGCACGCACGATGCGCTGGGCGATCGTGGCCTCGGGAACGAGGAACGCCCGCGCGATCTCGTCCGTCCGCAGGCCGCCGAGCATGCGCAGGGTGAGCGCGACCCGGGCATCGACCGACAGGACCGGGTGGCAGCAGATGAACACGAGCCGAAGCAGGTCGTCACCGATCGCCGCGTTGTCGATCGCCTCGTCGCGGTCGTCCTCGGTCGGCTGGGCGTCGTCCGCTTCCCTGCCGAGCTCCGCCCGCTTGCGTTCGAGGGTCACGGATCGGCGGATGTGATCGACGGCGCGACGCCTGCCGACGGCCATGAGCCAGGCGCCCGGATTGGCCGGCACGCCCGACTCGGGCCACTGCTGGACCGCCGCGACCATCGCGTCCTGGGCGAGGTCCTCGGCGAGGCCGACGTCCCGGACGATCCTGGTGAGCGCGGCGATCAGCTTCGGCGACTCCATTCGCCAGACCGCGTCCAGGACGCGGCCGACCTCGTCGCCTGCCGATCTCGCCGTGCTCACCAGGGTCCGGCTCAGGAGCCGGGCTGTTCGCCGGGCTCGAGGATGCGCTGGATGATCCCGGTGCCGTCGCCGACGATCCCCCAGAACCGCTTGGACAGCGCGATCGCTTCCTCCTTGGTCGGAACGTTGATGATCGCCCAGCCCACGACCAGCTCCTTGGCCTCGGTGAACGGGCCGTCGGTCAAGGTGAAGGCGCCCTTCGAATTCTCGATCCTCGTGACCTGGGGATCGAGCGCGCCGGTCGTCTCGAGGACGCCGCTCCGGAACGACTCCTCGATGAACTTCTCCATCTCCTCGAACATCTCGGGCGTGGGGGGCGGGGGTGGGTTGGCCGGGTCAGGGGTCGTGTACATGAAGTAGCGCATGTCAATGTCGCCTTTCGTGTCGTCTGGGCTAGGCGCGTGATTCGCCGGTGGCTCGGAGGCGGGCGTCCTGGGCCCGCAGCTCGGGGGTCAGCTCGGCGCCGAAGTCGTCCGGCTCGGCGACGGGCCGGATCTCGACCTCCATGCCGCCGCCGAACGGCGCTTGCTTGAGCCATTCGATGGCCTCGTCGAGCGACCGGACCTGCCAGATCCAGTAGCCGGCGACGAGCTCCTTGGCCTCGGTGAACGGCCCGTCGGTGACCGTTCGGCGGTCGCCGTCGAACCGGACGCGGGCGCCGCGGGCGCTCGAGGTCAGGCCGTCGCCCGCAAGGAGAACGCCCGCGTTGACAAGCTCCTCGTTGAACCGGCCCATCGCCTCGAGGGTCCCCGTCGGCGGAGGCACGGCCTCGGAGGCCGGCGTGTTGCTGATGATGACCATCACGCGCATCGCGGTTCCTTCCGGTCGAGCGGGCCGGTCGGATCGTCCGTCCGGCTCGAGCATCGCTCTACCACTACGTCGAGCGGCCCGCCCCGAAATCGACATCCTTCGGCACGAGTTTCTCAGAAGTCGCGGCGACCCGGAACGAGTCGATGACGAACGGACGCGTGGCCGCGTACAGGGCGATCCGGGCGCCGCCCGTCCGGCTGGCCCCGGACCACGTCGACGAGGGTGGCGCGCATCGGGCGGCACGTCGTGACTCGGTGTGTGGGGATCGTCGAGCCGCCCAGGCGTCATTGCGCTCCCCGCCGCGCCACTCTCGGATAGGCTGAGGGTGGACGACGAACCCGCGCCGCTCCGGGCGGCGCCAGCACACCGGAGGACCGAGATGGCAAAGCGAGTCGCGCTGCTGGTCGGCACGCGCAAGGGCCTGTTCGTGCTCGATGGCCACGAGGACCGGGACGACTGGGCCGTTCGTGGACCCCTGTGCGAGGGCTGGCCGATCCACGACGCGATCCTGGATCCGGCGTCGGGCGCGATCATGGCCGCCGGCGGGAGCAACTGGTACGGACCCGCCGTCTGGCGCAGCGACGACCTGGGCGAGACGTGGACGCATTCCAGCGAGGGCCTGACGTACGGCGACGACGCCGAGAAGGTCACGACGATCTGGAACCTCGCGAGCGGGCGCGACGTGATCTACGCCGGCGTGGAACCGGCCGGTCTGTTCAGGAGCCGCGACGGCGGCGCGACGTGGCAGCACGTCGAGGGCCTGACGAACCATCCCAGCCGGCCCGAGTGGCAACCGGGCAATGGCGGCCTGATCCTCCACTCGATCGTCCCCTCCCCCACGGATGCGGATCGCGTCTGGGTCGGCATCTCGTCCGTCGGCGCGTTCGAGACGCAGGACGGCGGCGCCACCTGGGAGACGCGCAACAAGGGCGTGCGCGCCGGCTTCCAGCCGGACGTCTATCCCGAGTTCGGCCAGTGCGTGCACAAGCTGGTGATGGCCGCCGACGGCGGCGAGCACCTGTACCAGCAGAACCATTGCGGCGTCTACCGCTCGAGCGACGGCGGCAGGCAGTGGGAGGAGATCACGGCGGGCCTGCCGACCGAGTTCGGGTTCCCGATGGGTGCCCACCCGCGTGACCCGAAGACCGTCTGGACGATCCCGCTGACCCTGCCCGAGGATGGTCGGCTCATGCCCGAGGGCCACGCCGCGGTCTGGCGCACGAACGACGGTGGCGATTCTTGGGTTCGCAGCGACGACGGGCTGCCCACGCACGACGCCTACGTCGCGGTCCTGCGCGAGGCGATGGCGGTCGACCGGCTGGACCCGGTCGGCGTGTACTTCGGGACGAGCACCGGTCAGGTGTATGGCAGCCGGGACGAGGGCCGAAGCTGGAGTCTCGTCGCGGATAACCTGCCGGCGATCTGGTCGGTCGAGGCGGCGGTCATCGACTGAGCCCGTCCGCCGCTCGATCGGAACGGGCCGCATGGCCGACGTCCACCTGCCGCGCTCCCTGGTCGCCCTCTTTCCGGGCGCGCCGCGACGGGTCAACGCGCGCGGCTCGACGGTCGCCGAGCTGATCGCCGACCTCGACGCCCAGGTCCCGGGCATCCGCAACCGCCTCCTCGATGCCGGCCCGACGCTCCGCACGCACATCAACGTCTTCGTGGCCGGCGAGCGCGCTGGCCTCTCGACGCCCGTACCGAGCGACGCGGTCGTGCACGTCGTCCCCGCGGTCTCGGGCGGCTGAGCGGAGCGATGGCAGCGTCGCAGCAGCCACGCCCGCATGATACGAGCGCCGTTAGCTGTCCTCGAGCTCCTTGCCGTACTGCCGTGCGGCGCTCATCGCATAGCCGCGCGCGGTCCAGAACCCGGTGCCGCCGTCGGCATCCGGCCGGATCATCACGTTGGCCTTCGGGCAGCCGAGGCTGACCAGGGCGGACTCGATCTGGCCAACGAGGCGCGTCGCGATGCCGCGCCGGCGATGCGTCGGCGCAATCACGACGTGGTAGATCCAGCCGCGCCGGCCGTCCCACGCCCCGAGCGCCGATCCGACGACGCGGCTGCCGTCGGCCGCGACCAGCACCAGGCCGGGGTTGCGCCGCGCAAGCCGAGCGAGGCTCCTATCGTCGTCTCCGAGCGAGCCGAACCCGGCCTCGCCCCAGAGTGTCCGCAGCGCATCGCCGTCGACGGTCCGGAACTCGCGGATCACGACCTCCCGCCGCGGTGGGGCGGGCGCCCTGCGCAGCGCCCGCTTTGGAGCAGGCACCGGTTCGGTTTCGTCCGCCTTCCTCGTGCCGCCCCTGGTCGTGCCGGCGGGTCCGACAGCACCCTTGCGAGCCGGCTTGGGGGCCGGGGCGGCCTTCACCGCCGAGGTCGGCGCCGGCCCGGTCCGGGCGGCCGAGATCGCTGCCTTCGCCGCGTCGATCGTCGCGAACGGCCCGCGGGCCAGTGCCAGGCCGAGCTCGTCGGTCTGCTTGCCGTCCATGACCAGCCAGCCGCTCGAGGTCTGCTCGACGGTGAACCGGCCATCCGCGGTCCGGTAGCTGCCGGCGCGCTCCCGCTTCAGCTTCTCGTCCGACGCCGGCATGTCATCGGCCATTCGAACAGCCTACCGGAGGCCGGACGGCGGGTTGTTGACTCCGGCGCCCGCACGCCCGACGATCCGCCGATGCGCACTGGCGACGACCCGGCCCTCGAGCCCGACGACCTCGACGCCCGTGAGGCCGCCCGCATCCGCCGGCGCGACCGCGAGGCCGACGCCGAGGCCCGCGCCCTGATGCAGCCAGGCATGGGCAAGGTGTTCAAGCAGATCCAGGACGCGCAGGCCAAGGCCGCAGACGACCCGCCCAAGCGCCGGCGGCGCAAGCGCGCCTAGGAGCGCCGCCGGTACGGGCGCTGCTCGGGCTGCTCCGCGGCGGACGACTCCAGCAGCCGCGCGATCTCCGCGGCGTAGGGCTCGCCCTCCGCACGATCCCGCAGCCACATCAGGTAGCCGCGGTCCCGACGCATGATCTCGCCGAGCGACCAGCCGGCGAAGATGCCGAAATCGAGGACGGAGCCGTGCGGCCTGCCCGGTGCCGGGCCGTGGGCGCCCGTCCAGAAGGGCACGTTCGGGTCGTCGCGCCGCGGGCCCGAGGCGGCGCCGCTCGCGGGCGTCCCGGCACCTCCTCCCGTGCCCCGAGTACCGCTTGCGAAGTCGAGCTGTGCCCGGCGCGCCTCGTCCTTGAGGACCGCCCAGGCCTCGTTGAGGGCGCGCATGACGTCGAGCCCACGCGTCCCGACGAGGTCGGGGTGGGCCCGCCGTGCCCGCGAGACGTACGCCGCACGGATCTGGCGCGTCGAAGCGTTCCGAGGTACGCCCAAGACCTCGTACGGGTCGCGGGAAGCGCTCACGGTCGGCTCTCGACGCCCTCCCATCGACGATCGACGACGAGGTGGATGACGGTCGGGCGATCGGACACGAGCGCCTGGCGCAGGGCCGGCTCGAAGGCCGCGTCGTCCTCGACTCGCACCGCGCGCGCGCCCAGGGCGCGGCCGGCGGCGGCGAAGTCGATCGGTCCCAGGTCGGTCGCAACCGCGGCGCCTCCGGGTCGGCGCTCCTGGTAGGTGCGGATCATCCCATAGGCCTGGTTGTCGAAGACGAGGATCACCGTGCGCAGGCCGCAGCGGACGGCCGTCTCGACCTCGGCAAGGGTCATGCCCAGGCCGCCGTCGCCGACGAGCGCGACGACCGCTCGATCCCGATGCACGAGACCGGCCGCGATCGCCGCCGGCAGGCCATAGCCCATCGCGCCCGACGTCGACCCGAGGAAGGTGCCGGGGCGGCGGAAGCGGAAGCCGCGTGCCGCCCATGTCCCGAAGCTGCCGGCGTCGGTCGTGACGATGCCGTCGTCCGGCAGGAGCGTCCGGACCGTGGTGACGACGCGGCCGGGGTGCACGCCGGGGCCGGACCATGGGTGCGCGTCGACGACCGTCGCTGCCTCCCAGGCGGCGCGATCCTCTGCGTTTCGGACGGACCTCGCATCGGCGCCGGCGGCATCGAGCACGCCCCGCGTGTCGAGTCGCGAGACGGCTGCCCGCAGGAACAGCCGCGCATCAGCGGTGACCGTCAGCGCGGCGGGCGGGAGGTCGGGCGCGACCATGCCGGGCGCGATGTCGACGTGCGCCCAGCGCGTGCCCGGGCCGGGAACCGTCCAGTCGAACGTCGTGATCTCGCCCAGCCGGCATCCGATCACCAGCATGGCGTCCGCGCCCGCGAGGCGCTCCTTGACCACCGACGGCGAGCCGTAGCCGGTCATGCCAAGGAAGAGCGGATGGTCGTTCGAGATCACGTCGCCGCGTCGCCACGACGCGACGACGGGTACGCGAAGCAGCTCGGCCAGGCGGACGAGGTCATTCGAGGTCCGCGCCCGCAGCACGCCCGCGCCCGCGAGGATCACGGGCCGCTCCGCGCAGGCGAGCAGCTGGAGGACGTCGCGCACCTGGTCATCGGACGGCCGTGGGGGCGGGACGCGGTTGAGCGTGGGCTGCTGGTCGACCGGGACCATCTCGTCGAGGAGGTCCTCGGCGACCGAGAGGACCACCGGGCCCGGGCGGCCGTTCAGCGCCTGGTCCACGGCGTCGACGGCGGCTTGCGCGGCAGAGGCGATGTCCGTCGGCTCCGCCGACCACTTGGCGAGCCGCCCGATCGACTCGGTGACGTCGATCTCCTGGAAGCCCTCTCGGCCGCGGTTGCGTCGCTCGACCTGGCCGACGAACGCGAACATCGGGCTCGAGTCCGAGTACGCGGTGTGGATCCCGATCGCGAGGTTCGAGCCGCCGACGGCGCGGGTGCCGATGCAGGCAGCGGGCCGGCCGGTCAGCTGCGCGTGGGCCTCGGCCATGAACGCCGCCGCGCCCTCGTGCCGCGTCGCGACCACGTTGATGCCGACCGCCTCGAGGCCCTCGAGCAGGCCCAGGAAGCTCTCGCCCGGCACCGTGAAGGCCCAGCGCACCCCGGCGCGCCGGATGGCGTCGGCGAACATCCGCCCGACCGTCATCGGCTGCGCGGGCGTTGCCGGTTCTGCCGTGGCGGCCACCTCGGCCGGCGCCTCGACCACGGGCGCTTCGGTCGCGGCTGCAGCCGGCTCCTCCGCCGACGGCGCCAGGTCGAGCTCCGCCGCGTCGATGTCGGTCATCCCGGCACCGGATGCGGCAGCGAGGTCAGCACGAGGCTGATGACGACCATCAGGACCACGAGGATCACGAGCACGCGGGCGGCGATCGAGGCTGCCACGCGGCTACCGGTAGTTCTCGAACTGGAGCTCGACGACCTCGTCGAGCCCGCGCAGGCGCGTGATGACCCGCTGGAGGTCGTCCTTGCTCTTGCCGGAGACACGGACCGCGTCGCCCTGAATCTGGGACTTGACCTTGGGGAACTCGTCGCGAATCAGCTTCTGGATCCGCTTCGCCAGGTCCTCCGGCAGGCCGTGGCGCAGGGCGATCTTCTGGCGGACCTTGTTGCCGCCGGCCGGCTCGACCGGGCCGAACTCGAAGACCTTCAGCGACAGGCCGCGCCGGACCGCCTTGGACAGGATGAGGTCCTTGACCGCGTTCGCCCGGAACTCGTCGTCGGTCAGGAGGGTGAGCTCGTCCTTGCCCTGGTCGAGGTCGACGGTCGCGCCCCGGAAGTCGTATCGCTGGGCCGTCTCCCGCCGGACCTGGTCCAGCGCGTTGCGCAGCTCCATGGCATCGAACTCGCTGACGACGTCGAACGAGACCTCGCCACTCACCGTCGGTTGCCTCCCCCTGGGCCGGCGCGGCGGATGCCCACACCGGAGCTGCGGTTGCTGTCGGCCGCCAGTATGCCCGACCGCGGCCGAACGGCAATCAGGACATTTCGAGCGCCTTGAGCAGCAATTCGGCGATGCGGTAGCTCTTGCCACCGCCCATCACGAGCACGGCGTCACCGGGCCGAACGTTCCGGGCCAGCCAGGCGGCCGTCTCCTCGACGCTGCCGGGCGCAAGTGCGGTCAGACCGGGGCGGCGGGCGCGAACTGCCGCCGCCAGGATCCCGGACGAGGTCACGGACGTGTCGAGATCACGGCTGGCCCAGATGTTCGCGACCGCCACCGCGTCGGCCTCCGCAAGCGCGTCGGCGAACTCGGTGAGCATCGCCGCGGTTCGGTGGAACGTCAGCGGCTCGTAGACGGCCCAGACGCGCCGCGAACGGCCGACGCAGCAGCTGGGCAGCGTCGGCATG
>DASQIK010000003.1:0-70537 GCA_035631615.1 Candidatus Dormiibacterota bacterium | reverse complement strand
GCTCGCGCTTGGGGCCGCGGTCCTTTGGGTTCCACGAGCAGTTGATCCGACTGTCTTGGGGAAAACGCTGAGCGCGACGGAGTCAATTGTGTTGCTTCTGTTGCCCGGAATTGCCTTCAGTGGACCATGGACGTCTCGGCTTCGGGTCGACCCATTAGCCTGGGCCGCGCTGATCTTTGGTGCAGCTGAGGTTGGTGTCCTCGTGCTCGCAATTCAGGGCAAACCGGAGGGTAGCGGGCCGAGGTTTCTTCTCATTACGCTCGGTCTGGTGCTCGTATCGGGCGGTTTGACGCGGGCACCCTGGAGATCGATCGAGCAACTCGGGTTCTGGCTCCTACTCGCGTGGCTGACGTTCTATGCAGTTGTCGACGTTGGCACCGGCGGGTTCTATTGGCACCTCGGCATCGAGGATTTCCAATTGTCTAGTTGGGCGCTGGTGGGGTACGCGGCCCTCAGAAACACTGCACGGGGAGGCCCGCTGGCCCAGGCCGCGAAAGTCGCGATGTTGGCGGTTCTGCTACGAGCGGGTGGGGTCGCCGTCGTGCTTGCATATCCAAACTGGGGGATGGCCCTAGATCGCCAAGGGTTCTTGGACCAACTGTCGATCATCGTGCTCGGCGTCGCGGTTGTCATCGGCCTACGGAACGGCGCCGGCAACGACGTCGCGCCCGGTACGGCCGTGGATCGCGTACGACCCAAAGACAATCTCAACGCTGAAACGGTTGCTTCAATCTCCCCGCCTCGTTGGGTTGTGGGCGCCGTCGTCGGGCTGGCGGGCACGCTCGCTGCGTTCACAGCGCCCGCCGATCTCGGCTGGTCGTGGCTGCTCGACCACCCCGAACGGACAGGCTTAGAGGTACTTGCAGCCATGTTCTTTTGTTTCATAGGCGCTGGCATAGCCACGCGCAGGTGGAACGTCGTAGGGCTTCCGGCTGTTGGCATCGCGGTTGCGGCCGCCCAGATTTTGCACCGCTAGGCGGCTGTGCTCGTGGCGTCACGAACCGTCATCAGCCCGGGAGCAGCTGAGTCCGAGTCCAGTTGGATCCGGATGGCTTCTCGGATCGCAGCTCCAATCGCCCGTTCAATTCGGTCCTGGACGTCGTCCGGGTCGCCATCGCTTGGCACCGGTTCAGAGTATTGGGTGACTGGTGGCCCGTCGCTGTCGCTCGAGCTGGCATTCGTAGGCGAGGCCCATAGCCGCGAGACGATGTGTGTTTGCTACATTGACAAGCGCATGTTGCGACGCGCACGCTTCCTTGGATGGCAGAGGCGTTCTATCGGGATTTCGGCAAGCGCGTCCGCGACGCACGCGGGAACAGAACCCAGCAAGACATCGCCGTACAGGTTGGAATGAGCCGCGCTGCGATTGCAAACATCGAACTCGGGCGCCAGCGCGTGCCGCTCCACATGATCGCTCGCTTTGCGCGAGCGCTGGAGGTCCCACAAGAAGCCTTGCTGCCGACGAACGAGCTGCTCGACGGCGAGCAGGATTCGGAGCTTCGCCGACTATCCGACGGTGATCGGCGATCCGTGGAGGCCGTGATCGGATCCCTAACGAGAGGGACGGACAATGGGTCGGCCTGAGGCCGAGGCCGGGACCTTGCGTCGGGCGTGGGCGGCGGACGAGCTACCCGTGCCGGTTGAGCACATCGCAAGCTCGTTAGGGGTTCAAGTGGTCACCAAGGCGCTTGCCGACGACGTATCCGGGTTGCTCATCCGACCAGAGACAGGTGCTCCCGCAATCGTTGTGAACAAAGCCCACCCCAAGGTCAGGCAGCGATTCACGATCGCCCACGAGCTCGGCCACCTTGTCCTGCACAAAGGCAGGCCAGTGGTTGTCGATCACGTCCGGCTGAACCTTCGCGACGCGCGCTCGCGAGCGGCGGTGGATGTCGAGGAGATCGAAGCGAACGCGTTTGCCGCGGAGTTGCTCATGCCGCGCGCTCTAATCGTCGCGGAGCTGAACCGAGCGTCGGCGCGATCCGACTCGGCCCGTCTCGCTGCAGACCTCGCCGAGGGATTCGGCGTGAGCAAAGAGGCTGCTGAGTACCGCTTGATTAACCTCGGGATAAGTGGCCAGGTCTAGTGGCCTGTCAGTGACACGCACACTACAAGGTGCTTGTAATTGACAACCTGATTGCTCGAACCTACCCTCTCGGCTGACGGTCGGTCGGCGTCGTCGTGAACGATAGGAGCGTGCTTCCATGGCAGATCCCGTCCGGATCGAGTGCATCAACAAGACGAATCGGACTGATTCGCACGAGCGGATCAGTCACGTCGGGGGCCGAAACCCCAATGGAACGCGCTGGAAGCTGACTGAGGCGGAGGCGATCGCCGGCATTGATGACGGTCGATGGTCGTTTCACGTCGAGCAGCCGGCCGGCCGCAAGGTCGGCGTGGTCATCGCCACACGCCTCGGTCGGAAGTACCTGAAGACCACCGCCGACGGTGAGCGGCCCGACAATCTCCTGGCGCTGCCCGAGTGCGCGTGATCGCGGCCTGCGGATGTCGGCGAGCGCATCGCTGACCGCGGTGGGGACTCCAGAGTTGCTCGGTCGTCGAGCTGCCGTCGCGCGATTTCGTAGGTCTCTCGTGAAGCTGGGGATGCTGGGCTTCCTGTGCTTCTTCGCCCTTCTGCTATTGGCGGCGCTGGCTCAAAGAGAAACGGCGGCCCTGCTGGTCGTCGGCGCGACAGTCGCCGGGACCATTGCTGGCGCGTCGGTGATCGCGTATCAGATCACCCCCGACTACGCCCAGGTCCACGCCAAGGCGAGGACGATCTTTGTCGCTGCCTGGGGTTACGTGCGGCGGTCGGTTCTGTGGGGGGTGACCGCCGCGACCATGGGTACTCTCCTCAGCGACGCGCTCCCGAATCGCATCGTCGATGCGTTCGCCACCAACCCGAACTCGCTACCGATCAAAGGCTTCATGGCCGTCTTATTCGGCACTGTGGGCGTTGCTGCAGCCCTGCTCGAGGAGTGGCGCTCGCGACTCCCAACGGAATAGGACGCAATCGACAATGGGCCTCCGCTGCGGGCCCCGTCGCTGCCGCTCGAGCTGGCCAGCTGACCTGGGATCGTCGTCGACACGCGGAGGGCACCCCCCACCGTACGACTCCGCGCTCACCAGCGGCTTATCGGGCCATTGCTCGCAGTGCGTCCCACCACATCGGATGCGGTGAGGCCAAGCCGGCCTTGACGCGGCGGCAGTAGCCGAGCGAGAGGCCCGTCGCTTCCGCGAGGGCGCGCGCGGGCACAGCCGCAAGGCCGGGCAGGATCTCGCGCTCGAACGCCTTGAGGTCGGCCGGCCATGGGTGGACGCGCTGCCAGTCGCGTGCCGCCGCGAGCGTCTCGCTGGCTCGCGTGGCAATCCGGCGCCGGCCCTCTGCCGGAATGGTCGGCTGGAACCCGACCTCGCGAAGGGCCGCGAGCGTCCGCTGGCCAGCGGCGATAAAGGCCGGGCTGTGCTGCGCCTTCTCGGCCGCGGCGCAGTCAGCTGAGCACGTCCGTCGCCCGTCCCGGGTCGCACGACCGCACGAGCTGCACCAGCGCCCGACTCCGATGGCTGGCGGTGCAGCTGCCCGCAGCCGGGCGCCGCCCGGGCGCGACGCCGCCCGCCGTCGGCCGGTGATCGGCGTTGGGCTTGCCGGGCGGTCGGCGGCGGTCAGCAGCTCGGCGACATCCTCCGCGACCCGTCCGACCGCTCGCGCCCAGACGGGCGAGGTCGCCGCGAGATCGGTCGCGAGCGTCGGGGTGACTCGACAGACACCCTGTCGCGTCTCGTAGAAGTCGGCCGCGGCGAAGTAGCGGTCGGCCAGCAGATCGAGCACGAACCGGTCGACCAATGGCCGAACCGGCTCCATCAAGTCAGCTGCCAGCGAGTCCCGGTTCTGCTGGTCGGCGTGGAGCACGCCGAGGCCGGGGTCGAGGCCGACGATCCGGGCGGCGATCGCCGCCTCGCCCTCGAGCAGTGCGTACAGGTAGTTCAGGAGCGCGTTGGCGGGGTTCGCCGCGAGGCGCGGCGCCCCGGTCAGGGGTGAGCTCCGCGCGCCGAACGTCCGCCAGTGCGCCGGCACGTCGGCCGCGTCGCGCCGGGCGAACGCCACTGGGATCGCCGACCAGGCCGACCAGTACGAGGCGGCCGCTCGGGCCTCGGCCACCCGGATCTCGTCCCGCCCGACAGCGACGTGGAGGGCGGCTGCTGCTGACCGCAGCGACTCGATGACGACATCGGCGAGCGGGGTCGCTCGGTCGACGGCGACGAGCGTCTCGGCCTGCGCCGCGATCTTGTCGCCCACGAGCCGTCGCGCGATCCCATCACCGAGCTCGGTGTCGAGCGCCCGGGCCTGCGCCCGCCGTAGACCCGGTCGGTCAGAGCCCTGCGGCCCGAACGCGGCGAGGACTCCTCCATCGGCGTCGACCTGGAGGTACCCAGCGCCGATGTCAGCGAGCCAGCGGATCGCATCGAGGGTGACCAACCCGGTGTGGCCGAGCACGACCAGCCGGCGCAGGCCGCCAGTCGCCCGGTGGACGAGGCCCTCGTGGCGGTCCCGGCCGATCCCGTCGGCGACCCTGAGGCGCCCGCGCGACACGCGGACGTCAAGGCCGTAGCCAGAGAGGACGAGGATGCCCCGATTGGGCCGGAGCTCAGATGGCCAACCCGGAACAGAATCGGTAGCCTGAGTACGCATGCGGACTTACCTCCGTGTGCCACGCCCCCGGGCTGTTAGCGCAGCCGCGGGGGTTTCTTTCGTAGATTCGAATTATCACGAGCTTCGAGCCCTAACGCTGGTCGGGCTTGACTCCCGGCACGTCCGCGATGGGTCCGATGAGGAAGGCGCTCAGGAACCAACCAAGGCGCACTCGGGCGCGCTTCCGTCCGCTCCGATGCTGGTCGGGGGTTACGTTCGCCGCGAAGCGTTCGAAACGGTCTCGGGCCGCCTCGAACTCAGCGTCGGGGAGGTCGAGCAAGTCAGTCAGGCTGACTCGGTTCAGCGCTGGTAGTTCCCCAAACCGCTCACGCACCTCGGTCCGCGTGAGGCCAGTGACCGCGGCGAACGCATCGACGGCGACGTCGCTTGGTGGAGCTCCCTCTAGGGTCGCCCCGACGATCGCGTCGACGGCGTCAGCTCGGGCGTCATAACCGAGCCCGAGCATGGCGTCGATGACCGGACGCTGTCGGGCAATAAGGAATGACAGCGCAACGTCGTCGCTTGTCGCCTGACCACGGTTATCGAGGAACTCGCGCCGCGCGGCGTCCCGGACGTGCCGCACCGGCACGGCAAAGCGGTCGAGCCAAAGCTGGGCGCCGAGCAGCTCCTTGCGGCCAAGTCCGTCTGTGTACCGGTACTCGCAGAGAGTGAGCAGCTGCCGCCCTGTTCCCGCGTCGAGCGCCGTGGTTGTCTTGCCGAACCCGATCGGGACGCGAATCGCACGCGGGAGAAGTCCGTCGGTCACCCACCTATGCACGGTGTGCTGGGTGACCCGCCGGTATGCGCGGCACCGGGCCCAGGCGGCGAGGCGCCGGTAAATGCGGGCGTCCCGCGCCCGGGCGGCCGCCACTGCGGGGCGTTTTCGGCCCAAGTCGGCCGCACTGCGGGGCATGTTCGCCAGCGTAGGCCACGTCGGGGGCCGACGACGATTTGGGGGTACTCGTACACGACTTCCTGGAGGACCCGTGAGCTCGCCCCGTCGGCCTCGCAAGCCCCTGGATCCCGCCTCGTCGTCTCGCGAGCGGGCCCTCGATGCACTCGCGGTGGCCCGCCGTGAGGGTTACTCCCTCCGGCGAGCCTCGGACCTCGCCCGTACCGACCCGCGCACCGTGCGTCGGTACGTCGGCTCGGCTTTCGTCAAAAGCGGCGGCCGATGGCGCGCCACGCACCGAGATCGACTGGCGCGCGAGATGACCCTGCTAACTCCCGGTGGTCCGGTCCAGGTCGTTGTCCGGGATTCGAGAACTGCCTCGGCGATCGCCGCGCACCGCGTGGCGCTCACCGCATATCTCGAGCCGCCGTTCGACGACTCGCGTCTCAAGGTGCTGAAGCGAAAGCGAGTACGGGTCAGCGGCGAGGACTACGAACTGGTCACCGACCCGATCCGCATCGATCGGCTCGGCAAGGGCGGTGAGCTCGACTACGACATCTACGTCCGATAGCAAATGAGAAGGAACTACGATGACCGATCCCGACATTCGCAATGAGGTTCGAGTCGCTCGGCGAACCCGACGCCTCGGCCCCGATCGCGTGTGCTCGCGCTGCGGCGAGCCGTCCCACCTCCGCGCACAGGCCGATGGAGAGCTCCTTTGTTACGCCTGCCGCCGGCTGATCGGCGGCGCTAAGCCGACGGAGGTTGACCACCTCGCCGGGCGAACAAACCTCGGCGGCCTGACGGCAGTGCTCTTGTCGAACGACCATCGCAGCATCACCGACATTCGGCTCCGACTGGGCGTCGACCGATGGCCGGCCGGCGACGTCGATCCTCTCCTGAGCCTCGCCCACCTGCTCGCCGGGGTCGCAAGCCTGCTGGTGCTCGTGGCCGAGTGGCTCGTCGACCAGGCCACGACGCTTCGCGCGCCAGTGACCCGACCGTTTCCGGTGGTGGCGTGATGGCACGGCGGAACGGCCCGAAACGGTCCAGTTTGACAACGCTCGAGACCGCGATCGCGGTCCGCGCCTACGTCTCCCGAACGCGCCCGAACCACGTCCCCGAGCCAGCCACGGCGGCCGACCTCGTGTTGATCATCGACACCGAAACCCGGACCGACGCCGGACAGAGCCTGACCTTCGGCAGCTACAGGGTCGTCAGCCACGGGCGCTGCACTCAGGAGGGTCTGTTCTACGCCGACGAGCTGGCCGAGGCCGACAGGGCGGTGCTTGAACGCTATGCGGCGGACCATGCCGCAGCCAACGGTGGCTGGCTCCGGCTACGTTCGCGCTCGGCATTCATGGAAGAGGTCTTCTGGCCGATCGCCTACAAGGCCCAGGGCCTTGTCCTCGGCTTCAACCTGCCGTTCGACCTCTCGCGACTGGCCACGAGCTGGCGCCGAGCCCGCCGCGGGGGCTTCTCGCTCGGGTTCTTCGAGTGGACCGACAAGGATGGAGCGGTCCGACGTAACCAGTTCCGGCCCGAGATAACCATCAAGGCACTCGACTCTCGCCGCAACTTCATCCGCTTCACAGCCCTCACCAGGACCGACTCGGAGCACAAGGAAGGAAAGCGCTGGTATCGCGGCCGGTTCCTCGACCTTCGGACCTTCGTCTACGCCTTGACCGACGAGAAGCACTCCCTCGAGTCGGCTGGCAGGGCCTTCGGGGCCACCGCTCGGAAGGGCAAGGCAACCGAGCACGGCCGTGTGACCGAGGAATACATCTCGTACAACCGCGAGGACGTCGCCGCGACATGGGCGCTCTACGAGGCCCTGCTTGTCGAGTGGCGACGGCACCCGATCGACATCGGGCCCGAGCAGGCGTACAGCCCAGCGGCGGTCAGCAAGGCCTACCTCCGGCTGGCCGGCGTGACGCCACCGGCTGAGCGCTCGGCAGTGTCGGTCCCGCGGCTTGGCCAGGCGACGACGGCCTACTACGGGGGCCGCGCTGGGACGCAGATCCGCGCCGTGCCGCTGCCGGTCCGCTACCTCGACTACACCTCGATGTACCCGACGGTGTTTGCGCTGCTGGGTCTGTGGGATCTCGTGACGGCCGAGCGGCTCGAGGCGATCGACGCGACCGACGTCGCGCGGGCCTTCCTAGCTCGGGCGGATCGCGCGTCATTGCACAGTCCCGAGTCCTGGCCAGAGCTGGCGGGCGTCTTCGCGCGCATCCGGCCGGCGGGCGACCTCGTCCCGGTTCGAGCGCAGTATGGGCTCGTTGCCGACGGCGTCGGCTCGCCGGCCTGGACGATCGGCCTCAACGAGCTCGAAGCCGATGATGACCTGTGGTACCCGCTCGCCGACCTCGTTGCCGGCAAGATCCTCGGCGGACCGGTCTCGGAGATACTCGAGGCCTTCCGGGTCGTGCCCGTTGGGCGACTCGCGAGCCTTGAGCCAGTCCGCCTCCGTGGATCGGTGCGGGTCGATCCGGCGCGCGACGACCTATTCCGCCGGTCCATCGAGGAGCGGGTACGGATTCGGGCAGACCAACGCCTGGTGGCTCCCGAACGCGAGCGGGTCGGGCAGTTCCTGAAGACGTTCGCAACCGGCGGGGCCTACGGCATCTTCGCGGAGTTCCGCCAACTCGACCCGAAGGCCGGCGGCACGCGCGTGGAGGCGGACGGCCTGTGGCACCTCCGCGCGCATGTTGAGACAGCGGAAGAGCCCGGCGCGTTCTGCTTCCCGCCGCTGGCCGCCACGATCACCGGCGGCGCGCGGCTCCTGCTGGCGCTCGCGCAGGCCGACGTCGAGGCTCGCGGCGGGACCTATGTCGCGTACGACACCGACTCGCTGATCGTCGTTGCCAGCGAGACTGGTGGGTTCATCGCCTGCCCCGAAGGAATCGAGCGTCTGCCCGACGGCCGGGCTGCCGTGCGGGCGCTGTCCTACGCCGAGGTGGAGCAGCTTCGAGGGGAGCTCAACGCCCTGAACCCGTACCGACGCGGTGCGGTGTCGTCCATGCTCAAGCTCGAGGATCAGAACTTCGCGCTGCTTGGGTACGACGAGGATCACAACGCGATCGTCGACCGCGCCCGGCCCGCGGAACTATGGGCATTTGCGCAGTCCTCGAAGCGCTACGTCCTGTACAACCGAGGCGAGGACGGAGCGGTCGAGATCCGCAAGCCGTCTGAGCACGGGCTCGGGCTGCTTCGTGCGCCCGTCGACCCGCCTACGGACTGGAACAGGCCATGGCGCTACTGGGTCGAAGTCGTCTGGCGCCGGCGGATCGCCGAGGCCGAGGGTCGCGACCCAGGGCCGGAGCCGGCGTGGTTCGAGCGGCCTGCGGTCAGCCAGCTCCCGGTCTCGAGCCCGGCAGTGTTGTCTGCATTTCGCGGCATGAACGCGGCGCTGCCGTTCGCCGACCAGGTCAAGCCGTTCGGGTTCCTCATGATGGGTCACGTCGACGCCCTAGCGAGTCCGCAAACCGGTGCCGACGAGCGAGTGACCCCGGTGGCGCCATACAACAACAACCCAGCCGAGCTGCTTTCGCTCGAGTGGCGAGACCGACGAACCGGCAAGCCGATCAAGGTGACCACGAAGCCTGGCGGCCGTCCTGGGTACGTCCGACTCAAGACATACGGCGACTTCGTACGGGAGCTCGCCGCTCATCCGGAGTACAAGAGCGGCCACCCGGGAGGCGGGCTCGGCCGCCGTAGCAGCGTCGGCGTCCTGCCGAGATTGCGCGTCAAGGCCGTCGGCCTGCCCGTGCACATCGGCAAGGAAAGCAACCGGCTCGACGAATTCGCCGACGGGCTGGTTCATGACGCCGAAGACGTTTACGTGGTGTACCGCGACGAGCGGCGGGAGTGGGAGGCAGCGTTGGCTCCACTGCGGCGGCTGCGCGACACGAAGGGCTGGTGGCACCTGGCAGAGGCCAGTGGGTTGTCTGAGCGTGCGCTTCGCTACGCAATGAACGGAGGAAAGATGCCGCATGAGCGCGCTCGGCGCGCTCTCCTAGCACTGCTGGGACGACCGCGGGGGGAGTGAACTCTTATTTGCCCATGCGGCGCACAGGTCGTCGATGCGGAGATACTGGCGCTTCGTAGCGGTGGGCATGTGATTGCAGCGTGCGCCGCTGGGCGCCATTCGCGCGCACCCACCCCCGGTAGACTCGTGCCGTGGCTGAGTCTGACCCCAGCGTCGAGGTTCCGGGCCCTAGAGAGATCACTGCCGAGGACCTCCGGCGAGCCGACGCGCAGTACGAGCCCTTTCCGAGCGCGTCCGACTGGACCGAGGTATCCACCGACGTCGTCTTGTGGGACCAGCGCGTATCCCGTTTAACCGAAGTAAAGCCGCTGGTCTCCAAGGGAGCCCTCGACTCGGCAACCCAGGCGATCCTGCGAATGGCTGCTGTTGACACGGGAGCGATTGAAGGCCTGTACCAGGTCGACCGAGGCATCACGTATTCGGTCGCGTTCCAGCACGCGGGCTGGGAGTTTGAGATGGACAAGCTTGGAGCGCAGGTCCGTCCGCTCTTCGAGGCCCAGCTTCAGGCTCATGAGATGGTGCTCGATGCGGCAACGCGAAACGCGCCGCTGTCGGAGGTTTTCGTTCGTCAACTTCATGAGGCCCTGACCGGGCCCCAGGAGACCTACGTCGTCTATACGCCATCTGGCCGTCAGGAGCAGCCGCTTCCCAGAGGGGAATACAAAACGCAGCCAAATCACCCGTGGGACGAGCGTGGGCTGCGCCATGCGTACGCACCGGTCATCGACACCGCTCCCGAGATGGAGAGGTTCATCCAGGAAGCAAGATCAGCCGAGTTCGAGGCTCTTCACCCGGCTGTGCAGGCGGCGTATCTGCATTACGCGTTCGTGTGTATTCACCCGTTTGCTGACGGAAACGGCCGCGTCGCCAGGGCTCTGGCATCAATCCCGCTGCTTCGCACGGCATCGATCCCGCTTATGGTGTTCGCCGACGAGAAGCCCCGCTACCTTGACGCTCTAGCAGATGCTGACGGCAGGAACTACCAGCCATTTGCGGATTTCGTCTTCGAACGAGCGGCGGCAGCGATCAGAAGGGTCGCAGAGACCATTCTGGCGTCTCGAGCGCCGCAGATTGAAGGGACCCTTCAGGGCCTGGCGCATCTCGCCGAGTTTGTCCCGGGCGTATCGTTTTCGGACCTCGATTCTGCGCTTGGAGTTCTCCGCGAGGCGACCGTGGCTGAAGTCCAGCTGCAGCTCAACGGGCTGGACCTGCCAGCGAATGCCGGCTGGAACCAAACGAGCATGCTCGACCAGACTTCTATTCCGGCCGATTTCCGCCTGGCGAGAACACCGCAGGTGGCGAGCTATCTCTTCCGCCTTGAAACACAACCGCCCGGGCAGGCAGCCGTCCAGCGCACTTTCGACTTCTGGGTGAGCAAGGTGAGAAACATTCATAGAACCTTCGCGATTCGGTTGAGAGAGTCAGGCGACGTTTACGAGTTCGGGCTGTCGGATGGCCTTCCCGAGATTTCGATCGATGCGCGGCACCGAATCCAAATCCTGTTGAGAGGGACGATCGCGGACGCGGCAGACCAACTCTATCGAAACGCGGATTCGGCTCTGCGCGCGCAGGGGCTCATTCCCTGATCCTGCCGCAAGCGCCGGCGGCTACGCAAGGGACTACCGCCGCAACTCTCGGACTCCACCGTCCTGACTCACGAGAAACGCTCGGATGCCGAGGTCTCGGAGCGAAGCGCGAACTTGGTCGAGCAAGCTCCGGTAGGTGGGGACATCCGGTAGCGCTAGTGCTGCCTGCGCATCAGTCGACCGGTCACGCGTGATGATCGCGGCATGGAGGCCCGTTCCGAAGTACGTGCGGGCCTGAGCCCCTGGGTGCCATCGCTTCGGTTGGCCCGCGTTCACGCCTCGGGCGTAGGTTGCTTGCGGGTAGCCCTTCACCTCGATCGCGAGCCGCTCACCGTTCCGCCTGGCGAGGATGTCCACACCGTGGTCGCCAGCCTTCGTGTCGGCTTCCCGGTCGATCGTCCACCCATCGGCAGCGAGCCAGGCAACGAGCGCGGCCTGGACGTTTCCTTCCCACGCCCAATCGGGCGCAGCATCCGCGGGGGGCTGTGCCTCGCCGGTCGACTTGGGAGCGGCGATCATCTGTGTGTGCGGACTCGAGGTCCGCCGAGGCCTTGCGGTCTTGAACCGGCCCTCGAGCCATCGGGTGAAGCGGCGTGGATGGTCGACGTACGTGTTGACTGCGGCCGACGCGAGGCTGGCCTTGCGCAGGTCGGTTTCGTATGCGTCGATCTCGCGTCTGAGCTCGTCGGCTGATGCGACGCGAGGCGGTTGCGCCGGCCCAGGGCCGAACGCGGTGCGCGGCCGGTATTCGCCCTTGCGCCAACGGAGGAATCTCGCTGAGTATCCAACGTAGGTTTGGACGGCGTTCGGCAGGAGCATCGCCGCTACGAGCTCGCTCTCGTACCGACCCAATGCCGCCTCGAGCTCCGCCTGACTCCAGCGCTGGTCCACCTGGGACCCTCCCTCCGTTCCGGGGAATGCCCGCATCCTATACTCGCCCGGCTCTAGCCCCGCACCGAGGCCGCCTTGGCGGACGACCTGTTGTCGTTGCGCGAGGCGGCGGCACAGACCGGGATAAGCGCCTCGCACCTGCGGCTCCTCGCTCGGACCGGCAAGCTCGAGGCCAGGCTGATCGGGTCTTACTGGGTAACCACCGAGGCCGCCGTCCGCGCATATCTCGCGAACGAGGCGCTACGGAAGAAAGATCCGTACAAGCGCCGCAGGGGTGGGTAGCCAAGAGTAATCAAGTTCGCTTACTGTTCGGCCGATGGCGGGCGACAGCCAGTGGGCCGAGCTCGACGCCGTGGGCGCGGCGGCGAGGGCGTGCGTCCGATGCCCTTTGGCGGCGACCCGAACGCAGGTGGTGTTCGGGACCGGGCGCGCTGACGCGAACCTGGTCGTCGTGGGCGAGGCGCCCGGGCAGGCCGAGGACCGCGCGGGTCGTCCGTTCGTGGGGTCTGCTGGGCGCCAGCTCCGGGCTCTGCTCGCAGACGCCGGGCTCAACGTTGCGGTCGCGTATCTCACGAATGTGGTGCTGTGCCACCCGCCGGGCGCGGGCGGCAGGGCCGACCGCACACCCGTCAGGGCTGAGATCGACGCATGTCGTGCGTGGTTGGAGGCGCAACTCAACGTCGTCCGCCCGAGATTGATCCTTGCGGTCGGCGTGACCGCGGCTCAGCGCCTTCTGGACTCAAGCGCCACGCTCGGCTCCCTCCGAGGCCGCGCGCACGAGACCGCGCACGGCCCGGTCATCGCGACATATCACCCGTCGGCATTCAATCGAGTGCCCGGTCGGCGAACGGCCTTCATGGAAGACGTGCAGCGGGCGATCGCAACGTTGCAAGCAGAGAGGTGATAACGCATGGCGGCAATGAACCACGCTCAGCGTGTCCTGCTCGGCCGGCTCGGCGCGTACACGATGCTCTCGCGAAACGATCCGCACGAGATAACGAAGGCGGCACGAGCGGCCTTCGTCTCGAAGTTCGAGCGAGACGTCGATCCCGACGGCGTCCTGCCGCTTGAGGAGCGGCTCCGGCGCGCTGAGATGGCGCGGAAGGCCCACTACACCAGGCTCGCGCTGCGCAGCGCAGAGGTTCGACGGAAGCGCCGAGGCCAATAGCGCCAGTTTCCGGCTTCCATCTCGAGTCCCGAGCGGCCCCATACTCCATCGGCACAGTCCTCGATAGCTCGCCCGGCAGGGCGAGGGAGGGCCATCGCCAATGGGGAGTGAGGGATGGTGCTGGCACGTCAGATCGGGGAAGCCGAGAAGGCCGAGGTCTTGGCCAAGCAGGGGCTCCGATGCTTCATCGATGGGCATCCCATCGATGATCTGGATGACGTCGAATTCGACCACATCCATGCCTTTGCTGAGGGCGGTGAGTCCAAGCCGGCGAACATTGGCGTCGTCTGCCGCAAGCACAACCGCGAGAAGGGCACCCTCTCGCTCAGCGAGTACCGGGACAAGATCGAATTGCGCCGGTTCTTCGAAGGCGCCAAGAAGAGGCGTCTCGATGACCTCCTCGAAGCCAAAGTGGGTCCCCGTGGTTACGGCCAGCCCCTGAACATTGAGCTCAAGGATGGCCGCGCGATCCTCTACTTGGACTCCGGTCGGTACGAAACGCCAATCGCGGAGTGTCCCGCGACCCATGAGCCGTACTTCTTCGCAATGCTCCCCGTCTCGGTCCTTCGCAATGATGCGGAGCTCCAGCCACGGGCCCTTGAGATCAACCGCGTCTGGGAGTTGTACCGACACCTGCTGACGCACACGCAGCTGGCGCCGGCTGTCTGCCGCCTCGTCGGTAAATCGGTCCTCTTGCTGGATGGACAGCACAAGGCGGCTGCCCAGGTCTGGGCGGGACGCGATCGGGTGGACTGCAAGATCTACATCGAGCCCGAGGTCCGTCGGCTGAAGGAGACCAATCTCTCAGCACACGACAAGCTGCGCCAAATGCCCTTCTTCACATCGACCCTTCTGGAGAAGTACGCGGGCATGGCTCGCGAAGACTGGGAGGTCTTCCTTGCGAGTCCGGGCGCCAAGACCGAAGCCACGTTCGTCGACTTCATGCGGACCAAGTACAACTTGTCCAAGGCGGAAAGTGTCAAGCGCATTCGCTCGATGATCTATCAGGACGTGATCGAGTCCCCAGCGAACACCCTTCGCGACTACATCGCCGAAGAGAATCGCGGGCGGTCCAACCCCGTCACCATCTCGAGACTTGAGAAGACGTTCTTCACTGAATTCGTGACTGCCCCGCCCCTCAGCGATGAATTCGAAAGCGAGAGCTATCACCGCGACGAAGAGCGTGACAACCTCGTGCGCTTGTTTAATCTCGTCGTCACCCACGCACTCGCGGATCGGTGGGCTCCGGAGCGGGCCGACGCCGCGCATCAGCGTGCGACCCGGCAATTCTCAGCGGGTGCTCTTCGTGCGTGGGTCCCCTTCCTCCGCGACGCCCTGGCCGGAGGGCTCCAACTCTTCGATACAGAGGACCGCCGCCGGATCTTCTATCGCGAGCTTGGCGATCCCGAGTTCGCGATCATTCAGCGTCTCCTGCAGCGCCTCCTGAATCACAAGGTCTGGGACGATCCCTCGCCGGAGCTCAACGATCTGCGCTATGACGACGCGGAGCGTGCGAAGGAGATGCTCCGGACGCGCGGGCTGTCGCCGAACTGGATCCTTGGTGGGGAGGCCTGACACGAGGCGAGATCGCCTTGCCGGTGCCCTTCGATGATCGGCGAGGCGGATACCTGCCGCAAATACGTCGAGCCGAAGCTCGACGTCGCCGGCTGGAATGACTCGCCCCACTCGTACACGGAGCAGGTCTATTTCACAGACGGCCGGATCATCGTCGTCGGCACGAAGGTCCGGCGCCGGCCGGGGAAGAAGGCTGACTACCTTCTCCGCTTCACCCGGGACTTCCCAATCGCCGTTGTCGAGGCGAAGGCCGCGTACAAGCTTCCGAGTGACGGACTTCAGCAGGCCAAGGACTACGCGCAGATTCTTGACTTGCGCTTCGCCTATTCGACGAACGGCGCCGGGATCGTCGAGTTCGACTTCACCACGGGCGTCGAGCGCGAGCTGACCAGCTTTCCGTCACCGGCTGAACTCTGGACGCGATACCGCGGCGCCGCCGGGCTCGAAGACGAGACGAGGGCGACACGCGTCCTGACACCCGCCTATCACCAGGCTGACCTTGGGCACCGCTACTACCAGCGCATCGCCATCGACCGCGTCATTCAGTCGGTTCTAGCTGGGCGTACCCGCCTCCTCCTCACAATGGCCACGGGTACCGGCAAGACGGCAGTTGCGTTCCAGATTTGCTGGAAACTCTGGAACGCCGGTTGGAGCCGCGACGGAGCGCGACAGCGTCCGCGCATCCTGTATCTCGCCGACCGAAACATTCTTGTTGACGACCCGAAGGACAAGGTTTTCGCGCCGTTCGGGGACGCCCGAATGAAGATCGAGAACGGTGAAGCGGTCAAGAGTCGGGAGATGTATTTCTCGACTTACCAGGCGATCGCCGAGGACGAACAGCGACCGGGACTCTACCGAGCGTTCTCACCGGATTTCTTTGACCTGATCATCGTCGACGAGGCGCACCGCGGTAGTGCTCGCGACGAGAGTCGCTGGCGAGAGATCCTCGAGTATTTCTCACCTGCGGTGCAGCTGGGCATGACGGCGACGCCGCTCCGCGATGTCAACAGGAATACCTACGAGTACTTCGGTTCGCCGCTCTACACGTACAGCCTCCGCCAAGGCATCGAGGACGGGTTCCTCGCACCGTACCGCGTCCATCGAATCGTGACGTCGTTCGACGCGACCGGCTGGCGCCCAAGCCAGGGCGAACTGGATCGCTACGGTCGTGAGATCCCAGATCAGGAGTACGTGACACAGGACTTCGAGCGACTCGTAGCGCTCAAGGTCAGAACCGAGGCGATCGCCGCGAACCTGACCGAGTACCTCAACGCCACCGACCCCTACGCGAAGACGATCGTCTTCTGCGTGGACCAAGAACACGCCGCTGAGATGCGGGCGGCGTTGAGCCGCCTGAGCCCCGACAAGATGGCGCTCCATCCTGACTACGTCTGTCGGGTGACCTCGAATGAGGGCGACGTGGGTCGCGCTCACCTAGGTCGCTTCCAGGAGGTCGACAGCGTGTCGCCGGTCGTCCTGACGACGTCGCAGCTGCTCACAACGGGAGTCGACGCACCAACGACCAAGAACATCGTCATTGCTCGGGTCGTGAACTCGATGGTCGAGTTCAAACAGATCATTGGACGGGGCACGCGCGTTCGAGACGACTACGGCAAGCTGTACTTCACGATCCTCGACTACACGGGGTCCGCATCCCGCCTCTTTGCCGACCCCGAGTTCGACGGTGACCCCGTGGAGATCGAGGAGGTCCAGATTGCTGACGACGGCTCGGAAATTGCCGGGTCGAGGACCGTGTTCAATGACGGACAAAGCTCGGCGCGTGAGGAAGCCGAGTATTACGACGCCACGACGATCGAGATCAGGTCTGATGACGCCGAACCTGGACCGAGAACCAAGTACTACGTCGATGGCGGGATCATCGAGATCTCCGCGCACCTGGTCTACGAGCTCGACCCAGATGGCCGGCAGCTTCGAGTCGTCCAGTTCTCGGATTACGCCGGTGAGAAGGTCCGAACCCTCTATCCGGCGGCCGCGGATCTCAGGGTCGCCTGGGAGGATCCGACGAAGCGCTCCGAGGTGATCGCCGCGCTGGCGGAGAGAGGCATTGAGTTCGAGACGCTCGCTGAACAGGCGAAGCAGCCCGATGCGGATCCTTTCGACCTGGTCTGCCACCTGGCATACAACGCGCCACTCCGGTCCCGGCGGGAGCGGGCTGACCGAGTTCGCCGCGACGAGCAGGCCTTCTTCGAGCAGTACGGACCGCAGGCTCGCGGTGTCCTCGAGGCTCTCTTGGACAAGTACGCGGAGCACGGTACCGCGCAGTTCACGTTGCCCGCGATCCTCCAAGTCCCACCGATTTCAGAGCAGGGAAACGTTGTCGAAATAGCCGAGTCATTCGGCGGCGCCGCGCGTCTTCGCGACGCGGTTGGTCGGCTTCAGTCGCTGCTTTACGCAGCGTAGGAGACCGCGATGAGTCCTCGAGCGCGAGGGACAGCCCCTCCGTCCACGACCGCACAGCGCCTAAACGCGCTCATCAAGTCGGCACGCGACGTCATGCGCAAGGACAAGGGCCTCAACGGCGATCTCGATCGGCTACCGATGCTGACCTGGATCATGTTCTTGAAGTTTCTCGACGACGCCGAGCGTGTTCGGGAGACCGAGGCCGAGCTCGAAGGTCGGCGGTTTGTTCCAGCGATCGAACCGCCATACCGATGGCGTGATTGGGCAGCGCCTGACGACGGCATCACCGGCGACGCGCTAATCGCCTTCATCACTAACGAGCAGGTGATGCGCCCCGACGGGCTGCAAGGCCCGGGCCTCTTCACCTATCTCAGGAGTCTGCAGGGCGCTGACGGCGGCGATCGGCGGGATGTCATTGCGACCGTCTTCCGCGGGACGGTCAACCGCATGATCAACGGATACCTGCTGCGCGATGTCGTCAACAAGGTCGACGAGATCCACTTCGCGAGCTCTGACGAGATCCACACCCTCGGCGCGCTCTACGAAACGATGCTCAGAGAGATGCGCGACGCCGCGGGAGATTCTGGCGAGTTCTACACGCCGCGGCCATTGGTGCGATTCATGGTTCAGGCGAGTGACCCGCGTCTCGGCGAAATAGTTCTCGATCCAGCATGTGGTACCGGCGGGTTCTTGGTTGAGGCATATGCGCACCTCTTGCAGGCAGCCAGGACGGTGGCGGATCGCGACACACTCGGCCGCAGCATTCTCGGCGGGGAGGCCAAACCCCTCCCTTACCTCTTGTCGCAGATGAACCTCCTCCTTCACGGAGTCGAGTACCCGCGGATCTCAACCGGCAACAGTCTTGCGACCCGTATTGCCGAGATCGGCGAGCGAGATCGCGTTGACGTGATCCTGACTAACCCGCCGTTTGGCGGGGAGGAAGAGGCTGGGATCCAGGACAACTTCCCACCAGATCGTCGAACCTCAGAGACGGCGCTCTTGTTCCTGCAGCTCATCATGAGGAAGCTCCGCCGGAGTCCACGCCCAGGTTTTGGCCTGTCGCGGGCGGCCGTTGTCGTACCCAATGGCACGTTGTTCGGTGATGGAATTGCCGCCCGGATCAAACAGGAGCTCCTAACAGACTTCAACCTACACACCATCGTTCGGCTACCAAGCGGCGTCTTCTCCCCGTACACAAACATCGCTACGAACGTCCTGTTCTTCGAGCGGAGCGGCACGCCTACGACGGACGTCTGGTACTACGAGATTCCCCTGCCACCAGGGCGCAAGCAGTACACAAAGACGACTCCGCTTCAATCGTCCGATTTCGCGTCCTGTCTCGCCTGGTGGACCACTCGAGTGGCGACCGACTCCGCGTGGCAGGTCCCCGCCAAGACTCTTCTCGACACGGGTTGCAACCTCGATCAGCGAAACCCGCGGTCCCTCGAGCTGGATGAGCCGGTGCCGCCCGCGGAGCTCGTAAACCAGATCGTCGGCAATGAGCGCCGAGTCCTCGAACTCCTGGCGGAGATCGAGGCCCTACTCGGGTGAACCCGGGATGACTGAGGCCGTAGAGCAACCGCTGCGCGATTTTCTGCGGCCGGTTAGTCGCGTTGAGGTGCCAATGCCGGGCAAGACCTACAGGCAGCTCGGCGTGCGTCTCTGGGGTGACGGGGCTTACGAACGAGAGCCTATCGACGGCGCCGACACTCGATACCCAAGCCTTGGCGAGGCGCGGGCCCAGGATGTCGTCGTCAACAAGATCTGGGCCCGCAACGGCAGCGTCGCCGTCGTCCCTCCTCACCTTTCCGGATCGTTTGTGTCGGCGGAGTTTCCTCTATTCGTTGTCGATCGATCCAAAGCGGAGCCCGCATGGCTCGCCTGGCTGGCGAAATGGCCGGAGTTCTGGCGACGCTGCGACCTGGCCGCCCGCGGCACGAGCGGTAAGAACCGGATACGGCCGGAGCAGTTCCTCGATGTCCGAGTGCCGCTCCCTTCGCTCCCGGAACAACGCCGGCGTATTGCACGCACTGAAGCCCTGGCATCAAGAGCCCTGGCGGTCGAACAGCTGATCGCCGGGAATGCGCAAGTTCTTGCCCGCCTTGTTGATCAAGTTGTCGCGGCGGCGCTCGAGGAACGAAACGGGCAGATGATTACGTTGGGAGACTGCTTGGCAGAGCCGCCTCGTAACGGGATCGCCGAGGCTCCAAGCGGGGAAGGTGAAACACCAATCCTCAGGATCAGCGCTGCAACCTCGAGAAGCGACGATGAGGTCGATCTCTCCGATATTCGCTGGCTAGCCGGCGGGCCAGAGCGGTATGTTGACTGGCGGCTTCGGGCCGACGACCTCTTAGCCTGCCGATTCAACGGAAATCGTGCGTTCGTCGGGCACTTTGCTCGTGTCGCGGCCCAGCCACCGGAACCTCTCGTCTACCCAGACAAGCTAATCCGCTTTCGCGTGGACCCGCTCAGGGCCATCCCTGAGTTCGTCGCGATCGCGCTGAACCACGGCGCCACGAGGCAGTCCGTCGAAGCCTTGTGCAACACCACAGCCGGAAACATAGGCATCAGCGCTCGGCGACTCGCGGGAGTAATGCTGAGTCTTCCGTCACTCGAGGATCAACGCATCCTGCTCAGCGCAGTGAACGCCGTGCGACAGCGTGTGCGTGAGGCGGTGTCTACGGAGCGCGAAACGCTCCAGACGCTTCCGAAGCTTAGGCAGGCGGCGATTCGCGAAATGTTTTCCTAGCTCTGGAACCCGCCGGGCGGCAACTTCGGAGCGCTCTATCTACTACCCCGTCAAACGGGAGCGGGGGTAGTAGATAGCGCCTCTGCTGCTTCGTCTTGGTTATCGCGGATCCGCGTGGAAACCGCCGTGGTCGGCAATGGGCTCAGCCGGGATGCGCTCGATCTGACCATCGCGCAGTCCGCAGCAGGTCGGCGGATCGAACCTTTCATCGAGCTCGACATGTCATCTGCTCATTTCGTGGGCTGACATGAAGACGCCGCCCGCCAAAGCGGACGGCGTCTCAGGCGACGAGATGAGGTACTAAGGCTGGGCGACGATCGGCTTCCCGATGCACGAGTGGGCGGCGTCATCACCGCCACCCATGGAGCTCACGAAGTCGCCGTGGGTCGCCCAGGCGGTGACCGAGGTCGAGGTCCTCGTGATCACGGTGCCGGGGTACACCCCACCGGCGCTGTCAGTGATAGTGAACGTCCCGCCCGCCACCGGGAAGGTGCCCGACCAGGAATAGGGGCCTCCGCCCCACCCACCGACGTAGACCGCGGGGTTGAAGGTCAACATCGTGCCATCCGCCGACAGGGTGGCGGTGATCGTCTCGTCAGGGTTGTGGACGGTTGGATCGCCGCCCGCTCCCCACTGCCAGCCGGATGCGGTGACGGTCCCGCCGTTGCACGGGCTGATGACGACGGTGTACGTGTGGCCAAAGCCGATCGCCATCGTGTAGGTGTTCGTTGTGACCTGGTTACGTGCAACGCCACCGGGCGCCGCCGCGACTGGGCCGGCGAAAAGGCCAACGAGCAAACCGGCGGCTGCAAGAGTACCGAGGAGTCGCTTCATCCGGGAAACCCTCCGCGCGCCCCACGGAGCACGCTGACATCGAGAAGCGGTCGGTCTCGCCAGTCGCTCGGCGCGGTCCTTGGGCGGCCTGAGCACGGACCGCGCGTCGAAGCCCCCACTTCAGACGCTTGACGTTGGACCTCAAACCACGTTTGAGGCTAGAGCCATAAGGCATGTTGCCGACGGGCACCGGCCGCCTCGCGTAGGCGTCCCATCGGTGATCCCCCAGCCCAGGCACCGCGGCAACGTCGAACCGCTCTATCTACTACGCAGTCAAACGGGAGCGGGAACCGGAAGCGGCCCGACTGAGCGGTCCCTCCATCGACGGGTCGACCCGGGGCACGCCCATGGGCGTAACCGCGGGATAGCGCGTTCGAACGTGACATCCTGCCCGGCCTCGCGGCTGCGCCGGCGCGCGCTCTATCGGAAGCAATGGGCCTGTCGGACGGCTACTGCCGCCGGGTCAAGGCCCTTTTTAGCGGATCAGCTGTATCCCGAAAGCCGTATTCGGCTGCCCGAAACCAGCGCCAACGCCTGTCGAGGGGCTGCTGATGCTCGTGAACCACCCCTTCAAGCAGGACGTCGCCCCGTTGCCGGTCCCAATGACGATGCCGGGGGCGCTGTTGCACTCGGTCTTGTTCTTTCCCTGGATGTAGGCGTGGTCGAGGACGAACGCGGCGACCACCGGGATATGGTAGTAGAGGTTGTTCCCCGTTCCGCCGTTGAGGTCACTCGGACTGAGCCCAGAGCATTGCGCGGGGTTGGTCGCCGGGTTCTGCTGTCCCCCTACCACGCTCACGCTCGCAGTGCAGTCGTAGATCGGGAGCGTCACGGGCTGGTCCAGGCCGGGCTCGTACGTCCCAACGATTTGACCCGCGTACGTGTTGACCTGCGCCTCGATGGCGTTCGTGTTCCCCGTCTGGGCATTGGCCCAGAACGGCAGGAACAGTGGCGGATTATCGGGTGTAACGATGTCGTTGCCGAGATCGTTGACGCCGTTCCCGTCTTCGGGCTGGATTGCAATGAACCCGACACTTCCCGCATTCGTCCCGCAGATCTGGATGATCGACTCGTTGCTCTCGGTCAGGGCGGTGCCCTGCGGCACGATCAGATACGGAAGCTGATGAAGTAAGTCCAGCTTGTTAGTCGATCCGCATGCGGTCAGCAGCGATGGAAATGTAATCGGCAGGAAGCCACACGGTGCGCCCGCAGGGCAGATCGTCACCTGCGCCCCGGCAACGGCCGTGGCCGCCGCACTCGCGCTCATTTGGCTGATTCCGATGGACCTGGCAACGTACGTGGGGAACGTCTTGGACCCGTAAACTGCGACGCCACAAGCGGAAGCCGGCGTGGTGGACGGCGTGACATCACCATTCGTGTCGCTGTAGTACGGCAGCGGACATTGCGGGTTATTGGACGCGTCCCGTCCGACAGTCGGGATCAATCCGGAACCCACGCGGACCGCGTTCGCCAACACGGTGCATGGCGGCGCGGCTGCGGTCTGGTCGGACAAGATGCAGTTGCCCTTGACGGTCGTGTAATAGGCAATCGGGGTCGCAATCCCGTTACTCGTGGCAACGCTGTTCACGGCATTGAGAACGTCGGCGTCGGTCTTTGGCAGTGTTCCGGCGACCTGGACCGCCACGTTCTGGATCAGCACGGCCGCGCCGGCATCCGCGCTTGCATCTGCGGCGTTCTGAGTTACCCGCTGCTGGGCGAACACGTTACCGCCATCGACCACGATGGCGACCCCAGCCAGCAAGGCGATGAGACCGACAGCGAACAGCACGAGCACCTGGCCCTTCGCTCGATCGGTACGGTAGATGCGAACGCGCAGACCACGCATGGAACGAGCTACCTCCGGCGGACGAATCGGAGCGACGGGCCGAGTGACTCTCAAGGGATGGGGCACGGAGAGCCCGTGCATACGCTCTCGATTGTCTGCTTGGTCGTCGATGTCATCGGGATCTGGCCGACGATGTTGCCGATGAGCGGCGTGATCGCTTGGTAGGTGTACTTCACCGTGACGACCGCGACGCAGCCAGGCGCGAGGGTCGATGAGCAGTCCGTGATGAGGTCCGGGTAATAGAAGCTGGCACAGACGCCAGACGAGCCGGACGGCACGCCGCCCACGCACGTGGCCGACGTCGAGATGCCAAGCGACGTCGCCTGGGCGACGGCACGATTCACGATGTCCGTGCCGTTCTGGTTCACGATCGCCGTTCGTCCGCCTTCACGTGCCGCATTCGAGATCTCGTTGAAGGCGAAGACGCCACGGCCGAGGTCGAACAGCGCAATCATGATCAGAATCAGGACTGGCATCACCAGGGCGAATTCAACGAGCGCCTGGCCGTGTAGCGATGGCTTACGAGATCGAGCCGAGTGGTCCATCGGCTAGGGCCCGACCGTGATCACGAACGACGCGCACGGCTCCGCGTGCCCGTCGGAGCTCGGCGGTGTTTCCGTGTTAATCGAGTAGTTACCGTTCCCGAGCGACGCTGTCAGATTGGATGGCACGAAGCCCGCGTTCGCCCACGCCGTAGACGCCTGATTTACACGCATGCCAATGAACGCCGGCACCGTGCAATTCCCAGGAGTCGACGTCGGTGATGGCGAGGTCGACGGGGATGGCGTGGGCGTTGGGGCGAGGGACGGGACGGCCGTTCCCACCGAGACACCGCCGATGATGCCGGCCTTGACGGGGAAGACGGCTGACGCCCCCACCGTGACGGTGCTCCCCACGACGATCGAGATGATCGGGGTCAACACGCGGAACCCGCAGGACAGATTCACCTGGACCCGTTGGCCAATGTTCGTGCCGCCGTCGATGAAGGTCGGTGCGGGCCACGAAGCCGGCGGGATGCAGTTGATCGATACGGCGTCGTGATTGATCTGGGCCTGATAGGTCGAACCCAGGCCCCACGGACCGGCAGGGTCATTGGCGGCATAGTTCGCCGCGATCCGCGCCATGTTCTGCGTCGCGACCCAACCGAAAAACAGACGACCAAAGTCGATGGCCATGAGCAACATGACCATGAGGACGGGCAGGACGATCGCAAACTCAACAAGTGCTTGGCCCCTACGGCGCCCGTGAAGCCGACCAAGCCGCCGAGAAATCCTGCCCATGGCTGGGACCATAGGTCCCTGTCCTTACAAGACACCTTGCGCGCTGGCCACGGCGAGTGCCGCGGCGCCTCCGGCCCCCGCAAGGATCTTCAGCCGGCGCATGACGGGCGGTCATGACACCCGGCGACCGCGCTCGGACACTCAAGGCTCACCGAACCATGACTTCGGATCGAACCTTCGGGGCAATCGCCATGACCACGACAACATTCCGGGGCGCACGGGTGCTCCTCACCGCGGGCACGGTCGCGATGGTCGCGCTCCTGGGCGCCGTCCAGCTCGCAGCGGCCACGGGTCCATCAACCGTCGGACTCGGGACGGCCGCTCCGTTCGCCGTCCTCGCCGGCACGCCCAAGGTGTCCAGCACCGGGGCGACCGTCGTCAACGGCAACCTCGGAATCTCGCCGGCCGCCTCCGTGACGGGCTTTCCGCCTGGCATCGTGCATGGCACGACCCACAAGGCAGATGCCGTCGCCCTGCAGGCCCAGAGCGACCTGACCACCGCCTATACCGACGCGGCCGGCCGACCGGTGACCGCGACCCACGGGGCGCTCGGCGGACTGACCCTCGCTCCCGGCGTGTACAACGCCGGTGGCGTGGTGCTGCATCTCACGGGCACCCTCACGCTCGATGGTCACAACGATCCGAATGCTGTCTGGATCTTCCAGGCCACGTCAGCGCTCGTGACCGCATCGTCGAGCAGGGTGAAGCTCATCAACGGCGCGAGCTCGTGCAACGTCTTCTGGCAGGTCACGAGCTCCGCGACGCTCGGATCCGGCTCGACCTTCGTTGGCACGATCATGGCCCTCACGTCGATCACGATGGCGAACGGCGTGACGTTGCACGGTCGTGCCCTGGCGCGCAACGGTTTGGTGAGCCTGGTCAACGATCGGATCACGAGCACAACCTGCTTCGGGTCCACAGGTGGATCCGGCGCCGCGACCACCCAGGCCCCGACGGATGCGGTGGCGCCGGACGACGTCCCGAGCCCCACGCCGAGCCCGTGGCTCTTCGTGGTGGGCATCCTCGTCGCCATCCTGGTTGTCGGAAAGGTGCTCCGGACCCGGGCCAGCGGCCCGCGCTGACCACGGTCTTCGCCGCGCGCCTTGACGAGGTGTCTTGCGCGCGGCGAACGCGCCTACGCCCGAAGATCGTGCTTCGCGCAGTCGTGTTTGCCGGCTTGTCGCTCTGGCTGACAGCGTGCGAGGCGGCAACGCCTGGCACGATGCCGGCTCCGTCGACCACGGTCACGGCCGGCCACGCGTCAACGTTCCCCAACGGAACGGCGGCCCCCGAGGTCGCCTCGCCGACGCCAACGTTTCCGCCCGGGCGCGTCGCAACACGCGTAGTCATCCCGGCTCTCGCGATCGACCTCCCGGTCATGCTCCAGACGGCGAGCTACGGAAGCTTCCCCCTGTGCGACGTTGCGCTCTACCAGCCAGAGCTCGGCCAGCCGGGTGAGGGTCGCGCCACGTACATCTATGCCCACGCTCGGGACGGGATGTTCCTGCCGCTCCTGACCGCGTCGCTGGTCGACAATGGGCAATCGCTCATCGGTGACGCCGTCCGGGTCTATACCAGCGACAGCTACGTGTTCACGTACAGGATCGTCGAGGTTGATCGGCATACCCTGACCCTCGATGACGCATTCGCCGCCCACACGGAAGAGCTCTTCCTCCACGACCGAGTCGCCGGCGCGGACCTGGCGGTTGACGATGTCGACCTCCATCTCGCCGAGGCGGATCGTCGGCACGATCGGCTGGTCGGTCCCGAGGACGCGGCGAGTGATGACGATCGAACGTGCGAGCAGCTCCTCCGGCGAGAACGGCATGGTGAGGATGTCGTCGACGCCCAGGTCGAAGGCACGTAGCTTCGTCTTGAGGTCCCCGCGCCTCGTGAGGCCGAGCGCGGGAACGGTGCTGGCCTTGAGCGTCCGCGAGGCGCCCAGGAGCTTGAGGAGGCCGCCGCTGTCGTCATGGTCCATGTCGATGACCGCCATGTGGGGCTGCCACTCGCGAAGAATCTGCTCCGCCTCGGCGAGCCCCTGAGCAGCCCGCACCACGAACAGGCCGTGGTTCAAGGTGAGCTCGATCAGGTCGACAACGAGCTGACGATCGTGGAGCACGAGCGCACGACGCGCGCTAGCGGGGTGGCTCGCGGTTGTGACTTCTTTCATGGACAAGGCTCAAGCACCAGGTACCAGAATCTGAGCTCACACAGGGTCCGCGTCCCGAGCATTCGATTCTATTGTCGCAACTCGGGCAATCGATCGAGCCGATTGGTTCGGCGGGGGTCGGCTCGACCGCACGCACCGGATCAACGAGAGGCCGGTTCCGGCCTGCAGGCTGGCCCCGCCCGGCTCCCGATCAGCCAGACGATGGGGCTGGTTCGCCGTGCCGCGTTTGCGGCGTGTCCTCATCGATCGAGCGTGCCTCTTCCCAGATCTGGCCCGCGATTGCCCGCTCGTCCTGCGCGGCCTGATGGAACGGATGGGTCGAGGGCACGGCCGATGAGCGCCGACCTTCAGCTTCCCGGAGCGCCTCGATCCGGTCGCTCATCGAGTCGCTCGAGAGGCGCTGGTACTCGTCGCGGTAACGCTCGAGCTCGGCCCGGATCGCTGACCTGTCGTCGCTGGCGGCGGCGAGCTTGCGCTCGGCCTCCCGCCATCCGGCGAGCGCTGCCTCGACCGCCTGCCGTCGATTCGCCATCGGCCGAGTCTGGGAGTTCGGCGGCTGGCCGTCATGACGGCGTGTCATGCCGATGAAAGCCCCTGGCGGTCGCCTGTGATCCGGGCGAAACATCGTGCGTCGCGGTCGGCGACGGCCGGTCGCGTGTGGGCTCCCTGTCAATCGATTCGCACGTACGGCGTGGACGCGAGCGATGGCGTGGCAGCGAAGATCTCGTCGACCATCTGGCTGACCGGAATCGTCGCGGCATCGGCCAGGAGCCGCTCCGTCTCCTCAGCGCCGAGACGCTCGATCGCGAGCTCGTGCGGGTCGCGGAGGTGGAGCACCTTGACCGGCGCGAGCATCACGCCCTTGTCGCGCATGAGCTGGTAGGTCACGGCGGCAATTCGGGCCCCGAACTCGGCGTCGCCGTATGTCAGCTGGATGATCGCGGCCATGCCGAGTCCGCGAGCGAGACCGCTCGAGTTGTTGTTGTCCGAGAAGTACCGGAGGCCGTCAGCCATGCGCGCCCATGCCTCGGCCGGGTTCCCGAGCTGGTGCTCGACGCCGGCCTGGAGGGTCATGCTGTCGGCGACGTGGTCCAGCGATGCGATCGCGCGGAACGCCGCTTCGTTCTGCTGTTCCAGCTCGCGAGCCCGCTCGTAGTCCCCGGACAGGAACACGCCGAGCACCAGCGCCTGCCGGGCTCGCAGGACGCCGTCGTCACGTCCGGCAGCCGCATACAGGTCGTAGGCGAGCTGCTCGTGGTCGCGGTGCCGGATCGGGTCGCTCGCGACCATCGACAGAAAGCCGAGGTCGTAGTGCGCGTCGGCGATCAGGACCTGGTCGCCCGTGCCCTCGGCGAGCTTCAGCCGCTCGTCGTAGACGACCTTGGCGCGCTCGAAGTCGTCCGACCAGTAGGCGAGCCCGCCGTCCGCGGCGAGCGCGACGATTCGGAGGCGGGCTTCGGTCCACGGCTGGGCAAGCAGGCGCGCAAGCAGCGCGCGGCCCTCACGCAACCGGCCGCGCTGCTGGAACCAGCGCCACACGGCGCCCATCAGGCGCAGGCCCGTCTCCGAGTCGTCGTGGGCAGTCGCCCAGTCGAGCGCGGCGCGGACGTTGTGCTGCTCGAGGTCGATCCGGGCGATCGCCTCGTTGCCGCCGGTCCCGAAGATCCGCCCGCCAACCGCCTCAGCCATGGCCACGATGGCGGCCGCATGGCGCGCCTCGGTGGCGGCACGCTCGCCGCTCGCCTGCAGCTGCTCGAGGCCGTACTCGCGAAGGAGCGGATGGATGTCGAACCGCGCTTCGTCGGAGGCGCTGGGGCCGGTGCCCGCCGGCTGGATCCGGACGAGGCTCTTGTCCGCGAGCGACTCGAGGCCGTCGAGCACGCCGATGCCGAGCGTCCCGTCGGGGTCCGCGACCTGGAGCGCCATCTCGGCGGTCCACCCGCCGGCGAAGACCGACAGGCGCCGGAAGAGCCGCCGCTCGGGCTCCGAGAGCAGCTCGTGGCTCCAGTCGATGGCGCCACGAAGCGTGCGCTGCCGCTCGGGCAGGTCGCGCGAGCCGCTCGAGAGGTCGAGGCTGTTCGAGAGCCGCTCGAGGATCAGGGCGGGACTGAGCAGCCGCACGCGCGCCGCCGCCAGCTCGATCGCGAGCGGGAGGCCGTTGAGCCGCTCGCAGATCGCGCGGATGGCGCGGACGGTGTCCTCGGTCAGTGGCATGTCCGGGCGGAGGGCCAGGGCGCGGGCCTCGAACAGCTCCACGCCGGCGTCGGCCTCGAGCGGCGGCACGAGCTGGCCGCGCTCACCGCCGATCCGCAGCAGCTCGCGGCTCGTGATCAGGAGCCGCAGCGCCGGCGCGCCGCGGGCGAGCGCGCCGACGATCTCCGCGGCGGGCGGGAGCAGCTGCTCGAGGTTGTCGAGCAGGAGGAGCACGGTGCGGTCGCGCAGGTGGCCGCGGAGCGCATCGCCCATGGCCCGGCTCGCTGACTCCCGCAGCCCGAGCGTCGCGCCGATCGCCGACTCGAGGAGGCCCACGTCGCGGACGGCGGCGAGGTCGACGAAGAACGACCCGTGCGGGAATCGATCGCGGACCGCCTGGGCGACGCCGAGCGCGAGTCGGGTCTTGCCGCTCCCGCCCGGTCCGGTCAGGGTCACGATGCGGTTGCCGGCGAGGACGTCCCCCAACCGCTCGATCTCCGCCGCTCGCCCGACGAGCTCGGTCACCTGCGCCGGCAGGTTGCTCGGCGGCTCCAGGGTCCGGAGCGGCCGGTCGTCGTCCGCCGCGCCCGCGACGACGAGCCGATACAGCCGCATCGGCTCCTCGAAGTCCTTGACTGCGCGGAGGCCCTCGTCGGTGATCGAGACGCCGGGCGCGGCTTCGAACGTCGCGCCAGGGCTCGCAAGCGCCTCGAACAGCGCCTGCGACAGCACGACCTGGCCGCCGTTGCCGGCCGCCGCGATTCGGGCCGCATAGTTGACGTCGATGCCGACGTAGTCCTCCGGGTCGCCCTCCGCGCGTCCATGGCGCAGCCGGCCCTCGCCGATGTGGAGCCCCATCCGGATGCGCGGGCCGGCGCCGGTCGGCCAGTCCGCCGCAGCAATCGCCCGCTGGGCCGCGACCGCACCTTCCGCAGCCGCGTCCGGTCGATCGAAAGCCGCGAAGAACGCGTCGCCTTCGGTCTTGACGACGACCCCGCCGCTGCCCTGGATCGCCGCACGAAGGAGCGCGTCGTGGCGCGCGACCAGGCTCGCCCAGTCGGCCGAGCCGACCGCCCGCTCGAGGCGCGTCGAGCCCTCGATGTCGGTGAACAGGAACGTGACCGCGGGGCCGGTGGGGAGCGTCATCGCAGCGTCCCCATCTTGGCAGATGAAACGGCGAGGGCACCGGTGTCGCCGGTGCCCTCGTCGCCCCTTCGGGATCAGCCCTTGTCAGTCGCCGCCGCCTCCACCGCCACCACCGGAACCGCCGCCGTCGTGCCCGCCGCTGCCCGACTGGTCGCCGGAGCCGGAGTCGCCGCCGGAGCCGCTCGCCTGGTCGCCATTGTTGCCGCTGCCATCGCTCTGGGCCTGATCGCCCTGGTCGTTCTGGTCGACCGAATCGGTGGCACTGGGCTTCTCAGTTGCCTCGGGCTTCTCGGTCGCCTCGGGCGCATCCGTGGCCTCCGGCGCAGCCGTGGCCTCGGGCGCGTCGGTGGCCTCGGGCGCGTCGGTGGCCTCGGGCGGCTCGGACTGGTCCGGTTCGGTGGTGTTCGACGCGGACTTGGGCGCGAAGCTCAGGTTCAGCGCCGGCCCGCCCCAGTGGACCGCCGCGTTCCCCGGCGCGCCGCTGTGGGCGAGTGCCGAGCCGAGGGCGAGCGTCAGCAGGCCGCCGACCGCCGCCACGATCGCGACGGTCTTGCCGGCCCGTCGAGCGCGGGCTCGTTCATTGGCCATGTGTCAGTTCCTCCTGCGCGCCGGTCGCGGTCATCTTCCCGGCATCACGATCCTGCCGCTCCGCAGGGGCCGGCGCCAGCCTGTCGATGGTTCCGGCGCACGGGAGTTTCGGGTCAGTGTCCGGGCGCACCGGCGGAGATGGTGGCGAGCCTGGCGTCCCGCCACTCGACGGTCGCGGCCACGTTGTTGAACGTGTACACGTGGAAGCCGAGCACGTCGGCGGCGGGATCCGCGATGACCGGCGCGAGCTTGTCGACGAGCGCGGTCGGGCGATACACCCCACCGGAGCGAAGGAGCGCGCCCACGAATCGGGCGTTCTTGAGCACGAACTTGCCGGCGTCCCTGACGCCGATGCGAGCGCTGATCGCGAGGAGCTTCGGGATCTCGGCGACGCCCGGCAGCCCGATCTTGACCTGGAGCGCATTGCCCTCGGCTCGGCGCGCCCCGATGAACCGCTCGATGGCCTTCGCGTCGAAGCACAGCTGGGTGGTCATGTAGCGCACGAACGGCGCCTTGTCGCGGAGGGCCTGCTCGAGCGCCGAATCCGGGATGTCCGGGTGGCCCTGCGGGTAGCACGGGCAGCCCACGTCCCCCGGGAGCTTGCCGAGATCGGCCATCGCCCGGAGGAGCGCCAGGCCGTCGAGGAACTCGCCGGGCTCGTCCGCGTCGCCGCCGACGACGAAGGCGCGATCGATGCCGGCATCTCCGAGGCGCGTCAACAGCTCGGAGAGGTGCGCGCGGTCACGGATCATCCGAGCCGAAAGGTGGGGGATCGCGCGCAGGCCGGCCTGCTCGAGCTCGATCGTCAGGTCGACGGTCGCCTCGATGCCCTTCCCGGGGGAAGCCGTCACGGAGACCGTCGCGCCGCGAGGGAGCGTGGCCGCCTGCTCGCGGGCGCTCTTGATCGGGATCAGCTCGAATGTGGGATCTGTGAGCACGCGAGCGAGAGCGGTGCGCTCGGCGGGCGAGATCGGCATCAGCCGACGCCAGCAGCCACTACACGTCCGAGTCCGGGAAGGCGGCCTTGCGACGGGCGACGTACTCGAGGAGCGCCTCGTCGATGCCTGGGTCGATGGGCGGCGCCTCGTACTCGGCCAGCATCGTCTTCCAGATCCGGTTCGCGCGCTGCGGCGACTCGAGCGCGCCGTCCTCGAGCCACTGCTCGAACGAGTTGTTGTCGGCGGTCGCCGAGCGGTAGAAGGCGTTCTCGAAGTTGGCGAGCGTGTGCGAGTTGCCCAGGAAGTGCATGCCCGGGCCGTTCTCGCGAATCGCGTCGAGCGCCTGGCCGTTCTCGGACAGGTCGACGCCCTTCACGAACACCCCGGCCATGCCGCACTGGTCGAGGTCGAGGATGAACTTCTCGTAGCCGATCGACAGGCCGCCCTCCAGCCAGCCGGCGGCGTGGAGCACGAAGTTCGTGCCGGCGAGGATCGTCGGGATGAACGTGGCGGCGCTCTCGTACGCCGCCTGGGCGTCGGCGGTCTTCGCCGCGCACAGGTTGCCGCCGGAGCGGAACGGCACCCCGAGCCGCCGCGCGAGGGCGGCCATGACGTACAGGACGAGGGCCGGCTCGGGCGTCCCGAAGGTGGGCGCTCCGGACTGCATCGAGATCGATGACGCGAACGAGCCGAGGATCACCGGCGCGCCGGGCCGGACGAGCTGCACGAACGCCATGCCCGCGAGCGCCTCGGCAAGGGTCTGCGCGGCGGTGCCCGCGACGGTCACGGGGGACATCGCGCCGGCGAGGATGAACGGCGTGATCAGCGTCGCCTGGTTCGCCTGGGCGTAGACACGGGCGACGCCGAGCATCGTCGAGTCCCACACCAGCGGCGAGTTCGCGTTGATGAGGCTGAGGATGACCGTGTGATCGTCGAGGTAGTCGGACCCGCGATCGCTGAACGCGATCTTCGCCAGCTCGACGCTGTCGCGCGCCCGGTCGGGGTGCGTGACCGAGCCCATGAACGGCTTGTCGCTGTACCGGATGTGGGAATAGACCATGTCGAGGTGGCGCTTGTTGACCGGAATGTCGACCGGCTCGCAGACCGTCCCGCCGGAGTGGTGGAGATGGGGCGTCAGGTACGCCAGCTTCACGAAGTTCCGGAAGTCCTCGAGGGTCCCGTAGCGGCGGCCGTTGTCGAGGTCGCGCACGAACGGGCTGCCGTAGTTCGGCGCGAGCACCGTGTAGGGGTCGCCCAGCTGGACGGTCCGCTCGGGGTTGCGGGCGTGCTGCGTGAAGGACTTCGGGGCCGTGGCCTGGACGATCTGGCGGCACATCCCGCGCGGGAACTGCACCAGCTCGCCCTGGACATCCGCGCCCGCATCCTTGAGCGTCGCGAGCGCCTCCGGGTCGCCGCGGAAGATGATCCCGACCTCCTCGAGGATCGTGTCAGCGTTGTGCTCGATGAGCGACAGGCCCTCCTCGTCGAGGACCTCGTAGGGCTTGAGGGCGCGGGTCAGGAACGGCGCTCCGTGGGCGTGCGCGAGGGCAGCACGATGCGCGTGTCTGGCTGCCCGGCCGCCGCCGGAACGACCGCTCGCGTGACCGCCGGTCTCGGGCGAATCGATCATCCCGACACGCCTCCGGCAGGCTCTGCGTGGCTCCCCCATCCAGTGATGGGGCCGCTGCTATCCACGAGATCCGCCCATTGCAGCTCCCGAATCGACGTGGCTCTGCCCGTGGCCGATCGCCTCCCAGGGTGAATCATGCTCGCACTGGCCGGCGACTGGGTTTCCGACTGCTCGATCGTTGGACAACAGCGCCCTGATCGCTCCGTGGCAAATCCACGACCTTGGCGAGATTCGGCGATGGGGCGGTCGCGTGTGGGATGGCCATCGCGTCGACGAAGTGCTCCTGGAAGCGCGGCTCGACCGCCGTCTCGATCTTCTCCACGGTTCGGACGACCCGCTCGATCTCGTGCCGCGCCTCGCCGGACAGCAGCGCGATGAGCGCGCCGGTGCCTGCGGCGTTCCCAGCCGCGCCGACACGGTCGAGCGGCGCGTCGGGCACGAGGCCGAGCACCAGCGCGTGGAGCGGGTCGATCTGGCTCCCGAACGCGCCCGCGAGCTTCACCCGGTCGACCACTTCCACGCCGAGATGGTCCATCAAGAGTCTCGCTCCCGCGTACAGCGCCGCCTTTGCGAGCTGGATGGCCCGGACGTCGTTCTGGGTGATCGTGATCCGCGGCGACGCCGGACCCACCTCGCCCTCGCCGAGGTCGGCGCCGGGCGCGGCGTCGTGCAGCAGATAGGCGAAGGTTCGCCCGTCGGCGACGATTCGCGGCGACCGAGCGGCCAGCCGCCCGTCGATCGTGCCGTCCGCGGTGATCACGCCCGCGAGGAAGAGCTCGGCCAGCACCTCGACGATCCCGGAGCCGCAGATCCCCGTCACGCCGGTCCGCCGCGTGGACGCCGCGAACCCGGTCTCGTCCGACCATCGGCTGGAGCCGATGACTCGGAAGCGCGGCTCGAGGCTCCCCTTGTCGATTCGCACCCGCTCGATCGCGCCAGGGGCGGCCCGCTGCCCTCCGGTGATCTGCGCGCCTTCGAACGCCGGGCCGGTCGGCGACGACGCGGCGAGCAGCCGCTCCCGCGAGCCGAGCACGATCTCGGCGTTCGTCCCAACGTCCACGAGCAGGGTCACCTCGTCCGCGAGATACGGCGTCTCGGCCAGGATCGCCCCGGCCGCGTCCGCACCCACGTGGCCCGCGATGCACGGCAGCACGTAGACGCGCGCCCCCGGGTGACCGGGGATCTCCAGCTCGCGCGCCGTGGTCCGGACCGCCGCGTCGGTCGCGAGCGCGAACGGCGCCGAGCCGAGCGGCACCGGATCGATGCCGAGCAGGAGGTGGTGCATGATCGGATTGCCCACGATCGTGAGCTCCAGGATCTCCTCGACCTCCACGCCGGCCCTCGAAGCGAGCCCCGTCACCAGGCTCCCGATCGCGTCGCGCACTGCCCGCGTCATCGCGGCCGCTCCCCCATCGTGGAGCATCGCGTACGAGACGCGGCTCATCAGGTCCTCGCCGAACCGGATCTGGGGGTTCATCACGCCATCGGACGCGAGGACCTCGCCGTCGGCGAGATTCGCGAGGTGCCCGGCGATCGTCGTCGAGCCGACGTCGAGCGCGACGCCGAGCGCGCGGTCGTGCAGGCCCGGCCAGACGGCGATGATCGAGCGCGAGTCGTGAACCGCAACCGTGATCCGGTAGTCGCCCGCCTCCAGCGCCGGCTGGAGCGCGCGAATGACCTCGAGGTCCGCCTCGAGCCCCGTCAGGCCCCATTCGGCCTCGAGCGCGGCAAAGACCCGGGCCAGGTCGCCGCCTGGCTTGGCGAGGTCCGGCCGCTCGATCTCGACCTCGTGCAGCCGGATGACCGGGTCGATGACGAAGTCGCGAACCGGCACGCCCTTGCGCACCACCATGCGGTGGACCTGGCTCTCGGGCGGGATGTCCACGAGGACGTCGCCACGGACCGCCGCCCGGCATCCGAGCCGGCGCCCGACGGCCAGCCCGCGCAGCCGGTCGTACTCGTCCTCGTCGGCGCCGCGCGGCGACAGGTGCGCATCGCTTGATTCGATGCCGTGCTTCGGGTACGAGCCCTCCGCCGGCACGACCTGGCAGCGCCCGCACAGGCCGCGGCCGCCGCACACCGAATCGAGGTCGACGCCGAGCGTCCGCGCGGCATCGAGCACCGTCGTCCCCGGTTCGAACCGGCCGCGCCGCCCGGAAGGCGTGAAGATGACCTGTGCGCCCGCCTCGCCGGCGCTCATCCGCGTTGGCCGGCGTCCCGCATGGCCGCCGCGGCGGCGATGGCCCGGCGGTTGATCCTGGGCCGGCCGCCGGCCGCGCCGCCTGGCAGCGCGACGAGCTCCGGTGAGCGCGTGACCGCCGCTGGGGCCTGCGCCGCGATCTGCTCCGCGGCCACTCGATGTGCCCGGATCCAGCGCGACGCGTCCTGGTCATTGCCCATGAGGACGTCCGCGGCCATGATCGCGGCCTTGACCTCGGCGGCGAGCGGGTTCGTGATCGCGGATGTCAGCCCGCTCGCGATCGCCATGGGCAGGAACGCCGCGTTGATCCGCTCGCGATCGGGCATCCCGAAGCTGACGTTCGAGGCGCCGCAGGTCGTGTTGACGCCGAGCTCCTCGCGCAGCCGTCTCACCAGGCGGAACACCTGCTGGCCGGCCGTGGCCATTGCCCCGATCGGCATCACCAGCGGGTCGACGATGACGTCCTCGCGGGGGATGCCGTGGTCGGCCGCGCGTTCCACGATGCGGCGTGCCACCTCGAAGCGCACGTCGGGGTCCTCCGAGATGCCGGTGTCGTCGTTCGAGATCGCGACGACCGCTGCGCCGTACCTGCGAATGAGCGGCAGGACACGCTCGAGGCGCTCCTCTTCGCCGGTCACCGAGTTCACGAGCGGCTTGCCGACGTAGACGGCGAGGCCCGCTTCGAGCGCCTCCACGATCGAGCTGTCGATCGACAGCGGGACGTCGACGAGCGACTGCACGAGCTGGATCGTCCGGGCGAGGATCGCAGGCTCGTCGGCGAGCGGGATGCCCGCGTTTACGTCGAGCATGTGGGCGCCCGCCTCGACCTGGGCGACCGCGTCGCGCTCGACCCGGCTGAAGTCGCCGGCCTTCATCTCCTCGGCGAGCAGCTTGCGGCCGGTCGGGTTGATGCGCTCGCCGATCATCGTGAACGGCCGGTCGAACCCGATCGTCACCTCGCGGGTCGCCGAGCTGACGATCGTGTGGGTGATCGAGCGGCGGTTCACAGCCGCTCCCCGACGCCGCCCGACGCGATCAGGCGATGCAGCACGTCCTTCGAGTAGGCGGTGTCCAGCCGAGCCATCTCGGCGTCCGCCTCGGCCTCGAGCTCAGGGCCGCACTGCCGCTCGGCGCGCTGCATCTCCTCGATGTAGTCGCCGTACGACTTCTTGCCCGAGTTCATCGCGGCCTTGTCGACCGCGAACTGGAAGCGCTTGTCGAGGACGCGCTTCGCGCTTCGACGCCCGTCGCGGGCGATGACCTGCATCGGGATGTCGCGCCACCAGATCGTGATCAGCTGCGCCATCACGCCGCCCGCCCGGCGTCGTGTCGGTCATACGGTGGGCGTATGAAGGGAACGAGCACCCCCGCTGGAGACGGTGGGTACGTGCAGTTCATGCGTCGGGCGTATGAAGGAGACGAGATCGAAGCCGTCGTCGTGCCGCTCATACCTGGGCTGTATCAAATGAACGAGATGCCGTCCCGGAGCGCTGTTGGTCGTGCGGTTCATACGTGGGACGTATGGGCTGCCGCGGACTCCTGGGCTGGGCAAACGTCGCAATCGCCGGCGCGAGCTCGCCGAGCCCGACGAGCCGCCGCTCGAACGAGAGCGCGAGCCGCTGCGCGCCCGCCTCGGCCAGCCCCGTGAGTCGCGGGTCGTCGGTCTGTGCCAGGTAGACCAGCCGCCGGTAGTTTCCGAAATAGACGGGCAGCAGTTCCGGATGGCGGTCCAGGCCGAGGCCGCGGACCACCAGGCGCTCGAAGTTCCGGGCCAGGAAGTCCGTGAGGTAGAACGTGCCGGGGTCTTCGTCGGCGAGCGCGGCGAAGGCGGCGCGGCCGGCGTAGACCTCGTAGCAGTGCGCACCCTCGAGGCGGGCGACGCCCTCGCGCTCGAGCACGACATCGAGCAGGCCGCCCGTGCCGCAGTCGGCGTAGGCGACGAAGATCCGGTCGTAGCCTTCGGCGCGGGCGCGCCTGATCCTGCGGCCGACAGCGCCCGGGATCTGCTCCGGGCGGTTGTGCAGCGCCGCGGGCAGGCAGGTGAGGTCCATCGCCGGCAGCCCTGCGCGCCGGGTCAGCTCGACCAGCTCGTTGGCGAGCGCTCCACAGCCGATGACCAGCGGCGGGCGCGCCGCGAACCCGTTGTTCCGCATCGTGGAACCTGCCTCAGGCGACTCGAGCACGGCGTTCCAGAACCAGCGATCGAGCGGTCTCGACGGCGATCGCGGCGTCGCGACAGTACGCGTCCGCGCCGACCGCCTTGCCGAACTCCTCGTTCAGCGGCGCGCCGCCGACGAGCACGATGTAGTCGTCGCGGATGCCCCGCTTCACGAGCTCGGCGACCACGACCTTCATGTACGGCATCGTCGTCGTGAGGAGCGCGGACATGCCCAGGATGTCCGGCTTGTGCTGCTCGAGCGCGGCGATGAACTTGTCGGCATCGGTGTTGATGCCGAGGTCGAAGACCTCGAAGCCGGCGCCTTCGAGCATCATCGCGACCAGGTTCTTGCCGATGTCGTGGATGTCGCCCTTGACCGTCCCGATGACGACCTTCCCGATCGGCTTCGCGCCGGTCTCGGCGAGCAGCGGCCGCAGGATCGCCATGCCGGCCTTCATGGCATTCGCCGCGAGGAGAACCTCCGGGACGAACAGGATGCCGTCCCGGAAATCGATGCCGACGATGCGCATGCCCTCGACGAGCGCGTCGTTGAGGACCTTGTCCGGGCCCCAGCCGCGACCGAGGAGGATGTTCGTACCCTCGGTGATCTCCGGGGCCATGCCGTCGTACAGGTCGTTATGCATCTGCTCGACGAGCTCGTCGTCGGCAAGCGTCGAGAGGTCGAACGCCTCGCCGCCCTGGTTGTCCGTGCCCGCATCGGGGGCCATACCGCTGCCTCCGGATCTGATCCGCCGATTTCGTGGGTTCCACATCGTGGAACGGTGCCGTATAGTGGAACGCCCGAGCCGCCACACTAGCCCACGCGAGGGTCCCATGTCCAGCCCGACGATCGGCGTCCAGAGCCTCAGGCGCGCCTTTGCGGTGCTTCGCGCGCTCGGGAATGGGCCACTCGGCGTCAGCGACGTCGCCATGGCGTCCCACATCCCGAAATCTACGGCCGCACGCCTGCTCTCCGCACTGGCCGCCGAGGGCGCCGTCGAGCAGGTGCCAGGCGAGCGCCGCTACCGGCTCGGGCCGGACCTCCTCGCCATCGCCTCGGGGCTGAGCGAGACGTGGGACATCGTCTCCATCGCCCGCCCGACCCTCGCCGGACTGGCCGCCGAGCTTGGCGAGGCGGCAGGGGTCTCGATCCGCGACGGCTGGACCGTCCAGTACGTCGACCAGGTCGAGCCGCCCAACCCGAACCAGGTCACCGTCCGCGATTGGACGGGCACGCGCATCCCGCTCCACGCCGTGTCGTCCGGGCAGGTGTTCCTCGCCCAGCTCCCGGCGCCGATGCTCGCCCGCTACCTCGCCGAACCCCTCGAGGCGTTCACCCCACGCACCCTGACGGATGCGGGCGCGCTCCTCGAGCGGCTCCGCGACGTCCGCCGTGACGGTCACGCTTGGGTCGTTGACGAGTACTCGGTCGGGATCAGCTCCGTCGCGGCACCGATCGCGGATGCCCGCGCGGAGATCGTTGCCGCGGTGCACGTCCACGGGCCGACCTACCGGTTCCCCGGTCCCGGCGAGGAGGCGCCGATCGCGGCTGCGGTCCGCACCGCGGCGGCTCGCATCGGCGCCCGCCTCCGAGCCGGCAGCTGACGCTCGCGTGGCGGAGGTGACCAGCAGGAACGGCGGGTCTGGCGGGACCGTCAGCAGCGCGAGCCAGTCGCCGGAGATGGCAGACCGCGGCTGGATCGGTGTCGTCGCGGCGCTCGTGCTCGTGGGGCTCGCGTTCCGGACCCAGGCATTGATCATCGGCCCGCTCGTGGGCCAGGTGCAGGCCGAGCTCGGGATGTCCCACGCGGTCGCGGGCCTCCTCGGGACGATCCCGGTGCTGTGCATGGGCCTCCTCGCGCCGCTGGGCCCCGTGCTGGCGGCCTCGATCGGGCCGCGGCTCGGCGTCGCGATCTGCGTGGCGCTTGTCGCGGTGTTCGGCGTCGCGCGGGCCTTCCTGCCCGACACGCTGACCGTCCTCGGCGCCACGATCGGGATCGGCGTCGGGATGGCTGTCGTGGGACCCATCCTGTCGATGGTGGTCCGGGCGCGCCTGCCGAACCATCCGGCTGCCGGGACCGGCGCCTATGTCATCGGCTTCGTGATCGGCGGGACGATCACGGCGGCGGTTGCGGTCCCCCTTGCGGACGCGTTCGGCGGCTGGCGCGCCGCGTTCGCGATCGTGGCCGCTGCCGCCTTCGTGTCGCTGGCCGCGTGGCTGCTCCTCGCCCCGAAGGACGCGGGCCACGAGCGGGTCGCCCCATCGCGCCCGAAGCTCCCCTGGCGCCGGCCGGCCGCGTGGCTCCTCGGCGCCATCTTCGGCTCGCAGTCGATCCTGTTCTACGGCTGCATCACCTGGTTCGGGAGCGTGTACGTGGAGCGCGGCTGGAGCTCTGCGCAGGCCGGCGGCCTCATCGCGCTGTTCACGGGCATCGGCCTGGTGTCGACGCTCGCCGTGCCCGCGTTCGCGGACCGCGTGGGCACTCGTCGCACCCAGCTGACGCTCGCGGCCCTGCTCTCGGTGGCCGGCGCGACCATCGTCGCGTTGACGCCCGGCGAGGCGCCCGGGTCGGCGCTGACACTGCTCGCAATCGCACTGCTCGGCCTCGGAATCGGCGCCTATTTCCCGCTGGCGTTGACGCTCCCGGTCGACGTCGCCAGCGACGGCGCGGATGCCGCGTCGATCAGCGCGCTCATGCTCCTGATCGGCTACACGCTCGCCGCGCTCTCGCCGGTGGTGCTCGGGATCGTCCGCGACGCGACCGGCAACTTCCGTGGCGTCGTGTGGATCCTGGTCGCGATCTCGATCTCGATGATCCCGCTCGCACTTGCCCTCAACCCCGCGCGCCTGCGAAGCGCGGGCGCCAGGGCGATGTAGAGAGGCGTTCGCGCACGGTTCTCATCGCTCCGGACATCGGCGCCTAGGATGGCGGCGTGTGCGGGATTGCCGGCTTCTTCGGCGCGCCGTCGAGGTCGCTGCTCGAGGGCATGAACGACGCCCTGGCCCATCGCGGGCCCGACGGGGGCGGGTACGTCGAGACGGACGTCGCGAGCATCGGCATGCGCCGGCTCAAGATCATCGACCTCGTTTCGGGCGACCAGCCGATGACGACCGCGGACGGCCGGCTGCACCTCGTCTACAACGGCGAGGTCTACAACTTCCGCGAGCTGCGGGTGGAGCTCGAGGCCCTCGGGCACGCATTCCGGACCAGCTCCGACAGCGAGGTGGTGCTCGAGGCCTACGCGGCATGGGGCGCGGAGGCGTTCCGGCGGTTCAACGGCATGTGGGGCCTGGCGCTGCTCGACGAGCGCGGCGCCGAGCCGAAGCTGATCCTGAGCCGCGACCACTTCGGCATCAAGCCGCTGTACGTCGGTCGATGGGCAGACCGGCTCGTCTTCGCCTCGGAGATCAAGGCGATCCTTGCCGACCCGGCCTTTCCGCGCCGAGTGAACGACGACGTCATGTTCGACTATCTCGCGCACGGCCTGTTCGACCACTCGACGGCGACCTTCTTCGAGGGGATCGAGTCGGTGCCTGCCGCTTCGTTCGTCGAGATCGACGCGCGTGGCATGCGGACCGAGCGCTACTGGGAGGGGACGCTCGCTTCGGACGGATCGCCTGACCCGGCGGCGTTCCGGGTCCTCTTCGAGCGTGCCGTGTCGCGCCGGCTGATCTCCGACGTTCCGGTCGGCACGTGCCTGTCAGGCGGACTCGACTCGTCGTCGATCACGGTCATCCTCGCCGAGCAGCTCAAGGCGGAAGCGCGTGATGCGAAGTCGCTCGGGCCGCGGCTGCAGACCTTCTCGGCGGTGTTTCCCAACGACACGATCGACGAATCGACGTACATCGACAGCGTCGTCCGGGCCACCCACGCGGTGAGCCATCGCATCGCACCGACCCACCGCGGCCTCATCGCCGAGCTGGACCAGCTCGTCCGGCAGGTCGAGATGCCGATGGTGAGCAGCGCCCCGTACGCCATGTGGACCGTGATGCGGATGGCGAAGGACCACGTCACCGTGCTCATCGACGGCCAGGGCGGCGACGAGCTGCTCGGCGGCTATGACGTGTACCCCTACATCTACCTCCGCGAGCTCCTCCGCGAGGGCCACCTGCGGCAGCTCGTCGTCGAGGCATTCCGATGGCGGGCCGTGCTGGTGCCGCTGATCGCCAGCCGCATTCGGGCGCGCTTCCAGGGCGCATCGGACGTGTCGCTCCTTCGACCCGCGTTCCGCCGCCATCGCCCGCCGGCGGTCGACGAGCGCTCGCATGACAACGTGAAGCTGCGGCTGCTCCAGGACCTGACCACGTACAGCCTGCCGCCGCTCCTCCGCTACGAGGACCGGATCTCGATGTCGCATGCGATCGAGACCCGCCTGCCATTCCTCGACCAGGAGCTGGTCGAGGCGGTGTTGCGGCTCCCGACCTCCGCGATCATCGATCGCGGAACGAGCCGGCGGATCCTGCGCGAGGCCCTCCGAAGCTCCCTGCCGAATCGGATCTATCGGCGGACGAAGAAGATCGGCTTCACCACGCCGGAGTTCCGCTGGTTCCGGGACGAGCAGCCGGCGTTGCAGCGCATCCTCCACTCCCCGAGCTTCACGAGCCGGCCGTACTGGGACGCACCGGCCATCGCCGAGGCGTTCCGGCGCGCCTGCGAGGGCAAGGGCCGGCGATCGCTGTTCTTCTGGCGCGTGATCAACGCCGAGATCTGGCTGCGCGTCTACATCGATCCGCCGCAAGCCGTCGCCGAAGTCGCCGCCGCGGCGGCCTGAGGGTCAGGTCGAGGCGCGTCGGCGCTCGATCTCGGCCGTGATCGCGGGCACGACCGACCCGAGGTCGCCGATGACGGCGTAATCGGCGACGGCCATGATCGGCGAGTCGGGATCGGTGTTGATCGCGAGGATCCGCTTGGCGGCCTTGCATCCGACGATGTGCTGGATCGCACCACTGATGCCGCAGGCGATGTACAGGTCCGGGGCGATCCGCAGCCCTGTCTGGCCGATCTGGTCCGAGTGTGGGCGCCAACCGAGGCTGGTCACGACCCGCGAGCCGCCGACGGCACCGCCGAGCTCGCTCGCGAGCGCCTCGAGGTTCGCGAACCCGGCCGCCGACCCGACGCCGCGTCCACCGCCGACGACGACCTTCGCGTCGGCGAGCGAGACGCCGGCCGATTCCTTCGGCTCGCGCCTGACGACGCGCGCGACCAGGTCGGCGGGTTCGAGCTCCGGATCGAAGCGCGACACCGTCGGCGCAGGGGATGACGCGGTCGGGGCCGCCGCGACCGCGTGGGGCGCGACGGTGAGCAGGCGGATCGGGGCGTCCAGCGCCGCGTCCTCGAGCAGGCTGCCGGCCCAACGCTGGCGGACGAGCCGCCACGCGTCACCGGGCATCACCTCGATGACGTTGGCCGCCATCGGGAGCCCGAGCCGCGCCGCAACATGGGCGAGCACCTCGTTGGACCGCTCGCTGCCGGCCACGACGACGGCCGCCGGGTTTCGAGCCGCCACGACGGTGCGAATCGCCGCGCCCCACGCCGCCGGGGCGAAGTCGTCGAGCCGCGCGTCGGTCGCGACATGGGCGAGCCCGACGCCATGCGGCCCGAGCTGACCCGCGACGCCGTCGGCCGCGGACCCGAGCACGACGGCGTCCAGCGGCGCGCCGAGCTTCGTCGCCAGGCCGCGCGCGAGCGTCAGCGCCTCCAGCGACAGGCGATCCGGCTCGCCGCCCGCGTGCTCGACGAAGGCGAGCACCGGGCCGCTCATCGCGCCAGGACCCCGATGCGCTCGAGCAGGTCGACGACCGCGGGCGCCGCCTCGGCGCCCCGCCCGATCACCTCGGCGGCCGTCCGTTCCTCCGCCGGCAGTCGCAGGAGGAGCTTCGTCGGGCCCGGGACCGCGCTGTCGACACTCGCCGAGTCCTCGCCCGCGCCGAGGCCCAGCGCACCGGACGGCGAGGCGCCCAACGGCACCCGCTCGACCTCCTTCTTCCTCGCCCGAAGCCGGCCCGGCACCGACGGGTAGCGGGGCAGGTTGAGGCCTTCCTTCACGCCCAGGACCGCCGGGAGCGGCAGCTCGTACGTCTCCCAGCCGCCGCCCGGCGCCTCGCGTCGGGCGAGGACAGCACGCCGGTCGTCGGTGAACCAGATGTCCTTGATGCAGTTGATCACCGGCCGACCCAGCGCGACGGCCACGCGGACACCGACCTGGTAGTCGCCGGTGTCGGCCGCCTCGTTGCCGAAGAACAGCAGGTCGAAGGTGCCGTTCGCCGCCTCCTGGGCCTGGATGGTTTCGGCGATCACCGCCGCGGTCGACACCGGGTCCCACTCGCCGCCCTGGGTCTCGAGCAGGATCGCCCGATCGATCCCGATCGCTATCGCGTCGCGGAGCTGCTCCTCGGCCTCCGCGGGGCCGAGCGTCAGCACGGCGGAGGTGCCGCCCTCCTTCTCGACGATCTGGACGGCCTCCTCGACGCCGCACTCCTCGTGCGGGCTGATCGTGTGGCCGAGGAACCTCGTATCGATCGCCTGGCCGTCGGCGCTGAGCACGATCCGGCCGCCGGTCTGCGGCACCCGCTTCACGCAGACGAGGATGTTCATGAACGGATCCTCGTGTTGTCGGGATCGAAGAGGGGGGCGGCGCCTGCCACGGCGACGGTCACGGGGTAGTGCTCGCCGAGGTACTCGACCAGGAGCTCATTGCCGACGACCGCCTCCTCGAGGGGCAGGTACGACATCAGGAGATGCTTCCCGATCGATGGGCCGGAGCCGGCCGAGGTCGCGTACGCGCGACGGCCGTGCGCGTCGGTGAGCGGCTTGCCGGCCTTCGACAGGATCGGCTCGCGCCCGAGCATGTAGCGCTTGACGCCGCTCTTCGAGGTCGCGTCCTCGAGGGTGAGCGTACACAGCACGGCGATCGGCGGCGCGGCCCGCTGCGCAAGGTACGCCGCCTTGCCGACGAAATCGGCGTCCTTGACGGTCGGGCGGGCCATGCCCGCGTCGACCAGGTTGAAGTCCAGCTCGAGCTCGTTGCCGTGCGCCCGGTAGCCCTTCTCGAGCCGCGCGGTGACGGCGTACGTCCCGATGCCCACCGGCACCAGGCCGTGTGGCTGGCCCGCCTCCCAGAGCGCATCCCAGACGCGGCGGCCCTGCTCCATCGGCGCGTAGATCTCCCAGCCGAGCTCGCCCACGTACGAGATCCGTGATGCCAGCGCACGCACCCCGTTGATCTCGACCGTCTTCGAGGTCAGGAACGGGAAGGCGGCGTGCGAGACGTCGTCCGAGGTGACGCCGGCGAGGATGTCCCGCGCGCGCGGGCCCCACAGCCCGATGGTCGTCAGCTCGCTCGTCGCGTCGAACAGCTGCGCCGAGCCGTCCGCCGGCAGGCCGTCCACGAACAGCTTCTTGTCGCGCATGCCCATGCCGCCGCCGGTGACGACGCGGAACCGGTCGTGCGCGAGCCGCATGATCGTGAGGTCGGCAAGGATCCCGCCGGCGCCGTTCAGGAGCGGCGTGTACACGGTCCGCCCCGGCGCAACGTCCACCTTGTTCACGCACAGCCGCTCGAGCGCGGCGAGTGCGCCCGGCCCGGTGATGTCGAAGATCGCGAACGCGGACAGGTCGACCATTCCGGCCCGATCGCGCATCGCGAGGTGCTCGGCGTTGATGATCGGCGACCACCAGCGCGATTCCCACTCCGCCGCGCGCGGCATGACGCGATCGCCGTAGTCGGCGAGGAGGCGCTCGTTGGACCCGTACCAGTACGGCCGCTCCCAGCCGGCGGCCTCGAAGAACTCGGCGCCGAGGGCCTGCTCGCGCTCGTGGAACGGCGACAGCCGCACGCCGCGATTGGAGGCCCACTGCTCCATCGGGTGGACGATGCCGTAGGTCTTGTTGTAGCCCTCGATCGTACGGGCGGAGATGTGCCTGGCCGTCTTGTGGTGGTCGTAGAACCGGGCGATATCGGATCCGTGCGGGTCGATCTCGGGCTCGCCGGTCGTCATCCACTCGGCGATCGTCCTGGCGATCCCGGGGGCTTCCTTGATCCAGATCGCGGCGGCGGACCAGAGGCCCTTGACCTCCGGCGTCTCGCCGAGGATGGGGTTGCCGTCCGGGGTCAGCGATAGCAGGCCGTTGATGGCGAGCTTCATGCCGGCGCGCTCGTCGCCCATGACCTCCGGGAACAGCTCGAGCGCGTCCTCGAGCTGCGGGTCGAAGTCGTCCTGCGTGAACGGCAGCATCGTCGGCGACAGGGCCGCCTCTGCGATCGATGGGATGTCGTCCGGGTCCATGAGGATCGCCCGATGCGCGTACGAGCCGACCTCGAACTCGTTGCCGTGCTGGCGCTCGTACATGTTCGTGTCGACGTCGCGGATGATCGGGTAGCCGACCGCGCTCTCCACGTGCTCGAAGATCGCCACCGGCCCGATGTCGATCATCTGGTGGACCGCCGGCGTGAGCGGGATCGAGGCGCCGGCCATCGCGGCGATCCGCGGGCTCCACACGCCGCAGGCGATGACGACGGTGTCGGTGGCGATGTCGCCCTGATCGGTCCGGACACCGGTGACCCGGCCGTCCTTCGTGTCGAGGCCCGTGACCTCGACCCCGGCGCCGATCGTGAGCGCGCCGAGCTCCTGCGCCTTCTTGCGCATGAGCGTTCCGGCCTCGAGCGAGTCGACGACGCCGACGTTCGGCCAGAACACGCCGCCGAGGACGATGTCCGCGTTGATGAACGGCACGAGCTCCTTGACGCGCTCGGTCGAGATGAGCTCCGCCGGCTCGATGCCCCAGGACTTCGACGAGGTGATCCGGCGGGTGAGCTCCTGCATCCGCTCGGGCGTGCGGGCGACCTCGATGCCGCCGGTCTTCGTGAACACCCCGAGCTCCTCGTACTGACGCACGCTGTCGAGCGTGAACGCCGTCATCTCCTTCGAGTGGTCGGTCAGGAAGATGAAGTTGGAGGCGTGACCCGTCGATCCGCCCGGGCTCGGCAGGGTGCCCTTCTCGAGCAGCACGATGTCGCGCCAGCCGAGCCGGGCGAGGTGCCAGGCCATGCTGTTGCCGACGATCCCGGCGCCGATGACGACGACCTTGGCCCGATCGGGCAGCGTGGCCATGCTTCCTCCTCAGGCGAGATTGACGACGATGGTCTTGAGCTCGGTCAGGCGCTCGATCGAGAACCGACCGCCGACGCGCCCGAGACCGCTCTGGGAGCCCGCCCGGCCGCCGAACGGCAGGTGCGATTCCCAGTAGTTGGTGCCTTCGTTGATGTTGACCCATCCGGCCCGAGCCGACTCGGCGAAGCGAAGCCCGCGCCCAAGGTCGCGGGTGAAGACCGCCGCCAGGAGCCCGAACGGCGAGCTGTCGATGACCTCGAGCGCCTCGTCCTCGCCGTCGATCGCGGTGATCGGGACGACCGGCCCGAACGTCTCCTCGCGGGCGATCTCCATCGACTCGGTGACGCGATCGAGGATCGTCGGCTGGAAGAACAGCTCGCTGCCGAGTTGCGGTGCGCGGCGGCCGCCGTGATGGAGCGTCGCGCCACGCTCGATCGCCTCGACGACCTGGCGCTCGGCCTTGCCGGCGGTCCGCTCGTTGTTGAGCGGTCCCATGGTCGTGGCGCCGTCGAGGGGATCGCCGAGCCGCACCTCGCGCGCGACGGTGTCGACCAGGAGGTCGAGGTAGGCATCGTGGATCGAGCGGTCGACGAGCACGCGCTCGCCCGCGGTGCAGCTCTGGCCGGCGTTCAGGAAGCAGGCGGTGATCGTGGCGCGGACGGCGGCCTCGAGGTCGGCGTCGTCGAGGATGACCAGCGGGCCGTTGCCGCCCATCTCGAGCAGCAGCTCCTTGCCCGCCGCGCGCTGGGCGATGCGATGGCCGGTCCTGGTCGAGCCGATGAAGCCGATCGCAGCAACGCGCGGGTCGCCGGCGATCTCGTCACCGACCTCGTCCCCCGGGCCTGTCACCAGGTTGAACGCGCCGTTCGGCAGCCCGGCCTCGACGATGCACTCGGCGAGCGCGACGGAGCAGAGGGACGTGAGCCGGGCTGGGTTCCACACCACGGTGTTGCCCGCGGCGAGGGCGGGCGCGACCAGCTCGGCCGGCATCGTGTAGGGCCAGTTCCAGGGCGTGATCACGCCGACGACGCCTTTCGGGACGCGGTAAACCAGCACGCGCTTGCGGGGATCGACCGACGGCGGGAGGATGCCCTCGATCCGCGTCGCATCCGCGGCCGCCATCCGGAAGTACAGGATCAGCTCGTCGACCTCGCCGTACGCCTCGGCGTGGAGGGGCTTGCCCTGGTCTTCCGTCAGCGAGCGGGCCAGCTCGTCGCGGCGCCGTTCGATGGCGCCGGCGATGCGCTCGAGCGCCACCGCGCGCTCGAAGGGCGACGTACGGCCCCAGGCCGTGGCCGCGCGCGCGGCAGCCGCGATCGCGTCCTGCGCATCCGGGCGGCCGCCCGCCGCGAGCGTGCCGATGACCCGGCCGGTCGCGGGGTTCGTTGCCTCGAAGGTGTTTCGGGCGCGGGCCTCGACCCACGCGCCATCGATGAACAAGGTGCGGGCGACCGTCGCCGGAACGACAGTTGCGGTCGCGGGGACCGCGGGCTTGGAGGGCACAGGAGCTCCTGCACGGACGCTTCGTGGGCTTGCTGCACCCCAGGCGTCCGGGCGTGCCGGGCGCCCAGACAGTCTGCCCCGCCGGGCCACGTCCGCGCAACTCGGAACGAGAAGCGGGGCCCGAGCTGGGCCCCGCTTCGATGCGACGTTTGCGTGGGAGCCGGCCGGAGGCCGGCCCAGGTTCGTTACTCCGCGGGGATCTCCGCGTGGATCGCGTCGAGGTTGATGCCCTGCGCGCGGCGCACGAAGCGCGCCACGATGTACATGACAGCGCCGAGGCCGTAGACCAACGCGAGGAACTTGATCGAATCGGAGTTGCCGACACCGATCCCGTACAACGCGTTCGACAGCCACTCGTAGGTGACCCAGCCGAGGAAGACGGTCGTGATCGCGCCGGCGATCGCGATGACCGGCAGCGGGCCGATCTTGTACCGGGCGATCGGCGACTTGTTGTACAGGTCCGGTTTCCACCACGGCAGGATCGTCGCCGCGAACGCGGTCCCGAAGAACGTCACGGCAATGACCAGCGAGGCATCCAGGGTCAGGGCCGAGAAACCGAGCTGGTAGGCGTACAGCCACGACAGGATGACGCCCGGGATCATGATCAGGAGCAGCGCATACCACGGCACGCCGCGGCCTTCGGAGACGCGTCCGGCCCATTCCGGAAGAACGCGGTCGAAGGCTGCCGCGAAGATCATCCTCGTGGATGACAGCCAGAGCGTGCCGGCCCAGCCGATGAACCACGTGCCGAACACGAGGATGATCAGCATCTGGATCGGCCGGCTGTCGATCAGGAATGCCGCGAGGAGCGGCGGATAGCCCCAGATCGGCGTCGCCGGGGCAACCTTCACGTAGCCGTAGAAGTAGTCGATGAAGTTCACGTTCGCGGCGTTGAAGAAGTCCCAGCCGAACGCCTTGGCCGCGAGCAGGACGAACGCGATGGCGAGCAGGATCGTCACCCACAGGCCGCCGAGCATCCCGTTCAGGACCTTCCGGAAGTCGCCGGCCCCGCGGACCTCGCCGTACAGCGTGGCGCCCCAGTTCGGGTACAGGATCCAGAACATCATGAACGGCAGCAGCAGCCAGGTGTCGCCGCCGATCCCGATGCCGCCGAAGTCGAGCGGCGAGCCACCGGCGACGAACGAATCGTTCGTGGTCGCGTTGGCGATCGTCGCGTTGTAGGCGTCCGAGACGCCGAACAGGCTCTGGCTGGCCTTGTCGAATGCGGCGTGGAAGGCGTCGGTCGACGACACAGCCATCAGGATGAAGACGACGGCCAGCGCCGCCAGGCCGATCCAGATGCACCAGCGCTGGACCCGCGCGTACCCGGCCATGCCGAGCGCGACCGCGCCGGAGGCGAGGACGATCGTGAACAGCGAGACGGCGAACGTGCCGTTCGCGGAGGTGAAGAACGTCATGCCATCGCTCCAGCCGGCGAGCGTCACGAGGGGCTGGACGACCTCGAGGTTGAGGATCGCGCCGTAGATCGGGGCCCAGAGCGCGAGGATGAACCACCAGCCGGTGGCGGAGAGCACGAAGCCGATGCCGCCGCGCTTCCAACCCAGGCCGATGCCGAGCACCGCGCCAAGCGCTCCGGCGGCCAGGGACACGGTGTCATCGGTCCCGAACGCCTTGGCGCCGAAGTACGCCGAGACCGCGAAGACGAGCGCACCCAGTGCCGACCCCGGGATTCCGTCGAGGATCCGGGTCTGCCACACGTAATCGCCGCCTGCCCTCGGCATGACCGCGATGAGCCCGGCATAGACGATGCACAGGAATGTCATCGCGACGCCCGAGAGGACGAGCGCGGACAACACCGAGCCGCCCGGCACGAAGGCGAACACGGCGAGGCTGTAGAACATGCCGAGGGTGACCAGGTTCACCGACAGGAACGAGTAGCCGAACGCGTCGAATCCCGACCAGCCCTTGACGAGGCCCGTCGCGTTTCGCAGGAACAACGACGGTGCTTTGGCGATTTCTCCAGTGGTCATCGAGCCGTCCTTCCTCCTCTGTTGTGACCCGACATCAACCGTTGATGAGCAGGTAGTGCTTCACCTCGCCTTTCTTCGGGTCCAGGTCGACGATCGCCGCCTGGAGGACACCGTCTTCGTAGGTGCTTCCTGGATTGACTGCCAGCGTTCGCCCGATCTTCACGGCGCCACGGCCCTCGTGGATGTGGCCATGGAGTGACAGCACCGGGCCGTACTGCAGGATCGCGTCGTGGATCGCGTGTGACCCGACCGGGACGATCGCGCGGCCGCCGGCGACGTAGGTCATGTCCGGATTGAGCTTGGGGGCGCCGTCAAGGTTCGAGCCGTACGGCGGCGCGTGGAAGTTGAAGATCGCGCGCTTCGTATCGGCGACGGGTGCAACCAGCGCATCGATCTTGACCTTGAGCTCGTCATCGGGCAGCTCCCGATAGGTGTGCCAGGGCGTCGTGTTCGCCCAGCCGGTCGAAACCATCGTGAACCCGTCGAGCTCGATCGTGTTGCCTTCACCCAGGTCGACCAGCTCGGCGGCATCGATGATCGGGTCGAGCTCGAAGATGTCGTCGTTCGCGGGCGACACGATGCACCGCCTGCCCGAGCCCTTCAGCCGCTCGTCGGCAAGATCCATCCAGCGCTGCACCGCCGAGATCATCTCGGCCTTGAACCGCGTCTCGACGAGCACGGGATCCGCGTCCCACGCGGCGACCTCATCGGCCGTCAGGCGGATCGGGTAGTAACCGCGGTCCAGGATCCGCTTCTCCATCGCCTTGAGCTCGTCCTCGGTCGACAGGAGGTGCTCCTGGTCCTGGAGCTCGAGTCGCCAGCCGCTGCCCTTCGCCACGATCGGGACCATGGCCTTGCCCGTCATGTCACCGCCCATGACGAGGACGTCGGCCTTGTGGAATGCGCCGGCGTTCAGGAACTTGCGCCAGCACACCTCGGAGCCGTGGATGTCGGTCGCGAAGAAGATTCGCACGCCTCGCTCCTGCTGCCTAGTTGTGGCCGACTTCTTCGGGCTCGACGTACCACTGCTGGCGATCGCCGATCGTCGAGCGGAGCTTCCAGCGGGTCGACTTGGGCGCCTTCTCGATCGCGTCGCTGAGGCCCTGGAGCTGCGTTCGCACGTCGAAGCGCACCGGTCGACTGCCGACGTCCAGGTCGGCCTCCGTGAAGTCCGAGTCGAGGAACTCCTGCAGGACCCGGAGATTGCCGGTCACGGTTCGCCACCAGCCCCAGTCGTTCGAGGTGTGGGCGAGGATCCGCGGCAGGCTGATGGCGCCCTGGCCGCGCGACGAGTCCGGCGCCCCGTCGTCCTGGGCGAGCGGGTGCTCGGCGAGCAGGACGAGCGCGTCGAGGACGTCCTTCCGATTGATCTTCACGATCTGGAGCTTGGACAGCAGCAGGTCCGCCACCGGCAGCGTCGGGCGAGAGGTGGCCAGCCGGTCCGCGAACTCGATGCGGTGGCACATCTCGAGCTTGTCGACGAGCACATCGACCGGGCGGCGCCGGGCCTCGTCAACGAAGTAGCCCTGGTGCTGGCCGAACATGGCGTTGTGGCGCTTGTCCGGCGTGTAGCCCTCGCGCTCGAGCAGCTTGTACACGGCCTTCCGATCCTTCGACCGGGTCGCGAAGTCGAGGTCGACCTCGACCCGCCGGGTCCGATGGGTCCAGTCCGGCGCGTGCGCGCGGACGGCCATGCCGCCCATCAGGCGGAGGAGGAGGCCATCGCGGTCCGCGGCATCAACGATCCGCAGCGCCTCGGCGAGCGGATCCTCGAGCGTTCGCGTGCCCGGTTCCATGGCGGGCGGAGTATAGGACCGGTATCGATGTGAAAAACGCTTGCACTCCGTTAACGGCGCGGCGAAGATGACCGCCGACGATGCGCCCCGGGACCAAGGGTCTGGGATCTGGAGGGTCCGCCCCATCTCCGTCGATTCACCCCGGCGGATGGCCCGTGCCCATGGTCGACAGTGGACGTACGCGATCCCGCGTACGCCGGAAATGGTGGAGGAGCACTTGACCACGACTCGCTCGTTGCCCCTGCTGATGACGCTTGGGGCCGGAATCGTCCTCGTGGCCGCGGCCTGCAATGGCGGCGGCGGCGCAACCACGGCGCCGACCGGCGCTGCCGGGGCTGCCTCGTGGACGCCGGACGCGGCGCTGCTCGCGTCCGCGAAGACCGAGGGATCGCTCACGACGATCGCGCTGCCGCACAACTGGTGCGACTACGGCGACCTGCTGACCAACTTCAAGGCGAAGACCGGCCTGACCATCAACGAGCTCAACCCGGACGGTGGCTCGGGCGACGAGGTCAACGCCATCAAGCAGAACCAGAGCGGCGGCCAGGGCGCACCGGACGTCATCGACGTCGGCCTCTCGTTCGGTCCGAAATCCGTCGCCGATGGAATCCTCGCGCCGTACAAGGTCTCCACCTGGTCGACCATTCCTGACTCCGCCAAGGACAAGGATGGCAACTGGTACGGCGACTACTACGGCGTCATGTCGTTCGAGGTCAACACGACGGTCGTCAAGACCGTGCCGGCGGACTGGTCGGACCTCATGAAGCCGGACTACAAGGCCTCGGTGGCCCTGGCCGGCGACCCGACGGTCTCCAACCAGGCGATCTCCGCGGTCTGGGCGGCGGGCCTCTCCAATGGCGGCACGCTCGACAATGCCCAGGCGGGCCTCGACTACTTCAAGGCTCTGAATGCGGCCGGCAACTTCGTTCCGGTCATCGGCAAGACGGCGACCGTCGCCAGCGGTGAGACCCCGATCCGCCTGGCATGGACCTACAACGCGCTCTCCGACAACGACTCGCTCAAGGGCACCCCGCCGATCAAGGTCGTGGTTCCCAAGACGGGCATCTTCGGTGGCATGTACGTCCAGGCGATCAGCAAGTACGCCCCGCATCCGAACGCGGCCAAGCTCTGGATGGAGTACCTGTACTCCGACGAGGGCCAGATCACGTGGATGAAGGGCTACTGCACCCCGATCCGGTACGCCGACCTCAAGGCGCGCAACGTCATCCCGGCCGACATCGCGGCGAAGCTGCCCGATACGACCGGCGTTGTTCTGCCGACGCTCGACCAGATCAACAAGGCCAGTGACCTGATCACCAAGAACTGGGCCACAACCGTCGGCGCGACGGTCAAGTAGCCCTCACAGCGGTAGACGTGCGGTGACGGCTCAAGCCGCGCCGCTCAGCGGACAGGACGGGCCATCAGCCCGTCCTGTCCGTCGCCGTTTCAGCTGGGCCTGGCTCGGCCTTCTCCCATTCGGAATCTTCAGCACCCTGTTCCTGGTCATCCCGACGGCCTACCTGGTCATCGGCAGCCTCCAGGACAAGACGGGCGCGTTCACGCTCGCCAACTACTCCGGCCTCGCGGATCCCGGGATCGTCGATGCGTACGGCAACAGCATCGAGATCAGCCTGGTCACGGCGATCGGCGGCGGGATCTTCGGGTTCCTGCTCGCCTATGCCGTCATCAACGGCGGCCTGCCGAAGTTCCTGCGGTCGGCGCTCATGACGTTCTCCGGCGTCGCCTCCAACTTCGCCGGCGTGCCGCTTGCCCTGGCCTTCGTGTTCACGCTCGGCCGGGTCGGCCTGCTGACGGTCTTCCTGCGGGACGGCCTCGGCATCGACATGTATTCGTCCGGCTTCAGCCTGTACTCGAAGATCGGCCTCGAGCTCGTGTACATGTACTTCCAGTTCCCGCTCATGGTCCTCGTCATCGCCCCCGCGATCGACGGGCTGAAGAAGGAGTGGCGCGAGGCGTCGGACGTGCTCGGTGCCAACTCCTACCAGTACTGGCGCAGGGTCGCCCTGCCGATCCTGACCCCGTCGCTCCTGGGGACGGTCATCCTCCTGTTCGGCAACGCGTTCGGAGCGCAGGCCACGGCCTACCAGCTCACGAGCGGCCTGATCCGGATCGTGACCATCGTCATCTCCTCCCAGATGCGCGGTGACGTCCTGTTCAATCCGAACCTCGGGTACGCCCTGGCGATGGGCATGGTCGTGATCATGTCGGCGTCGATCGCGGTCTACTCGCTGCTCCAGCGACGATCGGAGCGCTGGCTGCGATGACCGTCGGTTTTGGCCCCCGGGCGCCGGGCGCGCTCGACAGCATCGAGGGAAACGCCCCGCGACGAACGAAGCCGCGACCCCGTCGGCTCGGGTCCATCGTGTGGTGGATCGTCTTCCTGCTCGGGTTCCTGTACTTCTTCGTGCCGCTGTTCGCGACGCTCATCTTCTCGCTCAAGCGGCCGCCGTTCGGCGACGCCTTTGTCACGACGGTCACCGACAGCGAGCTCCTCGGGGCGCTGGGCTACTCGTTCGTCGTCGCGATCCTGACGGTGATCGGCAGCGTTGCGCTGATCGTGCCGACCGCGTACTGGGTCCGGCTCCGGCTCCCGCGACTGCGGCCGTACGTGGAGTTCGTGACGCTCCTGCCGTTCGTGGTCCCGCCGGTCATCCTCGTGTTCGGGCTGCTGAACACGTACAGCCATCCGCCCGTGTTCCTGACCCAGACCAACATCGGCAACGACGTGCTGATGGTGTGCGCGTACATCGTGCTGTCGTTCCCGTACATGTACCGGGCGGTCGACACCGGGCTGCGGTCGATCGACATCCGGACGCTGACGGAGGCGTCACAGAGCCTGGGCGCGAGCTGGCCGCGGATCATGTGGTCGGTGATCCTGCCGAACCTGCGCGTGGCGATCCTCGCCGGAGCGTTCCTCACGGTCGCCATCGTCGTGGGCGAGTTCACGATCGCAACCTTCCTCGGGCGGCAGACGTTCGCCCCATTCCTCTCGATCCTCGGCGATCACGACCCGTACGAGCAGGCGGCGGTCACGCTCGTCAGCTTCGGCATCACCTGGATCGCCATGGGCCTCATCGGATTCATCGGGCGGGGATCGCGCGATCGAATCCAGGTCGCCGGCGCGCATTGACGGCAAGCTGAGGAGCAGGCGAATGGCGTACCTGGAGCTCACCCACGTGCGGAAGGCCTTCGTCGGCGGCACCGTCGCCGTCGAGGACTTCTCGCTCGCCGCGGAGAAGGGCGAGTTCGTGTCGTTCCTCGGGCCGAGCGGCTGCGGCAAGACCACGACGCTCCGGATGATCGCGGGCTTCGAGCGCCCGAGCGAGGGCACCATCACGCTCGACGGCAAGGACATCACCGATCGATCGCCGAACCAGCGCAACGTCGGCATGGTGTTCCAGTCGTACGCCCTGTTCCCGAACATGACCGTCGGCCAGAACATCGCCTTCGGCATGTCGATCCGGAAGCAGCCCAAGGACGAGATCGAGAAGCGCGTCGGCGAGCTGCTCGAGATCGTGAACCTGCCGGACAAGGGCAAGCGCTACCCGTACCAGCTGTCCGGTGGCCAGCAGCAGCGCGTCGCCCTGGCCCGCGCGCTGGCGATCGAGCCGGCCGTGCTCCTGCTCGACGAACCCCTGTCCGCCCTCGACGCAAAGATCCGTGTTGCGCTCCGCCAGGAGATCCGGTCCATCCAGCGCCAGCTCGGCATCACCACCGTGTACGTGACGCACGACCAGGAAGAGGCGCTCTCGCTATCCGACCGCGTTGTCGTCATGAGTGAGGGCCGGATGGAGCAGGTCGGGACCCCGTTCGAGATCTACAACTTCCCGACCACCCCATTCGTGGCGTCGTTCGTCGGCCAGCTCAACATCATGCCCGCGAGCATCGTCAACGCCGAGCGCGGTGAGCTGACGGTGGCCGCCCAGCCGATCCGGGTTGGCCGGGCATTCACCGGCGAGGCCGGCCGGCAGGTCAACGTGGCGCTCCGGCCTGAGATGGCGTCTCTCGGTGAGGCGGGCGGGGCCAACCGCCTGGTCGGCAAGGTCGCCGAGGTCAGCTTCCTCGGCTCCATCGTGCGGATCCGCATCCGCATCGGCGACGACGGCCCGATCGTGTCACTGGACGAATTCAACGAGCCGACGCTCAAGCTGCCTGCGATCGGCGAGACCGCGACGCTCAGCTTCCCTGCGGACGGCCCGCTCGTGCTCGACGTGAAGGCGCCGCTCGACTCGGTCGAGGCGCTGATCGCCGAGGCATAGGGCTGGACCAAGAGACTGCTTCGGCGGTTCCGGTCGGTCCAGGCGAAGGCGCCGGCGAGCGGATGACCGAACGTACCCGGAACGTCCGTGAGCCAGTCCGCGCAGCCGACAACGCACGGCCGGTCCGACCAGGACGTTCGGACCTCCTCGACGGGATCGATCTGCTCGTCTTCGACAAGGACGGGACGCTGATCGAGTTCCACGCGATGTGGGGCGCGTGGGTGGGCGACCTCGCAGATCGCCTGGAGGCGGCGACCGGGCGCCGGCTGCGCACCGGCCTGTACCAGCTCCTTGGTGTCGAACCTGCGACCGGGCTGGTGCACGCCCATGGCCTGCTCGCGGCGACGCCGATGTCGCGCATCCGCGAACACGTCCAGGCCTTCGTCATCGAGCACGACGTATCGCGCGGGCAGGCCGCGGGAGCCATCGCGGCGGCCTGGCACGCTCCCGACCCGGTCGGGCTGGCCCAGCCGGTCACCGACCTCCCCGCCCTGCTGGCGCGCCTTCGGCCGATCGTCGGTGCGTTCGCCGTCGCCACGAGCGACGACCGGGATCCGACGGAGCGGACGCTCACGGCCCTCGGCATCGAGGGCGAGATGAGCGCCATCGTGTGCGCCGACGACGGCATCCCGAACAAGCCCGCGCCCCATCCGGTCCTCCACCTGTGCCGCGTGCTCGGGATCCCGCCAGCGCGCACGGCCGTCGTCGGCGATTCACCGGCGGACCTGCGCATGAGTCGGGCGGCTCGGGCCGGCCGCACGATCGGCGTGCTGACGGGCGTCGCGGAGCGCCACGAGCTGGAGCCGCTCGCCGACGCCGTCCTGGCTTCGATCGCGGACCTGGCCCCGGCCACGCTCGTCTGATCGGGATTCGGTCCCGACGTTCGGTACTCCTTTCCTATCGTTCCGAACCGAACCGCACCGTACGGTTCCGCAATCAGGCGGGGTGCACGTCCGCACCGCGCCATCGGCACCGCGATCCGGTGTCAACAGGAGCTGCGCCGAGCCCGATGGCACTCGCTGCGCGACCGGCCACGCCGGCCGCCGAGCTGATCACGCTATCAGAGGCCGCCCGGCTCGCCGGGGTGCATCGCGACACGGTCCGAGCATGGTGCGCACGCGGCGACCTGCCGTCGCTGCGGCACGGTCCGCATCGGGAGGTTCGCCTGCGCCGCGGCGACCTGCAGCAGCTGCTCGAGGGCCGCGAGCGACGAACCGCGGATGGCGCCGCGCGCCGCACCGGGAGCGCGACGAGCTCCGGGCTGCGCCAGATCCAGCCGGCCCGGAACGCAGGCGCGACGAGCACCGACGCGCTGCGCCGCCTCGCCTCCGAGCTGTCCGGCTCGGACGGCCTGCAGCCCGTCCTCGAGGAGGTCCTCGAGAACTCGGTCCGGCTGTTCCACGCGGATCGCGCCGGCCTCTGGCTGTGGCACGCGACCCGGGAGCATCCTCTCGAGCTCGTGGCGCGGCGGGAGTTCCCGAGCGCCATCGAGGAGACCGTCGCGGCTGCGACGCATGACTCACACCTTGCAGGCTTCGAGGCACTGCGGCGCCGCGAGGTCATCGTCTACCCGAACGCCGCGGACTCGCATCTCACGGCCGGCATGCGCAAGCTGTACGCCGCGAACGGGATCAAGTCGCTGTGCTTCGTGCCGGCGGTCTTCCGCGGCGCTCCGCTCGCCCTGCTCGTCCTCTATCACCACGACCCGTACGAGTGGACCGACGACGAGGTCGCGCTGGCACGGAGCTTCGGCGACACCGTGGCGACGGCCATCGGCAACGCCCGGCTCATGGCATCGGTGGAGGATCTCGCCGCGCGCCTCCGGGCGATCCAGGACCTCTCGGCGCGCCTCTCCAGCATCCAGGACACGCGCGGCATCGGCGAGACGATCGTCGCCGAGGCGCACGCCCTCATCTCGTACGACACGCTGCGCGTCTACCGGGTCGACCACGCCACCGGCTGGTGCGAGCCGATCGCGTTCCAGGGCATCTTCATGGGCCGCCCGGACCCCGAGCCGGAGATGCTGCGGGTGCGGATCGGCGAAGGCCTGACCGGGTGGGTCGCCGAGCACGGCGAGCCTCTCCTGTTGGGCGATGCCCATGCCGACGCGCGCAGCCTCATCGTCGGCGACACGTCCGGGCCGGAGTCGATGCTCGTCGTGCCGATGACCCACGAGGACCACGTCCACGGCATCGTCGTCGCGTCTCGGCTCGGGCGCGACCGGTTCCGCCCGGACGACGAGACCACCCTCAGCATCTTCGCCGGTGCGGCCGCGCAGGCGCTCGTCAACGCCGAACGGCTGGAGCAGCTGCGGACCCAGCAGGCCGAGCTCGAGCACCAGCTCGTGAGCCAGCGCCGGCTGATGGCGGTCAACGAGCGACTGCTGTCGACCCTCGACCCGACCGGCGTCCTCGAGATGATCGCCGACTCCCTGAAGACGGTGGTCACCTACGACTCGCTGACGATCTACCGGATCGACAAGGAGCGCGGCGTGCGCCGCCCGGTCATCGCCCGCGACCGCTTCGCCGAGCTGATCCTCGGCTACGACGCGCCCCTCGGCACCGGGCTGACCGGCTGGGCGGTCGACCATCACGAGCCGGTGCTCGCCAACGACGCCCATCTGGACCCGCGCTCGGTCCAGATCCCGGGCACGCCGTTCGAGCCCGAATCGATGGTCGTCGTCCCGCTGATGGGCGACGGCGAGGTCCTGGGCACGCTCAACATCGGGCGAATGGGCGAGGCCGAGTCCCACTACAGCCAGAACGAGTTCGAGCTGACCAAGCTGTTCGCGGCCCAGGCGGCCATTGCGCTGCGCAACGCCGACGCGCACGACGAGGTCAAGGTCCAGGCGGAGCGCGACGCGCTCACGGGGCTGCGCAACCACGGCGCCTTCCAGCGCGAGCTGCAGGGCTTCATCGCCGGCACGCCGACGCGGCAGGTCGCCGTCCTGATGATGGATCTCGACCGGTTCAAGGGCTACAACGACCGCAACGGCCACCCGGCGGGCGATGATCTCCTCGTCGCGGTCAGCCGGGCGATCGAGACGTGCATCCGGCAGGGCGATCGCGCCTACCGCTACGGCGGCGACGAGTTCGCCGTGATCCTGCCCGACGTCGGCCGGCAGGCGGCGGAGGAGGTCGCGCGCCGGATCCGCGCGTCGATCGATGCGATCCCCGACGAGAGCGGCGGCCCGCATGTCGCGATCAGCGTCGGTGTCGCCTGCCACCCGGACGACGCGACCGACAAGGACACCCTGGTCGAGACCGCGGACCAGGCCCTGTTCCTCGCCAAGGGCGCGCCATTCCGCAACTCGCGCGACCAGCTGGTCGCCGCGCTCGACGAGACGGCGATGGGCCTGCTCGACGGCCTGGGCGCGGAGGAGCTCCTCGACTCGATCCTGAACCGCGCCGCCCGGCTGCTCGGCGTGCGCACCGGCTACGTCTACCTCGGCGAGCCGGGCGAGGACCACATCACCGTCCGCGCCGCGATCGGCGTGATGGCCGACTTCATCGGCTTCGAGATGCCGGTCGGTCGGGGCGTCGGCGGCCACGTCTTCCGCACCGGGCGGCCGTTCGCGGTCGATGACTACGACGCGTTCGAGGGCCGGTCGCCGGTCTTCGAGGGCAGGATCGGCGCGTGCGTCGGCGTCCCGCTCACCGTGGGCGGGCGCGTCGTCGGCGTGCTGGGCCTCGCGTCGGGCACGACCGAGCGCGTCTTCCGGCAGCCCGAGGTCGATGCCCTCACCAAGTTCGCGCAGCTGGCCTCGATCGCCCTCGAGAACGCCCGCCTGCACGAGCAGGCGCTCTCACCCCGAGATCCGGTCACCGGGCTCCCGACCCGCGAGACGCTCATCCAACGCGTCGTCGACGCGGTCGCGAAGCCGCTGGTCGGCGCCGAGCGCCTGCCCATCGCCGTGCTCCTCCTCGACCTCGACCGGTTCGAGATCGTCAACGAGAGCCTCGGCCACGCGGCGGGTGATCGCGTCCTCCGCGAGGTCGGGCAGCGAATCCTGCGAGCGCTCGGGGCGAACGACACATTGGCCCGATTCGGAGGCGACGCGTTCGCCGTGCTCCTCCCGAACACCGACGCGGACGCGGCCATGGCCGTGGCCGAGCGTGTCCAGCTCGAGCTCAAGCCGCCGTTCGACCTCGACGGCCGGACGTGGTTCATCAGCGCGAGCATGGGCATAGCGGTCGGGGCGCCGGGCAGCTCCGGCGGCGGCGACATCCTGCAGGAGGCCGAGATCGCCCTCGTGGGCGCGAAGCGCAACCCGACCCAGCGCATCGCCCGGTTCGACCCGCTCAGCAGCCGGCACGCCCGCGAGCGCCTCGACGTCGAGGCCGAGCTGTGGTCGGCCCTCGAGCGCGACGAGCTGACCGTCCACTACCAGCCGATCCTCGACCTGCGCACCAGCCGGGTCGTCGGCTTCGAGGCGCTCGCTCGCTGGCAGCATCCGTCGCGCGGGCTCGTGCTCCCGGTCGACTTCATCGCCCTCGCCGAGGAGTCCGAGCTGATCGTTGCGATCGGCCGGGTCATCCTCGAGAAGTCGTGTCGCCAGGCGCAGCTGTGGCGCTCGCGCTGGCCCGACGAGAACCTCGTCATGAGCGTGAACCTGTCGCCCCGCCAGTTCCTCGATCCGGATCTCGCCAACGGAATCAGGCAGGTGCTCCAGACAAGCGGCCTCGAGCCATGTGCGCTCGAGCTCGAGATCACCGAGAGCAGCGTCATGGACCGCTCCGAGGCGAGCCTCGCCGTCCTCCAGCAGCTGCGCGCGCTCGGCGTCCGGGTCGTCCTCGACGACTTCGGGACCGGCTATTCCTCGCTCGCGTACCTGCGCCAGCTGCCGCTCGACACGATCAAGATCGACCGCTCGTTCGTCACGGACCTCGACGTCCAGGACCCGAACGTCGGCATCGTGCGCGCGGTCGTGTCACTCGCCCACGGGCTCGGCATCACCGTCGTCGCCGAGGGCATCGAGACGGAGGAGCAGGCGCGCCGGCTCCGCGAGCTGGGCTGCGACATGGGCCAGGGCTTCGTCTGGGCCCACCCCGCCGACCCGGTTCGGATCGGTGGCTTCGTCAGCCGGCGCCTCGATCGGCGCGCGGATCAGCGGCGGCCGCCGGTCAGCCGCAGCAGGAACAAGAACAGGTTGATGAAGTCCAGGTAGAGGAGCAGGGCGCCGATGACGGCGGCCTTCTCGCTCGAGCCGAGGGCGGTCGCCAGGTTGCCCTGGGCGATGCGCTGGACGTGGTAAGCGGTCAGCACCGTGAACAGGCCGACGCCGATCACCGAGATGATCAGGCTGATCGTGCTCGACCCGAGGAACAGGTTCACCGCGATCGCGATCATCAGGCCGATCACGCCCATCCACAGCAGGTTGCCGAGCCCGGCCAGGGACCGCTTGGTGACGAAGCCGTACAGGGCCGCGGCCCCGAACATGCCCGCCGCCGAGACGAACGCCGTCGCGACCGAGGCGCCGGTGTACAGCGACACGATCAGCCCGATCGTGATGCCGAGGCTCGCCGCGTAGACGAAGAACATGCCGAGCGCGGCGGTGGCGTTCAGCCGGGTGATCCCGAACTGGATCGCGAGCACCAGCACGAACTGGGCGACGATCAGGAGCAGGAAGTTCGAGGCCGCAAACGAGAGCAGGCTCGTGTTGGTCTGGACGAATGCGGCCACGCCGGCGGTCAGCAGGAGGCCCGCGAACATCCAGAAGAAGGCGTGGGTGAGGTAGGCGCCCTTCGTCTGCGCGTCGGTGCGGACGTCGACGCCGTTGATGCGCATGGTGCCTGGCGTCGGCCCGCCGATGCTGCCGTCGCCCTGATTGCCCTGGAACGTCACGATGCTGTCTCCCTTCGAGTCGCGACGACCGGCCGTCGTGACGGGGTCGCCGTACGTGATTCTGCACGTTCTGCCGCGCGAGCCAAGACCCACACGAGGTCGGCAAGGCGATTGAGGTACGGGATGAGATAGGGACCCGGGACGAGGCCGTCGCGCTGGAGGGCCACGGCGCGCCGCTCCGCCCGCCGGAGGATCGTGCGGGCAAGCTCGAGCGCCGCGCTGGTCACGGTCTCGCCGGGCACGACGAACTCCCTCGGCATCTCGATGTTCCGCTCCAGCTCGACCAGGTCGCGCTCGATGTCCCGGACCATCGCCTCGGAGACGCGCGTCTCGCCGTCGCGCAAGCGGTCCCACGCCTCGGGGTTGGTCGCGAGCTCAGCGCCGACCACGAACAGCTCGCGCTGGATGCGCAGGATCAGCGGCGCCAGCCCGCCGATCGACGGCCCCAGGGTCCCGGTTCGACGCTTGACGCCGAGGTTGGCGCGGGCAAGCCCGAGCGCCGCAACGGCCTCGTCGATGGTGCCGTACGCCTCGGCGCGCGGGTCGTCCTTGCCGATCCGCGTTCCGCCATACAGGAGTCCCGTGGTGCCGTCGTCGCCCTTCGTCGTGGCGACGATCGATCCGATCAGGCTGCGCCCGCTCACGCCCAGCTCTGCAATCAGGCCGCGACGATTACCACATCAGACCCGCGTCGCGCGGGTCCCAGCGCTCGGCGAGGAGGGTGACCTTCACCGGATGCTCGACCACCGACTCGGCCTGCTCCTGCACCTGGGCGATCATCGAGCCGGCGTACGGGCAGAACGGCGTGGTGAGGATCATCTTGATCTCGGTCTCGTTCGTGCCGAGCAGGATCTGCTTGATCAGCGCCAGCTCGACCACGTTCATCCCGATCTCCGGGTCGACCACCGCGCGCAGCGCGTCGAGGATCGCGAGCTCGGTGGCGCGGCGCTCGGCGTCGAACAGGGGCGGGGTCGTGGCCTCGGCGGTCGCCGCCTCGGCGGCCGTGGTGGGATCGGCGGTGTCGGTCATCACGGTCAGGGTACACCAAGGTGGCCCGATACCCGACCGGCCAGGTGGGGATTACAGGGGCAGGCTGATCCGCATCCGCGTGCCGCGGGCGGCGGCCGGAGACTCGGCCGTGATGGTGCCGCCATGGGCGGTCGCGATGGCCCGCGCGATCGACAGGCCGAGGCCGGAGCCGCGAGACTCGGCGGACTTCGCAAACCGGTCGAAGACCGAGCCGAGGAGCTCGGGCGGGATCCCGGGGCCGTCGTCGACGACCTCGATCGAGAGCCTGCCGTCGGCAACGCCGGCGGACAGGGCGATCGTGCTCCCGGCCGGATCGCCGTCCGAGGTGGGAGCGGCGGCCGTCATCGCGCGGATCGCGTTGTCCACGAGGTTCGACACGACCTGCCGGATTCGAACGGGGTCGACGTCGACGGATGGGAGTGCTCCGTGGACCGCGACCGTGATCGCCAACCCCGCGGCCTCGGCGCGTGCCCGATGTGCGGCGGCGACGTCCTCGAGCAGGATGGCCGGGTCGGTTGGCTCCCGGTGCAGCGGCAGCGCACCGGCCTCGGCAAGGCTCAGCGTGCGCAGGTCGTCGACGAGCCGCTCCATGACCCGAACCTCGTCGAGGATCGGGCCGATGTGGTGCTCGTCCGGCGGGTAGACGCCGTCGAGCAGCGCCTCGAGGTTGCCCTGGATCACCGCGAGCGGCGTCCGCAGCTCGTGGCTCACGTCCGCGAGCAGCCGGCGGCGGGTTGCATCCTCTGCCTCCAGTCGCGCGGCCATCTCGTTGAAGGCGCGGGTCAAACCGCGCAGCTCGCCGCGGCCGCCGATCGGCTCGGTGACGCGCACCGAGTAGTCGGCCGCCTCGATGCGGCCCGCCGCATCGACCAGCTCGGACAGGGGCGCCGCGACGCTGCGGGCGATGCGGATCCCGATCACGAGCGCGATGATCCCGACGACGAGCACGACCAGGCCGGCCGGACGCGCGAGCGAGGCGAGGAAGCCCTCGTTGGTCGACAGGCCGAGCAGGCCGCCGAGCAGCCACAGGACCAGGACGCCGATCGACACGACGAGCGTCGCCATCAGGGTGATCAGGCACCCGAACCCGCGGCGCATGCCGCCGTAGCCACCGCCGCCGTAGCGCATCCGCCTCGCACGCCACTCCCGCCGGCGGGCCTCCCAGTCCGAGGGGCCCGTCCAGGCGCGTCGCTCCCCGCGCGGCGGCCACGCCTCCTCGTCGGGCCACCAGTCCGGCTTGCCCGACGACCGCGCCGGCCCGGACGGCGCCGTCACTCCGGCTCCGCCAGGCGGTAGCCGACGCCGTACACCGTGAGCAGGTAGCGCGGGCGGGCGGGCTCCGGCTCGAGCTTGCGGCGGATGTTCTTCACGTGCGCATCGATGGCGCGCTCGTAGGCCTCGAAGGCCTCGCCGTGGGCCGCGTCGAGGAGCTGTGATCGGGTGAACACGCGACCGGGATGGCGAGCGAGGGTCGCGAGCAGCGAGAACTCCGTCGGCGTCAGCTCGATCGGCCGCTCGGCGACGGTCGCCCGCATTCGCGGGACGTCGAGGACCAGGTCGCCGACCGCGATGCGATCTCCCGTCTCGGGCGCGCGTTCGGAGCGGCGCAGCACGGCGCGGACTCGAGCGACGAGCTCGCGCGGACTGAATGGCTTGGTGACGTAGTCATCGGCTCCGAGCTCGAGCCCGAGGAGCTTGTCGAGCTCGGTGTCCCGCGCCGTGAGCACGACCACCGGCATGGCGCCGGTGGACCGGATGGACCGCAGCACCTCGAGGCCGTCGAGGCGGGGCAGGCCGAGGTCCAGCACCACCAGGTCGGGATGCCGCGTGCGCGCGACCTGGACGGCTGATGGGCCGTCGCCCGCGATCAGCACCGCGTACCCGGCGTGCTCGAGGTAGTCGCGCGCGAGCCTGGCGATCTTCGGTTCGTCGTCGACGACCAGGACGGTCTGCATCGCGGGTCACTCTAGGGAGTTTCTGGAAGGAAATCGGCGGCCGTCGCGATGACGGCCGCCGAGCTTGGAGGGGGAACCGGCCCCAATGGCCGGGTCGCGCTCAGCGCGACGAGGAGGCGCCTGGACTGCCCGGTGACGAGCTGGAGGAGCCGGAAGACCCGGGCGAGGCCGGATCGCCCTCAGCCTCGTGGAGCCGCTTGTGCCAGTCGGCGATGGCGCTCTCGCGATCCCAACCGGGTCCCCTGTCCCAGCCACGACCGGCGTAGCCGTGGTGGCCCCAGCCGCGTCCGCGCCAGAAGATCGCCCGAATGACGCCGAAGATCAGGAACAGGAAGAGGAGTGGAAACAGCAGGCCGAGGAAGCCGAAGCCGCCGTCGTGGTAGCCGCCGTAGCCGTACCCGGCCACGGGAACCGCGGCACCCGCCGGGAAGCGCCCGGCATCGATGACGCCCTGGGCCACGCCGGCCTGGTAGATGCCGACGCCGACGGCGACGAGGATGCCGACGACGATGAGGCTGAGGAGGAAGCTGGCGATCGATCGCCCGTTCATGTGGTCATCTCCTTGGTGGAAGGTCGATGGCCACAGCCTCGCGCCGGGTCGTGAACCGAATGTGAAGACCCGATGGAGATCCTGCGCGCCTCGGTGGCTCGGGAGCCGGGTCGCCGACCGAGCTCAGGCGGGCTTGATCACCACGCCCGGGATGCGGTACTGGCTCGGGAGGCCGTCGGCCTCCGCCTCCGAGTAGCCGGGCCCGCGAAGCGAGCCGTCCTGCTCGAAGAAGTCGGCGTACCGGTCGCGATAGCGGCCGGCGTACTCATACGCGGCGGCGACGCCCATCCGGCGCAGCTCCGGGTGATCCTTGAGCATCCTGCCGAGCGTGTAGCCCGCGCTCCGGAGCTCGAGGATGTTTCGGACCGTCAGGCGGGTGCCGTAGCAGAACGGCTCGCCGTTCATCACCAGCGGGTCGGACACGACCCACTTGATTGTCACCTCAGGCGCCCTTGTAGATGTAGGCGAGGAACGGGTTCCGCTTCCGCGCGTCGCCGGCGAGCCTGCGGTACCACTTGAACACCGCGATCGCGGCATCGATGGACGCGTCGACCGCGGGCTCGGCAGTCGGCTCGACCGCGGACGCTGCGGCGCGGCGCAGGCCCTCGCACAGCGTGATCACGTCGTCCATGGCGATCTTGCGCTTGCGGTAGCGAACCGCCACGAGGTCGGCGAAGGTTGCCATGGCCCCGGGGTCGCCGCTCGAGATGGCGACGGCGAGTCGATCGACGAACGCCTCGAGGTCCGCCAGGAGCGCCGCCCGGACGACCTCGTCATGGCGCTCGGAGATCGTCGGATCGAGGTCCAGGGCCGCCGCGAAGGCGCGGCCACGCAGGCGCGCGCCGCCACTTCGGAGCGCCGAGGCAGCAGCCGGATCACCGGCGGACATGTCGCTGGGAGGAAGGCCGAGGCTGGGGTGGCTCACGATCGCGAGTCTACCGTGCGCATCCCGGCCACGCCGGTACGATGCCCTCGTGGCAGGCACCGATCCGGGCGACCGCATCCCAGCCGCGACGAGACCGCGCCCGCGGCCGCTGTCCGAGCCGCCGTCGGCGCGATTCGCCCCGCGACCCGAGCGTGGCGAGCCCGGCGCGGCCGCCGGGTCCGGGACGCGCGCCGCGCTGGGCGGACCGATCGCACGCGCCGTGATCGCGGCCATCGTCGGTGCCATGGCCATCGTCGGCATGGGTGGGGTGCTCGCCTACCCGTTCGGGCTCCCGTTCATTGCCGGGGGCATGGGTGCGATCGTCGGTCTGCTGATGGCTCGGGCGGCGGTGCCGGACCGCGCCGCGACGCCTGTTCCCAGGCCGACCGTGGTCCGGATCGCCGTCGCGATCGCGCTGGGCGGCGTCGTCGCCGGGTTCCTTGGCCTGTGGCTGTTCGCACAGAGCGAGGGCGGCGTCCTCGGGCCGCTCAGCTACCTCTCGGAGACGTTCGGGCTGCTCGTCCCTGCCGTCGCGATCGTCGCGGTGCTGACCGCCTGGTGGGGCGCCACGTCGGGCCCGGTCCAGCGCTGATGCCGGACGCGACCGAGATCGGCGTCGTCGTCTTTCGCCGGCCCACGGAGGCCGACTATCAGACCGTCGTCCGGGTGATCGACGACTGGTGGGGCGGCCGGAAGATGGACTTCCTGCTGCCGAGGCTGTGGCTCCAGCACTTCACCGGCACGTCATGGCTCGCCGAGACGACCGACGGCGCTCTCGCCGGCTTCCTGGTCGGCTTCCACTCGCCGGACCAGTCGAACGTCGCCTACTGCCGGCTGATCGGGACGAACCCGAACCTGCGGCTGCATGGCCTCGGCCGAGAGCTGTACGAGCGGTTCTTCGAGGATGCCCGGCGGGCCGGCCGGCACGAGGTGCGGGCGATCACGTGGCCGGGCAATCGGACCTCGATCGCGTTCCACCGGGCCATGGGCTTCGAGATCGAGACCGGGCCGCATACCCAGAATCTCTATGGAACCCCCGCGATCCCCGGGTACGATTTCGACCGGGAGGATCGGACCATCCTGGTGCGATCGGTCTGACAAGCACAGCGTCATCTGCTACGCCGCGCGCCTCGACAGCGCGAGATGACGACGTCGATCAAGAAGCACTGACCCGGGTCTCGCCCACGAACGGCATCGCGTGCCGGGTGAGCGCCTCGACGCTCATCCGCAGCACCGCCGTCTTCGCGCTCGCGACGTCGCGGACGTAGGCGGCTTCCTCCTCGTCCGTCATCGCGCGCCCGCGGACGCTGGCGCCCGGGCGCCCGACCTGGAGCCACGCCAGGTGGTAGCGGTCCATCGAGCCCCAGGCGCGCGCGAGCAGGTCGTCCGTGAGCTGGAGCCAGACCTTCAGCGCGGCAAGGCTCGGGTTCGCCACGAGCCGGTCGCCCTCGTCGATGAGCTGGCGCGTGCTCCGGACGAGCTCGTCGCGGGTCACGCCGCTCCCGCTCCCCGGTCTGATGGATCGCGGATGAACGCCTCGCGGGCGGCCCGAGCCTGCTGCGTCCGCGGGCCGGGCAGCCCGCTCCCGATGGGTGCGCCGTCGACGCGGGTGACCGGCAGGATGCCGGCGACGCTCGAGCACAGGAACGCCTCATCCGCGCCGGCAAGGTCCGCGGTGGTGAGCCACGTCTCCGATGGCTGGAGGCCCGTTTCGGCGGCCCACCGGAGGATCCACGTGCGCGTCGTGCCGGGCAGGATCGCGCACGCCAGTGCGGGCGTCGCCAGTGATCCGCCGCGCACGAGGAAGATATTCGCGCTCGTCGCCTCGGAGAGGTGACCGTCGGTGGTCAGGAAGAGGGCGTCGTCGCCACCGGCGCGCCGGGCCTCGAGCCGCGCGTACACGTAGTCAGCGCGACTCGTCGTCTTGAGCCCGACGAGCGGGTTCTCGGGATCGCGCCGGACCGCGCTGACGATCAGGTGCAGGCCGCGCTGGAGATGGTCGGCGGGTGGTGGCAGCACCGGCCACGCCTGGATGACGACCGTCGCGGCCGGTCGCTCCGGCGGGAGGAGGCCTCGGCCGGCGCTCGTACCGCGGCTCACCGTGATGCGGATGGAGGCGTCGCCGTCCGGGCTGTCAAGCGCCTCGGCGTCGAGGAGCGCCGCGATTCCCGCGGTGATGTCGGACTCGAGCGACGCGCCGAGATCGATGTCGAGGCCGGCGGCGGAGCGGCGAAGCCGCGCGAGGTGCTCGGCGAGCTCGGTCGGGCGCCCGGCGCGCGCGCGGAGCGTCTCGAACACGCCATCGCCGAGCTGGAAGCCCCGATCGAACACCGAGAGGTGGGGCGCGTCGGCGGCCTGCAGCTCGCCGTCGATCCAGACGTGCCGGCCGGCGAGCTCGCGCGGTGCGCCGCTCACGCGACCTCGCGTGCGCCGATCGCGGACAGCGGCCCGCGCGCCTTCGCGACCGTCTCGTCCCACTCGGCCGCGGGGTCGCTGCGCCAGGTGATCCCGCCACCGACGTGCAGGCTCAGCCGCTCGCCATCCGCGACGAAGGTCCGGATCAGGATGCTGGTCGCCATCGCGCCATCGGGTCCGAGCCAGCCCGCGATCCCCGTGTACGGCCCGCGCCGCACCGGCTCGAGGCCCTCGAGCAGCTCCATCGCCCGGATCTTGGGTGCGCCGGTGATCGACCCACCGGGGAACGACGCCGCGAGGAGGTCGAAGGCGTCGCGCCCGGGTTGGAGCCGGCCCGTGACCGTGCTGACGAGATGCTGGACTGCCGCCGTCCGCTCCAGCCGGCACAGGCGCGGGACGCGGACGCTGCCCGGCCGGCACACGCGACCCAGATCGTTGCGGAGGACGTCGACGATCATCACGTTCTCCGCGCGATCCTTCGCCGATGCGAGCAGCTCCCGCGCGAGCCGCCGATCGTCGTCGTGGTCGCGGCCGCGCGGGCGCGTGCCCTTGATCGGGTTCGTGGCGACGACACCGTCCCGCGACACGGACAGGAAGGGCTCCGGCGACGCCGACACGATCGCTCGCGGCGCACCGGTCAGCGGGTTCGCGCCGAGGTCGAGGTACGCCGCGAACAGCGCGGGGTCGCCGGTCCGCAGCCGGCGATACAGCGGCCACGGGTCGCCGCGGAAGGGCGTTTCGAGGCGGCGCGCGAGATTCGCCTGGTACAGCTCGCCGTCGGCGATGAGCTGGCGAATCGCCTCGACGCCAGCCTGGTATGCAGGGCGATCGAGGCCGGAGCGGAGCTCGAACGGCGGGGTGTCGTCGTCCGCCGCGCGGCAGCTCCGCGTGGGCTCGGCCAGCCGGTCGCGAACCTCGGCAAGTCGTGCATCGAGCCGTCTGACTCGTTCGTCGACCGCGCGGCCGCCGAGCCACGCCCGCCCATCGCGGCGATCCCAGGCGATGACCCAGTCGTGGAGCGCGAGGCGCAGGACGGGCAGCTCCTGGTCGGCGCGGGCCAGGGACAGGATGCGCTCGAGCCGGCGACCGAGGTCATACCCCAGGAAGCCCGCCAGCCCGCCGAGGAACGGCGGCGCCCACAGGTCTGCGACGGTGTCCGATGCCAGGCGGGCGAGCAGCCGGCGGGCGTTCGAGAAGGGGTCGGGTCCCTCCGCGGGCGCCTCGAGGACCGCGACCGGGTCCGCCGTGAGGTAGGTCCAGCGGGCGTTGCGGCCCGGCCGGGCGCTTTCGAGCAGCGCGAGGCCCGGCAGGTCGCCGAAGCGCTCGGCGACGTCGATCGGCGCCAGCCCGGCAAGCTCCGGGAGCTCGACGAGGCGGATACCGGGCGCGTGGCCCTCCTCGAGACGGGCAGGCTGTTCGTGCATCCACCCGATCATATCGACCGGCCGATCGGCGGCCTCTCGGGCCGTTGCCACGACGACGACGACTCCGTGAGCGGCGTCAGCCCTCGCCCGCGCGCCGGTCGCGCCGGCTGAATGCATCGAGCACGTCTCGACATTCGGCCGCGAGCCGGGCTGCCTGGCGCACGATCCACGGATCGACCCGCGACGAGTCCTCGATCATGAGCATCGGCCCGGCGGGTCCGTCGTCGAAGACGATGCCGCTCGCGTTCCGGTAGTCCGCCAGCCAGTTCGCCTGGAGCTGGATCACCGCGTCTGCCACGACCCGCGACTCGAACAGCCAGTCGAGGTACATGGCGTTCAGCCGGTCGACGATCGACGCCAGCGGGACCGCGCGGCCGCGCGGCAGCCTCGCCAGGAGCTCGACGACCCGCGCCGCGGCGAACGGATCACCCGATTCCGCGACAACCGGCGGTCGCAGCTCGGCGGCGGTCATGCCGGCAGGCGCCGGCCGCAGCGGATCGAGGCCGGCGGGATTCGACTGGTCGGTCACGAGGCCGAGTGTGGCATCACGGAAGCGGGCTAGATGTAGTCCCCCAAGACGTTGGTATCAGTCACGCGGCCAACTTCAGCAGAAGCCGCTGACGAGGTGTCTGTCCGCCGAGGCCCAGGTGAGGGCGCACGTCGTTGTAGTACTCGACGAACCGGCCGAGCGCAACCTGCCGCTC
>DASQIK010000002.1:0-4494 GCA_035631615.1 Candidatus Dormiibacterota bacterium | reverse complement strand
CTGCGTCGCCCGGATTGCCGTCGGGTGATGGCCGTAGTCGTCATACACGACGACACCACCCGCCTCACCCTTGCGCTCCAATCGCCGTCCGATCCCGGGAAAGCTCGTGAGCGCCCAGACCAACCGATCGATCCCGTCCTGCGGCGCCGCGTCGAGGCCTGCGGCCGCCACGAGGGCCAGGAGCGCGTTCGAGGCGTTGTGGTCTCCGGTGATCCCCAGGTGGACGCGGCGCGTCGACTCGGCGAGCCCATCGATGTCGAGGACGAAGCCATCCGGCGTTCGCTCGACGATGTGGCCGACGACGGTGCGATCGATCCACAGCTCGGCCGGGCCGGCGGTCGCGCTCCCGCGGGCGGCCTGCCCGGTCAGCGAGACGCCCACGATGGCCCCGAGTCGGCCCGGCGAGGCATGCACGCTCCCGAGCAGCTCGACGACGCCCGGATCGTCGAGGTTCGCGACGAGCGTCGCATCCGGGACCTGGTCGAGCCAGTTGGCGACGGCGCTGATCACCGCCGCGCGGGTGGCGAACACATCGGGGTGGTCCCACTCGAGCGTGGTGAGCACAACCACGTCCGGCCGGTAGGCGTCGAAGTTGCCGGCGTACTCGTCGGCCTCGACCACGAACGCGGCGCCGGTGCCGACCCGGGCCGTCGCGGGCACGCCACCGGTCAGTGCGGCGGGCAGCAACGCGCCGACGAAGGCCGACGGGTCGCGGCCGCTCTGGGCGAGGACCCAGGTCAGCCAACCGGCGGTGGTGCTCTTGCCGTGGGTGCCGGCGACGGCGACCAGGGTGCGCCCGAATGCCGCGTCGGCGATGAGCTGCTGCCACGGCTCGGCGGGGATGCCCCGGTTCGCGGCGGCGCGCAGCTCGGCGTGGTCCGGTGCGACCGCGGTGAGCGCCTTGGTCACGGCGAGCCGGTCCAGGCGCGGGCCGTCGGTGACGTGCGACGGATCGTGCGACGCTGCGATCGGGATCCGGCGGGCCTCCAGCGCGAGCGTGTACGGCGACGGACCGCCGGGATCGCAGCCGGTGACGATCGCCCCCAGTGCCAGCGCATGGATGGCAGCCGCGGACGCCCCTGCGCCCGCGATCCCGAGGATGTGGATGCGCTCGCCGGCGCGGATCGGCCGGGCCGCCCGCACGGGCGCGAGTCCGGCGCTGAGCTCCAGGGCGGTCCGGGTCATCCGCCGCTCCCGGCCTCGGCGATGAGCCAGCCGAGGGCCGCGATGGCCGCGGCTTCTCGATTGCCGGCCCGGTCGCCGCCGAGCTGCAGCCGCCGCACCTCCACGCCGGCGGCGGTCGCGAGGCCGACGTATGTCAGGCCGACGGGCTTCTCATCGGAGCCGCCGTCCGGCCCCGCCACGCCCGTGACAGAGGCCGCCAGGGAAGCACCGAATCTTGCTCGCGCGCCGGTGGCCATCGACATCGCCACCTGCGCGCTGACCGCGCCGTGGGCGACGAGCATCTGCGCCGGAACGTCCAGCAGCGATTCCTTGGCGCTGTCTGCGTACGACACGACCCCGCCAAGGAAGTAGGCGGATGATCCGGGAACCTCGGTGATCGTCGCGGCGACGAGGCCGCCCGTGCACGACTCCGCCAGCGCGACCGTGATCCGCCGGCCGAGGCAGATGCCCTGCAGCCGCTCCGCGAGCTCGACCAGGGCGCCGGGCACGCCTACGTCCGCTGCGTCTTGACCGGTGCGGCGGGTGGCTGGAACAGCCAGGTCTCGGCCACGCCCGACTTGCCGAGCGCGCCGAGGCTGACGCCGTTCAGGGTGAACCTCGTGAACCCGGACGAGCCGGTCCGAACCTCGATCGAGGTTGCGCCGCTGAAGGTCAGCGTCTTGCCCGACTGGTAGACGTTCCCGGAGGGCACGCTCGCGAGCCTGCCGTCGATCCAGACCTTGATCCAGGCGGGGCCGCCCTTGATCTGCACGACGAGGTTGACGCCGCTGTAGGCCACCGCGATGTTGCGGGTGAGGGAGGCCGTCTTGCCCTCGGTCGAGGTGGCCGTCACGGTGATCGCCCAGCGGCCCGCGGTCAGCTCGAGCGGGGGCACCGAGAACGAGCCGTCGTCGGCGACGGCGACGGTCGTGCCCGGGGCGGGCGACGCTCCCGGCGAGACACCCGGCGTCGGCGCTGGGGCCGGCGACTGGCCGGCCGCGGGCACGTCCTTGCCCAGAAACACCGTGGTGACGGTCACGCTCTTGGCGTTCGTCGTGGTGCCTTCGACCGCGATCGCGCCGTTGCCGTACGTGGTGCCGTCGACGGGCTGGCTGACGTCGAGCGTCGGCGCCTGGAAGACGAGGAATGGCACCGTGATGACCACGGTCCGAGGGGTATCGGCGGTCTTGCCCGTCTCCGGGTTCTCGGCGTTGATGTCGAACCGGTTCTGGCCGCGGCGCAGGTCGACCTGGGCCGACCAAGTGCCATCGGCCAGGGCCGTCGTCAGGTACGGCTCGTGGCCCGGCGCACTGATCGTGATCGTCGCCCCGGCGCTGGACGTGCCGGCAAGGCGGTACGTCGTCGCCGAATCGTCCACCTGGAGGACTGCCGTCGCCGGGCTGCTGACGGTAAGCTCCGGAGGCCTGGAGTAGCGCAGGAGCTGCGCCGAGAGATACACGAAGAAGAGCACGACGCCTGCCGTCAGCAGGGCGGCGACGACCACCGAAGGCGAGAAGTTCAGCGGCCGGGACGGTTCCTCGAGCGGCCGCGGCGGCACGATGACCGGCTCCGGACCGACCTGGTCGCCACGCTCCCGGCGCCACTGCCGGAGGACGTCCTCGGGGTCGAGCGACAGGTAGATCGCGTAGTTCCGGAGGAAGCCCTTGGTGTACACGGCGCCGGGCAGGTCGCGGTAGTCACCGCGCTCGAGGGCGCTGAGGTAGCGAACCCGGATCTTCGTGTCGCGTTCCGCTCGGGCGAGGTCGACGCCCTTGCGCTCCCGCGCGGCGACGAGGCGGTCCGGCAACCCCGGCCCGGCCTCGATCGCCTCGGCCCGATCCGCGGCCCCGAAGCGCTGGGCCGCGCGCCGGGCGTGATCGCGGGCGGTCATCGGTCAATCATCGTCTGGCCCGGTGCCGTTGTCGCCCCCCGAACCGTCTCTCCGGAGCACGACCCGCGCATTCGAGCCATCGAACGCGCCGATGTAGCCGCGCTGCTCGAGCTGGTCGATCATCCGGGCGGCCCGGGCATAGCCGACCTTGAGCCGGCGCTGGAGCAATGACGCCGAGGCGCGGTCGTACTCGCGGATCACCTCGACCGCGTCCGGCAGGAGCCGATCCGCGTCCTCGTCGGCGAGATCATCCTGGCTGGAGCTGCCGTCCTCGTCGTTCTGGACGATCGCCATGTCGTAGTGCGGGTCCTCGATCTGGTCCTTCCAGTGCGCCGTCACGCGCCCGATCTCGTGATCGGACACGAACACGCCCTGCAGGCGCATCGGCCGGGGCAGGTCGCTCGGCTGGTAGAGCATGTCGCCGCGGCCGATGAGGTCCTCCGCGCCGGGGGTGTCCAGGATCGTCCGCGAGTCGATCTGGGACGCCATCGCGAACGCGATTCGTGACGGGAAGTTCGCCTTGATCAGCCCCGTCACGACGTTGACCGAGGGGCGCTGGGTCGCGAGCACCATGTGGATGCCGGTGGCGCGCGCCTTCTGGGCGAGCCGGACGATCGGCTCCTCGACGTGCTTGCCCTCGCGCATCATCAGGTCGGCCAGCTCGTCGATGACGACGACGATGTAGGGCATCCGGTCCTCGGGGTCCGCCCGGCCCTCGTTGTAGGCACGGATGTTGCGCGCGGTCGCGCCCGCGAAGCGCCGGTACCGGCCCTCCATCTCGTTGACCGCCCACTTGAGCGCCGCCTTGGCCTTCTCGGTCTCGGTGATGACCGGCACGAGCAGGTGCGGCAGGCCGTTGTAGGCGGCGAGCTCCACCCGCTTCAGGTCGACGAGGATCATCCGGACGTCGTCCGGGCTGGCATTGCACAGCAGGCTCGTGATCAGCGCGTTGACCATGACGCTCTTGCCGGAGCCCGTCGCGCCGGCGATGAGCAGGTGCGGCATCTTGGCGAGGTCCACCGCCTGGGCCCGCCCGGCGACGTCCCTCCCGAGCGCGAACGTGAGCTTGGAGCCGGAGCCAGCGAAGTCGAGCGTCTCGAGGATCCCGCGCAGGGTGACCACGTTGAAGTCCTGGTTCGGGATCTCGATGCCGACCGCGCTCTTGCCCGGGATCGGTGCCTCGATGCGGAGCGTCCGCGCGGCGAGGGCCATCGCCAGGTCGTCGGAGAGCGCCTCGATCCGGCTGACCTTCACATGTGCCGCCGGCTGGACCTCGTACTGGGTGACCACGGGGCCGGCGTTCCGCCCAATGATCTTTGCGGGGATGTCGAAGCTTTCGAGCTTCTTGATGATGATGTCCTCGGTGCGCCGGTGGACCGTTTCGTCGCCGGCCGGGTTGACGCGCTCCACGGTGGCGTCGAGCAGCTCGACGCCCGGCA
>DASQIK010000001.1:0-53569 GCA_035631615.1 Candidatus Dormiibacterota bacterium | reverse complement strand
GCCCGTTCGATCGCGGCCGCGACGGCTTCGTGATGGGCGAAGGCGCGGGCATGCTGGTCCTCGAGGAGCTCTCGCACGCGGAGCGGCGCGGCGCCGAGCCGCTCGCCGAGCTCGTTGGCTACGGCGCGACCGCGGACGCGTCGCACATCACGCTCCCGGCGCCGGGCGGTGCCGGCGCGCTTCGTGCTGGCCGGCGCGCGCTCACCAAGGCAGGCATGGCGCCCGACGACCTCGACCACGTCAATGCGCACGCGACCTCGACGCCGGAGGGCGACAGCGCGGAGCTGCAGGGTCTCGCGACGCTCCTCGGCGAGCACGGCCCGAGCGTCTCGATCAGCGCCCAGAAGTCGATGCTCGGGCACACGCTCGGTGCGGCCGGCGCGCTCGAATCGATCGCCACGATCCAGGCGATGCGCGAGGGCGCCGTCCCGCCGACGATCAACCTCCTCGATCCGGACCCGTACACCGACGGGCTCGACCTCACGCCGCTGCAGGCGACGCATCGCCCGATCCGGGCTGCGCTCAACAACTCGTTCGGGTTCGGCGGCCAGAACGCGGCCCTGATCTTCCGTCGGTGGGACGGCTGACGATGGACCCCGAGCCGATCACCACCGCGGAAGCGGCTGCCCTGGCCGCCGATGGGCCGGCAGTCGCCGAACCGGCCGTCGCCGACCCGGCGGTCCTCGCGGAGCCCACGGACGGGGCCGCCCCGAATGCCGGGAGTCCCGACGAGTCGCTCCTCGATCTCATCGACCGCCTCGCCGCGCTGCTCGACCGCACGGAGCTGACCGAGCTGGAGGTCCAGGTCGGCGCGACCGGGCTGGTCCTGCGCAAGCCCTTGGCCCTCGCTCCCATGACTGCCGACGCGGTTCCAGCCGGGATGCCGGGGGCGGCCGCCGGCGCTGGAACGGAGGCCGGCGTCGCTCCTCCCATTCCGGCCGCGGACGCGGGGCCGCCCGCCCGGCCCGCCGTGATGGCGCCGCTCACCGGCATCTGGTACGGGTCGCCCGCGCCGGGCTCGGCGCCCTACGTGAACCTCGGCGGCGAAGTGGCGGTGGGCCAGGTCATCGGCCTCATCGAGGCGATGAAGCTGTTCAACGAGATCAAGAGCGACAAGGCAGGCCGTGTCGTCAGGATCACCGCCGAGGACGGCAAGCTCGTGCGTGCGAAGCAGCCATTGATCGAGGTCGATCCGCTATGAGCCACTCGCCGAACGGCACCGCGCCGGGCGCGGCCACCACTGTCGGCAATCGCCCGATCCGCGCCCACGTGACCGGCTGGGGCCGCTACGTCCCGAGCCAGGTCCTCACGAACGCCGACCTCGAGAAGATGGTCGACACCAACGACGAGTGGATCGTCACGCGTACGGGCATCCGGGAGCGGCGGGTCGCCGCCGCGAACGAGACGACCGCCTCGATGGCCGCCGTGGCAAGCCTCCGGGCCATCCGTGCCGCCGGCATCAGCCCGGACGACATCGACCTGATCCTCCTCGCGACCCTCACCCCGGATTACTGGATGCCGTCGACCGCCGCGCTCGTGAAGGAGGCGATCGGCAACTCCCGGGCCGCGGCGATGGACGTGGCGGCCGCCTGCTCCGGCTTCGTCTACGGCTTCGCGACCGCGCAGGCGTGGATCGCCGCCGGGCTCGCGAAGCACGTGCTCGTGATCGGCGCGGAGCTGCTCACCCGCTTCCTGGACTACACCGACCGGTCCACCTGCATCCTGTTCGGTGACGGCGCCGGAGCAGCCGTCCTGTCGGCATCGACCGAGCCGGGCGGGGCGCTGGGTGTCGAGCTGACGACCGAGCCGCAGGGCGCCTACATGATCTGGCTGCCCGCCGGCGGCGCGAAGAGCCCGCCCTCGGCCGAGACGATCGCGCGCGGTGAGCACTACATCCGCATGGAGGGCAAGGAGACCTACCGCTTCGCGACCAAGACGATGGCGACGACGGCCCTCGAATCGGTCCGCAAGTCCGGTCTCGAGCCCAGCGACATCAGCCTGTTCATCCCGCACCAGGCGAACGTCCGGATCATCGAGGCGGTCGCGAAGGGCCTCGACCTGCCGATGGACCGGATGTACACGAACGTCCAGCGCTACGGCAACACCTCCGCCGCATCGGTGCCGATCGCGATGGCCGAGGCGGTCAACGAGGGCCGCGTGAAGGTCGGCGACCGGATCACGATCGTCGCTTTCGGGGCTGGCTTCACCTCGGGCGCCGTCACGATCGAATGGACCGCCGATCCGGCCCGCGGCGCCGATGCCGACACCGCCGTCCGGCCCGAGGACGTCCACGTCCGGCTGCCGGTCGACTGGGATTCGGTGGACCCGATCCCGCCCGCGCTCGTGGAGCTCATGGCGCGGCCCGGCACGGTCAACCCACCGCTCGACGACGTGGTCCCCGGCGAGCCCGAGCCGGCCGTGCAGCCGGTCGGGTAGCCACAAGGAGGCCCGCATGATCGACCTCTCCGGCAAGTCGGCCGTCGTCACCGGTGGATCGCGCGGCATCGGGCGCGCGATCGCGACCCGGCTCGCGACGCAGGGCGCCGACGTGGCGTTCAGCTACCGCGGCAACGAGGCGGCCGCGAAGGAGACCGCGGCAGCCATCGAGGCGCTCGGCCGTCGCGCCCTCCCGGTCCAGGGCGATGCGTCCGATCCCGAGGCGGCCAACGCGCTGATCAGGGCCGCGCTCGACGCGTTCGGCAAGGTCGACATCCTCGTCAACAACGCCGGAATCACCCGCGACGACCTGATCATGCGGATGTCCCTCGAGGACTTCCGCGACGTCCTCGAGACCAACCTCTTCGGCGCCTTCTACGCGATCAAGGCCGTCACGCGTCCGATGCTCAAGGCCAAGGGCGGCCGGATCATCAACATCACGTCCGTCTCCGGGCAGGCCGGCCAGACGGGCCAGGCGAACTACTCCTCGGCGAAGGCCGGGCTCATCGGGCTGACCAAGGCGACCGCCCGCGAGCTCGCCTCGCGCGGCATCACCTGCAATGCCGTCGCACCGGGCTTCGTGCTCACCGAGCTGACCCAGGACCTGCCGCAGCCACTCATGGACCAGATCACCGCCCAGACGCCGCTCGGCCGCTTCGGCACGACCGACGAGATCGCGAACGCGGTTGCCTTCCTTGCCAGCGACGAAGCCGCGTTCATCACGGGCCAGGTCCTCGCCGTCGACGGCGGCCTGGTGATGATGTAGGTCGCGCCTCTGCCGTCCCGGCCGGTCGCCGCCGCGGCGGCGGCGCGCGGAGGCACCGTTTCGGTGGACGCTGACGGGCTCCAGCCCCATCCTTCGGGGCAACCGTGAGTGCCGATCCACCCCCACCGCCGAGCCGCCAGGGGCCTGGCGACCCATCCATCCGGCGGACCTGGTGGCTCCTCGCGGGCGCCTTCTCGCTGCTGGCCCTCGTCAGCGGAATCCGGCTCGCCATGGACCACCAGCCCATCGACTGGCTGACCGTGGGGCTCGTGATCCTCGCCGCGGTCGCCGCCATCGCGCACCGGAACGCCGTCGGCGGTCTCGAGTCGCGCGGCCGAGGGGAAGCCGAGAGCTTCGCCCGCATCCTGCGCGGCCTCGGCCGATCCGTCTCCGCCGAGGCCATCGTGTCCGCGATCGTCGAGGACCTCATCGCGGCAACCGCGGCCGACCATGTCGTGCTCGTCCGGCGACGGCGCGACGGCGCTGCCCTCGAGGCGACCCTGGTCACGCGCCGCGCCGGCGTGCCGGCGACCACGACGGTCCTGCCGTCCTCGCTGCTGGAGGTGCCCGTCGGGGAGGAGCCGCGCCCGCTCGTCGCGGTGCCGATCGGACCCGTCGGCGCGACGGCTGGGCCGAGGCCCGGCGCGGTCGTCGAGGCGGCTGCCGTGCCCGAATCTCGCCCGGTTGCGCTGCCCCGCGTCGCGCGCCGCGCCTCGGACACCGGTGGCGGGCGAGCCTTCGTCCGGCGGCTCGCGGCGGAGGGCCTGGCCCTGCTGCGCGACATCGGGCTGCCGACACCGGACCTGTTCGGGGCCCGCGGCGCCGCCAGGCCGACCGAGGTGCTGGCGCGCGGCAGCGAGGCGGTCGTCGTCGAGCGGGTCGCCGATCGGGTGCGGTCGGCGTTCGGGCTGTCGCACACCCTCGCCGCACCGCTCCGAGCAGAGCACGGCGTGCTCGGCGCGATCGTCCTCTCGCGCCGCGACCGGGAAGCTTGGCCGCAGAGTGCGCGCCGGCTGGTGCGCGTCGCAGCGACCGAGACCGCGGCCGCGCTCGACCGCGCCGACTCCTTCAGGGCCGCCGAGACCAGCGCCTCGACCGACCCGCTCACCGGCCTCCCGAACCGCCGCTACTTCGAGGAGTTCTCGTCGCTGCTGACCGGCCGGCGGCGGGCGGGCGACGCGGTCGCCGTCCTGATGATCGACATCGACAAGTTCAAGGGCCTCAACGACACCTATGGCCATCCCGCGGGCGACCAGGTCCTCCGCCAGGTCGCCGGCGCGATCACCGCCGCGGTCCGCGACCACGACGTCCCCGCACGCATCGGTGGCGAGGAGTTCGCGGTCCTCCTCCGCAACCCGGGTCCCGAGGTCGCGCTGGAGGTGGGGGAGCGCGTCCGTCGGGCGGTCCGCGACCTCGACCTCGGCGAGATCGGCGTGTCCGGCGTGAGCGTGTCCGTGGGAGTGGCGAACGCCGTCGGCCCGGACGAGCCGATCCACGCCCTCGTCGACCGCGCCGATCGAGCCCTGCTCCGCGCCAAGCGCGCGGGCCGCGATCGAGTCGTCGCGGGGTAAGGGGTTCGGAGGCGGCACCCGCCCTGCGCCTGCCTGGCCTGTCTTGGCCACATCGACATGCACGGACGGTTCGTCAGCCGGGTTGGCCCACGGCGGCTCGTTTCGGGCGATCCACGGCCGGCTCCACGCTCGGCGAACGCCGCCGAACGGCCCGAACCCCGCGAGGTGGCTGCCGAAACCGTCCGCGGGTGACGATGTGGCCAGAATCTCGGGGCGACGGGGACGGCCGATGCGCGGCGGCCGCTCGATACCATCAAAGCGTGATCGACGAGCCCATCGACGAGGAAGCCGCGGCAGAGGCTGCTACGGACGCGAACGCGACCGACGGCGGCGCCGCGACGGGCCCTGGCGAGGTGCCGCTGCTCAGCAACGGCCAGCTCGCGCAGGTGTTCCACGACATCGGCGACCTGCTCGAGGTCAAGGGCGAGCTCGTGTTCAAGACCGTCGCGTACCACCGTGCGGCCGACGCGATCGGGCGGTCGCCGCTGGAGGTGTCGCGCGGCTATCGGGAGGGGAAGCCGCCCGATGTCCCGGGCGTCGGCAAGTCGATGGCCAATCAGCTCGCCGAGCTCGCCACCACCGGCCGGAGCCAGTATCGAGACAAGCTCCTCGCCGAGTTCCCGACCACCCTGCTGGAGATGCTGCGGCTCCCGGGGCTCGGGCCGAAGACGGTCCGGCTGATCTACAACGAGCTGGGCGTCAAGACGCTCCAAGAGCTCCAGGCGGCGGCCGAATCCGGCAGGATCCGGACCCTGCGGGGCCTGTCCGAACGGACGGAGCAGCTGATCCTCGAGGGCATCGCGAAGCTCGAGCATCGGGATCGGCGGATGCTGCTCAACCAGGCCAGGGCGCTCGTCGATGAGCTGACCACGTCCCTGGCGCCGGTCCTCGGCGTCGGCCGCATCATGCCGGCGGGCTCATTTCGCCGCCGCCGGGAGTCGATCGGCGACCTCGACCTGCTCGCCGAGACCGACGATCCCGAGGGCGTCGTCGAGACGTTCGTCAATCTCCCCAACGTCGAGTCGGTCATCGGGCGTGGCGGCCACAAGGCGGCGGTCCGGCTGGGCGGCCGGGGGCCACAGGTCGACCTCATGCTGATGCGGCCCGAACAGGCAGGCACGCACCTCATCCACTTCACCGGTTCGAAGGAGCACAACGTCCGGCTCCGCGAGCGGGCCCGGGACATGGGCTGGAGCCTGTCGGAGTACGGCTTCGCCCGGCTGGGCGAGGACGGCGAGATCATCACCGATCTCGCCCGGGGCGGGGAGCTGCGGACGTTCGCCACGGAAGCCGAGGCGTACGCGTTCCTCGGGCTGCCGTTCATCGAGCCGGAGCTGCGCGAGGATCGCGGCGAGATCGAGGCGGCGCTCGCCGGGCGCCTGCCCGCGCTCATCACCGAGGCGGACCTTCGCGGCGACCTGCACTCGCACTCCGACTGGTCCGACGGGAGCAACACCGTCGAGGCCATGGCCGAGTTCGCGCGCCGGCGTGGCCACGCCTACCAGGTCATGACCGACCACAGCCAATCGCTGGCGATCGCCCGCGGCCTCACCCCCGATCGAGTCGCGCTGGAGCGTGCGCTGATCCGCTCGCTCAATGCGCGCTTCGCGGCGGAGGAGCAGGCCGGCACGGCACCCCCTGCGTCGAGCCCCGAAGGCTTCCGACTCCTGCACGGCTGCGAGCTCGAGATCCGCGCCGACGGCCAGCTCGACTACCCGGACCAGCTCCTCGCGACGTTCGATCTCGTCGTCGCGTCGCTGCACGTCTCGCGGCGCCAGTCGCGCGCCGAGCTGACCCAGCGGGTCCTGAACGCCATCGAGAACCCGAATGTCGACGTGATCGCGCACCCGTCGGGCCGGATGATCGACACGCGCGACGACCTCGACCTCGATTGGGACACGGTCTTCCGCGCGGCGGCCCGGACCGGCACGGTGCTGGAAATGAACGGGTCACCGCATCGGCTCGACCTGTCGGTCGAGCGGGCCCGGCTGGCGCTGGAGGCGGGCTGCATCCTGTCGATCGACTCCGACGCCCATCGCCTGTCCGAGTTCGAACACCTGGCGTGGGGCATCTCCCAGGCTCGGCGCGCATGGGTGACGCCCGCGGACGTGCTGAACACCCGCTCCCGTGCCGACCTCATGGCGTGGCTCGCCGAATCGAAGCCGCGCGCGAAACCGCCCGTGTCCGGGGGCGCCTGATGTCGGAGGCCGCGCGTACCATCCCGGCGGTGAAGGGCGAGAGCGGCGCACGCGACCTGTCGATCGCGGTCGGCATCATCGTGGCGCTATCGCGCTTCGCGCCCGACAGCTTCGTCTGGCCGACCGCGATCGTGCTGCTCGCAGGCGTGATTCTCGGCTCCCTCCAGGTGCTCGGTGAGGCGGATCCGGCGGGCCAGGGCGCCGGCGTGGCGATCGAGGGCCTGCTCCTGCCTGGCGCCGCCGCGCTCGCGGGCCTCGGGGCGATCCGGCTCGTCCCGCTCGGGGTCGTGCTCGCGCCGGCATTCGTCCTCGCGGGCGGCCTGATCGGGCTGACGCTCGTGACGGAGCTCCGAATCGCGCGGGCCAGCGGGCCGCCATCGAGCGCGGATCGGACTGCCGTCCTGATCGAGGTCCTGCTCGTCGGCTTCTTCGGGTTCGCGGGAGTGGCCGTGCTCGTGCCCGGTGGCCTGCCGGCGCTCGACCTCTCGAGCTCCGGCACGTCGAGCGCGCTCGACGTCATCGCCCAGGCCGCCGCCGACGGCCTGATCGCGCTGCTGCTCGCCTATCGCGTTGCGGCCCTTCGGTCGTCGAACGTCCGGGACGTCGCCTGGTTCGGCATCACCGGCGCGGCGGTCGTCGCGATCGCCGCCGTCGCCCTCCGCTCGATCGAGATCCCGCGCATCCTCGGGCCGGCGCTGCTGGTCCTCGTGTTCTTCCTGTGGGATGCGATCCACGTCGGGACGCCGCGCCGACGCGATCCGTGGCGACGCTGGGAGACGATCGCGCTCGCGGCGCTGGCGGTGATCGTCATCGGCTGGAGCCTCGGCTTCCGCGCCTGATCCAGCCCTCGCGACCAACTTGCGGCGAGGCCCCATACTTACCCGCCCGGCCGTGGGCCGGCTTCTGCATGCCCGCACGCCCAACCGCCGAAAGGGATCTGATCACGTGACCTTCCAAGAGACCGACGCGAACGCCAGCCCAGCCGCGCAGACGCGCATTCGGCGCACCCTCGCGGAACAGGCGATCGCCAGTGCCGCCGCCGGCAAGTGGGCCGAGGCAGCCGACACGAACCGGCGCCTGCTCGAGATGGGCGCCGAGGCCGAGACCGAGAACCGGCTCGCGAAGGCCCTGTGGGAGCTCGGCGAGCTCGGCTCGGCGCGAGAGCACTACCAGGCTGCGCTCGCCCTCGACCCGACGAACCGCATCGCGGAGCGCAACATCGATCGGCTGCGCACGCTGCTCGTCGCGGCCGGCGAGAAGACCGTGCCCGCGCAGGACGGGAGCAAGGCGCCGGTCCGGATCTTCGTCGAGGAGACCGGCAAGACGGGCTTCGCGCACCTCGTCGACCTGCCCGAGGCCAGGAAGCTGGCGCAGGTCAACCCGGGCGACTCGGTCGAGCTCACGCCCGAGGGCAATCGCCTGATCGCGATCAGCAACGGCATGCGCATCGGGGTCGTCGAGCCGCGTGTCGCCGCCCGCCTGCTCAAGCTCATCGCCGACGGCAACAAGTACTTCGCGGGGGTGACCTCGCTCGGGGCGCAGGACGTGCGGATCATCATCCGCGAGATCTACCAGGACCCCCGCAACTACGGGAAGGTCAGCTTCCCGACCGCGGCCAAGTCCACCGACCTGCGCCCGTATACGAAGGGCACGCTCCTGCGCGAGGACGAGGAGATCGAGGAGGACCTCGAGGACGACATCGAGGACGAGGAGATCACCGACCTCGACCGCGTGCTTCCGCCCGAGGACACCACGGACGAGGCCTTCATCGAAGAGACCGACGAGACCGACGAGCCCTAACCGCCGGCCGATGCGGGCCGCCTGAATCGACCTGCGACAATCCGGCTCGATGGTCGGGCGGCTCCTCCTCTCGCGCGCCGATCCCGGGTTCACGCTGCCCGCGTTCGAGCGGCTGGCGCCGCCACCCACGCGCGAGCTGGTTGACGCCCGGCTCGAGGCGAACTCCGCGCCCGGTGACATCGTCGCCGACCTGTTCGGGCGGGGCGGCTGGATCGCGCGCGCATCGATCGACCGGCAGCGTCGCGCGTTCACGATCGAGTCGAGCCCGCTGACGCGGCTGCTCGCCGAAGTCGTCCTGCGGCCGCCGGACCTGCGCCATCTCGACGCGGCGTTCCAGGCGCTGTCGGCGTCGGGTTATCGCGACTCGAGCCTGCGCCTCGCGATCGCGGACATGTTCGGCACGAAGTGCGTCACCTGCGGCCGGAACCTCGCGATCGACGAGGCAGCGTGGCGGGGGGAAACGCTCGAGCGCATCCAGTACCGGTGCACGCTGTGTCGCGACCAGCAGGGTCGCTCGGAGCGCCAGATCGTCGAGCCGGGAGCCGCGGATCGGGAGCGGGCCACGCGCGACGTCGGTGCCGCCGAGGTTCGCCGGCGGCTTCGCGATCGATTCCCGGTGCCCGACGGCGGCGAGCACCTGGTCGACGCGATCCTCGACCTCCACACCGACCGCCAGCTGGTCGGACTCGGGGCGATCCTGGCCCGGATCGAGGGTGACCTGCGCGCGGCCGCGGTCGAGTCAGCGCTCCGGCTCGCGTTCCTGCACGCGGTGCTGCCGGCGAGCCGGCTCGGGCTCGGCGGGCCGCGGATTCCGTCGATCCGGATCGCGGGCGGCACGATCCGAAGTGCCCTGCCCGACCCGTGGCGCGAGCGAAACCCGTGGCTCGCCTTCGAGGACGGGTTTCGGCTGGTGCGCAGCTTCGTCCAGCGGCTCGAGAGCGGGGCGCTCGGCCCGATGGACGCGCGCTTCGGGTCGGACCTTCGGAGCCTCGTCGAGGGCTCGCCGAACGCCGTCGTCCGCGTCATGACCCCGGGGTCCCTCTCGAATCTCGCGGGAGAGCCGGTCGGCCCACGCATCCGCCTCGTGCTCGGGCAGCCGCCGGCGCGCTTCAGCCAGGAGCGTCTCGGCGCGGCGTACCACGGGACCGCCTGGGCGCTGGGCCGCGAGGCGGCGGCCCTTCTGCCGCTCGAGGCGTTGCTGGGAAGCGCGGTGCGCGCGCCGTGGTCGTGGCAGGCGGCGATGCTCCGGCGGTCGCTCGAGGCGGTCGCGCCCCATCTCGCGCACGAGGCCCGCGTGATCCTCCTGCTCGATCACGGCGGCCCCGAGGCGCTCGTCGCCGCCGTGCTCGGCGGTGTGGGGGCCGGCTATCGCCTGGTCGAGGCCCGCCTGGCCGACGCCGACGAGGACATCGGCGGCGTCGTCGAGCTCGTGCCGCCCGGCGGCGTCCTCCCGCCCGGGCCTCGAACGCGGAGCAACGTCCAGATCGCGCCGCTGCCCGGCGGCCGGGGTGACCCCGACCTGGTCCCGGGGCCCGGTCTGTTCGCCCCGCCCGAGCGGATCGAGGCCCGCCCGTTCTCGGCGCGCGAGGCGGCGACCACGGTCTCCGAGACGGCGATCGAGCTGCTCAAGGCCCGCGGCGAGCCCGCCCGGTACGAGCGGTTGCTCGGCGAGATCCTCGTCGGGCTGGACCGAACCGGCCAGCTCCGGCGCCTCGTCGCCGCGGAGCCGCAGCCGGACCCCCTGGCGCGAATCCCGCCGGACGACGCCCCGCCACCCGACCCGACCGCCGGTTTCGGGGCCGCCCCCGGCATGCTCGGCAGCGCCGCGCGCGTCATCGCCGCGGGCGCCGGTTCGGGCGCCGCCACGCCGCCCGCGACCCGCACCCGGACCTTCACCGAGCCACCGCAACCGCACGACCCCGTCGATCGCGTGCTCGCCCTCATCGGCAGTGAGCTCGGCCGTGAGAGCCAGCACCGCCTGGTCGAGATCGAGCCGGGGCGGTGGTGGCTCGGCGACCGCTACGACCGCGACGACGCCGCGGTCCCGCTCGCGGACCGCGTCGAGTGGGCCGTGTACAGCCTCCTGTCGACCGCCGGGCCGATCGCGGAGAGCGCGTTCTTCGAGCGCGTCGCCGCCCTCTTCCCCGGCCACGACCTGCCCGACGAGACCCTCGTCCGGGCGTGCCTCGCGAGCTATCGGAGCCCGGCGTCGACCGCGAGCCGCCTCGTGACAGCCGAGGATCTCCGAGGCCGCACCGCCGAGCACACCGAGCTCCTCGCGCACCTCGCGAACGGCGGGCATCGGCTCGGGATGCGCGTGTGGATCGGCCGGCGCGACCAGGCGCGCAGGATCGGCGACCGGCAGCTCGCGGACTTCCTCGACCCGCGCGAGCGCGAGCCGTGGTTCCCGACGATCTCGCTGGTGCCGAAGGACGACGGCGAGGCGGTCGACTGCATCTGGTACCAGCGCGGCGGCACGGCGTACCTGTTCGAGGTCGAGTGGACGGCGATGCTCGGCGACGTCCTCCTGCGCCGGCACGGCCGCATTCCACCGGACGACCGGATGGTCCGCTTCCTGGCTATCGCGCCGGAACGGCGCGAGCTGGCGCGCCACAAGCTCGAGGCGTCGCCGATCCTGCGCGAGGCGATCGCGGCGTCGAACTGGCACCTGATCCTGTGGCCACAGCTGCGTGCCTGGCTCGCCCGCGACCCGCTCAGTCTCGCCGACCTCGAGCCGTACCTGGGCCTGGAACCGCCGAGCGAGCGGCGCGCCGAGCAGCTCGGCCTGTTCGAAGGCTAGGCGCGAGCCGCCGCGCTACCCTCCGGACATGGCCAAGCCAAGCGCCGTCGATGAGATCGCGAACGGATTCTGGGAGCGGTTCAAGCGGCTCAACCCCGTCACCGCGACGGTCAACGGCGACACCACCTATGACGACGTCCTGCCCGACCCGAGCCCGGCCGGCCGAGCGGCAGACCGGCAGTTCGCGGAGGACATGGTCGCGGCTGCGGCGGCGATCCCGGACGAAGGCCTCGGGGTCGAGGACCGGATCACCCGCGACGTCATGCGCGTCATCGGCGAGATCTCGATCGTCCAGGACGACCAGCGCCTCGATGAGCTCCAGGTCGTCGACCAGATGGGCGGGCCGCAGACGCTCCTCCCGCAGCTGACGCAGTTCCAATCCGCGGACACGCCCGAGCGCCTCGACAAGTTCATCGCGCGCCTGCACGCCTATCCGGCGTTCATGGCGGCGAACCGCGAGCTCCTCCGCGAGGCGCTCGGGAGCGGCCTGACTGCCCCACGGATCGTCGCGCTGCGGACCATCGCCCAGCTCGAGCGGATGCTGGCGATCCCGATCGATCAGGCGGTCGTCCCGGCGATGGTCAAGGTCGCGAGTGACGCCGATCGCGAGGCGATTCGCGCCGTCGTCCGCGACGAGGTCTATCCCGCGGACTGGGCGTTCCTCGAGGCGCTCCGAGGCGAGTACCTCGCGGCGTCGCGCGAGGAGAACGGGCTCTGGTCCGCCCCGAACGGCGACATGCTGTACCGCACCCAGATCCTGCGCTGGACGACCCTCCAGGCCGACCCGCGCGAGGTCCACCAGATCGGGCTCGACGAGCTCGAGACGATCGAGGACGAGCGCCGCACGATCTCCCGAGCCGCCGGCTTCGGCGACGACACCGGGGCGTACCGGGCGTCCCTCGCCGACGATCCCGCGAACCAGCCCCCGACCCGCGAGGCGCTGATCACCCGCGCCAACGAGGACATCGAGCGGGCGAACGCGGCTGCCCCGACGATGTTCCGGCGCACGCCACGCTCCCTGTGTCGCGTCATCCCCGTCGAGGAGTACAAGGAGCGCGACGCGCCGTTCGCCTACTACTACCCGCCATCCGCCGACACGACCCGTCCGGGGACGTACTACGTCAACACCTTCGACCTGCCCTCGCGGACGTACTCGCGGCTCGCGGCGACGACGTTCCACGAGGCGGTCCCGGGCCACCACTTCCAGATCGCGCTCGAGAGCGAGAACACCGACCTCAACGACTTCCGACGCTTCCTCGCGCGGTATGCGGCGGGCGCCTACGTCGAGGGCTGGGGCCTGTACGCGGAGCGCCTCGCCGACGAGATGGGCCTGTACCGCAACGAGGCGGAGCGCTTCGGGATGCTCGATGCGCAGGCCTGGCGCGCCGCTCGACTCGTCGTCGACACCGGCCTCCACGCGCTCCGCTGGACGCGCCAGCAGTCGATCGACACGCTGCTCGCCGCGGGCCTGACCCAGACCGACGCCGTCATCGAGACGGACCGCTACATCGGCAACCCCGCCCAGGCGCTGACGTACAAGCTCGGCCAGCGCGAGCACCAGCGGCTCCGCGCGGAGATCGCCGCCCGCGACGGTGCGGCGTTCGACCTGCGCGAGTTCCACGACCAGCTCATCGGCCACGGCTCGCTGCCCCTCGCGACGCTCGCCAGCGAGCTCCCGAAGTGGGTGGCCACGCCCGCCTGACGCCAGCCCGCGCCGCACGATTTCTCGGGCCTTCGCCGCGCAACGGTGCGTGATTCGAACGCCTCAGCCCCTGGCAGTGCGAATCTCGCTTTGACGGGCCTGTGACCGCCGTGGCACGATTCGGTGCCAGAAGCCCAGCCGCACCGCGGCAGCAAGGAGCAGAGATGCCCGCCCAACAGCCGCCCAAGCTCAAGCGGCAGCGCCAGCTCGAGCTGTACCACCGCGCCCAGCAGTCCATGCCCGGCGGCACCGACTCGAACTTCCGGGTGTGGGGCGACGACACCGTCTACATCGATCGGGGCCAGGGCGGCCAGATCTGGGACATGGACGGCAACCACTACATCGACCTGCGCATGGGCTATGGCCCGGTGATCCTCGGGCACGGTGACGCCCGCGTCGACGACTACGTCAACGAGCGCATGCGCCGCGGCGTCAGCTTCTCGCTCACGTCCGAGGACGAGATCGAGGCGATCGAGCTGCTCAAGCAGCTGACGGGCTGGGTCGGCAAGGCCCGGATGACCGTGTCCGGCACGGAAGCCACGATGCACGCCATGCGCGTCGCGCGCGCCTACACCGGCCGCAACAAGATCGTGAAGTTCGAGGGCCAGTACCACGGCGTCCACGACTACGCGCTCGTGTCCGTGACCCCGAACGACATGGCCGAGCTCGGCGAGGAGGACAACCCGGTCGGGCTCGCCTGGGGCCGCGGCATCCCCGAGGCCGTCACCCGCACGATCATCCCGGCCCGTTACAACGAGATGGCGGTCCTGCGCCGCATCTTCGAGCGCGACGGCGCCGACATCGCGGCGATCATCGTCGAGCCCGTGCTCGGCAACGCGCAGGGGATCATGCCCCGGCCCGGCTTCCACGAGGAGATGCGGGCGCTGACGAAGGAGTTCGGCGCGCTCCTGATCTTCGACGAGGTCAAGACCGGCTTCCGGTTCGCGCGCGGCGGCGCGGCGGAGTACTTCGGCGTCACGCCGGATCTCGCGACGTTCGCCAAGGCGATGGGCAACGGCTATCCCGTGGCCGCGTTCGGCGGCACCGACGAGGTCATGTCGGTTCTGCCGGACAAGGTCAGCCACGGCGGCACGTACGCCGGCAACCGCGTCGCGGCCGCAGCGGCCGTGGCGACGCTTCGGCTGATCCGCGATACGGAGGCGCTGGCGTCGATCCACGCCGTCGGGCGTGCGGTCCAGGCCGGCCTGTCAGAGGTCATCAACGAGGCCGGCCTGCCCTACACGTTCACCGGCCATCCATCGATGTTCGGGATCATGTTCTCGGAGAAGGCGCCGACCGAGTACCGCGACTGGGCCAACTCGGACCACGACCTGTACGACGCGGTCGCCGTGGGCATGCACGCCCGCGGCGCGATGCCCGAGCCGGACTCGCGCGAGCCGTGGTTCTTCTGCGAGGCGCATGCCCGCGAGGACATCGTCGACCGGGTGGTGACCGCGTTCTCGGACTCGCTGGACGTCGTCCTGGACGAGCGGTCCCGCGACGGCACGCACGCCGATCCGGCCCACGTCGGCCTCGGCAAGGAGATCGGCTGACGATCGCCGCCCGCTAGCGATCACGGGCGCATTGTGGCCGGCGGAGCCTCGGCTACCCTTCCGGCATGCCCGATTTCACGAAGCAGCCCTGGTCGGGGATCGTCGACGTCCTCCGGGGCGACGTGCTGCCCATCCTCCTGGTCATCGTCGTCGCATTCGTCCTGATTCGCGCCTCGCGGCTGTTCGTCCACGGGATCATCAAGGCGCTGATGGACCGCGAGGCGACCGAGGGAACCGCCCAGGAGCTGTCGGCCGTCGAGCTCAAGAAGCGCATGGACACGCTCGACGGGCTCGGCTCCAACGTGATCCGGTTCTTCATCATCGTGATCGCGGGCCTGATGATCCTGCGCTCGTTCGGGCTGGACATCGGGCCCGCCGTGGCCGGACTCGGTGTCGTCGGCGTCGCGGTGGGCTTCGGGGCGCAGCACCTCGTGCGCGACTACCTCAACGGCGCCCTGATCCTCATCGAGAACCAGTTCAGCAAGGGCGACGTGATCCGCGCCGCCGGCGTTGCCGGCACTGTCGAGGACTTCAGCCTGCGCCGGACGACCCTGCGAGACCTGGACGGCGTGGTCCACACCGTGCCCAACGGCGAGATCCTCGTCGCCAGCAACCTGACCCGCGTCTGGTCGCGGATCAACCAGGACGTGGTCGTGGCGTACGGCACCGACATCGACCAGGCGACGGAGGTCGTCGACGAGGTCGGCCGCACGATGGCCGCCGACCCGACCTGGAAGCGACGCATCCTCGAGGCGCCCCGCGTCGACCGCGTCGCCGCGCTCGGCGAGTACGGCGTGACGCTCAAGATCCTGGGCACCGTCCGCGCCCCCGACCAGTGGGCGGCGGCCGGCGAGCTGCGCAAGCGCCTGCTCGCCGCGTTCAAGGAGCACGGCATCGAGATCCCGCGGCCGCAGCGCGTCGTCCTGACGCGCGACCCGAGCGGCCCGCCCGTGCCGGACGACGCCCTGGGTGACCCGGGCAGCACGTACGGCGGCGAGAGCGGCCTCGGCGGCGCGTAGCCGGCACGGTATTGGTAGGATCGGGAGCCGAACGCTTGGAGGCTCCCGTGGCCGTCGACGAGCCCACGCAATCCGCCCACGCTGACCTGGTCGCCAATCCCGAGATCGAGAACCTCCTGCACGAGCAGCGGACGTTCCCGCCGGACCCCGCGTTCACCGCCCAGGCCAACGCCCAGGCGGACCTGTACCTCGAGGCCGAGACGGACTTCGAGGCGTTCTGGGGCAAGCTGGCGCGCGAGCGAATCAGCTGGTTCAAGCCGTTCGACACGACGCTCGAGTGGGATCTCCCGTTCGCCCGCTGGTTCGATGGCGGCGAGCTGAACGTCAGCTACAACTGCGTCGACCGCCACGTCGAGAACGGCCTGGGCAGCAAGGTCGCCTACCACTGGATCGGCGAGCCCGGCGACACTCGGACGATCACCTACGCGGATCTCCATCGCGAGGTCCAGAAGACCGCCCGGGCGCTCGATGCGCTCGGCGTCGGCAAGGGCGACCGGGTCGCGATCTACATGCCGATGATCCCCGAGCTCGCGATCGCGATGCTCGCATGCGCCCGCATCGGCGCGCCGCACACGGTGGTGTTCGGCGGCTTCTCCGCCGAGGCGCTTGCCGGCCGGATCAACGACGCCGAGGCGAAGCTCGTCATCACGGCCGACGGCGGCTGGCGGCGCGGCAAGCCAGCGTTCCTGAAGCCGGCGGTCGACGAGGCGCTGCTCACCACGCCGTCGGTCCACAACGTGCTCGTCGTCCGACGCCTGGGCGATGCGGCGCCGGACACGACGATGGTCGACGGGCGGGACCACTGGTGGCACGACATCGTCGATGCGCAGCCCGCCGATTGCGCGCCCCTCCCGCTCGACAGCGAGCACATGCTGTACCTGCTGTACACGTCCGGCTCGACCGCGAAGCCGAAGGGCATCTTCCACTCGAGCGCCGGCTACCTGCTGGGCACGAGCTACAGCCACGAGATGATCTTCGACATCAAGCCCGACGACGTGTACTGGTGCGCCGCCGACATCGGCTGGGTCACCGGCCACAGCTACATCGTGTACGGGCCACTTGCCAACGCGACGACCGGGATCATGTACGAGGGCACCCCCGACACGCCGTCGTGGGAGCGCTGGTGGCAGATCATCGAGGAGTACAAGGTCACCGTCCTGTACTGCGCGCCAACGGCGATCCGCGCCTTCATGAAGCAGGGCGCGCAGCACCCCGCCAAGCACGACCTGTCGTCGCTGCGGGTCCTCGGCAGCGTCGGCGAGCCGATCAACCCCGAGGCGTGGCTCTGGTACCACGACAACATCGGCGGCGGCAAGGCGCCGATCGTCGACACGTGGTGGCAGACGGAGACCGGGCAGATCCTGATCACGCCGCTGCCCGGCGTCACGACGACGAAGCCCGGCAGCGCCACCTTCCCGTTCCCCGGCATCAAGGCCGACGTCGTCGATGGCGACGGCAGCTCCGTGCCGCTGGGCGGCGGCGGGTACCTGGTCCTGAAACGACCGTGGCCGGCGATGCTGCGCGGCATCTACGGCGATCCGGAGCGCTACAAGGCGACGTACTGGAGCCGCTTCCCGGGCATGTACTTCGCCGGCGATGGCGCCAAGCGCGACGAGGACGGCTACTTCTGGCTGCTCGGCCGGGTCGATGACGTCATGAACGTATCCGGCCATCGCCTCTCGACGACGGAGATCGAGAGCGCGCTGGTGTCCCACCCGGCGGTCGCGGAGGCCGCGGTCGTCGGCGGGCCCGACCCGGTCACCGGCGAGGCGATCAACGCGTTCGTGATCCTGCGCCTCGGCCACGAGCCATCGGAGGCGCTCGGCACGGAGCTGCGCAACCACGTCGCCACGAAGATCAGCCCGATCGCGAAGCCGAAGTCGCTGATGTTCACGCCGGACCTGCCCAAGACCCGCTCGGGCAAGATCATGCGCCGCCTGCTGCGTGACATCGCGCAGGGCCGCGCCCTCGGCGACACCACGACCCTCGCCGATCAGGGCGTCGTCGAGCTCATTCGCGAGAACTCCGGCAAGAGCGAGGAGTAGCCGCCTCGGATGGTTGAGGCGGTGGTGTTCGACGTCGGCGAGACGCTCGTCGACGAGACCCGGGTGTGGTCGGGCTGGGCGGATCGGCTGGGCGTGACGCGGCTGACGTTCATGGCGGCCCTCGGTGCGGGCCTCGCACGCGGCGAGTCACATCGCGCGGTCTTCGACCTGTTCCAGCCGGGCTACGACATCGATGCCGAGTGGCGGCGCCTCGTCGGCGCCGGTGACTACGAGTCGATCACGCTCGAGGACTTCTATCCGGACGCCATCGGGTGCCTGCAGGCGCTCGTGGCGGATGGCTACCGCGTCGGCGTCGCGGCCAACCAGCCGGCGTCGACCGCCGACGTGCTGGCTGCGCTGCCGCTGCAGCTCGCGGTGAACGGCATGTCCGACGTGTGGGGACTCCACAAGCCGGACCCGGCGTTCTTCGAGCGGATCGCGCGCGAGCTCGACCTGCCGCCCGGCGAGATCGCCTACGTCGGCGATCGAGTCGACTTTGACGTGGGGCCGTCCCACGCCGCGGGCATGGTCGCGGTATTCGTCAGGCGCGGGCCATGGGCCTGGATCAACGCACCGCGCGAGGATCCGCCCGGCGCCGACCTTGTCGTCGGCAGCCTGGCGGAGCTGCCGCTCAGGCTTCGGAGACCACCTTTCGCCCGAACAGGTTCTTGAGCAGCGAGCCGGCCTCCTTCGGCCGGTCCTCGATCGCGGTGCCGGCATGGGCCGACAGGAGCCGGTCGGCGAGCTGCTCGAAGTCGGCCGTCGCCGGGTGCTTCGGGAACTTGTCGATGAGCGTCTTGCCCGCGTTCGCGGACCACACGAAGTGGAGCCCGGCCGACCGGATCTGGGCCACCGACTTCATGCCGACGGTCGTCTCCATGTCGGTGGCGGCGACGCCGCTGTTGGCACGGTTGATGATCAGCGCCAGGCGATCCCGCACGCCGACCTCGACCGCGACGTCCTTGAGCTGGATTGCCGCGCGCATGGCGGGCAGGTCCGGCGTCACCGGGACGAGGATGCGGTCGGCGATGGCAAACACGGCGAGGTTGACCTCGCTGTAGGACGGATGCAGGTCGATCACGATGGCGTCCACGCCGTGGCGTGCCTCCATGATCGCGTCGGCGACGCGCGCCGGCCCGAGGTTCGGCTGGTGGAGCGGGTTCGTCGACAGGGCGACCACCCGGATGCCCGAGCTATGGACCGTGGCAAGGTCGAGCAGCGACTCGTGGCCGTAGCCCGCGTCCTCGTCGACCCAGCTGTCGGCCATCGATCGGCCGTTCGGCAGTCCGAGCGACAGGCCGACGTGGCCCGTCACCGTGTCGGCATCGAGCAGCAGCACGTTCAGGTGCTTCCGCAGCTGGAGCACGGCGGCCAGGTTCGTTGCGATCGTCGTCTTGCCGACGCCGCCCTTCGGGTTGAACACGGCGAAGACCGGCACCGCCGGCGACCAGCCGGAATCGACCTGGCCGCCCGACAGCACCGCGTCGGAGGTGGCAGTCGTCGGGACCTGGGCGCGAATGGCCATGGCCTCGAGGCGCCAGCGCAGCTCGTCGACCGAGAACGGCCGGAGCATCAGCTCGTCGCCCTGATCGAGGTCGGCGGCCTGGAGGGCGTCGAGGTCCTGGTCGGTGGCCACGAACACAACGGACAGCCCATTGGGCCGGCCGCGGCGGGCGTTGGCGACATTCGCGGCCGCTGCCTCGGCGTTGCCGGAGGCGTCGATGACCGCGAGGAGGTGCTCCGTCCCCGGGCGGAATCCCTCCGCGAGGGGCGCATTGGGCTCGATCGAGAAGGCATCGAAGCCGGCCTCGCCGAGCCCGGCGACGACCTCGGTGCGTTCCGGCTCGGGCAGGGCGACGGCGATCTGCGGGCGGGTGGTCTCCGCCGCGGCGGCTGTCGTGGCCATCAGGCTGCGGGCTCGTGGGCGACGACCGTGAAGCCGTCGTCCGTTGCGTCGGTGATCTTGGCGGCGAAGCCGGTGAGGCTCGCGACACCGGTGTCGAGATCGACGCCCGCATCGTGGCTGACCGCGAACACGAACATGCCGGGCTCGCCCGACGAGACGCTGACGGAGCGGACCCCCGGCAGCTGCCCGAGGGCACCCTTGAAGGCGGAGATGCCGGCAACGCTCGTGAGGCCGTTGACCAGGAGGCGGGTGGCCTCGGGGCCGTTCGCATCGGGCTCCGGGGTCGTGGCCTTCGCGCCGGTCGCGGCCGGGCCATCGGTCCGGCGCGCAGCGGCGAGTCCGGCGCCGGGCCAGGTCTCCACCGAGAGGTCCTCGAGCCCCTCGGTTGCCTCGGCCTCGGCCTCGGCGGCAGCGGATGCCTCGAGGGCGTCGTCGGCGACCGCGGGCGGGCCATCTCCGCGCAGGTCCGGCGGATCGGGCGCCTGCTCGGCCAGCGTGGCGAGCCGAGCCGGGTCATCCTCCGCGAGGAGGCGCTTGAAGAAGCGGTCCATGTCCGCCTCGAACACCGACACGGTGGTCTGGACCTCGTCGACCAGCCGGTCGACGCTCGCCGCGTGGCGCTGCGTCTCGCCGCCGAGCTCGGTCTTGCGGGCCTCGATGCGGTCCTCGGTCTCCTGCCGGATCCGGGCGATCTCGGCCTTCGACCACTCGCGGATGCCGGTGACGTCGTCGTCGGCGCGCTTGCGCAGGTCGGCCGTCTCGTTGGTGGCGCGGGCGCGAATGGCCTCCACGCGCGCGGTGGCCTCTGCCTGCAGGCGGGCGCTGGTCTCCTCACGGCTCGCGATCGCCGCCTCGCGCATCGCCTTCACCAGGCCGGCGACGAGGGGGTTGTCTCTGCGCGGCATGCGCGGCTCGGGGTCGGTGCGCACGAACGGGCGATCCGCCGACCGGCGATCGACCACGGGCCAGGCTCCATCGCCCGTCTCCGGTGGCGCCTCGGCGGGCGGCGGGGTCTGATTCTCGGCGTCCATCATCGCGGCCTCGGCTGGCTGTTCGGGCACGTCGGACGCGGCCGGTACGGCGTCCGTGGTCGGTTGCGTGGCGCCCGCGAGGTGGAAGGGACCCTCGCCCAGGTCGTCGCGCGCCGCATCGCTCTGAGGCTCCCCGTTGGCGTCGAGCTGATCTGGACCCGCGTGGCCATCGGGGTTGCGCTCGGCACCCCATGGCAGGCGGAATCCCCGTTTCTGCATGCTCGACATCGCTTGGCAAAACCTCGGCGCGTGGTAGCCCGGCTCACTCCGGTGCCGGACGCACTGGATGGTCGTCGTGCGGTGGCGTCTGGGGTAGTGAGCCGGTGGTACCGCGGCACCGGCCGTAGGTACCGGGTCGGCGCTCGGCGGTCCGTTGCCACCCCGGCGCTACCCTGTGCTGATGCTGAACCAGGCGCCGGCGAACGATCCCGCCTCGACCACGGATCGCCTCGGGCGCGCACTCCGCGACCTGCGCATCTCGGTCACCGACCGGTGCAACTTCCGCTGCCCGTACTGCATGCCCAGCGAGATCTTCGGTCGCGACTACGAGTTCCTGCCGCGCGACGAGATCCTCAGCTACGAGGAGATTCGGCGGCTGGCCTCGGTGTTCGTGGGCCTCGGCGTGCACAAGCTGCGGATCACGGGCGGCGAGCCGACCGTTCGGCGCGGCCTCCCCGACCTGATCGCGCAGCTTGCCGCGCTCCGGACCCGGGAGGACGAGCCGCTCGACCTCGCGCTGACCACGAACGGCTCCGCGCTGCGCCAGCTGGCCCGCCCGCTCGCCGAGGCCGGCCTCCGCCGCGTGACCGTGTCGCTCGACTCGCTCGACGACGCGACGTTTCGGCGCATGAACGGCGTGGACTTCCCGGTCGCTCGGATCCTCGACGGGATCGACGCGGCGAGGGACGCCGGCCTCGGCCCGATCAAGATCAACGTCGTGCTGAAGCGCGGCGAGAACGACGCCGGCATCCTCGACCTCGCCCGCTGGGCGCGCGAGGAGGGCAACATCCTGCGGTTCATCGAGTACATGGACGTCGGGACGACGAACGGCTGGCGGCTTGACGAGGTCGTGCCGGCGATGGAGGTGGTCGAGACCATCGGGCGGGAGTGGCCGCTCGAGGCAGCGGCGCCGAGCTACCCGGGCGAGGTGGCCGAGCGCTGGCGCTATACAGACGGCCGCGGCGAGATCGGCGTCATCGCGTCGGTCACGCGCCCGTTCTGCGGCGTCTGCACCCGGGCGCGCCTGTCTGCCGAGGGCAAGCTCTATACGTGCCTGTTCAGCGCGATCGGCCACGACCTGCGGGACCCGTTGCGAGCCGGGCTCCCAGACGACGAGCTGGCCGCCCTCGTCGCCGGCGTGTGGGCCGGCCGTGACGACCGGTACTCGGAGCGGCGCGCCGCTGCGACCAACCATCTCCCGAAGATCGAGATGTTCGCGCTCGGCGGCTGACCTTGTCCACGAACTGTCCACAGCCAGGAGGAAGTCGTGGACAGGGGTGCGCGGAGACCACGGAAAGTCGTGGATAACCCGGTGGACACCCGGGGCCTCCGGGCGGCACTATCGGTCTTGCCCGAAGGGGCCGCCAAGGTCGAGGGAACCGAGATCGCATCAAGGGGCACCTCGCGCCAGGGCCGGTCGCTTCGGGCGCTTCTGTACCCGGTCGCGACGACGTTCCTGCGTCGTCCCCGGGGCGGCCCGGCGGGACGTGACCGGCATCCCGGTGTCGGTACTCTCGTCGGGCCCGCAGAGGCCTGCGGGCCTTCGGCCGTCGACCCCTGGACGAAGCTCTGGAGGCCCGCGTGATCGACCCCCGCGGGCATGCCGCTTCCCCCGCCACGCCCATATCCCCCGACGAGCAGCCCGCGCGTCTCGACGCGCTCGAGGCGGCCGTGCGTGCGCGCACGGACCTCGTGCCGGAGGTCGGGATCGTGCTGGGCTCCGGGCTCGGGGGCCTCGCCGACGACGTCGAGGATGCCGTCGCGATCCCGTTCGCCGAGCTGCCCGGGTGGCCGGCCGCAACCGCGCCGGGCCACGTCGGCCGGCTGCTGCTCGGCAGGCTTGCCGGCAGGCCGGTGGTCATGCTCCAGGGTCGTTTTCACCTGTACGAGGGCAACGCGCCCGGTCTCGTCATCCAGCCGGTGCTCCTGTTCGGCCGGCTCGGGGCGAAGGTCGTCGTCCTGACCAATGCCGCCGGCGGGCTCGATCCGTCGTTCGGCCCCGGCACGCTCATGGTCATCAGCGACCACATCAACATGACCGGCCAGAACCCGCTCATCGGAAGCAACGCGGACGCGATCGGGGAGCGCTTCACCGATCTCACCGACGCGTGGAGCCCACGCCTGCGCGCTCGCCTTCACGAGGCCGGTCGCGCCGAGGGGGTCGAACTCGCCGAGGGGATCTACGTCGGCCTCACCGGCCCGAACTACGAGACCCCGGCCGAGGTCCGACTGTTCGCCTCGATGGGCGGCCACGCGGTCGGGATGTCGACGGTCATGGAATGCATCGCGGCGCGCTGGGCCCGTCTCGAGGTGTGTGGTATCTCGCTTGTCACCAATGCCGGCGCCGGCTACACCGGCGAGCCGCTGACGCACGATGAGGTCCTCGCCGCCGGCGCCGAGGCGGGCCCGCGCATCGCCCGCGTGATCCGCCGCTTCGTCGGCGACCTCGGGTAGCGGCGGCGGCTGGCCCGGGGCCGCTCGCGAGTCACCCGGTCGCCTACGTGACCGGCAGCTCCCGCTTCGCCAGACGGGCTGCCTGCGCCTTCTCGGCCCATGCGCCGAGGACCTGGTCCTTGTGCGGACGGATGGGGCAGTGGCAGTCACGGTTGTTCATCTCGTCGCAGTAGCCGAGCGGCACGCACTTCGGCGCCAGGAACGACCCGAGGAACGGCGAGACCTGGAAGATCTCGTGCCGGATGAGCTGGAACAGCCGGCGGATCTCCCACTGGGCCATCGTGCACAGGCGCAGGCCGGACATGTGGATCAGGGCGCGGAGGTTGACGGTCATGACCAGGTTGGTGCGGGTCGCGTTCGGGAACACGAACCGCGCATCCTCGCCCGGGATGCCCGCGGCGACGAGGTCGCCGTACAGCGCCATCGAGCCCTGGATCTGCTCCTCGTATTCGGCGCGGATCCGCGGGTCCGCCTCGGCGATCGTCTGGGGCAGCATCGTCGCCGCCTTCCTGTACGTGACGTAGCGCTGGCTCTGCTGGTCGAATGCCACGCCCGCGCGATGCCGGACGAGCTGGTGCGACAGCGTCCGCGAGACACCGCTGATGCCGAATGTGAAGACGACGTGCTCGATCGTCGAGCCGTGGCCGGATTCGATGACATTCGAGATCAGGCGCTGCATCTTCGCCTGGTCGATATCGCCGTCGGCCGCCTTCTTGAAGATGTCCTCCGGGGTGAGCTCGGAGTAGCACGTCCGGCACGCGGTGTAGATGAGCGGGACGTAGTACCGCTCGACGATCTCGCGCGACGGGAAGAGCAGCGTCGCCTTGAGGCCGAGCTCGGCTCGCCCGGGGTTCTTGGGGATGCCCGAAGGCTCCTTGGGCGCCGCCTGGAGGGTCATCCCCGGAGTCTAGCCCGCGGCGCCCTTCAGCTGGTCGACGGGAACGTCGAGGGCGTACGCGACGATGTCGTTGAGGGCCATCGCGGCACCCTCGCGCGCGAGCCGGTCCAGGACGTCGGGATCGAGCCGGACGCGGACATTCGGGCGCGCCGCGATCTCCATGGTCTCGTCGACGAGGCTTGCGAGGTTCACGCCCGTGGTGGTCGCCAGGTTGCGTGCCGCGCCCCACAGGCGCCCGGCCCGATCCGGGTCGCCGTCGGCGAGCGCCTGCGAGGAGAGATCATCGAGGACGAGCGTGATACCCGCCGTATCGCTCGATTCGTAGAAGACTCGAAGCGCCCGCCGCAGGGCGTCGCGCGCCTCGTCGAGCCGGGCCTTGCGGATGAGCGCGCCGCCGAGCATGTGCAGCGTCCACGCCTCCATCGTCCGGTCGCCGAGCTTCCGGAAGATCTCGAGGGCGAGCGCGAGGTCCTCGGAGCTCGGATCGATTTCGTTGGCGAAGTACTGCATGTTGCCGAGGCCCCACAGGACATTGGCCTCTCCGCGCAGGTCGCCGAGCTCCCGGAAGATCGCCAGCGCCTCGCGCAGCGCGACTCTTCCCTCGCCACCCGCATCGACGACGCCCGGGGCCGCGGGGTCTGGGATGGAGAACGAGAACGAGTAGTTGTAGAGGGCGTTGGCAAGCTCGGCCGGGTTGTCCAGCGTTCGCCAGATCTCGACGGCCTCGAGATAGGCGGGCAGCATCCCCACGATGTCGCCCTGCCACCACGCCACGCCCCCGATCGCCTCCTCGAGCCGCGCCCGCAGGGTCGGATCGCGCTTCGACCAGTCGGTCGCCGCGATCGCGTCGAGGCGGCGCCGAGCCTCGTACAGGTGGCCCCGCTTCTGCCAGAACCGCCACGTCGAGAACGCGAGGTTGATCGCCGTGGCGGCGTCCTGGCGTGCGACCGCCCGATCGAGCGCCACCCGGATGTTGTCGTGGGCATGCTCGAACGCCTCGAGCCACGCGCGCTGGTCGGCGCCGTTCAGCTCGGCCGCCGCGAGCTTCGCGAAGTCCGCGAACCAGCGGCCGTGGCGCGCCTCCAGCTCGACTCGCTGGCCGCGCGCCTCGAGCCGCTCGCCGGCGTACTCGCGGATCGTGTCGAGCATCTCGAACCGCGGCGCGTTCGGGTCCTCGATGGTCCGGATCAGGCTCTGGTTCGCGAGCGAGAACAGGCCGTCGACGACGTCCTGCCCGAGCTCCGACGCCGGCCCGCAGACGGCTTCTGCGGCGTCCAGCTCGATGTCGCCGGCGAACACCGACAGTCGATCGAGGAGCAGCCGGCACGGCTCGTCGAGGATGTCGTAGCTCCAGGCGATCGCGCCGCGGAGCGTCTGCTGGCGCTCGGGCAGGTCCCGCGAGCCCGCGGCGAGGACGTTCAGCTGGTGCTCGAGCCGGGCCAGGATGGCGTCGGGGGCGAGGAGCTTCACGCGGGCGGCGGCGAGCTCGATCGCGAGGGGCATACCGTGCAGCCGCGCGCAGATCGCGGCGACCGCCGGCGCGTTCTCGTTGGTGACCGAGAAGCCCGGCCTGACCGACCCGGCGCGGGCGATGAACAGGCGAACCGCCTCGTAGGTGGACAGCGTCGCCGCGTCGACGCTGCGCTCGCTCGCAGGCAGGTTCGCGCGCTCCAGCGCGGTGAGGAGGCTGAGGTCGGGCGGGCTGGGGAGCCCCGGCACCGGGTACTCCTGCTCGCCGGACACGTGGAGCGCCGCGCGCGAGGTCGCGAGCACCTTCAGGTCGGGCGCCGCCCTGAGGAGGCCGGCGATGATCGGGCCGGCATCCAGGACCTGCTCGAAGTTGTCCAGGACGAACAGCACGCGCTTGCCGGCGAGCCATTCCTCGAGGACCTCGGTCGCGGTGCGTCGAGCGGGCTCGGCGATGCCGACCGCCGCCGCGAGCCGCGAGGGGACAAGGATCGGATCGCGCACGGTCTCGAGCGCGACGAAGAACATGCCGTCCGGGAAGTCCTCGGCCGCCTCGGCGGCAACCTGCAGCGAGAGACGCGTCTTCCCGGTCCCACCCGGTCCCGTCAGCGTGACCAGGCGGTTCGCGGCGAGCAGCCGGCCGGCGTCGGCGAGCTCCCGCTCGCGCCCGACGAACGAGGTCAGCTGCGTCGGCAGGTTGTTGGGGCGGGCGTCGATCGAGCGGAGCGGGGGGAACTCCACCCGCAGCCCATCGGCCACGACCTGGGACAGCGGCTGCGGCTCGCGCAGGTCCTTCAGCCGGTGGTTGCCGAGGCCGCGCAGGGAGACGTCCGGCCCGAGCTCGGCGCCCGCCAGGGTGCGGACGGCATCCGAGACGACGACCTGCCCCCCGTGCGCCGAGGCGGCAATCCGCGCGGCGCGATGGATGTCCAGCCCGACGAAGCCCTCCGCCGACGCGGATGCCTCGCCCGCGTGGAGGCCCATCCGGACGGCGACATCGACGCCGTCCGGCCACACCTCGGTGGCCAGGCCACGCTGGCTCTCGACTGCGGCGAGAACCGCCTCGCGGGCGCTGTCGAAGATCACGAAGAACGAGTCGCCCTCGGTGCCCTGCTCGCGACCGCCGTGCCGGGCGAAGGCGGCGCGCAGGATGGCGCGATGCCGCTCCAGGATCGCGGAGTAGGCTTCCGCGCCGATGGCGTCGAGCAGTCGCGTCGAGCCCTCGATGTCGGAGAACAGGAAGGTCACGACCCCGCCGCTCGCCGGCGGCGCGCCGGTCATCAGTGGCGCGTGGAGTCGGTCACCGTGCGCAGGCGGGCAGCCACGCCGCGCAGGATCGACAGGGTGAGCGCCGGTTGGCCGAGGAGGACCTTCTCGAAGTCCCACGACGCGAGCGCAAGACAGCTCGTCGCGACCTCGGCCGCGACCGTCGCATTGCGAGGGAGGCGGTCCAGCACGGACAGCTCGCCGAAGAACTCCCCGGGGCCGAGGCGGGCAACGATCTCGCCGTCCCGCACGACCCGCACGAGGCCGCTGATCACGACGAAGAAGCCCGTGCCGATGTCGCCCTGCCGGGCAATCACGTGGCCAGGCGGAAAGTCGACCGGCGTCGCGACATCGGCGAGGCCGGAAAGGCCGGCGGCGTCGATCCCCTTGAACAGCTGGCAGGCCGCCAGCAGCTCCGCGCGCCGGTCATGGGTCAGCGTCATCCGGTCCTCCAACGATGGCTGGGCTGGCAGGATGCTGATCCCACGCCCGCGACCCGTCAACCCGGCCGCGCAGGGTCTCGCGATCGAGTGCAGAATCGGGGCCTGGCGACCCGCCCCGCGCGGACCTGGAGGGCTCGATGGCGACCCGTGACGAGATCGCCGATGCGATCGCAGGGATGGCGATCTTCGTCGACCTGGCGCGACCCCAGCTGATGAGCGTCGCGAGCCGGTTCGAAGAGGCGTTCTTCCCGAAGGATGCGCGCATCCTGCGCCAGGGCCTGACGGGCTCCGGGTTCTACGTGATCCTCGAGGGCGAAGCCGACGTCGTCGCCGATGGTGTGAAGCGGGCCACGCTCGCCCGCGGCGAGTTCTTCGGCGAGGTGAGCGTGCTCCTCGGTGAGCCGCCGATCGCCGATGTCGTCGCGACGCGCCCCCTGCGCTGCATCGTCCTCGGCGGGCCCGACGTCGAGTCCTTCCTGGTCGACCACCCGCGCGTGATGTACCGGATGCTCCAGGCGCAGGCGCGGCGGCTGAGCGCCGCCAACCGGCGCTTCGCGCAGACCTGATGGCGCCGAGCGCCGCGAACGCCGCCATGACCGACGGCGCGAAGCCGCACCCGCCCGGGGACTACCCGATCGTCGTCGTCGGGTCGGGGCCGGGGGCGCTCCAGACGTCGTACTACCTCGGACGGCTCGGCATCGAGCACGCCGTGATCTCCGCCGACTCGGGGCCCGGTGGCATGTTCCGGAAGTGGCCGTTCTTCCAGCGGCTGCTGTCGTGGACCAAGCCGTACGCGCCGGCCGAGCGCCGGTCGCGCGAGTTCGAGCGGTGGGACTGGAACAGCCTGCTCGCCCGCGAGCCCGAGCTGCGCGGGATGGCCGCCGAATTCATGGACGGCACGTCGGACTTCCCCTCGCGGCCCGAGATGGAGGCCAACCTCGGCGCGTTCGCCGAGCGTGCGGGGATCGCGATCCGCTTCGGCTGCCGGTGGGAATCGACCCGGCGCGAGGAGACCAGGGACGGTGACCGGTTCGTCCTGACGACGACCGACGGCGAGTACCGCTGCCGGTATGCCATCTTCGCGGTTGGCGTGGCCGAGCCGTGGAGCCCGCCCACGCCCGGCATCGAGCTCGCGGTCCACTATGCCGACACGCGCGCCGCCGAGTCGTACGCCGGCAAGCGCCTGTTCATCATCGGCAAGCAGAACTCGGGGTTCGAGCTCGCGACCGGCCTGCTCCAGTGGGCGAGCCGAATCTCGCTCGCGTCCCCGAAGCCGGCGAAGACCTCGATCGAGACCCGTTCCCTCGTGGGTGTTCGGGCGCGCTACGTCCAGCCGTTCGAGGACTCGATCCTGGGCGGTGGTGTGGACATCCTCGCGGCGAGCATCAAGGGCATCAGCCGGGGGTCATCGGGCAGGCTCTCGGTCGAGCTGGAGCGGAGTGACAACGCGATGCCGATGCACGTCGACGCCGACGAGGTCATCGCCGCGACAGGCTTCGTCTGCCCGCTCCGTGACCTGCCCGAGCTTGGCGTCGCGACGTTCGGGCAGTCGAAGCTGCCTGCCCAGACGGAGTACTGGGAGAGCGTGACCGTGCCCGGCATCTTCTTCGCCGGGACGATCGGCCAGGGCTCGGCGGGCCTCAAGAAGCACGGCATCCCGTCGAACTCCGGGGCGCTCCACGGCTACCGGTACAACGCTCGCGTGCTCGTGCAGGAGATCGCCGAGCGCCACTTCGGGATCTCGCCGGAGCGGCCGCCGATCGACCTCGGCGACGTTCGCGACCACCTCCTCGCCGAGGCGACCTTCGCCCCGGAGCTCTGGCACCAGAAGGCGTACCTCGCGAGCGTGGTCAGCATCGACCCCGAGACCGGCGTGCGCAACGAGGGGATCTTGCCCCTCACCCGCTTCCTCGACGGCGCCGGCACCGACGCCATCGCGATGACCGTCGAGTCGGACGGCGCGACGATCTTCCCGGTCGTGTACGTGCGACGCGACGGCAAGACCGAGGAGCACGCGCTCGACATCGATCCGCTCAACGACTACGAGGGGCTGCCATACCGGCGCGCCCTCGGCACCATTCTCGGCCGCGTGACGGAGGGCGCCTCCGCTGCCTGAGCGCCCGCGGGATTGCCCGCGGGCCGGACGTCACGCTCCGGCGTCACCGAGCTCGTCGTCGAGGTCGTCGAGCTCGTCGAGATCGTCGTCATCGGCTGCCTCGTCGCCGTCCGCGTCCTCGTCGGGCGGGTTGAACAGGCGGTAGACGCCCCAGCCGATGATCGAGCCCGCGAACGGCGCCGTGAGGTACACCCACAGCCCGTCGTAGTCGCCGGACACCACGGCCGGCCCGAGCGATCGAGCCGGGTTCACCGACGCGCCGCTGATGAGCATGCCGGCGAAGTGGATCGCGACCAGCGCCAGCGGGATGACGAACAGCGCGCTCTTCGGTGCTCGGCGGGTCACGGTCAGGATCAGGGCGACGAAGATGGTCGTCAGGAGCACCTCGGTCGCGAACGCGTGGATCTGCGCGGTCGGTGCGTCCGCGGCGATCGAGCCGGCGCGATTGACCGTCGCCCGCACGAAGGCCTGGGTCAGGATCAGGCGGATCGTGAGTGAGGCCGCGACCGCGCCGAGGACCTGCGCGATCGCGTACCCGATCGCGTTGATCCAGTCGATCCGGCCGTCGAACAGCGCCGCCAGGGTGACCGCGGGGTTGAAGTGCCCGCCGGACGTGTCGCCCGCGATCGCGATCGCCGCCATGAGCCCGAAGCCGAAGGCGAAGGGCACGATCAGGATGAGGATGACCGTCGGATCCTGGCCCCCGGTGGCGATCACCGCGCTCGAGATCCCGAGCGATCCCACGAGGACCAGGACAAACGTGCCGAAGGCCTCGGCGGCGATCGCGCGGACGTTCATGGCTGTCTCCTGGTCCTCCCTCGCGCCGGCGTCCCTGGGCTGGGGCTCGACGGGCGAAGGATAGACCGCACACCGTCGGCCGCGACGGCGCCGCGGATCAGCAGCGCATCGCGCCACGTGCGGCACAGGACCTCGACGAGCTCGAGCCGGTTGACCGCCTCGTCCACGTTGTCCCCAATCGCGACGGCGCCGTGGCGCTCCAGGAGGACGGCACCGGGGAGCGGCTCCTCACCATCGACGAACGCGGCCGCGACCCGGCCGGCCAGCTCGGCGCTGCCCGGCATCCCGAATGGCACGAGCGGCAGTCGCGGCAGGAGGAGCGCGGTCTCCGGGAGGGCGGCAGGATCCGGCACCTCGCCAGCCAGCGTGAGCGCCATCGCCGCGGGGAGATGCGCGTGGACGACGGCGCGCGCGTCCGGTCGCGCGGCATAGATTGCGCGGTGGATCGCGATGTCGCTGCTGGGCCTCGGTCCCGATGCCGCGCCGGCACCACGTTTGGCCGCGGCGTCGGCCGATGCGGCTGGCGCGAGTGGCACGCCCAGGACGTCGTCCACGTCGAGCTCGTCCTTGCGACGGCCCGCCGGCGTGATGAAGAGCGTGCCGTCAGCCAGCTGCGCGCTGAGGTTGCCCTCGCCGGCCGAGATCAGGCCCCGCGCCCCGAGGCGGCGACCCGCCTTGATCAGGGCAGCTCGCAGGACGATCTCCTCGGACGGGGCAGGGGAGCGGGGCGCCATGGTCAGCCCGGGAACTCCTCGGGGTGGAACGCATACGCCCACATCGTCCTCGGCTGGATGCGGAAGAGCACCACGCCCTCGCCCCAGTCATACGGGTCCGACTCGTAGGTCGCCTTCCAGATCTCGTGGACCTCGTCGTGGTCCGGATGCTCGCGCGACAGCCACTCGACCGAACCGTTGGCCGCGACCGCGATGCGATCGCCGTCCATGTGGACCGCGCTGCACGCCGGGTTGCGGCGGAGATGCGCGATCTTCGTCGCGCCGCCCCCGGTGCTGAGCGTGAACCGCCCGTGGACGAACAGCGTGTCGAGCGGCGAAACGCGCGGCTCGCCCTTCGAGGTCACCGTCGCGAACGCGACGTGCTTGATCCCGGTCAGGTAGCGGACCACCTGCGCCGCGGTCAGCCGGCGTTCGGCATTGACGATCCCGGTCATGTGCGGGTTGGCGGTCGCCATGTGCGCGTCGAACCAGGCCTGCAGCTCGGCAAGCTCGGCTGGCGTCTCACGCATCCGGCAATCCTAGCCAGCGGCTCGCGCCGCGGCCTCCGATCACGCAGCGACGGGGAGCGCCTCGGCGGTGGGCGGGTCCAGCTCCAGGACGACGCCGCACGTCTCGCAGCCGACGACATCCGCCAGCTCGTCGATGTGGGTCGCGGTCCCGCAGCACGGAAGCTCGATCTCGATCATGACCCGAAAGTTGCACTGACGGCGTGCCAGCTTGTCTGTCACGATGCCGCGCATGCCCCGCGTCTCGCTCGACCTGCCCGCGATCGAGGTGACCGATCTCAGGAAGCGCTACGGCCAGGTCGATGCCCTGGCCGGGCTCACCATGATGGTCGGGCGCGGCGAGGTCTTCGGCTTTCTCGGGCCGAACGGCGCCGGCAAGACGACCACGGTGAAGCTCCTGCTGGGCCTCGCCCGTCCGACGAGCGGCAGCGGCAAGGTCCTCGGCGCGCCGATGGGCGACCTCGCGACGCGGCGCAAGATCGGCTACCTGCCCGAGCTCTTCCGCTACCAGCCGTGGCTCAGGGCGCGCGAGGTGCTGACCCTGCACGGCGAGCTGATCGGTCTGCCGCGAGCCCGGCGAAAGGCCGCGGCGGATGAGGCGCTCGGCATCGTCGGCCTCGCCGACAAGGCAGGCGTGCAGGTCGGCAAGTTCTCGAAGGGCATGCAGCAGCGGCTCGGATTGGGCACCGCCCTGCTGGGCGAGCCGGCCCTGATCATGCTCGACGAGCCCACCTCGGCCCTCGACCCGGTTGGGCGCGTGGACGTTCGCGGCATCGTCCGTGCTGCCGCCGATCGGGGTGCGGCGGTCTTCCTCAACTCGCACCTCCTCAGCGAGGTTGAGCAGGTCTGCGACCGCGTTGCGATCCTCGATCACGGTCGCGTCGTCGCCAGCGGCGAGCTCGATGACGTGCTCGGCCAGGCGGAGACGCAGATTCGCGTCACCGGGCTGAGCTCGAGCGACCTCGCCGCGATCGAGCCGTTCGGGCCGCCCACGCTGCTCGGCGATCTGCTGACCGTTCGCCCGATGGACGAGGGCCGCGTGCCGGAGCTCGTGTCCCTCCTGGTCTCGATGGGCGCGAAGATCCACGAGGTTCGCTCCGGGCGGAGCTCGCTCGAGCAGCGCTTCCTGGCCCTGGTCTCGCGCGACCGGCCGCCGGCCGGCACGCCCAGCGCACAGCGCCTCCGATGATCACGATCGCCAAGCTGACCATCGGTGAGGCCGCGCGCCGGCGCGTCCTGTGGGTCCTCGTGATCCTGGCCCTCCTTGCGGTGGGGATCACCGCGTGGGGCGTGGCCACGCTCGTGCAGGGAGCGCGCGATCGCGGCCTGGGCGATCTCGAGATCAAGTTCGCCGTGTCGCAGATCCTGATCTTCATCGCCTTCATGTTCGGGTTCGTGCTGGTGATGACCGCCGCGTTCTTCGGCTCGCCGGCCATCGCGACCGACCTCGAGAGCGGCGTCGCCCAGGCCATGCTCGCGCGGCCGTTGCGCCGCTCGTCGTACCTGATCGGGCGCTGGCTCGGGCTCGCCGCCGTGATCGTGGCGTATGCCGTGCTCGCCGGCCTCCTGGCCATCTTCGCGATCGGTGCCGTCTCCGGCTACACGCCGCCCGACGTCCTGACGCCGATCGCCTACCTGTCCGGCCAGGCGATCGTGCTCCTCACGCTGACCGTGCTCCTCTCGACGCGGCTGCCCCCGATCGCCGGCGGTGCGATCGCCGTCGTCGCCTACGGGCTCGCCTGGATGGCGGGCGTGCTCGGCAAGATCGGGGTCGCGCTCGGGACCGACGCGCTCGTCGGCGTCGGCAACGCGCTCCACTACCTGCTGCCCACCGACGCGCTCTGGCAGGGCGTGGTGTTCGGACTGGAGCCACCGCTCGTGCGCTCATTGGTCGGCAATACGTTCGCCGGGCAGTCGCCGTTCTATGCAGACGCGCCGCCGCCGATCGCGATCGTGGCCTGGAGCGTGATCTGGGTCGCGCTGATCCTCGCGCTCGCGGTCAACCAGCTCCGGCGCCGCGAGCTGTAGCGTTGGCGACCGCCCGCGAACCGGTCTCGCCACTCCACATCTACCTGGGCCACGGTGCGAGCGGCAACGCGGCGAGCATGGCGCCATTCGTCGACGGCCTCCGGAAGCGCGGGTTGCTTGCCGACGCGGTCGACCTGCCGGTCCGCAGGGCCGAGGAGGCCGTGCCCGTCTGGCGTGCGAAGGTCCCCGATGGATCCGGGACCGTGGCCGGCGGCCAGTCGTACGGCGGCCGGGTGTCGACCCTCGCTGCGGCCGAGGGCGCAGGTTATGCCGGGCTCGTCCTGTTCTGCTTTCCGCTCCACCCGCCGGGCGGGGTCGATCGAGCGGCGGCGCGAGCGGCGCACTTCCCTGACATCGAATGCCCCGTCCTCCTGCTCTCGGGCGAGGCGGATCCGTTCGCCCGGATCGACCTGCTGCGCGCCGCGGTCAAGCGCCTGCCGCGCGCGGAGCTCGTGACGTACCCGCGGCTCGGCCACACGATGAAGCCGGTGCTGCCCGACGTGCTCGACCGGGTGGCCGTGTTCGTTGCGGGGTTGCCGCGCCCCTGAAGGTCGCGCCGCCTACTCGACCTTGAGCACCTTGTAGCGAACCGCGCCGCGCGGCGTCCGGACGTCCACGTCGGCGCCCGCGACCGTGCCAAGGAGCGCTGCCCCGACCGGCGAAGCCATGCTCAGCCGGCCCTTGGCCGGGTCCGCCTCGGCGCTCCCGACGATCGTGTACTCGAGCTCGTCGCCACCGATCTCGACCGTGACCTTCGAGCCGATGATGACCTTGCCGGTCGCGGCCTCCTCGACGACCACCGCGCGGCGGATGCGATCCTCGAGCGCCTGGACGCGACCCTCCAGGAACGACTGCTCCTCGCGCGCCGCGTGGTACTCGGCGTTCTCCTTGAGGTCGCCGTGCTCCCGCGCGGACTTGATGCGGGCCACGACCTCGCGACGCTTGACGCGCGTGAGCTCGTCCAGCTCGGCGGACATGCGGTCGAGCGCGCCCTGCGACAGCTGGATCGGCTCCGGCGCTGCGGCGCGCGAGCCGCGGACCACCCGGGCGCCTGTCGATGACCGGGCGACGGTCGGGGCGCGCTGCACGGCCGGCGCCGGCCGGGCGGCAGGGCGAGACGCGGGTCGCGCCAACGGGTGCGGTGGGCGTGGCGCCGGAGGCGGGCCGGACGGTGCGCGCCGGGTCGTGCCGGCGTTGCGGTCCTCGACCCGGGCGCCCTCGGCGTCGCCCGGCGCCACCTCGACCAGCCGCCGTGGCGGCTCGAGCGCCTTCGGCGGCTCCGGCACGATCGCGCCGACGATCCCGTGCGCCTGGCGCTCACCGGTCGGGCGGCGCGTGTTCGCCCAGGGCAGCGCCAGGGCACCGGCCGGACGGCCGGGCATCGGGACGAGGCCGGCCGCCGACCCGAACGCGTCGAGCAGCGCGTCGAGCGATTCCTCGGGCGCCTTCGTCTCGGCCCACCAGATCCGGAGGCCGATCCGGTCGAGGTTGCGCAGGAGATGCAGCCACTGCCCGTCGGCGTGCGGCTGGCGCTCGCCCGGCACGTGGGCCAGGAGCGCCGCGACGCGGCCGCCGATGGAGCGATCGGTCGCGCCCGCGTACAGCACGGTCGCCTCGGGCCACCACAGCGACGCGAGGCGGGCATGGAGCGCCTTGGACGTCGGCGGCTCGCCGTCGAGCCGCAGCCCCGGCACCGTCTCGAGCCACTTGCCCACTCGGGTCATCTCGATCGGCGCCTGCGCGAGCGGCGAACCGAGCTCGACGACGTACACGCCGCCGCGCCGGGCGGGGACCGGGGCGCCCCAGCGAACGGGGCCGTCGGCGAGGAGGCCGATCGATCGAATGAGATCGGCTGCGCCCGTGTGGGTGGGAGTCACCGGCCGGACGGTACCACCGGACCCGCAAAGTCGGTACCGGCGGGTGGTTCGCGGTTCCCGGCCCGATGGCCATGCTGCGGAGACGCTTCGGGGGAAGTCGTGGCAGAGGTCGAGATCTTCACGCCGGCGGGCGTGCTCGCGGGTTCGACGGACCGGATCCCGCTGGCCAGCGACGACCCGGATCTCGACGCCCCGCTCGCGGTCCAGGACGCGCGCTGGTTCCCCCTCGACGGCGCCCCCGCCACCCAGCGCGGCAGCGTCACGGTCCTGCCCGACGACATCCTCGTGATCGTGGCCGATGAGCCCGAGCTGATGATGCACATGACGTGGTACGCGGTCGCGCTCGACGTCGGGCCGTATCGCCTCTTCGGCCGGCTGCCGGTCCACCCGGGCTACGACCCGGAGCGTTCGATTGCCCGCCCGGGCGGCTCGTTCGTCGCGCTGAGCGAGGTCACGATCGAGGTCGCCGGCTCCGACCGAGCCGCGACGGCGACCCGCCCGCACGTCCTCGTGAACCGCTTCTCGGTCGACAGCGTGACCTCGACGCTGATGCTGGGGCACTTCTTCCCCGGCGCCCGCCTCATCGCCCAGGAGGCCGCCGCGCCCGTCGCATAGGCGCGGGCCGTTCCGCAACTCAATCTGCGAATAGTGCAACGGCGTATTGACAAAGTGAAAGACGGCATGCGATAGTCTGGGCAACCAGCACGAGGAACCGCATGCCACACGACGTCATCTCCACCTGCCCCGTCTGCTCGAGCGAGCTGACCGTCACCCGGCTCAACTGCCGCTCCTGCGGCACCACGCTCGAGGGCGAGTTCAGCGTCGGGCGGTTCGGGCGGCTCACGCGGGAGCAGCTGCTCCTGCTTGAGAGCTTCCTGCGGTCCCGCGGCAACCTGCGCGACATGGAGCGCGAGCTCGGCATCTCGTACCCGACCGTCCGCTCCCGCGTCGAGGCGCTCGTCCGGGCGCTCGGGTTCGGGCCCCGCGCCGACAGCGACGAGGCCGCGGAGGACGCGGCCGCTGCATCGGCCGCCGCATCCGCATCAGCAACGAGCACCGCGGACGCCGCCGCGGCCCGGCAGGGGATCCTCGAGCGGCTGGCCCGCAGGGAGCTCTCCGCCGAGGACGCTGCGGTCGCGATCCGGAACCTCGGGAGGACCGACCGATGACCCAGACCAACGAGCACGTGATGACCATCGACCACCAGGTCGGCCCGCGCGGCCGGTTCACCCTGCGCCAGGCGTCGGGCGAGATCCAGATCCGCGGCGTCGAGGGCGACCGGATCCGCGTCCGCTCGCTCGACGACGACCGTAGCCTCGATTCCGTGTTCCAGATCAACACCGGGTCGGACTACGTCGAGCTCCGCCAGCTCGAGAAGTTCGGCCTCGGGATCCTGTCGATCACGCGGGGCGGTGCTCCGGAGATCGCTGTCGAGGTGCCGCACGGTGCCACGGTCTCGGTTGAATCGGCAAGCGCGGAGGTCGCCGTCTCCGACCTGAGCGGCAGCAAGCGCTTCCGGACCGCATCGGGCGACCTGTCGTTCGAGCGCCTGAGCGGACCGGTGGACGTCGAATCCGTCTCCGGCGACGTCGAGATCGAGGGGCAGGCGCCACTGGAGCTGGCGGCCAAGTCGATCTCCGGTGAGATGCGCGTGCGCGTGCCGCGCCTGCGCCGGCTCGAGCTCCAGACGACCTCGGGTGACATCTACCTCGACGCCCAGCTCGATGGCAACGGCCCGTTCAGCCTACGCTCGATCAGCGGCGACGTGACCCTCGTCGGGCGGTCCGGGTTCCGGATCGAGGCCCAGTCCGTCACGGGCGACCTCAACAGTGACCTGCCCAGCAAGCGCGAATCGGGGCCCGGCCGAAAGATCCTCGTCGTCGGCCGGCCAGGCCCGACCCTGACCTTCCATTCCGTCTCGGGCGACTTCCACGTGGTCGAACCGCGCGACGCAGCCCCCGAATCCGTCGCTCCGCCGACGCCGCCACCTGCGCCCGCCGTCCCACCGGCGCCCGGCGCAGGGGCAGCGTCCGGCGGCGCAGCAGCCGCGTCGACCGTGTCCGGCCCGTCCGCCGACCTCGAGGATGCCCGGCTCCAGATCCTGCGGGCGCTCGAGTGTGGCGAGATCGACGTCGCCGAGGCGACCGATCAGCTGGGCGCGCTCGACGAGGTGCTCCGATGACCGACCCGCTCGACCGCGTCCTCAGGCTCGTCGCCGAGGGCCGTCTGACCGCCGACGAGGCGGCACCGATCCTCGACGCCCTCGAGAACAAGGGCAAGGTGTCCTCGTGGGCGTTCACGCCGGACGAAGCACCCGCGGCGCCGGCCTCGGCGACGACCACGACCGGCGGCACGCCGCCCCGATGGGCTCGAATCGAGGTCCGCGAGAACGGCCGGCGCGTGGTCGACCTGCGCATCCCGATCTCGCTCGGCCGATTCGCCCTGGCGCGCGTGCCCGGGCTGTCGAAGGAGCAGATCGCGGACGTCGAGGAGGCGGTCACCACCGGCACCCACGGCCCGATCCTCGATGTCGCGGACGCGGACGGCGACGGCGTCCGGATCGTGCTCGAATGAGCCGCGTCGGAGCCGGCGGCGACCCGCTGATGCGCTTCGCCGAGGTCGAGCTCGAGCGCCTGCTCGCCGGCGATCGGCGCGCGGTCGCCGAGCATGCGGCCGAGGTCGCCCGTCACGCGCACGATGCGCAGCACGCGCCATCACTCAGGCGACGGGCCGGCGAGGCGGTCATCGCGTTCGGCATTCGGCTCGCCGGCGACCAGCTCAGCTTTCGGGAGCGGATCCGGCTCGTCGCCCGAACCTCCTGATCGCCCCCCACGCAACAACAGACCCGCGCTCGCGGCGAGCGCGGGTCCTTCCGTTGCATTCACGGTTCTGGCGTGGTGACCCGGGGGCTCGGTCGTCGCGGCTCCCCTTCGCCGGTTCACGGCCACCCGGCCCGGATCACCGAGGGCAGCCGGCGCGGGTGTCGGAGCTGATGTTGCCCGCGCGGGGCACGGTGGCGAGGTTGCTCGCGCCTCGGGATGCGTCCGCGGTGCTCGCCAGGTTCGGGGCCGCGCGGGTCCCGTTCCTGCGTCCGGACTCTGGAGCCGGGGAGCGGCGTCGATCCCTCATCGAGCAGACCTCCGTTGCCCCGAATCCTACTGCGGGAGGCAAGCCCCGCGGCCTTGCATTGCCGTTGCAAGCGCTACGATCGCGGCCTTCCCGGCGCGCCCGCCAACACCCTCGACCGGAGGCTCCAACGATGACCGCGCGACTCCCGTTCACCGGCAACGACGACGCCGACCAGCTGATCTCGACCAACGCGCTTGCCCTGCTCATCGGCTTCGCACTGGACCAGCAGGTCACCGTCCAGAAGGCGTTCTCGGGGCCCTGGGAGCTCGAGCGCCGGCTCGGGCATCTTGACGCTCGACGGATCGCCGCCACCGACCCCGCGGAGCTCGATCGCGTCTTCCGCGAGCGACCGGCGCTCCATCGCTTCCCGGGCTCGATGGCCGGCAAGGTCGCCGCGCTCTGCGCTGCGATCGCGGAGCGGTACGACGGTGATGCGTCCCGGATCTGGCGCGAGGCGAAGGACGGCAAGGACCTCCAGGCGCGGCTGCTCGAGCTGCCCGGCATCGGCGAGATGAAGGCCCGGACGATCCTGGCGATCCTCGGCAAGCGGCTCGGCGTCTCGCTGCCGGGCATGGCCGACGTGCTGCCGAAGCACCAGACCCTGGGCGACGTGGACTCGCCCGAGGCGCTGGCCACGTACCAGGCCGGCAAACGAGCCTACAAGGCCGAGCTCCGCGCCCAGGGCAAACGCGTCTAGGGCGCACCAAGCGCGCCTCGACTCCCGCCCCCACCCAGCGCGGCTCGACCTCGGCTGCGCCCTGCGTGGTCGCCTCCGAGTCCGAATTCGACAAGATTGGCGGTCATGGAGCCTCCGGTGCCGACCGAGGTCGTCAATGTGGTCGCCCAGGGGACCGGGACTGACGAGGTTGGCGAGGAATCGGACGGAACCTGGTCAAACTCGGTTACCTGGACGACCAGCGTTCGTCCGATCGACCGGCGACCGCTTGCGTTCGGGTTCGCTCCGTGGGACGATTGTTGCGTCGTCAACGACCATCGGGCGTGTCCAGCGCCACGGCCGCTTGCTCAGGCAGTCCACGGAGAATCCACCCACCAATGACCGCATCCACCCGGCTCGACCCCGCCATCGTCAAGGCGCTCGACCACGGCCACACGATCGACATCACGACCACCGGGCGGAAGTCCGGCGAACCGCGGCGGATCGAGATCGTGTTCTTCAACCTCGGCGGCCGGCTGTACATCAGCGGCATGCCCAGCGCCGAGCGCACCCGCGCCTGGCTGCACAACCTGCGCGCAAACCCCGACTTCACGTTCCACCTGAAGCAGGGCGGGATCCACGCCGACCTCCCCGGCGGTCGCCCGTGAGGTCACCGAGCCCGTCCATCGCCGCGAGGTCATCGAGCAGGTCGCCAGGGCGTGGCGCCGCGATCCCGACGTGATGTTCACCGACAGCCCGCTCGTCGAGGTCACGATCGACGGCTACGGAGCCTCCGCCGCCGGTTGATCGTCGACTCGGGGGCCCGGGCCCGGCTTCCGGGCCGCCCGGTCGCGCCGCGGTCAACCGAAACCGCTCGGCGGAATGTTCCGCCGGGCTACGAAGACGACGAGGTTCGGCTGTCGGCGTTGATGCCGCGCGCAAGCCACGTCGGAATGTTTCCCGGGGAATACCGGTCCGACGGAAATCGGGCGCTCGTGGGCGCCATCCGGCGGCGTTTCCGGGAGCTGCGGCGCGAACCTGGTTCCGTTCGTAGCCGTACGGAACAATCGGGCTCGACCGGCGCCGTTTGACGGCGGGCGCACGGCGATCGATGATTACGCCGTGCACATCTGTTCTGAACAAACGTGCGGAGACCGACGTCCGCGGACGGTATCCACCCGATGAGCGACCTGGCGACGCTGGTTCGCGTGAGCCGGCTGTACTACGAGCTCGGCGAGACGCAGGAGGCCATCGCCGCGCTGGTCGGGGTCACGCGGCCGCAGGTGTCGCGGCTGCTCAAGGAGGCCCGCGCCCAGGGCGTCGTCGAGATCCGGATCGTGGATCGGAGCGCGGTCGAGTCACCCGCGGGTGAGGCGCTGCGAGCGCGGTTCGGGCTGCGCGCCGTGCACCTCGCACCCACCCTCGATGGCCCGCCCGAGCTGACGAGGCGCCGCGTCGGCCGGCTGGCCGGCGAAGTGCTCCGGAGCGCGATTCGCGACGGGATGACGGTCGGGATCGGGGACGGGGCATCCGTGTCGGCCGTTGCCGACGAGCTCGCTGCCGGGGCGGGCGCCGGGGCCGGAGCCCAGGTCGATGCGACCGTCGTCCCCTTGTGCGGCGGGTTCTGGCGCGCGGGCGCGGGTGACGAACCGTATCGCCGCATCGGCGATGCGCTCGGGTCGAGCATCAACGCGTTGCATGCGCCGGGCCTCCTCGACGACGCGAAGGTGCGCGACGCGCTGTGCGCGCATGCGGGCATCAGAAGCGTCATCGACCTGTGGGCACGGCTCGACGTCGCCCTGTTCGGGATCGGCGGCCCGACGTGGAGCGAGGCGCGCATCGGTCGCACCGCGATGGCCGAGATCGCTGCCGGCAAGGCCGTTGGCGAGGTGCTCATCGCGCCGTTCGCGATCGACGGCCGGCTGGTCGGCGAATCGCTCCGGAAGCGGACCGTCGCATTCGACGCCAGGGGATTGCCGAGCCTCCCGCTCGCGATCGGGGTCGCGGAGGGGCCCGGGAAGGTGGCGCCGATCCTCGGGGCGCTCCGTGGCCGCTTCCTCAACGTGCTCGTGACCGACGTTCGAACCGCCGAGGCCGTGCTGAATCTCGCCTCCGAGGCGGCGGCATGACGACACCGGTCCTCGTCGGCATCGATCTCGGAACGACACGGGTCAAGGCCGGGCTGCTCACGCTCGACGGCGCCCCGGTCGGCCTCGGGCGGGCGGCGTACGGCATGGATGTCGACCCTGCGTCCGGCCGTGCAGAGCAGGACCCAGAGGCGTGGTGGGCCGGCCTCGGCGAAGCCGTCCGGATGGCGATCGAGCAGGCTCACGAGCGTGGGTTCGACACCATCGACCCCGTCGGCGTGTGCATCGCCGGCCACGGCCCGACGCTGACCGCGGTGGACGCCGAGGGCCGGGCCGTGCGGCCGGCCATCACCTGGCTGGACAGCCGATCGGGCAACGAGCGGGCGGCGCTCGAGGCTGCGACGGGCCTCCGCGGCTGGGCGCTCGGCGTGCTGCCCGCCGCGCGCTGGCTGGAGCGCCACGACCCGGCGACGGCGGCCCGGGCGCGCTGGTACCTCAACTCCTGGGAGGCGCTCGGCCTGCGGCTCACCGGTCGCGCGGCGACGTCCGTCGTTCCGGGCGGGGAGGGCATCTCGCGCGGCGCGCTCGCCGGCGCCGGTCTTGACCTCGACAGGGTTGCCGCGGATGCCCGTGTCGGGACGGTGCTCGGCGGGCTCCTGCCGGAACCGGCGCGGCTCCTGGGCCTGCCCGCCGGAACGCCCGTGGTCGTCGGGCTCGTGGACGCGTTCGCGAGCTTCCACGGCGCGCGGATGCTGGAGCCCGGCGACGCGATCGACGTCGGCGGCGCGGCCGGCGGATTCGGCGTCTATGCGGATGGGCCGATCGAGGTGGCGGGTGGGTTCACGACGCCCGCGCCACTCCCCGGGCTGTACTCCGTCGGCGGTGCGATGGCGGCTACCGGGGCCGCGCTCGACTGGCTCGGAAGCGAGATTCTCAACGGATCCGTGCCGGTCGACGATCTGCTCGCCGCGGCGCGAACCGTCGCGCCGGGCGCGGAGGGCCTGGTGTTCCTGCCGTACCTCGCGGGCGAGCGATCGCCGCTGTGGGACGCGTCGGCACGCGGCGTGTTCGCGGGCCTGACGCTGCGCCACACACGCGCGCATCTCGTGCGGGCCACGCTCGAGGCAGCCGCGCTGGCGATCCGCCACGTCGCCGCGCCGATGTTGGCCGCGGGCATCGAGGTGACGGCGATGCGGGCCTGTGGCGGCCCGGCGCGCGACGACGGCTGGAACCAGATCAAGGCCGACGTCACCGGCTTCACCGTCGAGGTGCCGCGGCTCCGCGAGACCGCCGCGGCAGGAGCGGCGATCGTCGCCGCGGTCGGCATGGGCGTCCACCCGGATCTCCCGGCGGCCATCCGCGAGATGACCACGATCGACCGACGCTTCGAGCCCGATCCGGAGCGGGGCGATGTCTACGACGAGCTCTACGCGGCCTACACGGCTCTCCATCCTGCCGTCTCGCCGATCCTGCGCGGGCTCGCGGCCGGGCGGATGCCGGCCGGACCCGCGGCGAATCTCGCCGGAGCCTCGGCGTGACGGCGCCGCCGGTCGGGCGGATCGTGCTGCGCGACATCAGCGTCTCGTTCCCGGCCGGCCGCCACGACCGGCTGGTCGCGCTCGGCGGTGTCGACCTCGTCGTCGATCCCGGCCAGATCGTCGCCCTGATCGGGCCGAACGGGAGTGGCAAGTCGACGCTCCTTCGGGTCGTCGCGGGCCTGCTCGCGCCGGACGCCGGCACCGCCGCGATCGACGGGCGCCCGATCGACGGCCCCGATCCACGCGTCGGCCTCGTGTTCCAGGAGCCGCGCCTGTTGCCGTGGCGGACGACGGCGGAGAACGTCGCCTACCCGCTCGAGCTCGCCGGCGTCGCCCGAGCCGAGCGTGAGGCGCGCGTCGCCACCCTGCTCGGCACGGTCGGCATCGAAGCCGCCGCATCCCAGGTCCCGTCGCAGCTCTCGGGCGGCATGCGCCAGCGCGCGGCGCTCGCCCGGACGCTCGCGCTCGAGCCGCAGGTCCTGCTGCTGGACGAGCCGTTCAGCGCCCTCGACGAGCTCACGCGCGAACGGCTCAACCTCGAGCTGCTCGCGATCACCGCACGGACCCCGACGACCGTCCTCCTTGTGACGCATTCTGTCCAGGAGGCGATCTTTCTCGCCGATCGCGTGGTCGTGCTCTCGGCGCGACCGGGCCGCGTCGTCGCCGACCTGCCCGTCTCGCTCGCGCGGCCGCGCTCGTTCGGCGACCTCGACGCGGCCATCGTCAGCTCGACCGCCCACGCCATCCGCGCCGCCCTCGGTGAGGCCGCCGCATGACCGCGGTGCGGGCCGGCCGGGGAACGACGACCGCCGTCGCGCCCGCACGGATTCCGTCGGTCGTCGGCGCCGCGATCGCCCTTGCGGCGTTCATCGCGATCTGGAAGCTCATCGTCATCGTCTCGGGCTTTCCGCCGTTCATCCTGCCCACGCCCGAGCTCGTGGGTGCGCGGTTCGTCTCGGCCTGGGCAGATGGCACGATCGCGCCACATGCGTCCCGCACGCTGTACGAGGTCGCCGTCGGGTTCGGCGTCGGCGCCAGCTTCGCGCTGATCGTCGGCTACCTCCTCGCGCGTCTTCCGCTCGCCGAGCGCCTCCTCTCGCCGTACCTGGTCGCGGCGCAGGCGATCCCGATCCTCGCGCTGGCACCGCTGCTCGCCCTGTGGTTCGGGCCGGGGCTGACCGCCAAGTTCGTGATCTGCGCGCTGATCGTCTTCTTCCCGGTCGCGATCGCGACGATGGTCGGCTTCCGCGCGGTCGACGGCCGCCTGCTCGAGCTCGCCCGCAGCCTGCGGGCGAGCCGCTGGCAGATCGTCACGACCCTCGAGATCCCTGCGGCGCTGCCGGCGATCTTCGGCGGGCTCCGCGTCGGGGTCACCCTCGCCGTCGTCGGCGCGATCGTGGGGGAGTGGGCCGGCGCAGATCGCGGGCTCGGGCTGCTGGTGAACATCGCGCGCGGCAGCCTGTTCGACATCCCGCTCCTCTTCGCCACGCTCCTGACGATCGCCCTGCTGGGCATCGCCCTGTACGGCCTCGTCGTCGTCGTCGAACGCGCGCTCGTCGGAGCCCGCTGACCCATCCCACAGGAGATCTCCATGCCCTCCCGCCTCGCCAGCCTGATCGTTCTCGCGGCCATGGTCCTCGCAGCGTGTGGGAACCCGGCCGCATCGACATGTCCTGCGAGCTCGACGTGCAGCCATGTCGAGCCGTCGACGCGCGCCACGACTGCCGCTCCGGTCGCGCTCAAGGTCGGGCTCGGCTACATCCCGAGCGTCCAGTTCGCGCCCTTCTACCTGGCACAGCAGAACGGCTACTACCGCAATGCGGGCCTCGACGTGACCTTCGAGAACAAGATCGACCCGGACCTGATCACACTCACCGGCCAGGGTGCGATCGACATCTCGGTCGCCGACGGCACCGACGTGATCCCGGCGGTCAGCCAGGGCATCCCGGTCCAGTACGTCGCGACCGTGTACGGCACGTATCCCTCGATCGTGTTCGCGAAGGCGTCGTCCGGCATCAAGACCGCCGCCGATCTCAAGGGCAGGAAGATCGGCATCCCGGGCAAGTACGGGTCGTCGTGGATCATGCTCCAGGCCCTGCTGAAGTCGGTCGGCCTGACGCCCGACGACGTGACCGTCGTCGAGTACCCCGACTTCGGCCAGGGCGTCGCCGTCCAGGGCGGCGCGGTCGACGCGGCGACGGGATTCGCGAACAACGAGCCCGTCCAGCTCGAGCTGTCGGGCACGAAGGCGATCGTCCTGCACGTCGACGACGTCGTGGCCCTGCCCGGTCCCGGGCTCATCTCCTCCAAGGCCACTCTCGGCTCGAAGGGCGATGCGGTCGCCGCGTTCGTCGCCGCGACCCTCCGCGCGATGACCGAGATCGCCGCCGACCCGAAGGTCGGTCTCGACGCCTCGATCGCGGCGGTGCCGGACCTCGGCTCGAACCGCGCCACGCAGGCGGCGATTCTCGCTGCCACGATCGCGACCTGGTCGCCCGCCTCGGGCGGCGGTGCCTTCGGCGCGATCGACCACGCCGGCTGGCAGGCGTCGATCGCGTACATGCAGACGCTCGGGCTCGTGCCGAATCCGGTGACCGTCGACCAGCTCGTGCGCGACGACCTGCTGCCCGCACAGGGCTGAACAGGGGCTGGGTCGCGATCCGCGCCATACTCGGCCCATGTCGATGCGGCGATTCCTGGGCGGCGCCGGGGTTCCGGGCGATTCCGTCGAAGCCCGCGTCGACGGCAACGACACCGAAACGGTCCGCCGGATCGCGCGCCAGCTCGAGGCGATCCCGATCGAACGGGCCCGATTCCTCGCCTCGTTCGCGTACATCCTGATGCGTGCCGCCGCCGCGGACCTGGACATCAGCACGGTCGAGCTGGAGGCGATCGAGAAGCTCGTTTCGGAGCACGGCGGGATACCGGAGGCGCAGGCGACGCTCGTCGCCCAGATCGCGCGCCACCAGTCCCTCCTGTACGGCGGCACCGAGGACTACCTCGTGACCCGCCAGTTCAAGGACCTCTCGACCGAGGCGGACCGCGTGGCGCTCCTGCGCTGCTGCTACCTCGTCGGCGCCGCGGACGACACGATCACCTCGCAGGAATCCGACACGCTCCAGGAGATCGCGAGGGAGCTCGACCTCGACCACGCGTCGGTCAACGAGATCCGCACCGAGTTCGCCCCGAAGCTCGCCGCGATGCAGGCGATGCTTCGCCTGCGAGGCGGCTCCTAGCTTCAGCGGACGTCCCGCCGACGAAATCGGCGCCGTCCCGCCGACGAAATCGCCCCAGATGTTCTCCTGGTGACCTTTTCCGGGGATTCGCAGCCGATTCCGTCCGCGAGGGCGACAAGCCCGCCATTCGGTTGGGCATGCAGGGGCTGGCCACGATCAGCTGCGCCCGGGAGGACGCCTGTCGGTCCGACGACGGCAGGAAATGGCCCCGAAACCGGCGAAAAAGGTCATCTGGTGGAACATCGCCGCCCATTTCGGCGACCCGGGAGGGCGCGCTGCGGGGAAACGCCCCGGTAGCCCACTCCCAGGCGGGTGCCGGGACGGCTATGCGCCGATGGCGGCGCGGAGCGCCTCGTCGGACGGCTCGATGAGGACCGTCGTCGGGTTCGCCGGATCGCCGACGAGGATGGTCGGCGTGACGCGCTCGCCGTCGTTGTAGGAGCGGATGAGGGTGTCGGCGACGGGGTCGAGCTCGACGTTCCGATAGATGTAGGGGATGCCGAGCAGGTGCAGCTGCCCGCGGCAGCGGATGGTGTCCGCGCACGTGTCGCGCCCGAGGATCACGATCTCCGGCCAGTCGCGCAGGTCCTCGCCGTCGCCACCGAGCATGTCCGTCAATTCGGCCTCCCGCTTCCACCCTGGTTGCCGCCCTCGCGGAGGAATCGCTCGATCTCGCTGATCAGGTCGTCGCCGGACGGCAGTCGCGCCTCGTCGACGAGCGTCTCGAGGCGCTCCACGTACGTCTTCGTCGTCTCCTCGCGCGCGGCCGCGGCATCGAGCCGGACGCGCATGAGGCGCGCCTCCTCTGGCAGGTTCGCCATGTCGAGCGCGACGTCGAGGTGCTTCCCGAGCGCGCGCAGCAGCTCGATCGACGCCTCCGGGTACGGCCCCGATACGTAGTGCGGGATCTGCGCGAAGTAGCCGACCGCGGCGATGCCTGCCTTCGCGACCGAGATGTCGAAGATCGAGATTGCGGCGGCGGGCACGCGCAGGACGCCCTCGGGGCCGGGCAGCGTGCCGCCCTTGAGCAGGCCGGCCCGCGATTCGGTGCCGAGGATGGGCACGGGGCGGGTATGCGGCACTGCAGCCGGGATGGCCCCGAGGCTGATCCACTGCGCCACGCCGAGCTTCTGGGCCAGGGCCACGATGTCGCTCGACAGCTCGTGCCAGCGGTAATCCGGCTCCGCGCCGGTGAGGACCAGCACGTCGCGACCGGCGATCCGCGTCGCGCGCAGGTTCAGCTCCGGCCAGTCGAGGCTGCGCGGCTTGCCATGGACGATCTGGAGCGTCGGGCGTCGGGCGCGGTAGTCGAAGATCTCGTCGGCGTCGAACGAGGCGATGATGCGGCCGCCCTCGGCGAGCGTCGCCGCCGCGTTCGTGGCCGCGCTCCCGGCATCGACCCAGCCATCGAGCGCGACGACGACCGTCGGCTCGGTCAGCTCGGGCAGGCCGCGGCGCAGCCGGTACAGGCTCACGCCTCCGGCCACCTCGGTGCGGGCGAGGGCTCCACGACGACCTTCTCGTCCCAGTCGGAACGAACGGGGCTGAACACGTCGATGACGACGGCACCCTCGGGTCCCGCGACGACGTCGTGCGGCCGATCGCCGAGGATGCGCCACGTCCCGCCGGGCCCGAGGTCGCGCGTCTCGCCATCGACCGTGAAATGCATCTGACCGCGGATGACCATGCCCAGCTGCTCGTTGGCGTGCCGGTGCTCGGGCACGGCCGCGTTCGGCGCGAGCTCGACGACCGCGAAGGTGATCCGATCGCCCTGGATCCGCCGCGCGCGAACCGCGTCGCCGCCCCAGATCTCGAGGAGCGGCAGATCCGCCAGGTCCTGGAAGCTGCTCATCGACCCTCCCGGTGTGATGTGTGGGCTGAGTGTGCCGCGTGGCGCCGTCAGGCGCCGAACCACGCGGTCAGGCGCCGGATGGCCCGGCCGGCTCGGGCTCGACCGGCGCCCTCGATGCGACCGGATTCGTCGACACGATCGGCGCCATCTCGTCGAGGAAGTTGAGGAGCCCGAGGTCACCCGTCGGGTGGCCGAGCTGTTCGAGGATGGCCGCGGCGGCCACGAGCTCGGTGACGCCGTGGGTGACGACTGCCAGGAGGTACGTCGCGAGCGAGCGGCCGTCGAGGCCGTTGACCGTGACCGGCGCCCCGAGCTCGGCCGCGGACAGCCCGCCGACCCACGCCTGCGTCTGGGCCTCGTCGCCGTGCCAGTAGTCGGCGAGCAGGGCCACGCTCGGGAACCACTCGGGCTTGATCTCGGCGGCGGGGCCCCACGTCTCGCGCGGCTGGCCGCGCAGCTTGCCGCGCCAGCTCATCTCGACGTCGAGCTCGTGGGCGAGCGTCTGGCGCAGGTCGCGATGCCCCACAATCGGCGTGTGCTGGAACGTCTCGGCGTCGAGTGCCGCCGCGGTCGCGAGGACGCGGTCGCGCATCCAGTACAGGTAGTCGAGCAGCTGGAAGATCGTCGGCTCCGACATCGATCAATGGTGCACCAGTTGCGCGGATGGCCTCGACCGGGCATCCATAGGCTGATGGAGCTCGCCACCGCGACCGCGGGCGGAACTGCACCCGACCACACCTCGTCGCACCGGACCCGACCCTCCCATACCGGACTGGCACTTTCGTACCTGGTACACGCACGCGGAGGCAAGGCATAGTTCCGCCGGTGAGCACGCCGACCCCGACCCCGAAGCCGTCGCCCCGCCGACTGACGGCCGCCGCGGTCCTCGATCTGATCGTTCCCGGCGCGGGCCACCTGCTGCTCGGGCGCCGCCGGGCTGCGCTGCTGTTCTTCACGCCGATCGCGCTGCTGCTCGCGGGCTTCCTCGGGCTGTACGCGTCCGGTGGCTTCACCGCCATCCTCGCGTTCGCCGTGACGCCGGGCGTCCTGCCTGCATTCGCCATCGTGAACATCGCGCTTGGCGTGTGGCGACTCGCCGCCGGCGTCGATGCGACGCGAGCGACCCCGAAGCCCTGGCTCGCGATCGGCGTCGTCGGGCCGGCGATGCTCATCCTCGTGCTCGTCCCGCACCTCTGGCTGGGCTCGACGATCGCCGCGACCAGCGACTTCCTGGATTCGACCTTCGCCAACGGCCCGGAGCAGACCGACGCCCCGGTCGACACGCCGCCACCCGGCTGGACGTTCGACCCGGGTGATGGCGGGGACAGCTCGCCGGCGCCGAGCGACCCCGGGGCATCGATTCCTCCGGGCGCCTCGCCGACGGTCAGGCCCACCCCACGACCGGTCGTCGCGCAGGGCTCGGGCACCGGCAACCTTCCCGGCCTCAACGTGTCCGTTCCGTGGACGCGCCCCGGCGCGGTCCCGTGGGGCAACGACGGGCGGTTCGACCTGCTGCTCATGGGCTCGGACGCGGGCCGCGACCGGTGGAGTCGGCGCATGGACGTCATGCTCCTGGTCGAGGTCGACGTCAACACCGGCAAGGTCGCGATGATCGGGCTGCCCCGGAATCTCATCAACGCCCCCCTCCCGCCGGGCGCCGCCCGCGACGCCGTCGCCTGTGGCTGCTACTCCGGCCTGCTCAACGGGCTGTACGTCGAGGCGACGGTGATCCACCCGGATCGCTGGCCGGGCACCGGCGCGGTTGCGGGCATCGGTGCGGTTCGCGCGACGGTCTCCCAGCTCACCGGCCGCCCGGTGGATGCCGTGCTCGTCGTCGACCTGTGGGGGATGATCAAGGTCGTCGATGCCATGGGCGGCATCGACATCAATATCCCGTCGCCGGTCTACGACGCCAACTATCCCGACCCGGTGTACGGCCACATCGTGATGTCACTGCCCGCAGGCCAGCAGCACCTGGACGGCCGGCACGCCCTGTTCTACGCCCGGAGCCGCCACCAGGACTCCGACTATGGCCGGATGGAGCGCCAACAGAACCTCCTGCTCGCGGTCCGCAGGCAGATCGGGCCGGACACCATCCTCAACGCACCCGACCTGTTCGCCGCTGCCAGGGGCTTCGTCTGGACGGACCTGCCGCGCTCCGCGCTGCCCAACCTCGTCGACCTGTTCGCCAAGGCCCAGAGCGCCTCGGTCAAGCAGCTGCGGATCGTGCCGCCCACGTATCCGGAATGGCTGACGAAGTCGGAGATCACCAGGATCCAGGCGGCGATCGCGAACCTGCTCGGCCTGCCCGTGCCGCCGACGCCGACCCCCACCGCAGCCCCGAGCGTCGTGCCGGGCCACACGTCTGCGCAGTCGCCGGAGCCAACGCCGACCGAGTCGCCATCTCCGCCGCCCGCCCCGGGCTAGCAGAGCGTCGCCCGGATCGTCTTCTTCTCCTGTACTGCTCGAGCGCTTCGGGGCCCTTGCCGCGGCCGCCGAAGCCGGACTGCTTGCAGCGCTCGACGAGGGCGGGGCTATCGGACCGGCGTCGGCGGCCTCACGGGATCGGGACCAGATCGACCATGGTGCTCCACATCAACGGGTCGCCGGACGGCCGGTGCGCATTGAAGATCGACTCGAAGACCGCGCCGGAGACCTGCTTCGTCGTTCCGTTCGCGCCGATGAAGGTCACGCTGATCAGCCGGCCGGAGACGCCGCGGTTCCGGAGATCCAGGGCGACCAGCGTTCCGACGTTCGAGCGAGAGTCGGCGGCGAACCATGCCTGGATCTGGGCGAGGGTGTACGTCTTCGTGCGCCACGTTGCGTACGGCGAGCTGTCGTCGTACGAGGTGCCATCGGGGCGCCGGTCGGACGAGCCGCGCAGGTAGCTGTACACGCCGGCGGTCCTGGCGCCGGTGGACGAGGTGAACACGTTCTCGTTGTTCTCGGTCCAGCCGCCGTCCGAGGAGTGGTACATCGCGGTGACCTTGGCGCCGGTGCTCGTCCGGAGCACCTTGCCGGCCGTCGCCGCGACCGCGGTGGAGGTCGTGGGTTTCTCGGCGAGATAGCCGAGGTAGACCTGCGAGCGGGTGTCGTTGTAGACGTCGTAGATGCCGGTGGTTGGGTGCATCCGGTACTCGGCGTACGAGCGCGCCGCGATGGTCTGGGCCTTGAGCGATTCCGTCGGCCACGACGCGGAGATCTCCGCGGGGATGACCCCCTTCAGGTAGGACTCCATCGACGTCTCGTTGACCACGTTTACGATCGACGTTCCGTTGGTGTTGCCAATCAGGCGAAGCACGTCGCGGAAGCGGTCGTAGGCCGAGGGCATGGACCACAGCTGGAGGGTGCCGCCGGCGCCCGAGCGGATCCGGATGCTCGATGCCGACGCGCCGCTGTACAGCGTCGACCCGTCGGTGGCGGTGACCAGCACCTTCCAGGTCGTCGTCGCTCCGGAGACGGCCGGCGTGAACCGCAGCCGCGCATCGGCCGGGAAGGTCATCGCGATGCCATCGATCGACCAGGTGGCGCCGCGGCCGTACACCTGCACCGGGTTCGTGGACGTGGCTGCGAACGACTGCAGGACGAGGATCCGAATCAGGCTGTTCGGCATCGTGCCGATCGTGGTGCCCTTGTAGTAGTGAGCGAGGATCGTCGCGGCGGTCTGGCCATCCAATGCCCGGCCCTTCGCGCCGTACTGGGACAGCCCGACGCCGTGGCCGTAGCCGCGGCCGTAGAAGGTGATCGTCGCCGGGAGGGTGACGGGGTTCGGGGTGGCGCCGGGCGCGGCGCTTGCGGTGGGTGCCGGCGAGCCGGAGGCGTCCGGCGAGGCGCTCGGTGGGTCGGAGGGCGCGACGATCGGCGCCGTGGTGGGAGCGGCGATCGGCGCCAGCGTCGGGCTCGGCGTGGGCGTGGTGACGGCCTTGAACAACGCGCTCGCGCCGTACACGTAGGTCACCCCGTACAGCGACGACACGCTCTTCCCGTCGATCGCGCTGAATCGGTACCAGCTCGTGCCGGTCAGCGAAACGCCGAGGCAGGAGGCCGAGTAGCTGCCGCCGGTCACCGTGGCCGCCACGGTCAGCACTGCGCCGGTGTTGACGCTCGCCTTCCTCGCGTACGTGGTGGAGGAACCCGTGCGGAGGTTGATCGCGTCGCACTTCGGGGTGACGGTCGTGGCCGCGAAGGTTCCGCCGGAGCTGAAGACGAACAGCAGGAGCGCCGCCAGGAGAGCGCTCAGCGCCGCCATGGGCGACGGCCGGCGGCGCACCATGGCGCGGACGGCAGCTGGTTCGAGCGGGGCAGGATGCTGCACCCGGGGATCGTGGCCCACGGGATGGCCCTCGGCCATGGCCCGAATCGGTCAGGGGGTCACATGACCCCGTCGGACGGCTCCGATCCGCACCAGCGGACGATCGTGATCTAGCTCGGGCGGGCTGCCTGGATGGCCTGGAACCGCGCCCGGGCGAGGACCTCGCCGCCGACGGACGCCACGGCGGAATACGACCCGGGAGCGGGAATCGACAGGGGCCCGTTCACGGCGAACACGATCCGCAGGTCCGCGCCGGCCACGGCGCCGGGCGGCCGGCCGGCCTCGAAGTCGGCGCCGATCGTCGGCTGCATCGCGTTCCCGTCGGCGTCCTCGAAATGCACGTCGAGGTGGTGGCGCTGGTTCGTCTCGTTCCAGTCGACGTCGATCGCGACCGCGATCCCGACGATCAGCTGCGCCGGGAACTCCGGGAACCGGAGCACGTTCCACGCGCCGCCGAGGATGTACAGCTTGCCGTCGACCGCCTGGGCGCTGTCGGCGAGCATCAGGGCGTGGATGTTCATGCCCGGCAAGTATGCCGCCCCAGGGTCACCCGGGCGGCAGCCTGCTAGCGTCGAGCCGATGGATGACGCCGCGCTCGGCGCGCTCGGGATGCCGGTGCCGGACTCGGCGCTCGCGAGGCATGCGCGCGAGCTGCTTGCGACCGTCGCGCCGCCGTTCCTCGTGAACCACTCCGTGCGTGCGTATGCATGGGCGGTCGAGCTCGCACTGCACGACGACCTCCGGTTCGACCCGGAGATCCTGTACGTGAGCGCAATTCTCCACGACATCGGGCTGCTCGCCGAGTACGACACCGGGGCGTGCTTCGAGACCGATGGCGCGATCGCGGCGGAGCGTTTCGCGCTCGAGCACGGCGCGCCGCCCGACCGAGCACGCGCGATCTACGACGTGATCGAGCTGCACATGGCCGACGAGCTCCCGTCCGACCCGGCATCCGAGATCGAACTTCTTTGGGACTCGACCGGCACCGACGTCACCGGCTATCGCTACGCGGACGTCCGGCGGGCCGTCGTGCCGAAGGTGCTGGCGGCCTACCCGCGGCTCGACTTCAAGCGCGACTTCGGGGCGCTGTTCGTCGACCAGGCGACGCGCCAGCCGACGTGCCCGGT